>NZ_LT907980.1:1901352-2535136 GCF_900215155.1 Marinobacter sp. LV10R510-11A
CCGGAAAAAATAGCGATAGAGGAGTATTTCCGGCTAGTGCTCAGTGCGAGCCATCTGTTACAGGATGCGCACCTGGGGATAAAGATCGGGCAACATGCGGGGCTGGTGTGCGAGAGCGTGCTTGCCGGCATTATTCATCTGGCCGAGCAGCTGACAGGGCGTTTGATTCCAATGATGGAGGTTTGTTTTGTGCACCCAAGGCCGTCGGATTACCGGGCCTTAGAGTACCAACAGGGGTTCCGAGCTCAGTGCAAATTCAGCCAAAGCTATAACAGCATCATGATAGCGGCAGATGTACTGTCGTGGCCGCTGCAGCACATAGCCCGCCCATCGGTCACGGCAATGGACTCCCGACACGTCGTTGAGCAGGTGAAAAATGAGCTTAAAAGAAGCCTGACGAACAGCCCAAAACTGGCACAGATCGCATCCATATTGGGGCAAAGCGAGCGCGGTTTACAGCGGCAACTGAAGCAACATGGCACAAGTTATCAACATCTGCTGGCCGAGGTTCGATTGGGTCATGCGCAGGATTATTTAAAGTATTCAAACTTGAGCATTTTGCAGATCAGTCAGTTACTCGGTTTCAAAGAGCAAAGCTCCTTTAATCACTTTTTTTTGCAGGAAGCCGGAGCATCCCCGAAAAAGTGGCAGGAAACCAAAAAACACTCGTAACCGCCAACACTCCGTATCCAGACAACGACACTCGCAGATAGAGCGCCAACGACTCTGTTATCATGATTCAAATTCCTAAAAAGAGCGGAGCCGCAATGGATTCAACCAAGTTTTACATCAATGGGAAGTGGGTCACGCCTGTGGGAGCCCAGACGCTTGAGGTTATCAACCCCTCTGATGAGAAGGGCTTTTCCACGATTACCCTAGGCGCACAGGCCGATACGGACAACGCTGTCGGGGCTGCAAAAAAAGCACTCCCGGCTTGGGCGGCATCGACCAAAGAGCAACGTATTGAGCTGCTGGAGCGCTTGCTCGAAACCTACAAAGCGCGTGCAGAAGAAATGGCTCAAACCATCAGCCGAGAAATGGGCGCCCCCATTGATCTTGCGAGAAGCGCACAGGTTGGTGCCGGCGCGGCCCATCTAAAAAACACCATCCGCGCGCTAAAATCTTTCAACTTTGAGCATCCGCTTGGCGATCACGCGCCAGATAACATCATTGTGCACGAGCCAGTGGGCGTCTGTGCGCTGATAACACCTTGGAACTGGCCGATGAACCAGGTGATGCTGAAGGTAGCCCCTGCGCTTGCCACGGGATGCACAGTGGTTCTCAAGCCATCTGAGATTTCGCCGTTATCCGCCATGCTTTTAACAGAGATGATCGATAGCTCGGGCTTCCCGGATGGCGTTTTCAACTTGATTAACGGCGACGGTGCAGGCGTGGGCTCGCAACTCTCCGAGCATCCGGACATTGATCTGGTCAGTTTTACCGGCTCAACCCGTGCCGGCAAAGCAATTACAATTGCAGCGGCGGATACCATGAAGCGGGTTGGTCTGGAGTTAGGCGGCAAAGGCGCTAATATCATCTTTGCAGATGCCGATGAAAAAGCCGTGACCCGGGGCGTTCGCCACTGCTTCGTTAACTCGGGCCAGTCCTGTAACGCACCCACGCGAATGCTGGTGGAAAAGTCTATTTATAAGCAGGCCGTTGAAACCGCAGCGATGATTGCCAGCAAAACCGACGTGGGCCACGCAGGTACCGAAGGCCGGCATATTGGGCCGGTGGTCTCCGAGCAACAGTTCCTGAAGGTTCAGGCGCTGATTAAAAAGGGCATAGAGGAAGGTGCCACGCTGGTTGCCGGCGGTGAAGGGCGACCAGAAGGTTTTGAAAAGGGCTATTTCGTGAAACCAACGGTTTTTGCTGATGTTACACCCGGCATGACAATCTGGAGCGAAGAGATCTTCGGCCCGGTTTTGGCCATCACACCTTTTGAAACCGAAGAGGAGGCTGTGGAACTGGCTAACGACACTCTCTATGGGTTAACCAACTTCATCCAGACCGCTGACAAAGAAAGAGCACGAAGGCTCGCTAGGCAGGTCAGGTCTGGCATGGTGGAAGTCAACGGCAAGTCTGGATCGGCCGGCTTCCCATTCGGCGGCATGAAACAATCGGGTAATGGCAGTCGTGAAGGCGGCGTCTGGGGCCTGGAAGAATTCTTGGAGGTAAAGTCCGTCACTGACTGGTAAGCCGCATACCTTACTCGCAATACCCAAAAGCCGGGGGCACTAGTCTGTTTGCCTCCGGCGCTGCATACCAGCGCCGGAGCGCCCTACGAATTCATGGTAGAATCCACCTTTAAAATTTACACTGCGTGCCATTAGAAACTCTCCAGCAAATAGTTAGAAACTCTCCAGCAAACAGTGGTAGCCCATCCCAGTAGGATCCCAATGAAAAAGACCTTTAAGCTAGACCATCCGAAAATAAAAGTGCCTCGCGTCGTCGACTCGGTGAAGCACGACATCAGAAAATTCCTGAAAAAAGAACGTAAAAAACCCCTACCTTCCGATGCAATATATTGGGGCTTCGATTGCAAATTTGGCCAATCGGAAGAGGCAGCGGCTGAGGTGCACCTATCATCGCTGATGAAACATATCGATGAGCTTGTTGAAAACAACATTATGACGCTTTATGTAGAAATTACGCCGAAAGCGATTACGGCCGGTGAAAAGTAACCGGCTAACCACTTCTCTGGCAGCTCCAAGCGCAACACCGAGCCTCTGATGAGAGTAGGTTAATTCAGACACAAAAAAGCCGAAGTGACGGGGAATCGCTTCGGTTTTTTTGTTTGAAGAGGCTGCTTATTTTGCTGGCGCGTTAAGTACGTCCAGAACCTCTTCGAGTTCACTGATCATCTGTCGGATAAGCTGCTTGTACTGAGTCGTGTCATCTTTTATTTCATGGCTGCTCAGCTTTTGCTTGGCACCGCCAATGGTATAACCTTGCTCGTACAGCAAACTGCGTATCTGGCGGATGGTAATCACATCAGCACGCTGGTAATAGCGGCGGTTACCCCGGCGTTTTACCGGTGATAGCTGCGAAAACTCCTGCTCCCAATAGCGCAGAACGTGAGCCTTAACTGCGCACAGCTCCGCAACCTCACCTATCGTGAAGTAGCGCTTCCCGGGAATAGCGGGGAGTTCGTTGTTATGACTGGGTTCCAACATACGTTTCTACTTTCTGTTTCAGTTTCTGTCCCGGGCGAAATGTAACAACACGTCGTGCACTTATCGGAATCTCTTCACCGGTTTTTGGGTTTCGCCCCGGACGCTGCTTTTTATCACGCAGATCGAAGTTGCCGAAACCCGACAATTTCACTTGCTCGTTGTGGCTGAGTGCGCCTCTGATCTCGTCGAAGAAAGCTTCCACCATTTCCTTGGCTTCGCGTTTGTTCAGGCCCAATTCCTCGTACAAGCGCTCCGCCATTTCCGCTTTCGTCAAAGCCGCCATCTCTCAACTCCTTAGTGTTGCCCCCAACTCGTCCTTCAGTGCATCGATAACACCGTTGAAGAGCGAATGCACTTCATCTTCATTCAACGTACGTTCAGGATGCTGCCAGAACAGGCTAAGCGCTAGGCTTCGGTTACCCTCGCCAAGACTCTCTCCTTCATAGACATCGAACGCACGCAACGCGGTCAGGCGCTCGCCAGCATGTTTTCGGGCTATACGCTCTACGTCGGCAAACGCGACATCGCCACCAATAATAATTGCCAAATCTCGACGAACTTCGGGGAATTTCGAAATTTCTTTGAAATTAGGCACATATCCAGTAACGATCGAATTCAAGGATAGCTCAAACATCAGGATAGTGCCATTAAGTTCAAGATTTTTCTGAACTTGTGGGTGCAGCGTACCCAGCCATCCAACATGTTCGCCATCCCGCAGCAGCTCTGCGGTTTGGCCTGGATGCAGCGCCGGATGTCGGCTGCCAATAAACCCGATTTCAATGCCCAGCAAACTGAAGAGCCCTTCCAACTCCCCTTTTACGTCAAAGAAATCCGCATTTCTGCGACCGTTCACCCAGTTTTCAGAATATTGTGGACCTACAACCACGCCTGCCAACATGGGTTGCTGATCAATACGCTGATCGTCCTGCAGAAAGCGCAAACCTGTTTCGAACAGGCGAATGCGCGGCTGCTGTCGATTTTGGTTGTGGGCGACCGTTTTCAGCAGGCCACTCCAAAGGCTCGTCCGCATAACGGACAGGTCTGACGAGATCGGGTTTGCCAATGCAATCCCTTCACGCTCTGGGTCTACCTGGGTTTGCACCTTCGGATCCACAAAGCTGTAAGTGATTGCTTCTTGGTAGCCATGAGACACAAAATAATTCTGTATAGCCGACAATGGACGAGTCGCTTCGTCATTTAGCCTGAGGCCCAAGGCACCAGTCGGTTCAGTAATCGGCAAGTTGTTGTAACCATAGATGCGACCCACCTCTTCTATCAGATCCTCTTCGATCGAAATATCAGGGCGAAAGCTGGGTACAAGAATGCGCCAACCATCCTTAAGCAATTTATCGACGCGCAAGCCTAGCCGGGTCAGAATTTCCTCAACCGTGGTGCGATCAATTTCTAGGCCCAACACATCGGCAAGTCGCTGCGAGCGAAAATTAATTGTGCGCTCTTTCGGCAGATGCTCTGCACTGGCCACTTCAACAATTTCGCCTGGCTCGCCGCCTACGATCTCCATCAACAATCCTGTGGCGCGCTCCATAGCGTCGCGGGAAAGCTCATAGTCCACGCCGCGCTCGAAGCGATGGGAGGCATCTGTGTGCAAGCCATAATGGCGGGCTTGGCCTGCGAGAGAAATCGGCTCAAAATAGGCAGACTCGAGCACCAAGTCGCGGGTTTTTTCGCTAACGCCTGAATGCTCGCCACCCATAATGCCGGCGATCGCAATGGGCTTTTCATGATCGGCAATCACCAACGTTTTTTCAGTCAACTCAACTTCCTGGCCATCCAGTAGCACCAGCTTTTCCGCCGGCTTTGCCATGCGCACCACAATACCCGTGGTGATCTCATCACGATCAAACGCATGCATGGGCTGACCCAGTTCCAACATTACGTAGTTGGTCACATCCACCGCCGCATCAATCGACCGAATCCCAGAACGGCGAAGTTTTTCCTGCATCCACAGAGGCGTCTCAGCTTGCAGGTTTACGTTGCGAAGTATGCGGGCCAGATATCGCGGGCAGCCCTCGGGCGCATCAACACGAATATCAGGTACTTCTGAGTGTACGGCTTCAACGGGATCAATCTGCGGCCCCTCGGGAACCAGGCTATTCAGAACAGCGACTTCGCGGGCAATACCTTTAAGGGAGAGGCAGTCACTCCGATTGGGGGTTAGGTCCACATCAATGGCGACATCGTTAAGCTTAAGATAATCAGTTAGCGCGGCACCCACCGGAGCATCAGCAGGCAATTCCATGAGGCCTTCGTGGCTATCAGACAACCCCAACTCGGATTCAGAGCACAGCATGCCTTCAGAAGGCTGGCCACGAAGTTCGGCTTTGCGAATTTTGAAATCGCCGGGCAGCACAGCGCCAACCACGGCAAAAGGCACCTTCAGCCCCTCACGAACGTTGGGGGCCCCGCACACAATCTGAACCGTCTGGCTGCCATCACTAACCTGACATACACGCAGCTTGTCGGCGTCTGGGTGAGGCTCAACCGATTGAACCTCGCCAACCACCACGCCTTGAAACTTACCGGCCACAGGCTCGAAGCCATCTACTTCCAGCCCTGCCATCGTAATCTGATCCATCAACTCCTGAGAGGTGATTTTCGGGTTAACCCACTCGCGCAGCCACTGCTCACTGAATTTCATGGTTATTGCCTTGTCCTGATGCGGTTTCGACTATCGATTTGGATGCCGTGAAACGTCGTATTAACGGAACTGACGTAAAAAACGCAGGTCGTTCTCAAAGAACATGCGCAGATCATTTACGCCGTAGCGGAGCATGGCCAAGCGCTCGGCACCCATGCCAAATGCAAAGCCGCGATACTCCTCGGCATCAATACCGCAGTATCCAAACACTTTCGGATGCACCATGCCGCACCCCATAACTTCCAGCCACTTTATGCTGCCATCCGCCTCGCGGCCCCACTCGATATCCACCTCCGCAGAGGGTTCGGTAAACGGGAAGTAAGACGGGCGGAAACGTACCTGAAGATCGCGCTCGAAAAACACACGCAGGAACTCTTCAACCGTGCTTTTCAGATCCGCAAAGCTGACATTTTTCTCAACCAGTAACCCTTCAACCTGGTGGAACATAGGTGTGTGGGTCATGTCGGAATCGCAGCGGTAAACCCGCCCAGGGCAGATCATGCGAAACGGAGGCTTTGCGGCTTCCATAGTACGGATCTGAACCGGCGAGGTGTGGGTGCGTAGCAACGTACCTGGATTAAAATAGAAGGTATCGTGCATGGCCCTGGCCGGGTGGTGGCCGGGGATATTGAGCGCTTCGAAGTTGTGATAGTCGTCCTCAATCTCCGGCCCCTGCTCTACGGTGTAGCCGGCGCGAGAAAAGAACTCTTCGATACGCTGAAGTGTGCGGGTAACCGGGTGCAAACCACCAAGATCCTGACCGCGACCGGGCAGGCTTACATCAATAGACTCACTGGCAAGCTTTTGCTCAATGGCGATTCTCTCGAGGCCACTACGCTTGGCGTTAATCGCCTGCTCAACCTGTCCTTTTGCCTCATTAATCTTCTGGCCGGCTGCAGGGCGTTCCTCTGCTGAGAGTTTACCCAGGGTTTTTGCCTGCTGGGTAATAGCGCCTTTCTTACCGAGGTATTCCACACGAATTTGATCAAGCGCCTGCAAGCTGTCGGCTTCTTCGACCGCCGTTAAACCGTCCTGAACCAGTTGCTCCAGGTTTTCCATTGACCCTGCTCCAAACCAGAGGTGAGAATTTCAAAAATTGAAATTTTGAAACAAAAATAGGGGAAGAGCGTGCCCTTCCCCTATTAAACGGTGCCTATTGCGCTATGTGATCAGCACCTGGCACCGGATCGATTCGTAATCGATGAAAGAACTAAGCGATCAAAGAGATGCTTTGGCTGTCTCAACAACAGCAGCAAATGCCTGCCTCTCGTTCATGGCCAGATCTGCCAGAACCTTACGATCGATTTCAACATTTGCCTTTTTCATACCAGCGATCAAACGGCTGTATGACAGACCGTTAAGACGCGCACCAGCGTTGATACGGGCAATCCACAATGCGCGGAATGTACGCTTACGGTTACGACGGTCGCGATACGCATACTGACCGGCTTTGATAACCGCTTGCTTGGCAACGCGGTATACACGGCTACGAGCACCGTAGTAACCCTTGGCCTGCTTTAAAATCTTCTTGTGACGACGACGTGCAACCACGCCACGCTTAACACGAGCCATACTATAATCCTTCTACCTTTAAACCGTTGTGTGTGCAGTACTCGTTATTTTCCGAGCATACGCTTTACGGATGCCACATCAGACTTGGCAACCAATGAAGTACCACGCAGCTGACGCTTACGCTTAGGGCTCTTCTTGGTCAGGATGTGACTGGTGAAGGCTGACTTGTGCTTGAAGCCGGTAGCGGTTTTCTTGAACCGCTTGGCCGCTCCACTTTTCGTTTTCATCTTAGGCATTTTTAAAACTCCGCATTCGTTTTTAATGACATCAATATGAACTTGAACGACAAAACCCCCGCTTATGGCAGGGGATTCATCACTGAATCAAATTCACTTCTTTTTGCGGGGAGCCACGATCATGGTCATTTGACGGCCTTCCATTTTCGGCCGCATTTCAACCTGAGCCAGCGCGTCAATATCTACTTCAATTCGCTCCATGAGCTTCATACCAATTTCTTGGTGCGCCATCTCACGGCCACGGAAGCGGATAGTGATTTTGCCGCGATCCCCGCCTTCAAGGAAACGTACCAGGTTGCGTAGTTTTACCTGATAATCCCCTTCTTCAGTTCCTGGTCGGAACTTAAGCTCTTTAACTTGCGTTTGTTTCTGCTTCTTCTTGGCAGCTGCCTTCGCCTTTTTCTCATCGAAGACTTTTTTGCCATAGTCCATTATTTTACAGACGATCGGATCGGAATCTGTAACCTGAACTAGATCCAGGGTCGCCTCCTCTGCCATCTTGAGGGCGTCTTCCATCGAAACCACCCCAACCTGATTGCCTTCGGCATCGATCAGGCGGACTTCAGTTGCATCAATATTCTCATTAATCGGTGCCTTTGGAGTACGCCCACCCCGATTCGCTCGCTGTTTAATAGTTAATTCTCCATCTTGGTTCTGCCCTTGCGCTCAACATCTTCCTGTAGAAGCTGCTCAAACGCTTCGAGCGATAAGGTTCCCAAATCTTTACCTTTGCGGGTTCTCACCGCAACGGTGTTGTTCTCGACTTCTTTATCACCGACAACGACAAGGTAGGGAACTTTGTTAATAGTATGCTCGCGGATTTTAAAGCCGATCTTCTCGTTTCTCAAGTCAGCATTAACCCTAAAGCCTAAAGAATCCAACTTTTTCGCCAGATTCTGACAATAATCACGCTGATTATCGGTAATATTGAGAATTGCCACCTGGGTTGGAGCCAGCCAAGTCGGGAACGCGCCTTCGTACTCCTCAATCAGGATACCAATAAACCGCTCAAACGAGCCAAGTACGGCTCGATGCAGCATCACCGGTGTTTTACGTTCGGAGTTATCCGCGACGTATTGCGCACCAAGGCGGCCAGGCATGGAGAAGTCTACCTGAATAGTGCCACACTGCCATACCCGCCCGATACAGTCCTTCAAAGAAAACTCGATTTTCGGGCCATAAAACGCGCCTTCGCCCGGTAAAAGCTCCCAATCGACACCTTCGCGGTTCAGAGCCTCTTCAAGTGCAGCTTCGGATTTGTCCCAAACTTCATCAGAGCCCACGCGCTGTTCCGGACGAGTGGACAGCTTGTACAGAATCTCGGTAAAGCCAAAATCTTTGTACACCTCGTGCAGCAGGTCAATAAACTTGGACACTTCCTGCTGAACGGCATCTTCTTCACAGAAGATGTGGGCGTCGTCTTGGGTAAAACCACGCACGCGCATCAATCCGTGCAGCGCACCAGAGGCTTCGTTTCGGTGACAGGAACCGAATTCCGCCAAGCGCAGCGGCAGGTCCTTATAGCTTTTCAGGCCTTGGTTGAATACCTGGATGTGACACGGACAATTCATCGGCTTGATAGCAAAGTCGTGTTTTTCCGACTCGGTGGTAAACATGCTTTCTTTGAACTTGTCCCAGTGGCCGGACTTTTCCCACAGTTCGCGGGACACTATCTGGGGTGTCTTGATTTCCTGATAGTCGTGTCGGTGCAGGATATCTCGCATGTACTGCTCTATTTTCTGATACACGGTCCAGCCCGCCGGATGCCAGAACACCATGCCCGGAGCTTCTTCCTGCATGTGGAACAAGCCCAGCTTTTTGCCCACTTTGCGGTGATCACGCTTTTCGGCTTCTTCAATGCGGTGCAGATGCGCTTTCAAGTCTTTTTTGTTAGCCCAAGCGGTGCCGTACACGCGCTGCAACTGTTCGTTATCCGTATCGCCACGCCAGAAAGCGCCGGACACCTTAGTCAGCTTGAAGGCTTTCATTTTGCCGGTGCTAGGCACATGAGGGCCACGGCACAGGTCGATAAAATCACCTTGGCGATAAAAAGACAGATCTTCTTCCCCGGGAATGTCTTCGATAATGCGAACTTTGTACTCTTCACCCATCTCGGTGAACAACGCAACGGCTTCGCTGCGCGACAGCACCGAGCGCGACACTGGAATGTCCTGCTTGGTCAGCTCCGTCATGCGCTTTTCAATACGCGCCAGATCTTCGTTCGTGAAGGGACGGTCGTACTTGAAATCGTAGTAAAAACCGCCGTCTATAACCGGCCCGATAGTCACTTGGGCCTCCGGAAACAGCTCTTTTACCGCCATGGCCAACAGGTGGGCCGTGGAGTGGCGGATAACCTCAAGGCCGTCGGCGTCGCGCTCGGTGATGATGGCCAGTTCGGCGTCGTGTTCAATCAGGTAACTGGTGTCGACCAGGCTGCCATCGACTTTACCCGCCAGTGCCGCCTTTGCCAGACCGGCGCCAATATCGGCCGCCACATCGTGTACGCTGACGGGTTGGGCAAAACTGCGATGACTGCCGTCAGGCAGGGTAACTACGGGCATGGAATGCTCCTGGGAGATGCTCAGCGGTGATCTATACCAAAGACCACTTGTGTGAATGGCCGCCGCGATACAAACCACGGTGCCAAGAGTGGGGCGGAGTTTAACAGAAAAATCCCCGGCAGGTTAATGCCGGGGATTGCTTAGGGGCTTGCACATTGTGCCCGCCAGATTAGCGCGAGGGGACAAAGGCCGGTCGTTCGCCCTCACCGGCCCTGCGCCGCAACTGTGCGAAGGCCAACAGCCCGAGCAAGAGCAACGCCGGAATAAACATCAGCTCTTTTGGCGGGCGTGGATTTTCCACCTGCACGATGTCGATAGTCCAGCCAAAACTGAGCCCAGCTTTTTCTGCATCGCTGCCAAAGTTAACGAACTCGACGCTCATCACCTCACCCGCCGCTGACACTTCCAGCCCAGCTGCCGCCAGCCGTTTCTCGGGCGTGTCGCCCGCAGGCAATGGCAGCTTCAGGTACTTGGATACATCATCACCCGACAGCGACATACCAGAAGCCTGGAGAATGATGGGCTGATCTGCAGCCACTTCGTCTACGTGCTGCAACAGCTCTGCACCGGGGCGATCGTTGGTGGGCGGGTATATTTCGTCCCACCAGAAGCCCGGACGGAACAGGGTGAAGGTAATCAGCAGCAGGCCAATGGTTTCCCACCAACGGGTTTTGGTAAACCAGAAACCCTGGGTGGCTGCTGAGAATACCAACATGGCGGTCACCGCGCTGAACACCGTCACTAACAAGTCAAACCAACCGGTCAACCCTATCAGCAATAACTGAGTATTGAAGATGAACATGAACGGCAGAATGGCGGTTCGGATGTCATAGGTGAAGCCCTGTATACCCGTTCGTATCGGGTCCGCCCCCGAAATAGCAGCGGCGGCGTAGGCCGCGAGCCCCACCGGCGGCGTATCATCCGCGAGTATGCCGAAATAGAACACGAACAGATGCACTGCGATCAAGGGCACCAACAGGCCATTTTCCGCGCCCAAGCTAACAATGACCGGCGCCATCAGGGTAGACACTACAATGTAGTTGGCCGTGGTGGGTAGCCCCATACCCAGGATCAGGCTGATAACGGCCGTAAACCCTAGCATCAACAGCAGATTGCCACCGGAGATGAACTCCACAAATTGAGTCATCACCAGGCCAATGCCGGTGAGAGTTACAGTACCCACCACAATACCTGCAGTTGCCGTGGCCACACCAATGCCCACCATGTTGCGGGCGCCGGTGACCAGTGACTGGGTAAGGTCTAGCCCGCCCTGTTTCAGACCGCTCAGGTAATTACCTCGGTCGTTAAAAAACGCTTTCAGAGGGCGCTGGGTGATGATGATAAATACCATGAACACCGTGGCCCAGAAAGCCGACAGCTGCGGCGAGAAGCGCTCAACCGTAAGGCACCACACAAGCACTACCACCGGCAACAGGAAATAGAGACCGGTTTTTACCGTTGGCCCCACCGGTGGCAGCTCGTCCATTACAGAATCTGGGCCGTCTTCTTCCAGTTCTGGGAAGCGCGACCCGTAACCGACAAGCCCAACATAGGCCGCCAGCAACAACGGCGTGAGTACCCACATAGCCGCGCTGCCAAACACGTCTTTCATCCAGCCTACACCGTAATAAACCGCTAAGGTCACTGCGCTCAACCCCAGAAGCACCATTACCCAAACAAGCATGCGCTGGGCCAGAGTCGGCTTGTTCAGCCGCTCAACGCCCTTCATATTCATCTTGCAGGCTTCTAGGTGCACGATGTAGATAAGTGCCACATAAGAAATCATCGCGGGCAGAATCGCGTGCTTGATCACTTCTAGATAAGAAATGCCCACGTATTCGACCATCAGAAACGCTGCGGCGCCCATGATCGGTGGTGTCAGCTGGCCATTGGTAGAGGCCGCCACTTCCACGGCACCGGCTTTGGTGGCCGGAAAACCGACCCGCTTCATCAACGGGATGGTGAAGGTGCCGGTGGTAACCACGTTGGCGATGGAAGAGCCGGAAATAATGCCGCTAAGACCGCTAGCAACCACTGCCGCTTTGGCCGGGCCGCCGCGCATGTGGCCAAGCATTGCGTAAGCTACCTTAATGAAGTAATTGCCGGCACCGGCACGCTCGAGTAAGGCACCAAAAAGTACGAACAGGAAAACAAAGCTGGTTGATACGCCCAGGGCGACACCAAACACACCCTCAGTGCCAAGCCACTGGTGCGAAGCCAGTTTGCTCAGGCTCGCTCCCTTGTGAGAAATAACGGCTGGCATATAAGGGCCGGCCAAGGAGTAAATAATGAATACGCCTGCAACAATCGTTAGAGGGAGCCCCAGCGCACGACGCGTTGCCTCCAACAGCAACACCAACCCGGCCATTGCGATAATAATGTCTTGGAGATTAGGCGCGCCAGGACGAGTGGCCAGCTGGTCATAAAAAACGTATAGATACGACGCTGTAAACGCGGCAGCCAACGCTAAAACCCAATCGTAGATAGGCACCTTGTTCGCGTGCTTACCCCGAATCATGGGGAACGCTGAAAATGCCAAAAATGAGGCGAAAGCAAGGTGAATCGAGCGTGACTCTGTAGAGTTAAGCAAGCCAAAATCAAAAATGTACGGTAGTGGGGATGCTATCCAAAGCTGGAAAAGAGACCAGAGTAAAGGAACAACAAAAAGAATGATCGCGGCAGACCCAGTTGCAGCCCTTCCACCGGATTCGGTCTGAAGAAACGCCTCAACCTTCTGCTTATCGATACGATCCCCGGCGCTCGGGTCGCTATTGGTCATAGCAGAGTCCTGTCAGAGGAAAAGGGTAAGATAAATTAAAACTGCGGGCAGAGGTTGCCCGCAGTTGCTCTACTCGCCGGTAACCGAATTAATCGATCAGGCCAGCTTCTTTGTAGTACTTGGCAGCGCCCGGGTGCAGCGGGGCACTCAAGGCGTCAGACACCATTTCTTCCTTCTTCAGGTTGGCGAAAGCAGGGTGCAAGCGCTTGAAGCTGTCAAAGTTTTCAAACACCGCCTTGACCACTTCGTACACTACTTCGTTTGGTACGTTGGTAGAAGATACAAACGTCGCTGCCACACCAAAGGTGGTCACGTCGTTATCAGAGCCACGGTACATGCCGCCAGGAATAACAGCTTTGCGGTAGTACGGGTTGTCTTCAATCAGCTTTTTGGCCGCCTTATTATTGACGTTAACCAGCACACTATCACAGGAGGTGGTTGCCTCTTTGATAGAGCCGGATGGATGGCCCACGGTGTAGAAGAACGCATCAATGTTGCCATCGCACAGGGCTTGGGATTGCTCCGCAGCCTTAAGCTCGGCAGCCAAAGAGAACTTATCCAAGGTCCAGCCCATTTCGTCCATCAGCACTTCGGCTGTCGCACGCTGGCCAGACCCCGGGTTACCTACAGAGACCCGCTTGCCTGCTAGATCGTCAAAGTTCTTGATGCCCGAGCCTTTGCTGGCCACCACGGTGAACGGTTCTGGGTGCAGTGAAAATACGGCACGCAGATCTTTGTTAGGGCCGTCTTCTTTGAACTGACTTGTGCCGTTATAGGCGTGGTACTGCCAGTCGGATTGCGCAACCGCCAGATCCAGCTCGTTTTGGCGAATGGCGTTCAGGTTGTAAACAGAACCACCGGTGCTTTCGACAGAGCAGCGGATTCCGTGCTCTTTGCGATCCATATTAACCAGGCGGCAAATAGCACCACCAGCCGGATAATAAACGCCGGTTACACCACCAGTTCCGATGGTAACAAAGCGTTGTTCCTGTGCAGAAACAGCTGTTGAGGCCGCACCCAAGCTGAAAGCTGCTGCTACAGCGAATGCGGAGGCTTTAAGTTTCAGTGTCATGTGAATTTTCCTTATTTTGATCGTTGTTATCAACTGCCCGCCTGAGCTCGCGGGCAAGCATCGCGCTCGTTATAGAACATAGACCACTTCACACTATAAATAAAGTATGGATTAGCTCGCTAACCAGTTGAGAAAACAACAAAAAAGCCCGCGCGGCGGGCTTTTTTGTGCTTGACTGCAAGTTCTATTTTGCAGCGCGGGCTTTGGCGATCATCTGATCCGGCCGCAGCAGGAACCGCGCCAGTGCCGGTAGTAGCCAGATTGCTCCAACCATATTCCAAAGGAACATGAAGAACAGTAAGAAGCCCATATCCGCCTGGAACTTGATTGGCGAAAAGATCCAAGTTACCACACCAAGCCCAAGCGTTACGCCGGTAAACATAACCGCCTTACCGGTCGAGCGCAGAGTCTCAAAATAGGCATCCTGAAGCGTTTTCCCTTCTAGTAGGTAATGCTCGAGCTTGCTGTAAATATAGATGCCGTAGTCCACACCAATACCTACACCAAGCGCGATGACTGGCAGGGTAGCTACCTTAATGCCGATCCCCGACACCGCCATGATCGCTTCACATAAAACCGAGGTCAGGCCCAGTGGAACCACAATGCAAAGCACTGCCCTTATGGAGCGGAAGGTAGCAAAACAAAGCAGGCTCACCACGCTATAGACCAGGATAAGCATCATATCCTTGGCATTGGCGATAACCTCATTTGTAGCCGCCTCAACACCGGCATTACCAGCCGCCAGCAAGAAGGTATGCTCCTCGTTGCTGTTCGCCTTAGCAAACACCTCAACCCTCTCAATCACCGTTTCAAGCGTTTCTGCCTTGTGGTCTTCAAGGAACACCAAAACCGGCGTTAGGCTGCAGTTGGTGTTGATAAGCCCAGATGGCGCCTCACGGATAGACGCATTAATGATGGTCTGGTTGCGGGAGATCTCGTACCACTTCCAGTTACCTTCATTCAGAGCCTTGGTCACGATTTTGGAAACGTCGGCAAGGGAAGCTGAGGACTGAACGCCTGGCGTGTTCTGTAGCTCCCATTGCAGTGAGTCCATGGCTCGCAAAACGTTGTACTGGGTACATTGCTCTACCGGTGTTTTAACCATCACAACCAGTACGTCGGCGCTGGTGGAATAATTATCGATGATGTACGCGTTGTCTAGGTTATAACGCGAGTCCGCACGAAGCTCGGGCGCTCCCTGGTCGAGATCACCTACCTTCAGATCCTGCTTGTAGTAAAGGCCAAGCCCCAGACCAATCACAGCAATAAGCAGTGAAATCGGTGCAACGCCTGGGTGAGCGAAGTACGACATCAAACGCCATTTACGATCCTGCTTTTCGCCCTGATTCTGAACGTGACGAATACCACCCTTGGAAATACCAAGGTAGGACATGATCAGTACATGCAGCACCAGATTGGTAAGGATAACGAAGGCCACACCCAAGCCCGCCGCTACGGCCAAATCGCGGATAACGTCGATCTCGATAAAGAACAGCGTAAGAAAGCCAAATGCATCAGAAATCAACGCCAACATGCCCGGAATATAGAGCGCACGGAATGCCAGGCGGGCCGCGGTTTCAGCATCGAAACCTTTGCTGGCTTCGACAGCCATGGCGTTTACGATCTGAACACCGTGGCTGATGCCAATGGCAAAAACCAAGAAAGGCACAAGAACCGAGTACGGATCCAAGCCGTAGCCCAAAATCCTGAGGGCACCTAGCTGTAAGAACACCGCAACAATCGACGTGAATACCGGCACCAGCGTGCCGGTGATGCTGCGGGAGTACCAGAACAGCAAAAGTGTGGTCAACAGAATCGTAATGCCCGCAAACCAGGCGATGGAGCCAATACCTTCAATAAGGTCACCGACTTTTTTGGCAAAACCGACAATATGAATGTCGATATTGGGATTCTGTGTTTCGTACTTATCGCGGATCTTTTCTTCGAGCTGACGGGAGAACGTGGCGTAATCCAATGGCTCGCCCGTTTCCGGGTTCTTTTCATACAGCGGTGCGTACACAATCGTGGACTTGAAATTATCCGATACCAGGCGCCCTACTTCGTTGGAACGAAGGATATTCTGGCGCAGCTGCTCTAAGCTTGCAGGCGAGCCATCATAGCCATCTGGAATGACTGTGCCACCCTGGAAGCCTTGTTCCGTTACTTCCACCCACCGAACGTTTGATGTCCACAGGGTTTTCAGGCCTGAGCGATCAACACCATCAAGATAGAAAACCTCATCGGTGATCTGCTTAAGAGTCTCCATGTACTCCGCAGAAAAAATATCACCCGTTTTGGTTTCCACGGCAATTCGTACAAAGTTGCCAAGGTTTTCTAAGTCATTCCGGTGGTCCAGCATATTGATAACATAAGGATGCTCAAGCGGGATCATTCGCTCAAAACTTGCATCTGGCTGGATCTTTATCGCGTTGTAGCCCAAAAACACCGTCAACAGCAGAAAGCCGATAAGAATCACGGCCCGGTTGTTGAAAATCAGGCGCTCCAGAAACGGCTCTGCCTTAGGCGTTGTTAGGTAGTGCTCACCCTTGTCATGGTTCGGGTTGGACATTCAAAAAGCCCCTCTATTATTTTTTCAGTTGTTGCCACATCAGGGCGTTATTGAAGGTTTTTCCCGCGCGCGTCAGTAACTTTTACGCCGCTTTCACCCACGATAAGAAGATTGGTTCCCGAAACCGGAACCACACTCATGATGCCAGACCGGCCACTACGAAAGTGCTCACGGAATGAATCTGCACCATTGCTACTCATAAGCACCGTGCCACCATTACCTACCAATGTTATCCGGCCGTCTTCGGCTACGGCCCCATCGTTAAGTGTTGCACCGGCACTGTTTGGAACCATGCGCCAGCTCTTTCCAAGATCCGTCGAAAATAGCATGGTGCCACGCAACCCAAAGGCCAAAATCTCATTAACCTGGCCGGTTCCAATCACACCAAACAGAGAACCTTCGTAAGGGCTTTCCCGTTGCTCCCAGGTGTCCCCACCATTCACAGAAACGTAGATCTGCCCCACCTCACCAACGATGGCAAGCGCGCCGCCAGCTATGCGAGCAATACTGTTAAGGTGAAAGTTCCGGGCATTATCAATCTGCCCCGCCCAATCATTCCAGGTATTACCGCCGTCTTCCGTACGCAGGATCATGCCGTAGGCACCCACAACAAATCCGTGCTGATCATTCTCGAACCAAACACCCAGAAGCGGGTTTACCGGGCCTATATCCAGATCTGACTGCATGTTTTCCATGGTGAAAATCAGATCGTCCAGAGCCCATTCCAGATCACCCTTCTCCGATTCAGGCGCCTCTTCAATGTGCTCTTCCATGGCAGCAACCTGTTTTTCCTTACCGGCAATGGCCAGTTCGGCTGCACCTACGCCGGTTAGCTGCAGGCTCCAACTCTCGCCAGCGTTCTCGGTATGAAGCACCACACCGCTGTGACCCACGGCCCAGCCGTGGGTGTCGGATCCAAAATCCACGGCGGTCAGCGTCACAGAGACAGGAACATTGCCCTGCGTCCAAGTTTGCCCGTCATCATCGGAGTAGATGATGTGCCCTCTCTCCCCGACAGCCACTATGCGATCACCCGCAAGCACAGCGTCATTAAGCAGGTGTGTGGGAGCCAGGTCGGTTTGCCGAGCCGGAGTTTCGATGATATCCGCAAGCGCAAACGCCGCTGGCGCGAACCAAACCATGGAAAGCCCGAGGCAGGCTGCCCCCAGAGTCTTGCACGTCAACCTTTTAGCCATTCAAATTGCCTATTATGTTGTTTAACTGTACGTCTCTGGCCGGCAGTGCCGGCAATAACGGGAAACATACCGGCACCAACGGTGAAAATGCCCAGCTTAGCGGACACTCCTGCGGCGCAGGGAAGATGGAGAAAAATAGCGCTTGTTCGGTATATCTTCATTGAAGACCCGTGTATTGGGTTCTTCCGTATCCAGGCCGAGTACGTGATAACGGCGGGCCTGTAGATCATGATAGACGTCCAGAACCGTCCACACACCCGGAAGTTCATAATAATTTTTGGCGAGCCCCATGGTCACACGCCACAACTCACCACGGCCATCATACTGATCCACCAAAAGCGTATTCCAACTGTCCGCGTCTACATAGAAACGGCGCTTCTGATAAATATGGCGCGCATCGTCTTTCAACGTCGCCTCAACCACGTGAACACGCTGCAGTTCCCAGCGGGTAAGATCGGGGTTTAGGTGAGAAATGCCGAGTATTTCGGAATAAGGTGTGCCTTTTTCGCCGATGCGGTAGTTGTTGTAAGGAATGTAGATTTCCTTCAACCCCTCGTAATTCCAGTTATAACGATCCAGTGCACCGTTGAAAATATCACTATCATCCGCCGTGCGGAGGTTTTCAGCGGCTGCAATTGGCGAATCGTAACCCAGGTTCGGAGCACGGCGTACGCGGCGCTGCCCTGCGTTATAACCCCAGCCATTTCTCGGGTTAACGATCTGGTTCAGGGTTTCATGGATAAGAATAGCGCCACCTGCAAGGCGGGGCGGAGACTGGGTAAACGAGAGATAATAGAACATGATGTTGTCCAGATCATCTTCATTACCCTCAGGGTTGTAAAAGTTGAAAAAGACTTCCTGCTGAGAGGTGACCAACGCATAGTCGCCATCACTCTGAACCGCCACCTCGCTGGATCGACGGGTAATAGAAACGCCGCGCCAGCGCGCCAAATGATTCCAAATCACCTGCCAGGCTTTCTGCTCGTTATTTCCGTGAAGGATCGGGAAAGGATAGCCACCATAGGCACCTTCGAGGCCTGCGCCCTTGCCGACAATCTCTGCGTCTACCGCATTTTCCTTGGTGTTCTCTGCAACCCAGTCAGGTACCGCGTGAGTGCGTCGGGATTTGTACACCGGCACACGGAAGGTGGTGGGATAGGTTTCAAGCATTGCAAGAACGCCATCAGAAAGGTGCTCGGCGTAGCGATCCTTATTAGACGCATTAATGGTGAAGAGTACTTCGTCGGTTGGGAACGGATCGATATGGTGCTGCCCCGTACCCTCATAACCAGCAGGAGGCTCTGTTAAACCCCCAGTCCAGGTGGGGATAGTCCCCGCTTTGTTTCCGGCCTTAATCGAACCGAACGGTGTGAGATCTTGGCCTAGGCGTGATGCTTCATTTGAGGACACTCCGGCCAAGGAATAAGAGGATGCTATCGAGAGGGCGAGCAGGCCCCCGAGTATCGCACTCTTTTTATAGTTCATTATATAACCCTGAATTCGACTGGAAGCCTGTGAGAAGGCTTTTTATTGTTGCCTGATAGAAATACAAGCTTTTACACAGGTTAGCCGATTCGTCAAGGTTGTCTATCGACCGAAAGTGCGATTTTGTATCCGGCCGTAATCAACGACTTACAATTACGGCCGGTCCCCCTTGCCTGCCCTCAGGCCTCAAGGCTCTTGTGTACCACTTCGTACAGATCAGCAGACAACCCAGACTTGTCCCGGATGCGCTCCAGAGCTGAGCGCATCAGTGAACTGTACGCTGGAGCAAACTTTTTCCAACGCGTAAGCGGTGTTACCAAGCGAGCCGCGATCTGCGGGTTACTGTCATCCAGGCGATACACTTGGTCAGCCAGGAATTCATAGCCGGAACCATCCGGGTTATGGAAGGCCGCTAGGTTCTGACCGGCGAACACACCAACCACAGAACGTATTTTGTTGGGGTTTTTCCAATCGAAGGCAGGGTGCTCCAACAGTGTGTGAATTTGTGGTAACTGGCCTGCGCGGTCGCTGGATGTTTGCACCGAGAACCACTGCTCCACCACCTGAGGATCATCCTGGAACCGTTCATAGAAGTCGGCCAGAGCCTGGCTTCGTTCGGCCGCATAATCTGAGTTTACCAGGGCTCGCAGTGCGCCCATGCGATCGGTCATGTTATCGGCGTTGCCGAGCTGAGTAAGAGCCAGGTCGCGGCCGGTTTCATCATTGATCATCAACAACCAGGCCAACGCGGTATTTCTCAGGCTTCGGCGGGCAACGGATTCCGGGGTAACTTCGTAGGCGCCAACTTCGGCATTGCGGTGATAACAGGCGATAAGCTCCTCACGCAACGACGTTGCGAGATGGTTTAACACTTGCTCGCGGGCACGGTGAATGGCCGCAACGTCGGGGCTATCCGCCAGCTCAAGCAGATAGGCTTCAGAGGGCAGTTGCAGCATTTTTGCCACCAGCGCCTGATCAAGCTTCGGGTCAGCAAGTAAAGTGCGGTAAGCCTCCACCAAGCGGGGCTCTACCTCGGCGGCATCGGGAGAGCCAACCAGTGACTGAATCACATCAACGGCGAGGCGCTGTCCCGCATCCCAACGGTTGAAGCCATCCGGATCATGACTCATCAAAAACACCAGCTGCTCGCGACTCCAGGGGTAAGCCACACGAACCGGCGCAGAAAAGTGGCGCAACAGTGATGGAACCGGCTTCTGGGCCAGCCCGTGAAACTCGAACGCATGACTTGCTTCGGTCAACTCAAGAACGCGCTCGGTTGGCGCACTCGCAGCATCGTCAGTGCTTCCAAGACTGAGCGGCAGAGCCTCGCCATCTGCGCCCAGCAGGCCTAGGGCAAAAGGAATATGCTGCGGTTTCTTGTCAGTCTGGCCCGGGGTATCCGGAATGGTCTGCTGAATCGTTAAGCGGTAAATACCCTGCTCTGCATCGTACTCATCCGATACCTTCAGCACTGGGGTGCCCGCCTGCTCATACCACAACCGGAATTGCGTGAGATCCCGACCGGAGGCGTCTTCCATCGCTTTTACAAAGTCGTCAGTGGTAACTGCCTGCCCGTCGTGGCGCTCAAAGTACACATCACTGCCTTTGCGGAACAGATCCGGGCCCAGCAATGTGTGGATCATGCGAACGACTTCTGCACCTTTCTCATAAATGGTCAGGGTGTAGAAGTTGGAAATCTCCATATAAGACGTTGGGCGCACGGGGTGCGCCATAGGGCCTGCATCTTCGGCAAATTGCGCCGTTCTCAGCAGGGTTACATCTTCCATACGCTTCACGGTTGATGAGCCCATGTCTGCCGAGAAGGTGGAATCGCGGAATACGGTGAAGCCTTCCTTCAGGCTTAGCTGAAACCAGTCACGGCAGGTTACGCGGTTGCCAGACCAGTTATGGAAGTACTCGTGGGCAACAATGGATTCAATGCGCTGAAACGCGAGATCGGTTGCAGTCTCCTGACTGGCCAGTACGCAGGACGAGTTGAAGATATTCAGGCCCTTGTTCTCCATGGCCCCCATGTTGAAGTCGTCGACAGCCACAATCATGAAGATGTCGAGATCGTACTCGCGGCCGTAGGTTTCTTCATCCCAACGCATGGAGCGCTTGAGAGAATCCATGGCATGCTGAGTTTTTGCCGCATTGCGCGGCTCAACGTAGATGCGCAAATCGATGTCTCGACCGGAACAGGTTGTGAAGGCATCCTTTTTTTCAACCAGATCACCCGCCACCAAGGCGAAAAGATAGCTGGGCTTGGGGAACGGATCTTCCCAGGTAACAAAGTGGCGTCCATTCTCTAGGTCGCCTTTTTCTACATCGTTGCCGTTGGACAACAACACCGGGCAGGCGTTTTTGTCAGCCTCAATGCGGGTACGGTAACGAGCCATCACATCCGGCCGATCCGGAAAATAGGTAATGCAGCGGAAACCTTCAGCCTCACACTGGGTACAAAACATGCCCGACGATTTATACAGGCCCTCAAGGCGGGTATTGTTCTGCGGCTCAACCCATGTCACAACCTTCAACTCGAACTGGGCCGGCACCTTGGCAATAACCAGTTGTTCACTGGTTTCTTCGTAGGCGTCCGCAGCGAGCTTCTCGCCATTCAGTGCGACACTCTCCAGTTTCAGGCTATCGCCGTCCAGCGCGAGCGGGGCAGACACCTCGGCCGATTCTGGGTTACGGCGCACAGACAGCGTGCTATGCACCCTTGCGCCATCGTCAAAGAGTTCGAAGCGAAGATCCACCGTGTCCACCAGGTATGTGGGTACTTTGTATTCGCTCAGGCGGGTGGTTTTTGGCTGATTGGTGCGCATTGATTGCCTCCAGATTTCTCAGCCTGCAACTGACCCCAAGCGGGCCAGGCAGGCATTATTAGAACGGGCGGGTAGAAGGTCGCGTTAAGCGCCCATCACCCGGAAACGGACTTCATAACCGGTGAATTTACGAATATTGATCACACCGGTGTCGAGAATCAGGTACTGGCCCTTGATACCTTCAAGAACCCCTTCCACTTCTGGTGTTTTATCCAGATTGTGGGTTTTAATCTTTTCTGGCCATACTTGTACGGGATAGCTCAGGCCTAGCCCCTGCTCATCCACTTCACGGATAGCATCCTGCCCATGCTCTTCCCGCAGGGCGGCAATATCGTCTGCGATCAGCGCCAGTATCCGCTGGCGCTCTTGCGCGAGATCCAGCTCCGGAACATCACCCTTGAGCATCGCACGCCAGTTTGTGCGGTCAGCAACATGCGCCTTGCAGGCCACTTCAACCAGGCCAGAAAGATAGCGGGTAGCCACTCTAAACATGGGAATTGCATCAACCGCTCCCTGGTCTATCCAACGTGTTGGTACCTGAGAGCCCCGGGTAATACCCACCTTCAAGCCTGATGAGTTGGCCAGATAGACCACATGTTCAATCATGCAGTGAGTCTCGCCCCACTCCGGCTCGCGGCAGGTGCCCAGATGGTAGTGGCACTTCTCTGGGCTCATGATGCACGTATCACACGCCGCCAGCTTACGGAAACAGGGGTAGCAGAACCCCTGACTAAAGCTCTTTTTGGTTACCCGATCGCAGTGAATGCAACGAATCACACCCTCAAAATCAAAACGCAAGGGTTTGCCAATAAGCTCGTTCAGTGGCACGCGGGCATCACCCACCGCTAAAACATAAGACACCGGGTCGCCCGCATCTGCCGGCATCTTTCTGAGCCGGCCGGTCACATCAGCAAGGTCGCTCAAGACTTAACCTCAACAAACTGATTGGGATCAACGCCATTACCGCCTGACTGGCTGCGACGCACGGTAGGGTCACAGTCTGTACCCGCCTTGCGGCCGCGATCGAGGAACCCTACCCGTTCTTGCTCCGGGATCTTCTGCAGGTTTTCATAATAGATGACAGCTTCCAAACTGATCTCACGCTGCTGCGGCGTAAGTTTTCGGCCATCAGGCCATTTCCCGAGTTCGATGGACTGCCGCAAGCTCTGGTAAACATTGGGATCGAGTCGTTCGATAAGTTCTTCGTAGGTCATCGGGTTCTCCTGAAAAACCTTCATAAAAAGTAGTGGAATCGTTTGACAGGCACAAACGATAATGATTATCATTGCATCACCAAGTAACGACGGTCGTGTTATTTGGTCTCTCTCATCAGGAGCTATACGCTTCTTTTATACCCCACCTTTTGGTGGGGTTTTTTTATGCCTGCTGTTTTCTACGGACCGGCAGAATTGCTGCCAGCGCCAGGCCCGCAACAAATCCGCCTAAATGCGCTTCATTTGCCATACGCCCTAGGCCCAGCATTTCAGGCAAGGGTGTAAACCCGATCACCATCCACACCACGGCAAAGGTTACAAGCGCAGGCGGAAACTGGAACCGCGGCGCCTTTCGTTGGCTAAGCCAGCAATAACCAAGAATGCCATAAACAACCCCCGAAAGGCCGCCAAAAAAAGGCCCCGAAACGATATATTGCAGCCCGTTAGAAAAAAGACTGGTTATGATGAAAAGCAGAACCAGCCTGCCACGGCCGTCAAACCATTCAATCTGACTGCCCAAAAACCACAACATCACAGAGTTAAAAATAATGTGGGTCCAGCTGAAGTGCAGGAAATCCGGAGTGAACAGCCGCCACACCTGGCCACTGGCAAGCGTTGCAGAGAGCGCATCGAGGCGCTCAGCCATGTTTCCCCAGTCGTATGCTCGCGGATCAACAATCAGTAGGTTAACGGTAAACTGGTTACTGCCCAGACTGGTAAGCCAGGCCATCAGCACACCCAGCACGATTATACCCAGCACCAGCGGGGCATGCCGCGGAGAGGGTTGCCAGCGCCCTGCCACAAACACCGGCGAGCGATTCTGCTGCTCTACCGCCTGTTGAATGTCGGGCTCCGCGAGGAACCGATCGAGTGCCTCAAGCACAGGTTCGGCATGGTCGGGGTTTTCCAGCCATAACACCTGGAAATCACCTTCCTCACTAATTCTGTGAGGAACGCCCCGGCCTTTCAACCACTGGCTAAATCCACTTAGGTTTGTATTGGTATCCAACTGTTTTACGCGGTACACAATCTAGCTTGCCTCAAAGAGTATTTTGGCTAAAGGTTGCACGCTCTAGCGCGCAACACTGTCTTCACTGATGGGATAATCTGGGGAGTCGTGATGATCCCGGGCAACGTTAACCCAGACAAACTTATCGGCGGAAAGTGCCTTCTCACCGTCCATCCGATATGCCACCAGCCTACCGTATTTCACGGCGCTGAAATCAATGCACGCAACATTGGATTTCAGTGGCGCAGGTTCGCTCTCCATCCAGTAATGGCCCACAAACACCGGAGGTGCATCCAGCGGATAGCTGATCAACTGCCTGCGCTCGGCTTCAGTAAGAGCCCGGCTGGCTACTTCCGGCGGTAAAGGGTCTGGCTGGAACACAACATCCGCGTAGGTGCGGGGGTTATCCGCCCAGAACTTGGTGCGAAAAAACTCTCGAACGTATCCGTCTCGCCCGGTTATCGCCATACCCTGCGGAAGACGCAGGTCCGTGCCTCGTAACAGTGTATCCATAACCTGACCGGCGAAAGAATCGATTGCCGCAGAGGCATGAAGAAAGTCCTCGTCGATGCAGGCGCCACCTTGCATGCGTTTGAATTTCTCGATGAGTTCACTGTCCCAGCACGCATGCACCGCGCGGAAGTCATCGTCATCAATAAACAACGGAATGGTGTAAAACCACTCAAGGAAATCGTTCCACTCGTGGGGATACGCATCAAACTGAGCAAGAGTTTCCTGGATCAGACGGTCGTGACGGGAATTGTGCTCACGCAGCCAAGTTTTGCCACTGCCCGCCCGTGCCAGCGTACAATAGCCTAGGGCGTTATACTCGTGATTACCCATCACAATACGCGCAGAGCCCCGCTCAACCATGTTCCTCACTAAGTGTAGGGCTTCACGGACTCTCGGGCCTCGATCGATGATATCACCGATAAATATAGCCTGCCGGCGGCGGTGCTGGTAAACCCCGTTAACCTTGCTGTAGCCCATTTGCTCCAACAGTTGTGCCAACGTATTTGCACAGCCGTGTATATCACCAATGAGGTCATAACCACGACTTGCAGTATGATTCGTTCCAGCCATGATCAACTCGCTGCTATTTCGCTTGCCCAACCAAGTTTGTCCCGGCAGGTGGCATAGAAATTATGGTCTTTAGGGTGAATCAGACGGATTTTGAACGGCTTTTTAGCGATGCGAATGATATCACCCGGCGCACAGGCAATGTTCATCTGGCCATCGAAGCTGATCTGCGGATAGGTCTCGTTGGTTTCCCCGACAACCAGCTTTATCTCGCTCTTGCCATCAACGACAATCGGTCGACTACTGAGCATATGAGGGAACATAGGCACCAGTACAATGGCATCCAGTTTCGGATGCATAATCGGTCCCCCCGCTGAAAGCGAGTACGCAGTTGAGCCCGTGGGAGTGGCTACGATCAAGCCATCTGAACGCTGGCTGTATACAAAGTGGCCATCGATATACAGGTCAAAGCCTATCATGCGGGTCGATTTGCCTGGATGCAGGACCACCTCATTCAGTGCGGTACCAAAACCCAAGGGCTGCCCGTTGCGCTCGACGTTGCCATCAAGTAGAAAGCGGGTTTCTTCAATGTACTCGCCTTCAAGTACCTTACCGAGACGCTCTTCCAGATCAGCGGGCGAAATATCCGTAAGGAACCCTAATCGCCCGCGGTTTACCCCGAGCAGCGGTATCTTGGATTTTGCCAGTTCCCGAGCCGCGCCCAACAAGCTCCCATCGCCTCCGACCACAATAACCAGATCGCAAATTTCGCCGAGCAGTTTCTTGCTGGCAACCTGCAAGCCATGGCCAGGCAACATACTGGCCGTGTCCTCCTCAAGGATAACGTGGTAATGGTTGGCGACCAGATATTGTTTGAGCTGGCGCAATGATTCAACCACTTTAACGCTGCCCATTCGGCCGATAACGCCTATGTTTCTGAATTGTTCCATGAAGCTTCCTGTGGTGTCGGAACACGACGAGAGTGGACGAGACCGCTCACGCCCATATCAATCTGGCCTACAGTTTAACGAAAGTCACCCTGATACTGAAAAAAGTTCTGGGGCCCTAATAAGCGCCCCTCATTTTCAGGGCTGATGATTCTCGCAGCGGTCGTCGAGACCGGGCTTAAATTCTCCTGGCTGACTTACCCGCAGTAGCGGCTCGCCACAAAGCTCCCCGCTTTCAAGGCCGTGCTGACAAACTGGGCTCTCGTAGTGCTCAAGCCACTGAAGGTATGCCGGCTCATTCATACCACAACGCTCCGCAGCGTAAGCGGTGGGGTTGCCGAAGTAGGTTTCGATTTCATCATAAGGCAGGGTCAGGTGGCCAACGCCCGGGTGATAACCAACCAAAAAAACAGACTGTGCTTTCAGCTGGCCCATCACTGTGTTTTCCGGCGGTTCCCTGTGCCTGAGCTCATGCACCTCCTGATCGAGGGCAACAAGCTTTTCATCCCCGTGCGCCAGCTCACGCTGCTTACGATCCAGCTGCTCCCTCAGCAATACCAGCTCCGCATTCACATTGGCATCATTGCGATCTTTCCCTAGACCACCGGAATCCACCTGTTCTTGCATGGTGAGGTACTGCTGGTTACGCTCCGCCAAACGGTACTTTAGCTGTTCGTTGCTGAGGCGTTGTCGCTCATACTTCTGTTCTAGATCAATGGTTTCGTTGCGCAGGGTTTTGGTCTCAAGCCGGTGCTCTCGCTGTACTTCAGAAAGCACATGCCGGTGAACGCTCTGCAGGGTCTTAATGCGCAGGCGTTGCTCACGAATCAACTGAGCTAGGCGGGCACGATCAGCGCCGATACGATCTTCTTCAGCTAAATCGGAATTATCCCCGGCACGAAGCACAGGAATGTTCTCCTCTTCTTCAGGCTGAACGCGGCGGAACTTGAGGGTATTGGCGTCAACGGCTTTGCGGATAGCTTGGAAATGGTTGTTGCCCGGGGTCATATCCGGATCCCACAACTCTGCCGCGTACTGGGGATCTGGGCACTGGCTACGGCAGACAAGACGAATAGCGCCGCCCCCCATGTCCGGCCCTTTAGCCCCTTGGGTGGCGAGCTCTTCAATAGGCACGTTCCAGCTGCTGTCGGCCCTGCCCTCCTCATCAAACCAGATGCGAAAAAACACAAGCGCACGCACAAGCAGATCGCCACTCAGATCTACCAGAACGGCTTTGACATCTGTTTCAGCAAGATCCGATAACCCAACATAGCCATCAAGGAAGGCTCCAAACTCGTTGGCACGCATCTCGCGGGCCACCTGATTGCCTTCTATGAAGAACACCGCCGAATAATCGCCCGTTGCCTGGCCGGCAGATACCATTGCAGACTCCCTAAATTCCAAAAAACTCTCTGGCAGACCCAAAGTTTATAGTCTAGCCAGAGAGTCTCCGGTGCGCAGAGAAAAACTGCAACGTTTTGTGATCCGGCTATTTTGATTAAATACCGGCAGCCAGTCGGCAACCCTGATCGATAGCACGCTTGGCGTCCAGTTCTGCTGCCACATCGGAACCACCAATCAGGTGCACGGGCAGCCCAGCTGCTTCAAGCCCTGCCTGAAGCTCACGCAAAGGCTCTTGGCCAGCACACAAGATAATAGTATCCACCGGCAAAATCTGATCCTCGCCCTGCTCTGCACCCTTAGGTGTCACCGTAATGTGCAGGCCCTCATCGTCAATTTTGCGATAAGTAACGCCAGGAACCATCTGCACCTTGCGGTTTTTAAGCGACGCCCTGTGGATCCACCCGGTGGTTTTACCCAAATCTTTGCCAACCTTTGTTGCTTTGCGCTGCAGTAGGTAAACCTCACGGGCGGGTTCCGGAACTTCCGGCGTCATACCCTTAATGCCACCACGGTGCTCTACCGTCAGATCCACGCCCCACTCGCGCATGAAGTGATCAGTATCCAGCGCAGCGGAAGCACCCTTGTGCACAATGAATTCAGACACATCAAAACCGATACCACCGGCACCAATAACGGCCACTTTTTGGCCCACAGGCTTGCGCTCCAACAGGGCGTCGAGGTAATCGATCACTTTCGGGTGATCAATGCCTTCAATATCTGGAGTGCGGGGGCTCACGCCGGTTGCCAGTATAACCTCATCAAAATTACCGGCTTTCAGGTCTTCAGCCGTTACACGGGTTTCGAGCCGAACATCCACGCCGTGCTTATCAAGCATCACGCGGTAGTAGCGCAGGGTTTCATAAAACTCTTCTTTGCCCGGAATGCGTTTGGCAACGTTGAACTGGCCACCCACTTCTTTGCCATCGTCAAACAGAGTCACCTTGTGGCCACGCTCTGCTGCTACCGATGCGAAAGCCATACCTGCAGGCCCAGCACCTACCACAGCAATCGATTTAGGTGCTGCCGTTTTCACGTAGCTAAGCTCGGTTTCATTGCAGGCACGAGGGTTAACCAAGCAAGTGGTCAGCTTGCCACTGAAGGTATGATCCAGGCACGCCTGGTTACAGCCAATGCAGGTGTTGATTTCTTCGGCGCGGTCTTCTGCTGTTTTCTGTACAAGATCGGCATCCGCTAGGAATGGCCTAGCCATAGACACCATATCCGCATCGCCTTCCGCCAGAATTTTCTCGGCAACGTCTGGCATGTTGATTCGGTTGGTGGTGACCAGCGGAATGCTAACCTCATCTTTTAGACGCTTGGTAACTTTCGTGAAGGCACCACGGGGCACAGATGTAGCAATGGTAGGCACTCGTGCTTCGTGCCAGCCAATACCGGTATTAATGATGGTTGCGCCGGCTTTTTCGATTTCCTTCGCCAGCTGCACTACTTCTTCCCACGTGCTGCCGTTCTCAATGAGATCCAGCATGGAAAGGCGGTAAATCAGAATAAACTCTGCACCTACCCGCTCCCGCACACGACGCACGATCTCAATAGGTAGGCGGATACGGTTCTCATAGCTGCCGCCCCACTGGTCGGTACGCTGGTTGGCATGAGACACAATAAACTGGTTAATGAAGTAGCCTTCTGAACCCATGATTTCTACGCCATCGTAGCCGGCCTTTTGTGCCAACTCCGAACATACGGCGTAGTCTTCAATCTGCTTCTCTATACCCTCTTCATCCAGCTCTTTAGGCTTGAACGGGTTGATGGGCGCCTGAATAGCAGAAGGCCCTACCAGCGCGGGAGAAAACGCATAACGGCCCGCGTGGAGAATCTGCATGCAGATCTTGCCCTCGGCTTTGTGCACAGCACCGGTGATTACCTTGTGTTGCTCGACCTCGTCGTCGTTGGTCATTTTGGCCGCGCCCTGGAACACAGCGCCTTCGGTATTGGGTGCAATACCACCCGTCACGATAAGGCCAACGCTGCCACGTGCACGCTCGGCATAGAACTCTGCCAGCCGCTCAAAACCATTTTTCGCTTCCTCAAGGCCGGTGTGCATAGAGCCCATCAGCGTGCGGTTGCGCAACCGTGTAAAACCCAAATCAAGCGGCTCAAGCATGTGCGGATATTTGGCAAGGCCCGGTGTAGCGTTGGTCGTCATTGCTGATCTCCTCAAAATAATCATTGGCGAGGCCTTTGCTGCCCAGCTCGGTTTAATAGGTGCTATTTAATAGCAACTAAACTACCAATGCGGCTTGCCTTCAACAATATCCTTGAATAACATTCTATTATCCCCAGAGCACACACCTCTCGAGAACGTCCATGAGCTCACTTCACTATCAAGACCGCCTCGACCGCAACCCTCTCGGCGACATCAGCGTTCTCTATGTGTGCGTGCTTCTGCGTGCCGCCGGGGCCGAGGGGGTAAACATCCAGAATCTGATGCAGCGCTTTCAACTCAGCGAGCAAACCCTCACCTCACACGCTGCACGCATCAGCATTCCGCGCTTTATGAGGCTGGGCCACGCGGCCATCGAGGCCTGCGGCAACCCCGCCCTAGGGCTGCGCATGGGCGCGCTGTCTCGGCCTGTCGATGCGGGCATCGCAGGCTTGGCCGGGGAATCTGCCAGCACCTCTGGCGCAGCAATACAAACGCTTATTCGCTACGCCTTGCAAACCAGCCGCAACAGCCGAGGGGTACCGATAGCGGAGCCCGAAAAACGCCGGCTGCAGTTCTACTCCATTCGCCCCTACAATTCCTTTAACTATTTTGTTGTGGACTCGGTACTGGGCGCCTGGACACAGTTTCTACGCACGGTTACCGGGCGCTGGGATGTGCTTGAGAGGATCACTATAGAATACGAATCGATAGGTTTAGATGAGCTATTTGAAGCTTGGTTTCGCTGCCCGGTTCAATTCAGCGCACCCAGCAATAGCATTACCGTAAGACAGGACATATGGAATCAAGCGACCACACAGGCGCAACCCGCCACGCACGAGAAGCTGATACAGCTTTGTGACAAAGAAATGCAGGAGATTCAGCGGGGCTGGACAACCGGAGACCGAGTAAGAAGCCTACTCACGCCATTATTCAAAGGGGAAACCCCGAGCCTTGAGACCATCGCCTCAAAATTGGGTGTTACGCCATGGACACTGCAGCGACAACTATCTGCCGAGAAAACCGGGTTTCGGGAACTAATGGATGACACGAGAAAACAGCTGGCGCGGGATTATATTCGGGAAACTGAAACGTCGTTATCTGAAATCGCCTGGCTGCTCGGCTTCTCTAACCCCGCAGCATTGCACAAAGCCTACAAACGCTGGTTTGAACTAAGCCCCGGAGAACATAGAAAGCAACTTCGAACGATGGCTAGATAAACATAGCTTAAAAATAGAAAGCTGAGGATTCACAACAGGGGGGAAGAAAAATAGTTGGCGGAGTGGACGGGACTCGAACCCGCGACCCCCGGCGTGACAGGCCGGTATTCTAACCAACTGAACTACCACTCCGCGCAAGTTATAACCGATTGCTTTTTAAGGCTTTGCAATCAATGCTCTGATTACTCGGTGACAACGAGAGCGCATTATAAAGAGGTGCCTGCTTATGTCAACGCCTTTCCTAAAAAATTCAGAAAACCAGCGTTTTACATGGCATCAACCATTGCATCTTTGCCTTGCGCTGTTTTTCTGTACTCAATGGGAGTCATGCTGGACCAACGCTTAAACGCCCGGTAAAAGGTACTCGGCTCCGAAAATCCCGTAAGGTACACAATCTCATCAATGGACTCATTCGTCGTTGCCAACAGCTGCCGAGCAAGACGGTAGCGAAAATCTGCGAGCACTTGATTAAAGCTGGTTTCTGCTTCAGTAAGCCGGGTGCGCAGGGTGCGGGGCTTAATACCCAGTCGCGTCGCCACCGCATCCAGTGTCACTTCACCACTATCCAACAATTCGGCAATAATGCGCTCAACTTGCCCAACAATGTCCTTTTTTTCCAAGCGAGCAACCTGTTCGCTGGCAAAGCGCTCGTGCAAATCCAACAGCTCCGGCTCTGCGTGAGGCGACGTGTGGGCAAGCAGGCAGGCGGGGAAGTACAGCCGGTTTTCTGCAGCACCGAATATTACGTCACAGCCAAGCACTTCCTTAACGTGCTCACTCCCTTCCTCACGCTCATGTACAAACTCGATTCGTGAGGGGTGAAATTGGTCATCGGTGATGGATCGGAAAAATGTGACCAACCCCTGCACAAAGCACTCATTGAAATGCCGAAGGCGCCGAACATCATCCGAGGCGGTATCCAGCACCATGCAGGCATCATCGCCCACAATGTGGAAATCTGTGTTAGCAGCATCGCTCAGCAGTCGCTGATAATTTTTTGAGCGTCGCAAGCCTTCACCGAAGGTTGGGCTACTGAGAAACAGGTATTCCAGAACCTGCCCTTTGTACACCGGTAGAACCTGCCCAAGATGCAGCCCGATATCGGGATCGCCAGAGACGTCCTCAACGGCCTGCCAAAAAAACATTTGAGCACTATGGGGAGTACGTAGTTGCTCTGTGTAAACGTAATCTGCATTTACGCCCAGCCGGCTGAAAACGAGATCGGTATCAATACCCTTCGTTTTCATCGCCTCGTAGATAAGGCGCAACATTACTCCCGCGTCACGTAGTTCCTGCATGAAAGTCCCGCTTTGTATTTATTGGATACTGCTTTGGCCCAGCGGACACCCGCCGGAACACCCCAAGTCAATGCGCCGCCTGGACGGGTTTGCCAAACTTGCGGCAGGCTTATAAACAATACTTGCCCGGCCCTGAATTGGCTGGCTTGTTCAAAAGCCGCCTAATACTATCGTCTTGCATTACAGCATATCAGGCCACAGGCTCACAGTTGTATCAGATTCCATACGCCACAGGCACCTGTATTAGCAATCTTTCGTCGATCCTTCATGTGCTATCCATCAACATATCGGCTATCAGGGAGAAAACTCATGCCAGACACACTCGTTTACCAAGACACCCCACCGGCTTTACTGCCACTCTACGGCAAGGCAATTCTGCCAAAAAAGAACATCTCCGGGGCAGATATTACGCTACCGAAGCTTTCCGCAGAGCTGCTTTGCGCACACACCTCCAGCAGTGAACTGAGCCAATATGAGCGCGTGTGCGGTTTTCGCCCCAGCAATCATATTCCCATTACTTGGCCCCACATTCTCGCCTTTCCGCTACACCTTAAGTTGTTGACCGAAAAAGCCTTTCCGCTGCCGCTCCTAGGCCTGGTGCACCTGCGCAACACCATAACCCAGCATAGGGCGATTGGAACGGGAGAGGCCCTGAAGCTGCATGTGTGCCTGGGTGAGCAGGAACGCACCAGCCGGGGCATAGAATTTGGCATGATAACCACAGCCAGCTCTGCAGGCACAGTGGTCTGGGAGGAAACCAGCACCATGCTCTTCCGGCAATCTGAGCACCAGACAGAACCGGGCGAAAAAAAGGCTCCACCAACGCTAGAGCAATACCCAAACACAGCGGAAATGGACGCACCAGAATCCATCGGACGCCAATACTCAAAAGTTTCTGGTGACAGTAATCCAATTCACATGCACGCCCTGAGCGCAAAACTTTTTGGCTTTCCACGGGCAATCGCGCACGGCATGTGGAGCAAGGCACACGCGCTAGCCATTATGGAGCAACAGGATGAATGGCGCTCAGGCCCTGTAAAAGTGAGCTGTCAGTTCAAGAAGCCCTTGTTTTTACCGGGCACTGCGCAACTGAACTGGCGCACAGGGCAACCTGGGTGGGATTATCAGCTGCTGAACGCAAGAAGCAATGCGCCACACCTGAGCGGGCGCATCGAATGGCTCTAAACAGCGGCAGAGGCGCTCTCATCGCCTGACGAGCAAGATGACACACTAGCCGCAGGAAGGGTAAAGAAGAATCGGGCGCCGCCATCTTCGGGGCGCTCAAAACCGATCTCCCCGCCCTGAGCTTGAATCAGGGAGCGACAGGTAGGCAATCCAATGCCCATACCTTCGTCTTTGGTGGTGTAAAAAGGCAAAAACAGCTTTTCTTCTGCATCTTCCGCAAGCCCGATACCATGGTCGCGAACTTCAATCCGCATACAGCCATCATCGGTCAGTCTCGCGCTCACCTCCACTGGCAATGCAGAGCCAGCACTGCGCGTGGCCTCAAGCGCATTCCGTATTAAATTGAGCGCAACCTGCTGCACTTGAATCGGATCCGCCAGAATATCTGGCAAATCCTCAGGCACCACAAGCTCAATTTTTCCCTCGTTGTTACGCGCATCCACCTCTGCGAATTGCCGCGTATCTTCCAGCAATACGGATACGGACAACACTTCTTTACCTGTCGCCGGTTTTTTCATAAACCGGCGAATCCTGCGGATAATTTCACTGGCACGATGAGATTGCGCCTCAATCTTGTCGAGGGTTTCTTTCAGCAGGCTCAGATTCGGGTTATCAACAGCCATCATCCGCTTGGAAACTCGGGCGTAATTGGCAATCGCCGTCAGCGGCTGGTTTACCTCATGGGCGACACCTGCTGCCATCTCACCCATGGTGGTCAGGCGGGACGTGTGCGCTAACTGGTGGCGCTGCTCCTGAACAAGCTCACGTGCTTCCTCAAGCGCCCTCTCACTTTCCAGCTCGGTGGTAATGTCGCGGAATACAACTACCGCACCGTGCAGCTCATCACTATCGTGTTTTGGTGTGGAGCGGTATTCGGCCGGAAAACCCGTTTCATCCGTACGCAACATTCTGATGTCGCGCTGATTCTCGGCTACACCCTGGCGGCAAGTTGCCTGCACCGGAAGGCTATCTGGGCACTCCGACGCCGTGGAAAAGTGGGTTTCAAAAAAATTGCGCCCGATCAGATCCTCAACCGGACACCGCATAATGATTGCAGCCGCAGGATTGGCGAACTCGATCGTGCCATTCTCATCTAGGCCATAAATGCCTTCACTGATGGAATTAAGAATGCGGGCTTGGTCGCCCTGAAGCTCTCGATTACGTGCTTGCAGCTCACGCTCAAGCCGGATAACACGAGCGTGGGTCTGGACCCTGGCAATAACTTCTTGGGACTGAAAAGGCTTGGAAATATAGTCAGCACCGCCGAGGGCAAAGCCTTTTACCTTAGCTTGCAGATCATCTAGAGCCGAGAGAAATACCACAGCACAGTCAGCCGTTTCAGGGTCGGCCTTAAGGTGCTGACACACCTCATAGCCGTCCATTTCCGGCATCATGATATCAAGCAGGATAACTTCAGGCTGATGGCGGCGAGCAAGATCCAGTGCTTTCTCGCCTTCATTGGCAATCAGCAGCCGATAGTCTTGATCTTTCAGTGTTTCATAGAGAACTTTCAGGTTCTGTGGATTGTCATCCACGAGCAGAACCGTAACCTCTGAATTTTCGCTGACGACTTCAGTCATATAGTAAAAGGCCGGTCAAAAAGATAACCGTATAATGCATGCGGGATTACCGCGCGTCGATAAGGTCCTTTACTGACAGCACCATACGAACCAAGTGTGCCAGTGAGTGGGTACCCATCTTGTGCATTACCCGAGAGCGATGAATCTCTACCGTGCGCTGGCTAATTTCCAGCTCGATAGCGATTACCTTGTTGGCCTGCCCTTCTATCATGCGATCCATGATCTCGTGCTCACGAGGGGTCAAGCTCTTGATCCGACGCATAATCTCCTGTTTTTCATCAAGCGTTTTGCGCTGTTCTTGGTCCTGCTCCAGCGCAGCCTCGATTTTCTCAAGCAGCGCCTCTTCTCGATAGGGCTTCTGGATAAAGTCCACAGCGCCTTCTTTCATGGCATCAACAGCCATGGGCACATCGCCGTGCCCGGTAACAAAAATGATCGGCAGTATAGAATGCTTGCTATTCAGTTTCTTCTGCAGCTCCATGCCGTCCATGCCCGGCATACGAATATCCAGCACAATGCACCCGGCCATCGTTTCGGAATAGTCTTTGAGGAACACTGCCGCGTCCTCATAGGTTTTGACCGTCTTACCATCAGTCTTAAGTAACAGTTCCAGTGAGTCACGAACTGCCTCGTCGTCCTCTACCACGTACACAGTTTGCTGTATATCAGTCATGGGGGTGCTCTCTCCTGTCTGTTTTGTTTTGGCCGCCGTTCAGTGAATTGACGGATCTTTCTGGTCGTCCTTGGCGTGTTCCTGGCGCTCGTGCTCACGCATTGTCTCAAGCCTCTGCTGGATAATGCCAAAAACGCTCTGTTTCGGATAGTTGCCTTTGCTGTCCGCCTTGCCGGCTGGCTTGCCCAAAAGCAAAGTCACGGCTTCTTCAACACTCGAAACCGCGTACACAGCAAACCGGCTTTCCCGCACAGCTTGAACCACTTCACTGTCCAGCATGAGGTTCTGTACGTTGTTAGCCGGCACAATTGCGCCCTGGGTGCCTGTTAGCCCGCCTTTAAGCTGGCAGGTGGCAAAGAAGCCTTCAACTTTCTCGTTAACCCCACCAATAGGCTGCACCTCGCCAAACTGGTTAACGGACCCAGTAATGGCCAGATCCTGCCGCACCGGAACGCCCGACAGCGAGGACATCAACGTACAAAGCTCTGCCAGCGAGGCACTGTCACCATCCACCTCACCATAGTTTTGTTCAAACGTAAGGCTCGCCGACAAGTGCATCGGATCGTTCACGGCAAAGTGAGAAGCAAGCCAGGAACTGAGAATCATCACACCTTTGGAATGGATGTTACCGCCCAGCTTCACATCTCGCTCAATGTCCATGACGCCGCCATCTCCATAATAGCAGGTAGCGGTTACTCGGTTAGACAAGCCAAATTCAAAGCCACCGGTGGACAAAACAGACAGCGCATTAACCTGGCCCACCACGGCCCCTTGCGTTGACACCAACGTGGAGCCATCTCGAATTGAATCATAAAACTGATCGCGAATACGGCTGCTACGGTATTTGGCGCTTTCGAGCGCCCTCTCTACGTGAACATCCTGAATCACCTTGGCGCCTGCTTGGCGTGCCCAAAAATCCGACTCCCGGAGCAGGTTCGCAATATTAGCCGCATGCAACGACAGCCTGTTCTGGTGCTCCGCCATACGGGCACTGTACTCAATGACTCTTGCCACCGCTTTGTTTGAGCAATGCAGCAGGCTCTTTTCTTTGACAACGCTGGCGATAAACTTCGCGTACATAACTTGGCTGTCTTCAGAGCGGTACATCTCATTCTCGAAGTCTGCCGTTACGCGAAACAACTCCGCAAACTCGGGATCGTAATCCTGCAACAGCATCCAAGTTTCTCGATCGCCGAAAAGCACAAGCTTTACATTCAAAGGCACACCTTGGGGCTCAATTGAGATGGTGCCCGACAGTGTAAGTTCACGCTCAAGGGAATTGATCTCAATGGATCTTGCTCGCAAAGCCCTTTTCAGCCCATCCCAAACAAATGGCTGCTCTAACATCTTTATGGCATCCATCAACAGATAACCACCGTTGGCGCGATGCAGGCTACCCGCACGAATCAGGGAGAAATCAGTGAATACGGTACCCTTGTAGGTCACATTCTCAACGTATCCGAACAGGTTGTGATAGGTCGGGTTGTCTTCCACCACCATGGGAACTTCGTTGGTCTTCTGGTGCACTAACACGTTAACGAGGTAACGGCGCGGCATCTTTTTGTTCAGAGACGCATAGGCGATGGCTGCCTGCTCTTCGTTGTCGTCGAGAAAAATATCCAGATTCTCAACCAAATCAACCCGCACAGCTTCAAAGTAGGCAACCGCATCTGGAAGACTCTTATAGCTTTCAACCAGCGCATCAATCTGGTGGCCAGATATGCCTTCCAAGGTTTCCTTGTTCAGCGCTTGTTGCTTATCAGCGTACTCTTGCTCCCAATCAGCCAGTTTACGTAGCGCCTGGCGGAGCTTTTTCTCCAGTTTGTTGACCGAATCCTCGAACTTGTCTCGCTGCGTCTCTGTGAGCTCTTTGAATGTCTCTGCGGTATGGGCCTCATCGCCTTTCATAGCGACCAGGCGATAACCGCCGGGGGTAGTAATATTTAAGCTAACTTTCTTTCTGCGCGCCTGGGCGGCCACCTTCTCAAGCTCGTCTTCCTGCTTTTTCCCGTACTCTTCTTTAAGCTGCTCTGAGCGCTCCAAAAAGCTGTCACTGTCGAAGGTCTGAGGAATAACCTTAACCAGCCGACCCATGAGCTTTTCCATGTCTTGCTTCAGCTGAACACCCTTGCCCGCTGGCAACTGGAGCAGCTTGGGAATACGCGGCTCCTCAAAATCGGCGACATAGCACCAATCGTGGCTTCGCTGCTTGGTATCCAGGTGATGCTCTAGGTAACGCAACATCATTGTGCGCTTGCCCAAACCGTTACGCCCTACGGCATACACGTTATAGCCGTCATGGGGCATAGCCAGCGCAAAGCGCACTGCTTCCTGGGCTCGATTCTGACCTACAATTTCAGCTAGCGGCTCCAGCTGTCTGGTGGACTTGAATGGCAGATCTTTAAGAACGCAGGCTTTGTATAGCTGAGGCAGAGACAGTGGCTTCAAGGTTGGGTCCTGTAACGATTAACTCATTGGCCGGTCATTGTAGGTTCTACGAACCAGTCTGTCGCGCTCAGGGGGAAGAATTGTGGCAAACGCTCCGAGAAGACTCCCTTTGTGACCCACTTCACACTTTGTCGTCTCCTCGTTGTCCTCACCTTTATCCCAACACTACACTTAGCCTACCGACAATCCTTTTTTAGTCTTATAGTCGGCAATAAGAACTACAAAATACGCAACGGATACCCGTCTATGATGAGTGATTCCGCAGATCGCAGGATCAAGGATCGCTACTCTGCCTCCTGCCTTAGAGTACAGATACGTGAGCGCGGGCTGCTCCGACGCGGTAAGAATCCGGCCCCAGTTACTTGCCTTGATATGAACCGTTACGGCATGGCTATGCTGTGCCCACGGCCGCTAGAGCCGGGCACACGCGTGCTTATGGATTTTGAAGGCAAGTACATCAATGAATCGAAGGTTTGTGCCCGGGTCGTGGAATGCCACCCCTTTCAGGCCGGTTACCGGGTAAGCGTGCAGTTCAGTTATTGCCTCAACAAAAAAGGATATTCCAGAACGGTGGATAACGCTTTGTCGCGCATCGAAGGTTTTTATAACCGTTTCGCTAGTTAGATCGCTTCAGAATTTCAGACTGGCCGAGCATCAGTTCCAAAAGGAAGCGTAGCCTCATCACAAGGGAATGGCGTAATGGGCTCCGTCTGGTAGCTCGATGTCCAATCGCACTTTAGCGCCCCACCTTCCGGAAGCGCTTTTCAGTCAACATCAGTACAAAATAAACTGCACACCAAAGAAAGCCAGATATCCGAAGGCCATCAGCGCTCCAGCCAAACGTCCAATCCTCCCTGCAAATAACAGCAAAACCGCAAACAGGAGTGTCACTGCAACAACAATGTACATGTCGTAGGTGGCAAAGCGGCTGTCAATTACAAGAGGTTTTGCAATCGCGGCGAATGCCATAACCGACAGAATATTGAAGATATTTGACCCAATGATTCCACCAATGATCATGTCCGAGTGGTTCTTACGAGCAGCAGCCACGCAGGCCGTAAGTTCCGGCAACGAGGTTCCGAACGCGATCATGGTCATTCCAATCACCGCTTCGGGCACGCCGAGAGCCACGCCACCTGCAACCGCACCCTGAACAAGGATCTCAGAGCCGACAAGAAGCGTAAGAATACCAACAATCAACATCAGTCCAGGCGCTACCGCACTTGGCGCGTCCTCGTCAGTTTCCTCAACATCCAGTTTGTGGGCTTTGTATTGGTATAAAATATAAAGCACTATCGCTGCCACCATTGCAAAACCGCCCCAGCGTGGCAGTAGCCCGGACAGAATAGCGACAACCATCGCTGCGGTCGCACCGATCATAACAATCGTATCTACGCGCACGTCTTTACGGTTAAAAACCAAAGGGGCGATCATTGCGGATACCGCGATCACCAATAGGATATTCGCTATGTTCGAGCCAATTACATTGCCAACAGAAATCCCTGGGTAACCTGAAATATTGGCGTTAACAGACGTAAACAATTCAGGCGCTGAAGTTCCAAAAGCTACGACAGTAGCTGCGATAAAATACTTAGACAGTCCTGCTCGTTCGGCGACAACCACTGCATTATCGACAGTCCAATCGCCACCTATAACAAGTAAATAAACACCAAAAGCAATAGCACCGACCGCTATAACGGTCAGTTGGTAAGTTTCAAGTTCGTGCATTAACATCTGCCTTATTAGATCCTTAAATCAAATACGTGTTAAAAGCTCGCAAACCTACAGATCAAAATCTTCAGGATTTAGTTCAAGTTCTTTCGCAATTTCAACCACTACGGCCCTTTCCTGCGCGTCAAAATCGCCATCAGCAGCACCAATTGCGCAGACTACCCGCACAAGCAGACGCGCCTGATCGTCGTTGCCTCTAATCTTGCCGATCGCTTTCAGCGCCGATGCTTTGCCTATCCCATGATCAAACTCGAAATCACTAGCGGCCTTCTGGAAGACCTCAATGACCTGACGCATGTCAAAATGCTTCAGTTCGTCGGCTCGTTCAATAAAGCCAGCCATCTTCTGCTTTTCAGACGCGTCGATATTTCCATCCGCTGCAGCGACCAAGGCACAGCCACTCACTACCGCTTCCATGAAGGAGCGATTCTTGAACTTGGAGGCTTCCGCCGTCAGTTTAGAGCGAGCCTGTTCCGCATTTTGTTTTAACCAGTTGAACATATCTCTATCCTCAAATTACACACATTGTAGAGTCAGAAAAGTCTATTTTCTCTCTGACTCGCTAAAAAACATCAGCATGGTAACCGTATACATAATCATACAACGACAGAATTCGACGTTATTACCTTAATCGGCCAGTGGCGTGAAAGTTGCCCACTTCTTCGTACGCATGATTATCGCACCGGTTTTTAATGCGTACATCATTAGAACAAAGTTCCCCGATCCAGACTAGCCCCACGAGAAAGCACCGCGGGGCGAGTCCCTGACGAACAACTTACTCGACCCAAATTCACGCTATCCTCGGCGTGTCATGAGACATGCCGGCCGGGTTTTTCCGGAAAATTTTTTTATTCAAGGGCCATTATTTTTGTCATCATCAGTGTTGAAAAATGTATTAACGTCATCCTGATTTTTTCTTTCTGTTTCTCGGCGGGTACCTGCCGCCGCTTGTTTTTCATGCGAGACAGCGGCTTCACGACCTGCACGATCAGCGTCCAGCGATCGTCGTTTTGCGTCCAATGCATTACGCACGCGGCGGATGTACCGGACCAACATGAAGATGAGATAGCCAATAAACGCCAGAACAACGATGTTGAATATCGGAATATGCCGATACCCCTTTTCGACAGGCCAAGCCTTGACCGCGTTCGGGAATGTCGAAAACAATTTCAACCGCCAACCGTAATGACGCAGTGCAACCAGCTGTTTATCGGCCGCAAAGGATTGAACTTGCGTCTGTAAATCCGCAGAAGCAAACTTACCATAAAGGAAATTATCCTCATTACGATAGACCTTGGGCTTTCCGTCTAACGTCTCCATCTGAAGTTGGTAGACGTCGCGGGTGCGGTTTTGTCCGGTATCGCCTTCAGTGATATCTACGCGCTTTATCTCAACACCGACAGCCCGCACAACATCTACCTGTGGCAGCGAATAATGGAGTGCTGCCATCAGGATAACGGTGGGAAGTGCGATCAAGGTATTTCGAACAGTCAGTATTTTTTTCATCTCAGTTTTCTCGCGTTTTTCGTAAACTTGAAAGTCTGGCCGTACGCTCAAAGAACACCTTAAACCATTTGCAGGTAAAACAATCGACTGCTGGACGAATTTCCAGTGAGTAGTTGTAGCCCGTCCTCCAGCTCCACCTTCTCGCCGATTGGTATCTCCTTACCCGTCTTGGCATTCTTTAAATAAGGCATTTTTTCGTTTACCAAATACCAGCGACTCTGGTGTAAAACGAAGTACCCCACCCTCGATTTATGCTCATCACCGAGGCGCTCGTTAGGCGTGATCGTGCGATCGACGTGCCATGGGAAGACGCTCTGATTTGAATACACCATTAAACGATGGTTATCCGGTCGATAACGGTCACCTCGTGAAGAGTAGAGGTTAATCACCGGCAATTTCCCTTTATAGCGGGTGCTGCAGAAGGGACAGCGTGGCGCCGTGGTGTTGTCGAACACAAACCAGCCTTGCTGGCAGTCAGCATTTTGGCAGGGCTGAATTAGGTCAACCGTCTTGACCAGCGCAACTTCCCACTCGTCAGCGCTGGGTCGGCTGCGGGGGTCATGCAACCCTTTGATAAAGGCCCGGTCGAATAACGCCTTTAGGTACGGGCCTGTCACCGTGTAAGGAAGTTTTATCGGATCTTTCCAGGGCAGCTCTGTCGGCTTGGTTGCTTCCAACGGACTGATGCGATTGCTGGTATCTGTTGGGTGCTCTACGAACAGTGCATTTTCACCCATCGTAAGACATTCGTCTTCGCTGGGATCCTCTGCGTGCACCTTCTGGCCACGCAGAGGATGGCGCAATAGCAGCAGCGAATACATCATGACCGCTAGGGCATGGCGATCGGTTAATATGCTGGGCAATACGCGCAGCGGGTCCACTTTGGTTAGGTGGCTCGTCGCAACGCACTCAGGGGCAATGAAATCGGGGGTGCCAACCACCTCAGGAGGGAACCTGTCAGGCACCACCAAACCATCCATGTCGATTATGCAGATGTTGCCGGTAGTGGGTGATAACAAGACATTTTTGTAGCTCAAGTCGCTATGCGCTAATCCTGCAGCGTGAAGTCGCCGAATCGCCCGTGACAAGCGTAAGCAAAGCTGCAGGTAATTAAGCCAGTTGCCTCGTTCTCGCTCGTCCAAGAATTTGAACTGGTTATTGGGTGACGCGAACCACTTCCCTTCTTTGTCCCTTCCCTGAATCTTGAGCATGTCGTTGTTGAACGAACCATGCTCAAAAAAAAAGTGGTCACGATAGAACGGCGACACTACCCCGGTACGGCCATTGTGCTCCACCGTAGCCGTGGGCCAACAAAACAGTTGATCCCAGTATGCGCCCTGCTCATTGTCAAAGATGCGCTCCCGATAGGTGCCGGTGATCATCTCAAGGCGTTGACGGGCAGCGTCGTCCAGCTGGCTGCGATAAAAGGCAACGACATAGCGCTTGTCTGGGCTGGCATAGACATCTTTCATGCCTCCGGTGGCGATGATCTTGTCACGGAACTGGACTTGCTCACCGTTGGAGGCTGTCAGCGTAACAATAGAGGCACTCATGCAGATACCTCCGATTTACCCTGCACTGACGCACTGGCGTCACGGTAAAGCACGGCCAATGTCCGGTCGTCATGATGACGTTCAACAAAAAAGCTCAGGTAATCCAGTAACGGGTCTCGTTCAGCCTTTTCGTCTGGCCCGGCTAGGGTTGGCGCCAGCTCATTGTATAGTGACCACCAGCTCTCTGGGTCGTGCATATCGTTATCAGAACTGAATTTCGGGTCGGTAACACCATCGGTCGCCAAAACTAACGCATCTAGCGCTTCATACACTTTAACGGTCACCCGTTGATACAGCCCTTGCTGTTCCTGAAAAAGCGGCGCATCAAGAAAACGGGTTTGGCCTGCATGCTGCCCCGAATCCGCCGTATTCAGCATCTGTGCTTGTCGTCCTTCTGTGAGGGCTGCAATCGCGCCATCGCCGATGCCAAACGTTACTACGATGTGGCCCTCGGGGGTCTCTTTATGGATGGCAAGGAGTAGCGTCGTCGAAAATGCCTTTATCGAATGACCCGAGTCTGCTGCTTCCTGTGAAATCGCACGATGTCCTGCGTGGACGGCCGTAATCACGGTGCTTTGCAGCGGCACCAATAACTCTTGAGGCATGCGTGAATAATCGCCATCCTTCAACCATGTAAGCGCCGCAGCTTCTAACCTCGCCCCTTCGTCTCCTCCCAGAGAGCTAAGCAACGTATCGCGCGCCACGGTGGTGGCCAGAAGGCTACCTTGGCGTGAAAACTCACATGACCCGGCACCATCCCCCACAATTAACACGTTCCAGCCTGACGCTGCACGAGCGATGACCCCATGATCGTCACGCTGGCCACCGCGATGGGCATGCGAGCGCCCACGCTGCGACCCCATCACCATGCGCCATCCCTTGCCAATATGCAGCCGATCGACGTCGTCATCCGACTTGGCATAGGGTGCACCAGGATCTGAAGGCAGGTTTTTCCAAAGATCACGCGAGCTGGGTATTAGCGCCAGCTTGAGCTGCAGCTGCAGTGTCGGATCGCCTTGGTCATCAAGGCCTACCACAGCGAGCTGAAGTGACCCATTGACGGTAGGTGTTCCCTGCAACCGGTGATCATCGGTTAACGACAGCCCACTCCCGGCGTCGTTCTCGAGCTGCAACTGCAGCGGCAAGTCATCCAGTAGCTCATCAAGGCTAACGTTATAAGGTTGCCCTGACCGACCATTGGGCAAGCTCACTGTACGAGACATCATTACTGGAAGGGGACGTTCAACAGGGGCGTATGCCGGTATCTCACCTGGCTTCAGGGGATTGCCATCGCTGGCGTCTAGCGTGTTGGCGTCAACATCGTTGGAATTTACATTGCTTGGTTCAGACACTGCGCGTTCCTCGCCCTCTCCCTCCAGTTTAAGCTGCCCCTCCATGGTTCGCTTAAAGCGGCCACTAAGTTCATCAATCAGAGTTGCTCCATCAGCCTCTCCCATCACCCGATCGAAATCCTTACCACGAAGAGGTCGGTTATGCTCATCACGCATCAAACTGTTGAGAACGCCCCTGTAATATTCTCGTGAACGCTTCACCCTTGCCCCCTGCCAACATCAAAGCTGCTGCCGCTACCTTTACCAAACTCAATGTCGGCGTCGCACCAAGGGCACGTCTGCACCCCTGGCCCGTTACAACACATCAGCTTGCCGCATCGGCACAGCGCAAACGACGAAAGTGCACCGCAGTGAGGGCATGGTGGTACTCCCTCCAGTTGATCACTACTGACCGACGCTTTCGTGCTACTCACCGATGACCACTCGAAATACTCCTCACTGAGCGGATATGCGCCTTCTAGCCCATAAATACCCCGGGAGGTTATCCCGCCAAGGCCGCCAGGAACCGCGACCGCATTGTACTTGAGCAGGTAAGGTTTTTTATGGCGGTGGCAACGACCGGTAAAGACAACCACCTGATCATCCACCGGTGCTGGGTCACCTTTCTTGACTAGGCTAATGCCAACGTCGCCGGCCTTAGAAAGTGAAATGCCGGGTGCGGTTTTACCGGCGTCCAGCGCTTGGCTCTGGGCCGCGACCGACGCCGATACCCAGCGGGCAAAGCGACTCAAATCTTCCCCTGTACCGTTATCCAGTGACACCACGTCATCAGTGAGCTGCTTTAGCACCTGAGTGTCTGCAGCGCCCCCCAGGGTGACTGCAATTAAGTGCGCGCGACTGGCATAGTGCTGGCGCCAACGCTTGATCGCGGCCTCGGTGCGATCCGTTGGGCGACCATCGGTCAACAAGTAGATAACGGGCTCCCAGTCTCCTCGCTGATTCGGTGTGGTTTTTTTAACGTCCACCTCGATGCGAGTCATCAGCTCGTCCAGGGCTTCGCCCAGTGCGGTTCCGCCGCCAAGCGGCAAACGCGGGGGATAAAAGCTCATGAGGTCGACCATAGGCACCACGGTTCCCGCCTTGCCCGCGAAGGCGATCACCGAAATATGAACGCTCTCAAGTGCGTTAGGGTCTTGGCGTAACTGCTCAACTATAGACTCCATTGCACGTTGCAGTTGCGCGTGGGGCTCACCCGCCATGGATTCTGACACATCGAGTACAAAGAAAATGGGTAAGCGTCTCATTGAAACCTCGGCTACAGGACCACCTGCACTTCATCGGGCGGAGGTGGCAGAGTGATATCGTCTTCTGCACCGTTTTGTTGGCCACTGGCGTTGGCCGCAATGGACGCTGACACCCATTGGAAGTAGGTCGCAAAGCCTGCGCTGTCCATGGTTTCTAGACTCACGGTTTTGGTTGCAAACTTTTTAAGATGCTCTTGCTTCGCTTTAGGACCAGCTGCGCACGCGATAATCTCGGAAAACTTCATCCCTTTGATGCGCTGTACCGCCGCCTCAAAATCCATCAGATCCGACGGCGCGCCGTCGGTCATGACAAACAGCATGGGTCGGAAATCGCCCTTCTGGTCAGACGTGGACGTTAGAATATCCCGCTCAACACAGTCGCAAACCTTATTGAGGCCTTCGCCCATGTGGGTCGCCCCCGAGCGCGGCAACTCAATGTCATTCACCTGAGCACTTTCCAAGGCCTGCAAGGGAAGCAGCTCTTTGACTTCATGATCAAACGTGATGATCGATAGATAAACGGTTTCAAGCGCATAGGGGTCTTGGCGCAACGCCGATAGCATGGCGGACAAACCAACGTTGACAGATTGAATGGGCTCGCCTCGCATTGAGCCCGACGAGTCGATGAGTAGATAAATGGGTAAACGACGATCCATGGTAGCTCCTAGCTCAGTCTTTGCTCAGATTAATGACGCTGATTTCATTGGGCTATGCGTCGTTATTTACTGCCGGCCTTCCACTGAAAACCGAAATCATAGTGATCGTCCGCTGGCTTATGACTTCCGAAGTAGTTCACCTCTTTGGAAATACTCAAGGCGCCGTTTCGATTTTCTAGCATCGCGATCACACAGAACTTTTGGTCTTTACCGGAAGCATCCATACGGATTTCGACTTCAGGCTGATCAGGTGCGTTAATCGATACGCGACCATTGGTCTGCGCCCAGTTGGCGACCCCTTCATATATGAAGGCAAAGATCATGACGCGTTTGATGTCGCTCCAGTGCCTGCCATTGATGTACAGGTTCTCGCCTTGATTCACAGAGCCTGTCCTGTCATCACCATCGAGAAAGATATAAGGCGCTCTGTCCAGGCTACCAAAGTTTTTACCCAAGGCTTGGACGATCCCCTTGGAGCCATCCTTTAGCTCAACCATACAGCCTAAATCAAGGTCGATGCCGCTTTGGTTACCGCCAAGAAATGAGCTAAACAGGCCTTTTTTGCTGGCGCCTGTCGGTTGATCCCAATTCAGGTTGACGTGGATTTTTCCGAAGGTGCCCGACTTCTTTTCAAGCGAGATCGTGTCACCCTTTTTTTCAAGGGTAACCTTACTGAGATTGATCGACGGTTTATCTTGCGGCTTTGAAGATGCTGGCGCAGGGGTAGGTGTCGGCGATGGCTCTTGTTTGGAATCACTATCAACCTCAACGCCAAAATGCTCGGCCAGCGGCGCCATGCCCCCAGCAAAACCTTGATCAACGACTTTGACTTTCCAGTCACTGTTGCGACGATACAGCTCGCAAACGATGAGCGATTTCTCCGGGCGGCCGGCGCCCTGACCACTGAAGTCAAAATGGTCACTGTTGCCCGATAGTTCAAAGCGGTAGCCGCTCGTCAGTGCAGATAAACCTGGCACAACGGTAAGTACAAACGCAATCCGCTCAAGATGGCCAGGCACCTTGCTCAGATCGATCGCAAAGGTTGACCCATCCTTCTGGATTACTGCGCCGGATGAATGCTGCGGTTGATTGAAGAAAATAAAATCATCATCGGCCGACACCTTCCCCGTTGTGGCCAGAAGAATGGCCGACGCATCGAGACTAGCACCTTGGCTATTACCGACGATGAGCCGAAAAGTGAGCTGTGAATCACTTAGCTTGGCATTCTGCCCTGCAATCAGCTTGGTACCCATGTATTACGTATCCTTAAGTAGGAAAAAACGTCTAATTAAATACTATTAGGTTAACTTTGGATTTTTCGAAACTCATTAAAATGTTGTCATTACTTTTCCACCAGTGTTCCAAAAGCGTGCAAGCAGTACGCCTATTTGAGACGGAAAGTACGCACCTTAACCAACTTTATATGCCCTAAGTTATGAGATTTCATCATAACTGCAGACGGGATAAGTCGGGCTTTTACTGGCGCAAATAAAAACCCTTTAACCTTATTGCATTCAATATTTATTAAGGTAATCTGAGCTTTGCGTCGTGAGTCACACGCTATCATCCGAGGAAATTATGCTCAACTCAATTGTTGCAAAAGCCCATGAATCATTCTTGTCACCTTAAGATCGATGCAATGAAGCTCAAAACAACAACTTCCTGAACGCGGCGATGACCACCAGCGCAATGAGCCTCGTATTTTTAATAACGGGATCGCTGCCGCCTTAATCTTCCGCGGTATCTCCGTGGTGGCAGGAACGGCCGAGTTTGGCCTATCCCATTGGATTGAAATGCTATTTCCGCTATCGTGCTATTGAGCGGTAGCAAAATGTTCATGAGTCGACCAGTGCCTCCCCCAAGGGAGGCACTGGCAAGTGCCTGACGGGTATTTGCCAGTGCCTATTACCAGGTACTAAACAGTATGACGTATTAAGGAGAGTTGCATGATCGATCTGAGTAAAGGCAGCCGTATCAATCTATCCAAAGAGGCCCCCGGTGCCACTAAATTCACGCTGGGCATGGGTTGGGATACCCGTATTACCGATGGAGCGAACTTTGACCTTGACGCCTCTGCGCTGTTGCTGGATACCAATGACAAGCCCGTAGGAGAAGCCGCTTCCCTGGTGTTCTATAGCCAGCTTTCCTCTCCGTGCGGTGGTGTCGTGTCATCAGGCGACAACCGCACTGGCGAAGGCGAAGGCGACGACGAAACAATCACTGTCGATCTCGAAAAACTAAATGCTGATGTCGCAAAAATTGTTTTGGTCGTCACCATTCATGAAGCTGACGACCGAGGCCAGAACTTCGGCATGGTTAACAACGCATTTGTACGCGTGTTGAAAGATGGCAGCAGCGATCCGGTCGCTCGCTATGACCTCTCTGAAGATTACTCCACCGAAACCGCGGTGATCTTTGGTGAAATTTACAAGAAAGATGGCGAATGGCGCTTTGCGGCGAAAGGCGACGGCTTTGCCGGTGGCTTAGCCTCATTTTTGACTAGTTACGGCCTGAACTAAGGTCTTTCTCTGGCCAGGCGATGGCTTGGCCAATTAACGTTACCCATAAACTGACGATGAGGTTGAAAACATGTCTATTTCGCTTTCTAAAGGCGGCAACATTTCGCTGAGCAAAGAATCACCGGGTATCAAGCAAATCCGTATCGGTTTGGGTTGGGATCCCCGTGTTACGACCGGTAAGGACTTTGATCTAGATGCAAGCGTCTTCTTGGTCAATAGCGAGGGCAAGTGCCGCAGCGACAAAGACTTCATTTTCTACAATAACCTGAAGTCTACCGAAGGCTCTGTTGAGCATACTGGCGACAACCTGACCGGTGAAGGCGATGGCGATGATGAAGTCATCAAAGTAGATCTTTCCAAGGTACCTACTGACGTCGACAAAATTGCCGTCACGGTAACCATTCACGATTCCGCCGCTCGTGGCCAAAACTTTGGTCAAGTTGATAACGCTTTTGCTCGCGTCATCAACGAAGATAACAATCAAGAAGTCGTACGTTACGACCTCTCAGAAGATTACTCGGTAGAAGACGCCATGATTTTTTGTGAGCTCTACCGGAACAACGGCGAATGGAAGTTCCGTGCCATCGGTCAAGGCTTTAGCGGTGGCTTGGGCGATCTCGCCTCTAAGTATGGTCTAAGTGCCTCGTAATCGGCGTATGAGTGGAGTCTGCGGTTTCCACTCCCTATCTATCCGCCTTCCATCCCTTAACGGTAGATAGCACCGGTATACGGTGTTCGGCTTTGATAGTTCTGAAAATCACGTTAGCAGTGGCTAATACGTTTTCCGGAGCTTTCAAACTTTATGGAATTTCGGCTATGAGTACGCAAAGATTGATTAAAGACATCCAGGCTGGTCGCTTAACAATTACGTTGACCGAAAACGGCCACCGCCTCGACGAATTGATTGCCTTTGCGTCACGGCTGAACCCTCGCCGCGGCTACCTGTTTGTCTCCCGCGTGCTGGGCAAACACATCCCGGTTCGCCCCTCAAAGATGGACAGTATTCACGCCGAATTGGCCGTGGCTATCAACCTACGTGGCGACTCCGCTTATGTCGTCGGCATGGCCGAAACGGCTGTGGGCTTAGGCGCCGGAGTCGCACGCCACCTAGGCAGACTTCACGAATACAGTGTGTTTCAGCACACGACTCGCTTCTTGGTACCTGAGCCCTGGCTTCGTATCCAAGAGGCACACTCACACGCCGATACGATGCACATGGCCCGCCTTGAGGGCGATGCGTGTCTGGCCGTCCAAACCACCGAAGACCTTGTGCTGGTCGATGATGAGATATCAACGGGGCGCACCCTGGCGCAACTGGCTCATGCCTTAGTGGCGCAACCTGAGCTTTCCCGTATTAGGCGGTTGCACATAGTATCGTTAGTGAGCTGGCTGGATGATGAAGCACGATCGCAGTTATTGGCCTTGTTGCCTCATCACATCGAGGTTGAATTCGTTCAACTGATGGCTGGAACCTTTATCTTCACCGCCGCCCAGGACTATCAGGCCGTCTTGCCGGATAATGTTGATGTTGATTTCTGCGATGCGCTAATAGCACAACGCCATCAAGAGCCTGCTCCTCTCCCGCTGGAACGACATGGCCTTTATGGCAAAATATTTGGTATTTGCGAGGCTTTACTGCCTGACGAACTAATCTCACGCCCTTTCAACATCAACAAGCCACATGTTGTTTATGGCATGGGAGAGTTTCTGGACACCCCCTTCCGGATTGCGCTTGCGCTGGAAACTGCCGGGATGGATATGTTATTTCAGAGTTCGACCCGCTCACCCATCGCACTCGGTGATGAGGTGGTGAATAGACTTGAACACCCAGCTCCGGGCGACAGCAGTAAAACCCACTTCGTCTATAATCCGCCGCTGGAACGTGTACCCCTGGCCTTTGATGGCATTGGCTTGCCTCACCTAAGCCACACGCTTGAAGCATCACACCGTCAGCATTCGGATGAAACGCAGGAGCAATTGGCTTGAGTCGCGGCCGACTGATCGTTCTAACGGATCTTGACGATACCTTGTTCGCAAGCGAACGGTCATTGCCTGATGACGCGGCCCGCGTAAAGCTGGCTGCGGTGGATGGACATGGTGCACCACTCTCCTTTCAAACGCATCAGCAACGCACCCTATGGGACTTATTCAGTGGCGCGGCTGATCTCATTATTCCGGTGACCGGAAGAACCAGTTATGCGCTAGACCGTGTGTCTCTGCCCTTTCCTGGTGGCTATGCCGTGGTGAGTCATGGCGCACTGGTTACCTACGAAGGAAAAGTACTGCCCGTATGGCAGTCGCGGTTGGCGCCACAGCTGAAGGGAGCTCGCTTAGCGATTAGTCGAGCTTGTGCTGATCTCTGCGAGGCATTGCCGCGTGAATATCCGCACCTGCAGTTCACGCTGCGACAGCTAGAAGACCTATCAGTGCCGGTATATTTATCGATTAAAGCAGCTGAGACACTACCGGTGGAGGTACACGGGCTGCTGTCGCGCATTGCGCATGCTCATGGGCTGACGCTGCATGCCAACACCCGAAATGCCGCTTTGCGCCCACCCTATACCTGCAAAGCCGAAGCATGCCGTTTTTTGCTTGAAGAGGTGATCCAGCGCCAGCCCGAGGACACGTTAATCGCGCTTGGGGACAGCTTATCTGATCTTCGTTTCATGACCATAAGCGACATGGCCGTCATACCGACTCGCAGCCAACTCTGGAACTCTTTGAAGGATCTCAACCAATGACCGCTTTGGCCCCGCTCACACCCCTGCACGGCTCTTACCAGCCAGAGGATTGCCAATTCCTTCTCACCCCGATCGAGGCGGAGTATCTCTCTATTGAGGAGAAGGAACGCAGAATACAAACAGGCCAAGCACATTACAGCGAAATGATCCATCGTGAGGCCGCGCCAAGCCCGCGCTATCTGGCGTTGTTCGAGACACTCTGCGATCGCTACGCACCGAGGCTCGCTCGAGAAGTACGTCAGCTCGCTCAACAGCTGGTGAGCGATCTAGGTTATAGCGCCTCACCCATTACCCTGGTCAGCTTGGTGCGTGCTGGCACGCCTGCTGGCGCGTTACTGCGGCGCGCTTTGGTGGATTATGAAGACCAGCCGTGCCATCACTTCAGCGTGTCCATTATTCGTGATCGCGGAATCGACACCACAGCATTAGATTACCTACTAGACCAGGTAGGGGTTGATGCTAAACGCACTGTCTTTGTCGATGCCTGGACGGCAAAGGGCGTCATTACCCGAGAATTGCGCTCAGACATGACGCGTTACAACAATACCCGCCGCGCTAAGGGCAAGAGCACTATTCAGCCCCGCCTGGCGGTCATTTCTGATATTGGCGGGACGGCCGATTACGCTGCTACCTGCGAGGATTATGCAATACCTTCAGGAATACTTAACGCAACGGTGTCAGGTCTCGTGTCGCGCTCGGTACTGAACCATCAAGTACCTACTGGCGCCTTTCATGGCTGTGTCATCTATAGCGATCTGGCAAAGTACGATCAAACTCGGGCGTTTATTGAGCGAGTTGCCCAACACTTAGGCCAGCACACGGAAGGCACCACGCTGCCCTCAGAAGGAGAGCTCACACGCCAGCGGTTCCTGATGCAAGAAATGCTCGGCCAGATACAGCGCGATTATGGCATCAACGATATCAATCACATCAAGCCTGGCATCGCCGAGGCCACTCGGGTCATGCTGCGACGCGTCCCCGCCCTCTTGATAGTGCGCGATGCTAGTCACCCCGATGTTGAACACTTAATGCTGCTGGCTGAGGAAAAAAGCGTGCCTGTAGACGTATGCCCCCACATGCCCTTCCATGCGTGTTCATTAATCAAAACTCTTGCGCGCACGGAGGCTCACTAATGGCCAATCCGCGTTATGGCGATCTGGGGGCATCGCTGTATGTGCCCGCCACGCACAAATCTCTGGAGCAGATTCTGGCCCTAGGCTGTTATGACGCTCGATCAATCATCCTGTGCACGGAAGATTCAGTGGCACCCGATGCCGTCGCCTGGGCCGTGCATCGACTGATAAAAGCCTTAAAGGCCGCGCCGAAAGAGGTGCCGTTTCTACGCTTTGTAAGGCCTCGCAATCCCTTTGTGCTGCGTCAGTTACTTGAATCGACTGACGCCGTGTCGCGCATTGATGGAGTTGTCATTCCAAAATTCGACGACACCGCGATGCCCGCGTGGCGTGAAGCGCTTGATGGCCATCCATCATTGGCCATCATGCCAACCCTAGAAACCCCGTCATTGTTTCGTGAAGATACCGCTATCGCCACCCTTAAAGCGGTGGAAGCCTTATGTAACCCGGTTATCGCGCTACGTATTGGCGCTAACGATCTTTTAGGTGCCATAGGCCTTAAGCGCCAACCAGGGCAAACGATCTATGACACGCCCTTACGCTCTACCATAGAGCGGCTGATCACTATTTTTCGCCCAGCGGGATTCGAGTTAGCGGCCCCTGTGTGCGACTTGATCAGTGAGCCCGACACGCTGTCTCGGGAGGTGGCACAGGACATTCGTTGGGGATTTTACGCCAAGACCTGCATCCATCCGGCGCAGCTGGCGTTGGTTGAAGAGCACTTTGCGCAAGCAATAGCCCGCCAACAGCAACAGGCCCATGCTCTGCTCAACACGAGTGACGCCGTGCTTAAAGACAATGGCCAGATGTTGGAGGCGACTTGCCATACCCCTTGGGCTAAACGCATTGCCTCATTACAAGCCATCCCTTAACCATCCGACGCCGGGGAATTGCAATATTAAGCTCACTAATTCAACATCCTTTACCGTTTAAAAATGTACCCACAACGCCGAAGAACTTTTTTGGTCGGCATTAACGCTCAAATGGAGTAACTTGTATGTCTATTGATCTCGCAAAAGGTCAGCGCATCAGTCTTGAGAAGGAAGGTGGCGGCACCCTGGATTACATCGAAATCGGTGTTAACTGGGGCGCGATCGAAAAGAAAGGCTTTTTCGGCGGCAAAAAACATGTCGCTGTCGACCTGGACGCCTCGGTTGGCATGTTTGATGCCAACGGCAGTTTGGTCGATACAGTGTGGTTTCGTCAGCTAAAATCTAAGTGTGGATCGATCCAGCATAGCGGTGATGACCGCGTGGGCGACACCGGTGGCGATGATGGCGAGGACAATGAAGTTATTCAAATTAACTTGAATAAGGTGCCTGGTAACGTAACCACGCTGGCATTGGTGTTGAATTCTTTTTCCCAGCAAAACTTCGGCGTAATCCCCTTTGCCGGTATTCGCATCCACAACGGCAAAGCCGGCACCGGCAGCGTATTTGCGACGTTTGATGTGGCCAACGACCCAACGTTTTCGGGAAAAGTGAGCATGATCATGGGTAGCGTGTATCGAAACGACAACAGTTGGAAGTTCCGCAGCATTGGCGCGGCGATTGCCGAAAATGACTTGACGACGTCACTGGCTGCTTTCGCGCGCGATTACGCCAACTGAAGTTTTAATTAAGGAATTTCACGCCCACCGCGTTCGCTACGCGGTGTGTAGTGGTCAACTAAATTTGACCACTACACTATTGGGGCGAAGATGAGAGGTGACCGAGGTACAACTCAGATTATTCCAGCATCCAAGCTGGCAGCCATTGAGAGACCAAGCTCCTCACATTGGACGATAAATTCCGATTGAAAATCACCTTTGCAGATAAGTGGCTCTTGGGCCAAACGCCAGCGTAACCCCGTAGTAATCGACTCAATCGCCCTTCGGGTGCCCGTGCCATCAAGCCCGGCTCGAATGTAGAAGGCAAATGGCAGTCCTTCCGTTTTCTCCAGGCAGGGGTAGTAGCTGCGGTCAAAGAAATCCTTGAGAGCGCCGCTCATATAACCTAGGTTTTCAGTAGTGCCGAGGATAATGGCATCGCAGGCGAGAACGTCATCTGGACCGGCATCGAGTGGCGCCAGCACGGTTACTTCTACGTTTTCAATATCTTCATGGCCTGCACCCTGCGCGACCGCTTCGCGCAGGGTGAGGGTATTCGGAGAAGGCGCATGAGAAACTATAAGCAATTTCTTTTTACGATCCATAACGCACCCCCCCACGATATTTTAGAGCAGCTCGCTACTCGCTTCTTCCGCGGCCGCCGCCGCGTCTTTCTTGGAAACCGGCTTCGGCATCAGCCTGTCACGTACCTTGGCTTCAATTTCCTTGGCAATGTCCATATTTTCTTCCAAAAACTTGCATGAATTGGCTTTGCCCTGGCCAATTTTATCGCCGTTGTAGGCATACCAAGCGCCTGCTTTATCCACAAAGCCTTCTTTAACGCCCATATCGAGCACTTCAGCCAATTGATAAATGCCCTTGCCGTAAAGAATCTGGAACTCGGCCTGCCGGAAAGGCGGAGCTACCTTGTTCTTCACGACCTTAACGCGGGTTTCATTACCCACTACTTCATCGCCCTCTTTTACAGCGCCGATGCGCCGAATATCAAGGCGTACGGAAGCATAAAACTTCAGGGCGTTACCACCGGTGGTGGTTTCGGGCGAGCCAAACATCACGCCGATCTTCATACGGATCTGGTTGATAAAGACCAGCAGGCAGTTGGAGTTCTTCACGTTGCCCGTGAGCTTACGCAGAGCCTGGGACATCAGGCGGGCCTGTAGACCAACGTGGCTGTCACCCATTTCGCCTTCAATTTCAGCTTTCGGTGTAAGGGCGGCAACGGAGTCAACAACGATGACGTCTACCGCGTTGGAGCGCACGAGCATGTCGACAATCTCCAGAGCCTGTTCCCCGGTATCCGGCTGGGAAACCAGGAGTTCGTCTACGTTAATACCGATTTTTTCTGCGTAGATAGGATCCAAGGCGTGTTCGGCATCAATGAAAGCACAGGTTTTGCCCGCTTTCTGTGCTTCCCCGATAACCTGGAGGGTCAGTGTTGTTTTACCGGAGCTTTCAGGCCCGTACACTTCAACAATCCGTCCGTAAGGCAGGCCGCCTATGCCCAGAGCAACGTCCAACCCGAGAGAGCCGGTGGAGACCGCAGGCATGGCTTCGCGAGGCTGGTCGCCCATTTTCATGACTGCGCCTTTGCCGAACTGGCGCTCGATCTGGCTCAGCGCTGCGCTCAATGCTTTTTTGCGGTTGTCTTCCATCAGTGCAAACCCTCTGTTGCCTTGGCCACCCGCGAGATAATACAAGCCGGCGGAGAGATAATGAATTGGAACCTGCACAGCGGTTTCAGCAGAATTCCCTGTATATTTGAACAGTATTAAAACACACCCCGGGAAGGAGGCCAACCCCTGTTATTGTGAAAACACTCAGGCTTTTCCCAAAAACCCGCTAACGCCTTGCAGGGCAAAGAGAACCGCTTGGCGCCGCACCTGATCACGGTCGCCACTAAAATACTGAACCACTGCTTCAGTGGCCGCAACGCTACTGCCCCAAGCGAACCAAACCGTGCCTACAGGCTTCAGTTCACTGCCGCCACCTGGCCCAGCCACACCGCTAACAGCTACCGCCAAATTCGCGCCGGTTGTGGCCAATGCCCCAGCGACCATCTCGCGCACAACCGGCTCACTTACGGCGCCATGGTTAGCTAGGGAGGCATCGGTAACCCCAAGTAGTGCTTGCTTGGCATCATTGCTATACGTAACCAAACCACCCACCACATAGGCGGAAGAGCCCGCCTTGTCTGTCAATACCTTAGCAACCCAGCCACCGGTGCAGCTTTCTGCGGTTGCTAGAGTGTGGCCCGCTGCCAATAGCTGTTCAGCCAACTGGCTTCCTGCATGTTCGAGTTCGTGGTCACTGGCAGGCATAATGTTCTCCTTCGTTCCATCACGGGCGTTATTTTCTTACAATCCGTGGCTTCACCCAAAGCAAGATTATTCGGACTCGTCCATGTCAGTAGCTCAGAACAACAAACCCCTGCACACCCCAATGATGCAACAGTACCTCAAGATCAAGGGTCAGCACCCGGATGAGCTGGTGTTCTACCGCATGGGGGACTTTTATGAGCTGTTCTATGAAGACGCAAAAAAAGCCTCAGAGCTGATGGATATTACCCTCACAGCCCGGGGCCAGTCCGGCGGTAACCCCATTCCCATGGCAGGCATCCCGTTTCATGCATCCGAAGGGTACATTGCACGGCTGGTCAGAGCAGGTCAATCCATCGCGATCTGTGAACAGATCGGTGACCCGGCAACCAGCAAGGGGCCGGTTGATCGTCAGGTAGTCAGAATCGTTACACCCGGCACTTTGAGTGATGACGCCTACCTGGAAGACCGCCGCGACAACCTGTTGGCCGCCATATTCCATCATCGCGAGCAGTTCGGCTTTGCATCACTGGATATCTCCAGCGGTCGGTTTGTAGTTTCAGAGCTGGACAGCCTGGAAGCCCTGCAGGGGGAACTGCAGCGCTTGCGCCCTGCGGAGATACTGGTCAGTGAGGACTTCCCGTTTCAGGATGTGCTTGCTGGCCTTACCGGCGTTCGTCGTCAGGGGCCCTGGTTGTTTGAATACGACACGGCGCGCCGGGTCATTACTCAGCAATTACAGGTTCGCGACCTCATTGGTTTTGGCTGCGACGACCTCGGCCTTGCCATTTGTGCAGCCGGCTGCCTTTTACAGTATGCAAAAGAAACCCAGCGCACCGCCCTGCCCCACATACGAAAGCTGACCCAGGAGCGCCGCGACGAAGCGGTCATTCTGGACGCCACCAGCCGCCGCAATCTGGAAATTGACGTCAACCTCATGGGCGGCCACCAGCACACCCTAGCCTGGGTGATGGATAAAACCGCAACGTCCATGGGCGGCCGGGAGCTACGGCGCTGGCTGAACCGACCGCTGCGGGATGTGGACGTGGTGCAGCGGCGCCAGCAAGCGGTATCTGCGCTGCTTGAGGGCTTCCATTACGAACCGGTACACAGCCTGCTTAAAACAGTCGGCGATATTGAACGTGTTCTGGCCCGTGTGGCCCTTCGTTCGGCGCGCCCCAGAGATCTCGCCCGTCTGCGAGATGCGTTCTTAGCTCTGCCCGAACTTCAGAAAACACTAAAGCCGGTCAACTCCCACCACATCGTCGAATTGGCCAACGTGATTGGCGAGTATCCCGAGCTGGCAGACATGCTGGAGCGCGCCATTATCGATAATCCCCCGGTTGTGATCCGGGAGGGCGGTGTAATTCGCGAGGGTTTCGACGAAGAACTGGACGAGCTGCGCAATATTAGTGAAAACGCCGGCCAATACCTTCTGGATGTTGAAACCCGGGAACGTGAACGCACAGGCATCAGCACCTTGAAAGTTGGCTACAACCGGGTGCACGGCTACTACATTGAAATCAGCCGGGCCCAGTCGGCTCAAGCGCCGGTTGATTATATTCGCCGCCAAACGCTGAAAAACGCGGAGCGGTTTATCACACCGGAGCTGAAAGTATTCGAAGACAAAGCCCTAAGCGCTAAAAGCCGTGCCTTGGCCAGAGAGAAAGCCCTTTACGATGAAGTGTTGGAGGCGGTGGCAGAGCAGCTCGCGCCGCTGCAAGACGCGGCCCAGGCACTGGCAGAGCTGGATGTGATCAGCAACTTTGCTGAGCGTGCCACCACCTTGCGCTTTGCCGCTCCCGAATTCCGCGATTCGCCGGGATTTGATATTGAGGGTGGCCGCCATCCGGTGGTGGAGCAACTTCTTGATGAGCCTTTCGTACCCAACAACCTGCTGATGGACGCAAAGCGGCGAATGCTGGTTATTACTGGCCCTAACATGGGCGGTAAATCCACCTATATGCGCCAGGCAGCGCTGATCGCCCTATTGGCCTACACGGGGAGTTTTGTGCCCGCAAACCGTGCCGTACTGGGGCCGGTGGATCGCATTTTCACTCGCATGGGCTCATCAGATGACATTGCCGGCGGGCGCTCTACCTTTATGGTGGAAATGACAGAGACTGCCAACATTCTGCACAACGCCACCGAGTTCAGCCTGGTGCTGATGGACGAAGTAGGCCGCGGAACCAGTACGTTTGATGGCTTGTCTTTGGCCTGGGCTACGGCAGAGCATCTGGCAAAAGAAATTCGCTGCTATACCCTGTTTGCTACACACTACTTTGAGCTCACACAATTGGCGGACGATCTTGAGCTCGCAGTAAACGTGCACCTGACAGCCACTGAGCACGACGACAGCATTGTGTTTTTGCATAACGTGCACGAAGGCCCAGCCAGCCAGAGCTACGGCCTGCAGGTGGCAAAGCTGGCCGGCGTGCCGCAGAATGTTATACATAACGCCAAAACACAGCTAAGACTGCTGGAAGGCAGCGCCGTGTCCACTTCCATCAGGCACGCGTCGGTGGCTGAGGCGGGGCAAAAGCAGCCGGCAACGCCCAGCCAAACCGTCTACCAAGGTGATATGTTTTCCAGTGCAGAGCCCAGCGCCGTGGAAGACGCCCTGCAGGATCTCGACCTAGACGGGTTATCACCCAGAGACGCTATGAATCGGCTGTATGAATTGAAGGGATTATTGAAAAACTGACAGGAAGTTGCTCTGGGTAATAAGGTTATAGCAGCCAAACGCTTGCGGCTGTGCGGGTGGCTCCCTACAATATCGCCCATTAAAATATAACCATGGAGCCAGACCACAAGCTCCGGATGAGATTGACCACTGGACCAGGGATCTGATTATGGCGTTTATCGTTACTGATAACTGCATCAAGTGCAAACACACAGACTGTGTGGAAGTGTGCCCGGTAGACTGCTTCTACGAAGGGCCGAACTTTTTGGTAATCGACCCCGACGAGTGTATCGACTGTGCATTGTGCGAGCCGGAATGCCCGGTTGAAGCTATTTTCTCGGAAGACGAACTGCCAGCCGATCAGGAGCAGTACGTAGAAATCAACGCCGATCTGGCGGGGAAATGGCCCAACATTACCGAGAAAAAAGACGCGCTGCCAGATGCCGCAGAATGGGATGGCAAGCCCAACAAGCTTAAATACTTGGAAAGATAATTCCAGCAAGGCTTAGAGCTATAGCTTAAGCCTTAACAAAAAAAGGGAAGCCTACTCCGGCTTCCCTTTTTTTATGCGCTCGCTCTGCTCTGAATGCCTGATCAATAGCAGGCAGTAAACGTTATGATTCCGGCTGCAGGAGTTTGCGTGCCGCCGCGGATTTGTAAAAGGCTGAAAGCCGCCGGCGCACAAGTGCCTCAACATAGCCCTCTTCCCGAAGCACGTCTATAACCGGAATGGCCCAGGCGTCTACCTCTGCCATGATTACCTCACGGGTAACCCCAACGTCGCCGAGTAGGTCGGTGAGCGGCCGATCGCCATATTTTACGAACAGGTGCGCAACCACGGCCCGGGTACAACCCTCAAAGTAGGCAGTTTTCCGGAACTGCAGCCAGAACTCATAGCCCAGCACCACAAACTCCTGCAGCTCAACATCGCCCAGCCCTTCGTGCAACTGCGCAATCGTTTTATCTTCGACGGCTACCCAGGCCGCCATCACCGTATCCCGAACTTCGTCATCAGAAAGCGCCCGCTGTAGGAACTGCTCACTGCGGCCGATAATTCCTGGCAAACTATCTGAAAGCCAGGCCTTGAACCGGCGTTCAAAGGTTTCATCCAGCCCAGGAACAGCCTTGTTGGCCATTCGCTTGCCAAATTTCATCATGGAGCCAACGCCGGGTACCGATTTGGTAATCAGGTTGTCTTCGTAGAGGTAATTGACCACACCCTGATAGACCACGTTCGAGATCAGTTCCTGGTAGACCGGGTGTGCCATGATTTCGCTGATCACCCGCTCGCGCTGATGCCTCAGCTGAAGTATTTCCTCCACAAAGCCGGTGGCCTGCTCCCGGGTGATGATTTCGCCCAGCGTTGTCTGTGCCTGAACCGGCGAGTTCAACACCTGGGTTGCCATTTCGCCCGCCAGCTCCGGAATGCCCGCATCCAGTTCCATGTTTACAACAACACGCTGAATGGTCTCCATCACTTGGCTTTGTGAGGCTACACGGTTCAACGTAACGCTACTGGCATGATCAAGAAGCTCACCCACTTCTTGTTTCAAAAACTTGTGTAGTTTTGCGCCTTTCAGCGAGGCCATTTCATGCTTTACGTGCAGTTCAAGCAACTGACTGGCTGGATCGATCTTTTTACTGGTCATGGTTTTGGTAGCCGCGTATGTAGAAAATTACTGGTAATCGTTAAAGCCGTGAGGTTCTGCCGCAAGCGCCAGGCATAAACTACCTGGGCCAACATAGATGCTGCTGGTAATACCCATCTGCGATAGCAGGAGCTCAACGCCATTGCATTCGCAGGCATTTCTAAGCTGATTTATGCCGGGTAAATCTTCGATCTCTGCCCAGCTCAGGCCGCAGGACAAACTCACATAGGGAGTCAGCAGCCCAGCCTCAACGCGGGCAGTGGCATAATTCATCACCTTTTCCACCGCCATACCAAAATTGCGGGTCTTGGCAACAGGCTGGCCTTGCACACCCTGCCCGAATATCACCGGCGTGATGTTCAAAGCTTTGCCCAAAAATGCCGCCACTGCCGACACACTTTTATCACCGCGACGCCTAGCGCGTTCGCGAATATAGTGAAGATCCCGGGGAATGATGCAGGTGTATATTTTATCTGAGAACCGCTCCACCTCATTTCGCAGCGCATTTTTAGAAAGCTTTTGATCGATCAGCCGGAGCGTGTGGGCTGCTAGCAAACCCTGCCCTGCGAAGATCTGCTTGCTATCAATCACGCGCATGGAAAACTTGCCTTCACGGCCCGAAGCAGAGCGCACTTGTTCATGATTGGCCATCACGCTGTTCATGGCTTCCGTAGCATTCTGGTAAATCAAGCTACGGCTTCGGGTGACCGTTTCACAGATGGCCACATCAAACTGGGGAACAATCTTCTCCATGAACAGATCGTAAATCTGATCCGTAGTGAAGGCGTGGGTTTCTGCGTGACGCCCTTTCTCCAGAAGCCCTTTTTGATAAAACTCCTGGGTTCTTACAGGGTCGTGTTCATCAATGTAGGTTTCTCCATCAATAACCGCCGTAACGGGGAGAATGAACAAGTCGTGCTTGCGACTGAATTCGTGGGGTAGATCACACGCCGAATCAACGATCAGACCAACTCGCATGACGGGCCTCCCCTGTCCAGTTCCAGGAGATTTTTCTCCAACAATGCCCTGTTATCCTGCTGCCAAGGATGGAAACCCTTGCGAAAATACGCAAGAAACTCAGGCAGGCACTTTCGTAAAATGCCAGGCTTGCCCCACAGAAAACTGAACCCGCCCATCCAGGTGCGAAGGTTCCAGAGCTTGCCGTCGGCCTTCAACAGACTGCAGGTGTTGAGAAAGGTGTATTTGAAGAAGTTCCAAGTCACAAACAGGAAAATAATGCGCCGCAGGCGCTCGTTACCGACGCACTCCCGGTACACATCAAACGCCACAGATTTATGTTCGGTTTCTTCTATGGCATGCCAGCGCCAGAGCTTAGCCATAACCGGCGTTGCGCCTTCCAGCCACTCGGGGTGGCTTAGAATAGCATTGGCCAGTACCGCCGTGTAATGCTCTGCGCCGCATGTACCTGCTAGTTGTCGGCTGGGTGATAGCTTTCCAACCCACTCCATATGCTTACGGAAACGGCGATCCAACCCTTCAATGTCATAACCCCGAGCTTTAAGTGCCTCATTGTAGGCTTTGTGTTCGCGGCTGTGCAGCGCTTCCTGCCCGATAAAACCACGAATCTCGGCTTTCAGTTTCGGGTCATCAACCTTGCCTTGGTATAGCCGCACCGCGTTAATAAATTGCTGTTCGCCATCCGGAAACTGAAGCGATAGCGCATTAAAGAACGCCGTCCGGAAAGCATTATCTCCGTGCCAGAGCGTTTTCAGCTCTTCGCTGACATCAAAGTGCAAGTGCCGTGGCTTAACGGACACCCCCTCGGGAGTGGAACTGACGGTCATGACTGCCTCCTGATTTTGTTATAGTGCAACCAGTCGTGAAAATTGGATGAAAATTCATCACTTCATCCAATTTAAACCTGAACGCCTGAGCAAAGGAAGGGTTGGACGTCATAACCGGACAGTTTGTCACGAAATGACATTCTGTCAGCACATTACTCCAGAGCTTTGGCCTGATCTCTGAGTACAAACTTCTGAATCTTGCCCGTCGATGTCTTGGGCAGCTCGGAGAACACGATGGTTTTCGGAACCTTGAAACGGGCCAGGTGTTCGCGACAGAAGCTTATAATCTCCTCTTCGCTCACGTCTCCTGCTTCCGGTTTTAGGGTGACAAACGCACAGGGCGTCTCGCCCCACTTTTCATCCGGGCGCGCCACCACGGCAGCCTCCAGAATGGCGGGGTGTCGATAAAGCGCACCCTCAACTTCAATGGTGGAAATGTTCTCGCCGCCAGAAATAATGATGTCCTTCAGGCGATCTTTGATTTCCATGTAGCCATCTTCGTGCCACACAGCCAGGTCGCCGGTGTGGAACCAGCCGCCGCGGAAAGCTTCTTCAGTAGCTTTTGGGTTTTTCAGATAACCCTTCATCACGGTATTACCGCGCAGGAAGATCTCTCCAATGGTTTTGCCATCTTTGGGAACCGCCTCCATCGTGTTGATGTCACCGACCATGGTGCCCGCAAGCGTGTGATAGCGAACGCCCTGGCGGGCTTTAATCGTCGCACGGTCATGCAGCGGCAGCTCGTCCCACTCGGATTTCCAAGCGCACACCGTTACCGGCCCATAGACTTCCGTTAGGCCGTATACGTGAGTCACCTTAATGCCCATTTCCTCAACCGCGCCAATTACCTGAGCCGGAGGCGCCGCGCCCGCGATCATGGAACGGACTTCGTGGTTAATACCTGCTTTGGCCTCGGGCGGCACATTTAGTAATGCGTTCAGCACAATGGGCGCACCGCACATGTGGGTGACCTGGTGTTCTTTGATCAACTGCAAGATCTTCACCGGATCTACCCGGCGCAGGCACACATGGGTGCCTGCCATGGCGGTAATGGTCCAAGGGAAGCACCAGCCATTGCAGTGGAACATCGGCAGCGTCCACAAATACACCGGGTGCATACCCATGGACCACACGGTTTGATTGCCCAGGGCGTTCAAATAGGCACCACGATGGTGATACACCACACCTTTGGGGTTACCGGTGGTTCCGGAAGTGTAATTCAGCGATATAGCATCCCACTCGTTTTCGGGGAATTTCCATTCAAACTGCGGATCGCCCTCGTTCAGGAAGGCTTCGTAGTCCAGATCGCTGACCTGAACACCCTCGCCGTATTCCGGATCGTCGACATCGATGATCAGTGGCTTGTTGTCCATACGGCTAACGGCCTCGCGAACCACCTCACCGAATTCCCGATCTGCGATCACAGCCTTCGCTTCACCGTGCTCCAGCATGTAAGCAATGGCTTCTGCATCCAGACGTATATTCAACGCGTTCAAGACCGCGCCAATCATCGGTACACCGAAATGGCACTCCACCATGGCTGGAATATTGGGCAGCATGGCGGCTACGGTATCGCCCCGATTGATGCCACGCCCTTTCAATGCCGACGCCAAGCGCCGTGAGCGATCGTAGGTCTGCGACCAGGTGTAGCGGATAGCCCCATGGATAATGGCGGGGAAATCCGGATACACACTGGCAGTACGTTCAATAAAATCAATTGGGGATTGAACGGCGTAGTTCGCATCAACGGGGGCAAGGCCCTGATCGAAAATTGAGGTCATTATGTGGTCCTCTGTAACGTATTATTGAGCAAAGACTATACACCAATATTATTGGCTTGCTCCTCATGAGTCAGCGCGCCAAGCCTTGCGATTGCCTGGTCGATCCGCTCGCTCCAGGGGTTGCCACCGTTCAGTCGCAGGCAGGACTCGAACTTGTCTGAAATCGAGAACATCAAGCCCGGTGCCACGTTGATATTCTCCGCCCTGGCACGGTGGTAAACCCGGGTGCCCGAAACACCAGCGGGCAATTGTACCCAGAGCACAAAACCGCCTTGGGGCCGGCTTACTGCCGTGCCAGCAGGGAATGACCGTGCCACCGCAGTACGCATGCGCTCTACTGCCTCGCGGTAATTCTGTCGTGCACAACGCAGATAACGATCATAACCACCCTGCTCCAAAAAATGGGCAACGGCCAATTGCGGAATGGAAGACGTAGCCAGGTTAGCAAAATATTTGTGTTGTCTGGCACTGGCCATGTAGCGCCCAGGCAGCATCCAACCCAGCCTTAGGCCCGGAGAAATGGTTTTTGAAAAGGAATTGCAGTAAATGACGTTGTCTGTGCGGTCAAAAGCTTTCGCGGGTTTGGGCCTTTCGCCGGAGTGGTAAAGATCGCCGTATATATCATCTTCAATCAACGGTACTCCCGCGGCAGCCAGCATCGACACCAGTTGTTTCTTGCGCTCATCGGGCATTCTGGCGCCCATGGGGTTGCTGTGGTTGGTCACCACCACACAAGCCTTCAGCGGCCACTGTTCCAAGGCCAACTGTAGACCTTCGAGACTAAGGCCCTCAGACGGATGCGTAGGAATTTCCATCGCCCGTAACCCAACCACCTCTAACGCCTGCAGAATTCCGGGAAACGACGGTGACTCGATCGCCACTATGTCGCCGGGCTTCGTAACCGCACGCAAGCCGAGAATAATGGCTTCCTGAGCACCGTTGGTAACCAGTACGTCATCGGGCGTAATAGGAACCCCCACAGCCGCCATACGCTGTGCAATTTGCCTTCGGAATGACTCTTTGCCGGGAAAGGCATAATCCAAGGTTTCAAGGCCACGCCGGGCCGCCCAAATTGTGCTCTGTTGTATCTGGCGCAACGGCAGGTAGTCCGCATGGGGAACTGCGGTGGCTAAAGGCACCATGCGCTTTCGCTCATCGGCGCACAAATCCAGAGCCATCTCACGGGCACTGACGGGTACTGGGCGGCTGCGATGCTTATGCATAACAGGCTCTGGGGCATCGACCACTGGCAGGCGCACAAAGTAACCACTACGTTCCCGGGCTAGAAGATAGCCTCGAGCCTCTAGTGTCTGATGCGCCTGCAATACCGTTGAGATACTGACCCCAAGCTGCTTGCTCAGCACCCGCACGCCCGGCAGGCGATCGCCGTCTCGATACACGCCCTCCTGAATCAGTGCCTGAAGCCTGTCTGCCACTTGGTTATATAGAACGCCCATCCTGCTTGCCCCACCCTTTGCTGCAACAGATTGGCATCTGAGAAGAACAGTACAGATACCTGAAAAACCTACCGGTACAGATTACTATAAATGCATTCTGTACCGGTTCAAAAATAGGTTATCTGAATCTGTTATGCCTGTCAGCATGGGAGGACAATAACAACATCGCAAACAGAAGAAGGAGCTTCATTATGGGCATTGCCACCACTCACGGCCTCGCCGCAACCCGGAACAATCTTTTTGGTTTTCAGACAAACGTTCCCTCCCTGTATGGGGGCGGGTTATACATCAGCTACCGGTGGCTTGAAGATCTTGGTTTTTCTGTCAGCCAGCCGGGCCACGAGCACTGGGTAGTAACACATCGTAATCCGCTACCCGAGCTACATTTTTACAGTGAGCGCGAACTGGCACAATTTGCCAGCTACAAAGCCCGCCACTATGCTAAGCGTTTGCTGCCGGAGAACAGTACATGAGTTACCCCATCTATCAGGTAGACGCTTTTACCAGCGAGATTTTCAAGGGTAATCCGGCCGCTGTCATGCCGCTGGAAACATGGCTTCCAGACGAGACCTTGCAGGCGTTGGCCACAGAGAACAACCTGTCGGAGACTGCATTTTTTGTGCGCGAGCCTGGCGCTGAGGGCTCTGACTTCCATATCCGCTGGTTCACTCCGAGTATCGAGGTGCCTCTGTGCGGGCATGCCACTCTGGCCAGCGCATGGGTTATTTTCAATAAGCTGAATTGGCCTGCGGAGCACATTCGTTTTCACTCCAAAAGCGGACCACTGGGTGTCCAAAAAGCCCCGGGCGACTGGCTGATTCTAGACTTCCCCAACCTTCCTATTGAGGAGCGGGAAACACCGGCACTTCTCAGCGGCGCCCTTGACGGCGCGCCAACCACGGCCTTCTACGTACCCAGCGACGCCAACTACATGGTTGTTCTGGAAAACGAGGCAGCCGTGAAAGCTGCGCAGCCGGATATGCGGATGCTAAAAGAGCTCGACAATCTGGGCTTGATCATCACTGCACCTGGTGAAACCGCCGACTTTGTCAGCCGGTACTTTGCGCCCGGCATGGGTCTTGATGAAGACCCGGTTACTGGCTCGATTCACAGCGTTCTGGTGCCCTACTGGGCGCAAAAACTCGGCAAAACCAAGCTCGAGGCTCGGCAACTCTCAGCCCGTGGTGGTTTTTTGCGCTGTGAGTTGAAAGGTGACCGTGTTGCCATTGCGGGACAGGCTGCGTTTTATATGGAAGGAGCCGTGCATATATAGAAGCAACCGTACACCTTGCGTGAGGCTGATATACTGCCCGCCACATATATTAAAGGGCGGGCAGTAATGACGGCAAGTTCCAGCAACCAATACGACCTGATCATCATAGGGGCCGGCGCCGCTGGGCTTATGTGCGCCGCCACAGCAGGCTATCGCGGGCGCAAGGTGCTGGTACTCGATCACGCAAACAAGCCTGGGAAAAAGATTCTCATGTCCGGTGGCGGGCGCTGTAACTTCACCAATCTCAACAGCACGCCTGCCAATTTTTTATCAGACAACCCGCCCTTCTGCATTTCTGCACTTAAACGCTATACGTCGCAGCACTTTCTGGATCTTGTTGAGCGCCACGGCATAGAGCACGAAGAAAAAGCCGCCGGCCAACTGTTCTGCAAGGACAGCGCTAAAGATATAGTCGCCATGTTGCTGACGGAATGCGAATGGGCGGGCGCTGAGATTCGCATGAAGACCAACGTTAAGAGCGTTGCCCAAGAGGCTGAACACTACCGCGTGAACACTGGCTCTGGCAGTTTAACCTGTGAATCCCTGGTTATCGCCTGCGGCGGTTTGTCCATTCCGACCATGGGCGCCACAGGATTCGGTTACGAGATCGCCGGGCAGTTCGGCCTCACGGTTCTGCCCACCCGGGCCGGGCTGGTGCCCTTCACCCTGCACCCAGAACTGAAACAGCAACTAGCACCATTGTCTGGCGTTAGTTGCCCGGTAGAAGCAGCCTGCAACCATCACCACTTCCGTGAACCCATGCTGGTCACACACCGGGGCCTGAGTGGGCCGTCGATGTTGCAGATCTCCAGTTTCTGGCAGCCCGGCGATCCACTGACCATTAACCTGCTACCGGAACGCAATATCCAAGAAGATCTGGCGTCCCTGCGCAAACAAAAACCGCAGTCCACCGTGGCTCAATACCTCGCCCAGCACCTGCCCAAACGCTTCGCGCAGGCATTTAACGAGCTTTATGATTGGCAAGGCCCACTTCAAGGCTATAGAAACAACGACCTTGAGCAAATTGCAGATACTCTGGGCCAGTGGACGGTGAAGCCAGCGGGAACAGAAGGATATCGGACTGCTGAGGTTACACTGGGCGGGGTAGACACCCGCCAGCTTTCATCAAAAACCATGGCCGCGCTGGATCACCCAAACCTGTACTTTATCGGCGAAGTTGTGGACGTAACCGGCCATCTGGGCGGGCACAACTTTCAATGGGCATGGGCTTCCGGAGTGGCGGCCGGACAAACAGTTTGATCAAACAGGCCCCGCTTCGCCTTTTTCTTGCTTGGTATTCTAACCAAAAATCTATCGCAAAATCACCAACGGCGTTTTCGCTGAATTCAGCATGCTAGTGGTCGTGCTGCCTAGCAAAAAGCGGCGGATTTTTGAGTGGCCGTAAGCACCCATCACCAGAATATCGATATTGAATTCATCCTGATAACTGCGCAGTGCCGGCTCTACCTCACCACTACGAATAGCTAGAGTAATCTCAGACTCCAAAGGCGCTAGCATGGCCTCGGCCTTACGAAGCTGCGCCATGGCTTCAGGCGTTTCATCACCCACCACCACTAGGTGCATGGGTATCCCTTTGAGTACCGGGCTGGCAGCTAAATGCTCCACGCCGCGAAAGGCCGTTGCACTGCCATCAAACGCCAACATGGCGCTTTTGGGCGTTGAAAACTCATTCGGCACTAGAAGAATTGGGCGGCTCATGCTGCGAATAACAGTTTCCAGCTGGCTGCCAATGCGCTGATCACGATCGGAACTGCTTTCGCCGTGCAGCCCCATGACCAGCAAGCGAGTTTGCTCCTGCATAGCCAGCAGCGATTCGGTCAAATCACCGTGGCGCTGACGCTTTTTGATTTCACCAATGCCGGCGTTCTGCAACCTGTGGGCGGCTTCGTCCAGCATGTGGTTGCCATGTTCCAGCGCCAGCTTGGCCCGTTTGCGATCCAGCAACGCCAGTTCATCCAAAAGGTGCTCACGGCTACCTAGGCCAATATTACCGGCCAAGTCGGGCTCCGCGGGATAGCGCTCTTGGTCGAGCACGTGCAGCAGGGTCAGTGGTGAGCCCATATATTTACTGGCCCAAGCGGCATAATCACACACCGCCGGGGCAGCGCGGGAACCGTCAATACAGGCCACAACGTGCAGTGTATCCTGAGGATTCGCTTGGGGATTCTCTGTCGTATCTTGCATATTAATGGCCCATCAACTGGTCAACGCCTTCCGGCTTGTCGTGCACTCCAAAACGGTCAACGATGGTGGCGCTGGCCTGGTTCATGCCAATCACTTCCACCTCCGCACCCTCACGGCGGAACTTGATCACCACCTTATCCAGCGCACCCACCGCAGTAATGTCCCAGAAGTGCGCGCGGCTGACGTCTATGACCACTTTATCGACCACCTCGCGGAAATCAAACGCTGCAACGAATTTTTCTGAAGAACTGAAGAATACCTGCCCCGTCACTGTGTAGGTGCGTGTGCCCGATGATTCATCCAACGTTGCCTGTACTTCCATAAAGTGCCCGATCTTGTTAGCGAAGAACAGCGCCGCAAGCAGCACACCGGCAAACACGCCCAGCGCCAGGTTATGGGTCACAACCACCACGCACACGGTGACCAGCATCACAATATTGGTGGAAAGCGGATGGGTTTTCAGGTTACGAATAGATTCCCAGGAGAAGGTGCCAATAGACACCATGATCATCACAGCCACCAGAGCGGCCATGGGAATTCGCACCAGAATATCGTCCAGTACCAGTATCATCAACAGCAGGAACACGCCAGCCATGAGCGTGGAAAGCCGGGTGCGGCCGCCTGACTTGATGTTGATAATCGACTGACCAATCATTGCGCAACCGGCCATGCCCCCCAGCAGACCAGACCCGATGTTGGCAATCCCCTGCCCTCGGCACTCGCGATTACGGTCACTTTCTGTATCGGTCAGATCGTCCACGATGGTGGCGGTCATCATGGATTCCAGCAAGCCAACCATTGCCAACGGAATGGAATACGGCAGAATAATCATTAGGGTTTCTAGGTTCAACGGCACCTCTGGCCAGAGGAAGATCGGCAGTGTATCGGGCAGTTCGCCCATGTCGCCCACGGTGCGCACGTCAATATTAAACAGCACCGCCACAATGGTCAGCGCCACGATGCAAATCAGCGGCGATGGCAACAGCTTGCCCAGTACGGGCACATAGGGAAACAGATAAATAATACCCAACCCGGCGGCGGTCATTGCGTAAACGTGCCAGGTTACGTTGGTAAGCTCTGGCAACTGGGCCATAAAGATCAGGATTGCCAGCGCATTCACGAAGCCTGTAACCACCGAGCGAGAGACAAACCGCATCAAGCTTCCCATCTTCAACCAGCCCGCCAGAACCTGAATCACACCGGTTAACAGGGTGGCTGCCAACAGGTACTCCAGGCCGTGCTCCTTTACCAAAGTCACCATCAACAACGCCATGGCGCCGGTTGCGGCGGAAATCATTCCCGGGCGACCACCCACAAATGCAATGATCACGGCGATACAGAATGAGGCGTAAAGCCCTACTTTGGGATCGACTCCGGCGATGATCGAGAACGCAATCGCTTCCGGAATCAACGCGAGGGCAACCACAATTCCGGCGAGCAAGTCGCCTTTGATGTTGGAAAACCAGTTGGCTTTCAGAGTATATAGCATAGCTTGAGGTACCCGGGTGGCTGCGCTGTTTAATGAACATCGAATTGCCGTCGCCTGAATAACGGCAATTACGACAAAAATAAAGGGCGCGCATTCTATCAAAATGCGAGTGCCGGCGTAAGAGTGCTTGTTTTCCGTTTACCGGATTTCAGTAGTCAGGCAGACATCAGCGAGCGCAACGAAAGGTAAGGTTGTATCGGCAGGGGCCGGTCAGCGGATGCGTTCCGGCCTTGAGTGTGAGAACACCATGGTAGCGCAACCGTGAAGGCCCACCCCAGACCACCACATCACCGTGGCCCAGAGGGATGTTCGATGGCCGCTCGCTGCGCGTCAGCCCGCCAAACTAGAACACCTGGGGCAACCCCAGTGATACCGATACAACCGGTTGCGAGAAGTCTCGCTCATTTTTGTCCTGATGCAGCCCCATTTTTGCGCCGGGTTCATAACGGTTAATAAGGCAGGCATTCGGAGTGAAGTTTGGATATCCCGCAGCCAGCGCGGCCGACCTGGCCAAATCCATGAAAACGGAAGGCATAGCCGGCCAAGGATCACCAGAACACGGATCTTCCGACTGATAGCGATATCCTCGCGCATCGGTCACCCAACCCCAGCTTCCGCAACAGGTCATGGCGACAGACATACTGTGCCCGCCCGGCGTTTTCATGTGCCTTAGAGGAGCAGTTGCCGTTATTTGTCGAACTTCACTCAGCAGGCTCTGCACTTGCGCGCATGCAAACTGCCGGAGCACAAAGGCTCCCTCCGAGAGAGGCTCAGTGGTTATTTCAGCGGGCTGACTGGCAAAGAGATCGAGAGTCATAGCTTGTATTTTTAACATGAAAAATGTGACAGCTCACGCGCCCAGAACAAAACAGATGAACCGAATGAAAGCCTATTCATGAAGATCCGCTGAAAAACACGTATATTCTGCGGCCTGACCCATTTTTCGTTAAGGACGTTTTAATGCTGTTTGCAATCATCGTTGGTGGTTTGATTGGTTACGCCTTTGGCAAATTCCTCGGTTTTCTTGTGGGCGCTGCTATTGGTGCGTTTCTGCTTAACCGTATAAAAAGCCGCCTGGTTGGCAAACTCCAGAACATTCAATCGGGCTTCATCGAATCTGTATTTGCGGTTATGGGCGCCCTTTGCAAGGCAGATGGCGTCGTCTCAGAAGATGAAATACAAGTGGCCGAGGCCATGTTTGTGCGCTTCCGACTTAACGAAACCCAAAGGGCGACAGCCAAAGCTGCGTTCAGCCGTGGCAAAGCCGAAGGCTTTGATCTGGATGCGGAGCTGCAGCACTTTCTGCGTATTAGTGGGGGCCAGCCAGCCTTCCTGCAAATGTTTCTTCAAGTGCAATTTTCTGCGGTTGCGGCAGATGGTGTGGTACACCCCGCCGAACGCGAGATGCTGATGCGCATTGCCCGCGGCCTGGGCCTGCCAGAAAGCCAGATCGATCAATTGGAAGCCATGTTGCGCGGGGCGCACTCCAGCCAGGCAGGCGGCCAACAACGCTCTACCGCCCAGCAAACAGACGATGCCTACAAGGTTCTTGGGGTATCGTCCTCAATCAGTGATGCCGAGCTCAAAAAGGTGTATCGCAAGCTGATGAGCGAGAATCATCCAGACAAACTTGCAGGGCGCGGACTTCCGGAGAGCATGCGCGAAATGGCGGAGGAGCGTACACAGGAAATTACCCACGCTTACGATGTGATCAAAGAATTCCGTGAAAACAGCGCCTGATCCCCTGAAAACAATTACGGAGTCCCCACGGATGTCATTCTCTGATTCCCCGCAAACCGCTAGCGTGTTCACCAATGACGCCTTGGGCAATGACGATGCCACCGCCCTAGCGGATCGTATTCGCCGCAGAGATGTATCGGTTACCGAGCTGACCCAGGCCGCCATTGATCGGTTGAACAAAGTGAAACCGCTGGTTCACGGTGTGATCGCAGATCGTTATGATCAGATGCTGTACCGGCTGGCCATCCCGCCGCGAAAACCAGCCCGTTCGCACAACAGATGCTGGCCCAGGGCTTTCTGTGCCTTGGAAAAAGCACACTGCCGGAGTTCGGGTTTAACGCCACCACCGAGCCTCTCCATGATGCGCCCAGCCGCAACCCCTGGAACCTGGCCTACTCCACCGGTGCATCCTCTGGTGGTTCGGCTGCACTGGTCGCCAGTGGCGCAGTGCCCATTGCCCATGCCAACGACGGTGGCGGTTCAATACGTATACCAGCGGCCTGCTGCGGGCTGGTGGGTCTGAAACCAACACGTGGGCGCGTTATCGACAACGACGCCGCCAAATCTCTGCCTATCAACATTGTCAGCGACGGCGTGGTAACCCGCTCGGTACGCGACACCGCCAACTTTATCCACCAAGCCGAGCAGTATTTCCGCAACCCAAAATTGGCGGCGGTTGGTAAAGTGGAAGGCCCGCCTGACCGGCCACTGAAGATTGGGATGGTCATAGATTCCATCAACGGGCACGCAACGGACGACATTACCTGTGAAACCGTCGAAGCCACCGCGCGACTGCTTGAAGCACAGGGGCACCGTATCGAGCCTGTTCCCATACCCGTGAACTCAACTTTCCCCGATGATTTCGCAATGTACTGGGGGTTACTGGCTCTTGGCATGAAGCTCAATGGCCGCAAGATAACCCATCCGGATTTTGATAAACGACGGGTAGATGGCCTTACGGAAGGGATGAGCAGGATGTTCCTGAGTGGGGCTTGGCGGCTGCCAGCAATCCTGTGGCGCTTGCGTCGCGCGCGATTCGACTATGCCAAGGCAATGGAAGGCTTCGATGCAGTGCTGACGCCGGTTCTGGGACATACCACCCCAAAGCTTGGCCATCTCAGCCCAGAGGTGCCTTTTGATACCTTGTTCGACCGGCTAACCCGATACGCTAACTTTACGCCCCTGGCCAATGTTACCGGCGCACCGGCTATCTCGTTGCCCATGGCCCAGACTGCGGATAATCTTCCCGTTTCAATCCAGCTTATGGGGAAGTACGGCGGTGAGCGAACCTTGCTGCAGCTTGCGTTCGCACTAGAATCCGATTATTCCCCGTGGGCATTTCGGGAAAATGCTAAGAGTTATAGTCAAGCGGGTGCAATGGCCGGCGCCGCGCTCTGACGGGGCGGCGCCCACGCGACAACACAGTTACGCCCGTTGGCCTTAGCCTGATACAACGCCTCATCGGCTCTGCTGAAAAGCTCGTCAGTGGCATTCGCCCTACCCGGCAGCACTGTGCAAACACCAATACTGATGGTCAGATGGAGTGTCTGCCCCGATAACGGGAAAGCCATTGCTGCAACCGCTGTGCGAATTCGCTCAGCAACATCATTGGCCCCTTTGTGGGGCGTGTTGGGCAGCAACACAACAAATTCTTCACCACCATAGCGAGCCGCCAGATCTTGCGGCCGGGTTACTAGCTGGCGCACACACTGAGCAACCATCCTCAAACAATCATCCCCCACGAGGTGGCCATAGTTGTCGTTAAACTGCTTGAAGTGGTCAATATCCAGCATCAGAAGTGACAGAGGCTCCTGATACCGATAGGCGTGCACTACCGCCGACTGGAAGACTCGATCAAAGTGACCACGGTTTTTAAGTTCGGTTAGCGCATCCGTAGCGCTTAATTCAAGTAACTGCTCGTTCAGTTTTTCAAGATCACGGGTGCGTTCCCGTACTCTGTCTTCAAGCAGAACATTGGCTTCACGTTGTATTTCCAGGGTTTTTGTTTGAGCAACCCGCGCCTTACGCTCCTCCCACAAAAGCCGCTGCTGGGCCTCAAAAACCCGTTTTTTGTCTTTATTTAGCCGATCCGCCAACGCGATTGACAGTAAAATAACACCAAGAGCAGAGCCAACCTGGGTGGCATTCTCTGTTAGTAGGTTTCGAGGCAACATCGTGAACTTGCTCATAGCCAGAACAATGCCACCGAATAACATGAACACCCACGCAAAGGTGTAATATTTGGCCGCCGGATCTTTTTTAACCCAACGGACAATGCTCAGCATTAGCATGGTCGAACAGCCGGTAACAGCCAACAGTATTGTGGGCAGAATCATATACTTATACGGCACTAGCAAGCCGGCTGTTGCCATCAGCCCAGCGGCGATAACGACACCAACTGTCCACCGGTTCAGTAGTGGATGATTCTCTCGGCTAACATTTATAAACTTAATGCTGAACGTCCCACCAAACAGCACCACGAGGCTGAGAAATACGATAATAGACTGATCGTTCCACCAGGTTGCTTCCGGCCATAAGTATTGAAACGCCACTCCGTGGAGGCTGGCAAGGAACAGCGGCATAGCAGCAATGAACCCCACATAATGCAGAAAACTCCGCTCGCCAACGGCCAGGTAAACAAACAGGTTGTACAAAATCATCACCAGCACAATGCCGTAATATAGCCCCTCGAACATACTCCGAGACTGTTCTACTGAGTAAAAGGCATCCTGATTCCACAAGGTCAGTGGAACCTGCATCGAGCTGGTGGTTTCTACACGAAGGTAAACCACAGTTTTCTGATCGGGAGCAAGCGTAATAGGTACAACAAAGTTGCGGTGAAGGATTGGCCGGTCGTAAAACGGTTGTTTATCGCCCAGCACCAGCGACTTGGCGCCCCGTTGTTCTGGGTTGATATAGATCGCGATCTGGTCGAGAACGGGATAGCCTATTTCAAGGAAGGTATTAGCTTCACTGCCAGTCGCGTTTTCCATCGCCATCCGGAACCAGTAAACCTTCCTAGTATAACCGAGGTTGATACTGTCACTGCCATTGCGAGTCCAAGCTTTACTATCCAAACGGGTAACGTCGGAAATTTCAGCGGTTTCGGCTGGCTCCTGCCAATAGTCAACGTAGCGGGACAATTCCATCCGCTTGGAATGCTTATCCCATGTACCGACTGGGTCGGCAGAGAATGCCGGCACAGACGTAAACAGTAGGAAGAACAGACAAAATAACCCGAAGTGTTTCTGCAAAAATCGCTCCGATTTTACGCTGACTTATATGTCGTTATGCGTTACAATATAAGTATGACTCAACGTTCATATCTTTGCCTACACTTCGTACCAATCGGCGCAAATCGGCGCAAACCGACAAGAAAAGCTACAAAACTGCACAGATCATGCAGTTTTGTGCATTACTATGTCGGCCTGATTCGGCGGACTTTCCGGCGAATAGCCAGCCCAACGCGCTCACCCAACACAAGCATCGCCGGTGTCAGTAGTAATGTTAGAATGGTAGCGAAAGCCAACCCCCCAGCAATAGCACTTGAAAGCTGCGCCCACCACTGTGTTGATGGGGCACCTAACCCGAGGGATGGGGTCAGCAGATCTACGTTGACACTCAACACCATCGGCATTAATCCCAACACGGTGGTAACGGCAGTCAGCAGCACCGGGCGCAGGCGCAAACAACTGGTCTCCAGCGCAGCTTCGTAGGCCTCCATTCCCTCTTTTTTCATCTGGTTGTAGGTATCAATCAGAATGATATTGTTGTTCACCACAATGCCCGCCAGCGCGATAATGCCCATGCCCACCATAACAATGCCAAAGGACTGGCCGTTCAGCAGTAATCCCAGAAGAACCCCCGCCGTGGAGAGAACAATCGCCGAAAGAATCAGAAAGCTCTGGTACAACGAGTTGAATTGGGTCACCAAGATGAGCAGCATCATGGCAATCGCAATCAAAAACGCCGTTACCAGAAAATTGGACGCCTGCTGCTGATCTTCATTTTCGCCGGCAAATTTAACCGACACGCCATCTGGCGCCTCTGGAAGCTCCACCTGAAGCGCTTTCAGCAGAGTATCCGCACGCTCTCCGGGTTGTACATCAGATTTGATCGTTACGGTTCTCTGACCATCCACCCGAACAATGCTGCCGGTTTTCTCCCCCGGTTGCAGATCCAAAAACTGTGACAGCGGAACCTGCCCGCGGGCTGTATTGATGGTTTGGCGCTGTAACTGATCAAGCTCGCGCCAGTTGTTTGGAACCCGCACGGCAATATCTACCTCGTCGCGTACATCTTCCGGGCGGTAGGTGGCCAGCACCAGGCCATTGGTTACTAGGCGAACAGCACTGCCAATGCTGAGCACATCGGTTCCGAAACGAGCGGCAGCTTCACGATCAACCTCTAGCCGCCATTCAATCCCCGGCAGGCTGCGGTCATCTTCAATATCCAGAAAACCGCCTTGGGCGCGCATCTGGTTTTCAATCTCATCCACAAACCCATTAAGCTTGCTGCTGTCGCGGCTGCTGATTTGCAGCTCAATCGGCTTGCCGCCGGCAGGGCCGTTTTCCTGCTTGCGGAACTCCAGCTCAATGCCCGGAATATCTTCAGTTCGGGACAAAAAATCATCAAGAATGGCGCTGGCCGGGCGGCGGGTAAACCAGTCGGTAAACTGAAACTGCAGCACCCCGATCACATCCGGAGCCATCTGCGTGCTGGCGTTCAGCATTGACCGCGCATAAAGGGCTTTTACTTCGGGCATTCCCTGCAAACGATCCTCTACCTGTTGCACTATGGCATCCCGCTCCAGCACCGAAAGATCCCCACGTGCACGAACCTGCACCTGAGCAGAATCCGGCTCCACACTGGGGAAGAACTCAACGCCATAATTGAACTTGCCATAGGCGGCATAGACCAATAAAACCACCGCCAGCACGCCCACCAGCGTGAAGCCAGGATAGGACAGAAGCGTGGATAGCAGCCGGCGGTAGCCCTGCATCATTCGCCCGCTTTCACTCACCGTGCGGGCACGACGGCCGCCGCTGACACCACCCAGAACCGGCAGAAACACCAGGGCCATCGCCAGAGAGGCTAGCAGGCAGATAATCACGGTGATGGGCAGGAACTTCATGAATTGGCCCACCACTCCGGGCCAAAACAGAAGGGGCACAAACACCGCCAGAGTGGTCGCGGTAGACGCAATGATCGGCCAAGCCATACGGCTGGCCGCCTCCGCCCATGCGCCTTTCACCGTATGCCCCTCAGACAGGTTTCGGTCTGCCAGCTCTGATACAACAATCGCCCCATCCACCAGCATGCCAGCTACTAAAATGAGGCTGAACAGCACAACGATATTGAGGGTATAACCCATACTCCAAATAACCAAAATGCCAGTTAGGAACGCGCCAGGAATGGTAAGCCCTACCAGCATGGCTGATCGTGGCCCCATGGCGGCAATGATCACGATGATCACCAGCACAATCGCGGTCAGTACGTTGTTGAGCAGATCGCTCAACAGATCGCGGACTTCGTCGGATTGATCCATGATATAGCGGATATCTAGAGAGTCCGGCAGCTGCGGTTGTGCCCGAGCAATCAACTCGCGTACCTGGCCCACGGTTTCGATGATATTCGCGCCACTGCGCTTGGACACCTCCAAGACAAGAGCAGGCTTGCCGTTGATGCGCGCGAACCCAGTCGGGTCTTTGAAGGTGCGCTGCAGCATGGCGACATCGCCAAAGGTAACCACGGTGTCGCCATCAACCTTGATGGGCATAGACATAACGTCTTCGATATTCTCGATAACGCCGGGCACCTTCAAAGCCATGCGACCATTGCCGGTATCCAGCGATCCCGCTGCCACCAGCTGGTTATTGCGGGTGACCAGCGAGCTGAGCTGGTCGAAGTCTATGCCGTAGCTTTCCAGTACCTGGGGATCCACAACAATTTCCAGTAGATCCTCCCTGTCGCCGCCGATTTCGACCTCCAGCACTTCGGGAATCGCCTCGATGGCATCCTGAAGCCTGCGAGCAATCGTTATCAGCTCTCGCTCGGACAGCGGGCCGGAAAGGCCAATAGAAAGTACCGGGAACAAAGAGACGTTAATCTCATTCACTCGCGGCTCATCGGCTTCCCGGGGCAACTTATTACGAGCCGTATCAACCTTTTCCCGGACATCCTGCATGGCTGTGTCCGGGTCAAAACCGGCATCAAACTCCAGCATTACCGAGGCATGCCCTTCAGAAGCTGTTCCGCGCATTTCCTTGATACCCTCAAGTGAGCGCAATTCCTGCTCCATGGGGCGCACCAGCAGCCGCTCTGCATCTTCCGGGCTTATACCTTCCAGTGTCATGGAGATATAAACCATGGGAATGGTGATGTCGGGGTTTGCCTCCCGGGGAATAGCCTGGAATGCGGCTATACCGCCAAGAGTCAAAAACAACAGGGCAAGTAGTGTGGTACGGCTGCGATCAATGGCGGCGAAAATAAGTGCGCGCATATTACTCAGCCCCGCTCTTCGGAGGCGTCAACTGGCTCCACTTGCTCGCCCTCACTGACAAAGCCACTGCCGCGGGTAATCAGGCGAATTTCATCTGGTAAACCAGTGACCCAGGCACCTTCGGTGGAAACACTGACTAACGTTACTGTGCGAAAAACGACCCGGTTCTGTTCATCAACATACTTCACACCGGGGCGGCCATCGTCCCCCAGAGAAAGATACGCCGGAGAAATAAACGTGGCCTGGACATCCGCCAGAGCAACGCGGAGGTTGGCACTGCCCCCGGCTATACGTTTTTGTTCTGGATTTTCAACAGCAATCTCAACCGCAAAGCTCCGGGTTTCAGGGTTTGCAGCACTGGCCACAAAGGTAACTACGCCATCCAGTGCTTCTCCGTCCAGGGGGCGTACCCGCACTTTTTGGCCCGGCGCAACCTGCGCAACGGATTTTTGGGGCACCTGCCCTTTGGCCTTGAGGCGATCCGTGCGAACCAACTCATATAACGGCGAGCCCACCTGCACCAAGCTGCCAGCCTCAACACTTTTACTGTTAATCACGCCCTTAAATGGAGCCCTAGGCCGGAGATGCGAAACCGAAAGCTGAGCACCTTTCAACTCCGCCCTGGCTGCGGCCAGTTCGCTTTCCACATTAAGAATTTCTGATTGCGACGCTAAGTTGCGGGCATGCAGTTTTCGCGCCGCTGCCAGGTCCGCCTCCAGCTTTTTAGCCCGCGCCTGCCAGCGCTCAACCCCTGCGCCACGGCCATCTTCAGACAGCGTTAAAAGCACCTCTCCGGCTTTTACCGAATCACCCAGATTTGCTTCAATGGCTTCAACTGTGCCGGCAACCCGCGCGCTTAGGGTTACGGCACTCCATGGCTCAAGCTGGCCCTGGAGCAAAAGGCCAGGCTCATATAATTGTGCGTTAAGAGTTGTAACCTGTACTCGTGCCAGTTCTTGCTGAGTTACTTCGCGCTGTGCGGGGGGGGGGCTTGGTACTGGCGACTTTGATTTCGCCCGTCGCCATCCAGATAACAAGAGCAATCACAACCACCACAGACAGCCCCAGTGAACTCCATTTTACTTTGCTCATTAAGTACCTATACAGCCTGAAATCGATGAATGACGATCCGGAAAACGATCTTATCTGAAAAAACAGGATTAAACGGTTGCAACCTGCTCAAAGCGTGAGGTAGATTCTACACAGAATCCTTTTACGAATTCAGAGCATGTTGTCCATTTTATGAATCTCAACTCAGTCATTATCCTTGCACTGCTCGTCCTGGTGGTCGTCGTACCTTCCGGGGGGATTTGCGTGGATAAGCAGGTGAGATAGCGACAAACCTGACAAAAACACCAGAAACCCCCGGCACCGCAAGGTCCCGGGGGTTTCTTTTTTGCGGAAGAAAAAACAGGAAATACGATAATGAACGGCGCGCAGCACATTCTTGACACGTTTCACCGCCACAACATCCAAACCGTTTTTGGTTATCCGGGTGGCTGCATTATGCCGCTATACGATGCCTTGGTGGATGATGTACGCGTGGAGCACGTGCTTTGCCGCCACGAACAAGGCTGCGCTCTGGCCGCCGACGGCTATGCCCGGGCCAGCGGCAGGATGGGGGTTTGTATTGCAACCTCCGGCCCTGGCGCTACCAATCTGATTACCGGCGTTGCCAATGCGCACCGGGATTCCATTCCCATGCTGGTTATTACCGGCCAGGTTCCCTCTGGGCTGATCGGCACAGATGCCTTTCAGGAAACCGATGTTCTGGGGATGACCCTGGGTATCGTAAAACACAGCTACTTGGTTGAGAGTGCGGACGAGCTGCCCGCTATTCTGGAAGAAGCCACGGAGCTGGCTCAAACCGGCCGACCTGGGCCAGTGTGGATTGATATCCCTAAAGATGTACTACTGACGGATACCACCGCAGCGCCCATGAGCCATTCGGCACAACAGGCGCATTCCTGCCCGGATCTGACAGCCGCGGTAGCCATGTTGCACGCTGCCCGAAAACCACTGCTATACAGCGGCGGGGGCATCAGCCTAGCCCATGCGGAAGACAGTTTTCGCGCATTTTCTGAGTGCTCGGCCCTGCCGGCGGTTGTGACTCTCAAAGGTATCGGAAACCCAGGTAAGCACAACGCTTACAACCTTGGCATGTTGGGCATGCATGGCTCTCGCGCTGCTAACCGTGCGGTAGACGAGTGCGACGTTCTGTTGGTTATTGGCGCCCGCTTAGACGACCGGGCCACCGGCAAGCTAGACGGCTTCGCCCCCAATGCGCGAACGATTCACATTGACGCCGATGCCGCTGAGTTCAACAAACTTCGACATGCAGACGTCGCGCTGCGCGGTGATTTGAATGCAATTCTGGGGGGCTTGAGCGAAGCGCTTCGGGAAGCACCTTTAGCGATCGACGGTTGGCGCAAGCAGTGCCATACCTGGCGCACAACGGGCGGATTTCAAGCGGCAGATAACGAAGAGCCGCTGGCACCGATTATCGGCCCGGCTTTCATACGCCAGCTGTCCCGCATTACACCGGATGACACAGTTATCGCGTGTGACGTTGGGCAACATCAGATGTGGGTAGCCCAGCATTACGAGTTTGATCACCCGCGCCATCACCTTACCAGCGGTGGCCTTGGCACCATGGGTTTTGGTTTGCCAGCCGCTATCGGTGCCCAGTTTGCCAACCGCCAAAGCACCGTTATCAATGTCACCGGCGACGGTTCTTTCATGATGAACGCACAGGAGTTGGCTACCGTTCGCCGATACAACCTGCCAGTAAAGCTGATCATTATGGACAACCAATGCCTGGGCATGGTGCGTCAGCAACAAGAACTGTTTTACAACAACCGGGAAAGCCAGATTAACCTCGATGACAATCCGGATTTTGTGGCCATGGCCCGAGCGTTCGACATCCCGGCACTGAAAATTGAGCGAACCGATCAGGTTCGGCGGGGCATTGAAACCATACTGGCCTTTAACGGCCCCATGCTGTTGCACGTAGCCATTGCCCGGGAAGAAAACGTTTGGCCGGTTGTAAAACCAGGTGGGAGTAACAGAGACATGATTGATGAAACCCGCCGTTCTGCAGCGGACAAAAAGGAGAAAGTTGCATGACCACGCAAAGCAGCAAACAAGCACCCAGCTACACGATTACCTGCCGCATGAAACATGAAGCGGCCGCGCTTGAGCGCCTGTGCCAGGTGGTTCGCATTCGTGGCTTTCGGATTGCAACCATGGCAGTGGAGAGTGTGTTGGACGGCGAATGGGGGGGTGCAGAAGAGACGCTGGAGATAGCGCTGACTATTCAGGGCGCCCGGCCGGTGGCCATGCTTCAGTCACAACTTGAGAAGCTGCATACCGTAGCTGACGTTAAACTTGCCGCGCCTGCGGTAACTCATGCAGCAAACCGCATAGCCTGATGCAAACACGCAGGGCAGGTTAACCGCCTGCCCTGCGTGTGCCTCATAATCAGATCAGTTCAATAGCAACGGCTGTCGCTTCACCACCGCCAATACACAGAGAAGCAACTCCACGCTTCAGCCCCTTCTGTTTTAAGGCATTGATGAGCGTGACGATAATTCGCGAGCCGGATGAGCCAATCGGGTGCCCGAGAGCGCAGGCCCCGCCGAATACGTTGACCTTTTCAGCTGGCAGCTTTAGCTCATTGATCGCCAGCAAGCTGACAACTGCAAAGGCTTCGTTGATCTCAAACAGATCCACATCATCCTTGCTCCAGCCTGCCTTCTCCAGCACCTTTTCGATTGCGCTTATGGGCGCCTCCGAGAATTCCGCCGGTAACCCAGCGTAGGTCGCGTGGGCCACAATACGTGCTTGGGGTGTTAGGCCCCGAGCTTTGACTTCAGCCGCAGAAGCGAGCACTAGCGCAGACGCACCGTCACTGATGGAGCTGGCGTTGGCGGCAGTTACCGTGCCGTCTTTAGCAAAAGCCGGCTTGAGCGTTGGAATTTTTTCCGGCCTGGCCTTGCCTGGCTGTTCATCAGTATCGACCAGAGTTTCACCGCCACGACCTGCAACAGAAACCGGTGCGATTTCCGGCTCAAACCAGCCATTTTCTATGGCCGCCAGTGCCTTGTTCAGTGAGCCTATGGCGAACTCATCCATCGCTTGCCTGGTGACCTTGTACTTATCGGCCGTGCGCTGCGCGAACACACCCATAAGGCCACCTTCGTAGGCATCCTCTAGGCCATCAAGAAACATGCTGTCCATCACCTGGCCGTGGCCCATGCGCATGCCGCCGCGAGCTTTCGGTAACAGGTAAGGTGCCTGGCTCATGTTCTCCATGCCACCGGCAACCATGATGTTGTTGGTACCCGCTTTGATCTGGTCATGAGCCATGATCACAGCTTGCATGCCCGAACCGCACATCTTGTTCACGGTGGTGCAGCCGGAACTGTCCGGAATACCAGAAGCGCGTGAAGCCTGGCGCGCCGGCGCCTGGCCAAGCCCTGCGGGCAACACGCAGCCCATGATCACTTCCTGGATATCTGCTGGTTGCAGACCACTGCGTTCAATGGCTGCCTTGATGGAAACAGCACCCAAATCCGGAGATCGCACGGAACTTAGGGAACCCATCATGCCGCCCATGGGAGTGCGGGCCGAGCCCGCAATCACAACGCTGTTGTCGCTCATATTAAAACCTCACTGATTTCAAACTCTGCCCAAAATAGAGCGGGCAATAATCTCTTTCATGACTTCCGACGTGCCACCATAGATGCGCTGAACACGGGCATCGGTAAATGCACGGGAAATGGGATATTCCGTGGTGTAACCATATCCACCAAACAGCTGCAGGCAGCCATCTGCCACTCGGCACTGCATTTCTGTGGCACTGTATTTGGCCATGGACGCCGTAGGCGCATCCAGTTCGCCGGCTTCGTACTGGTTTATGCACTGGGCGACAAACGCCTTGTTAACCTGGTACTCGGTTTCCATTCGGGCAATTTCAAACCGGGTGTTCTGAATCTGCGCCAGTTTCTGGCCGAACAATACCCGTTCCTGGGTGTAGGCTATGGTGAGATCCAGCGCACCTCTGGCGGCGGCCACACCCAGTGCGCCGATAACCAGCCGCTCCCGGGGCAATTCCTGCATCAGGTAAACAAAGCCTTTACCTTCCTCGCCCACCAGCGCAGTTGCCGGTACACGCATATCTGAAAAGAACAGCTCAGAGGTATCGCCACTGTGCTGCCCTATCTTGTCGAGGTTCCGCCCTTTGCTATAACCCGGCAAGGTGGTATCCACCAGAAACAGACTGATGCCTTTGGCGCCAGCCGAAGGATCGGTTTTTGCCGCGACAATCACCATACCGGCATGCTGACCGTTGGTGATGAAGGTTTTTGAGCCGTTCAGAATATAGTCGTCACCGTCCCGCACCGCACTGGTGCGCATCGCCTGCAAGTCACTGCCAGCGCCCGGCTCAGTCATGGCGATGGCGCCAACCACTTCACCAGACACCATTTTCGGCAGCCACTGCTGCTTCTGGGCTTCATTACCCAGGTGACTGATGTATGGCGCCACAATGTCTGAATGCACCATTACGCTGGTTGAAAGTGCGCCAAACCCCATGCGAGCCAGTTCTTCACCAACCACCACGGAGTACTGAAACGGTGCCTCACACCCGCCGCAATCTTCAGGAATATCCACACATAACATGCCGGCATCGCCGAGCGTGTTCCAAAGCTCACGGGGTACAAGCCCCGACTTCTCCCAGGCCTCGTAATGTGGCGCGACTTCGGTTTCGAGAGCCTTTATGACAGACGCCCGGAACAGTGCGAGTTCTTCTTGATCCACAGAATTAGTCATTGCGCGCTCCTACCTGTAAACAAATTCACTTGGGCGCCATGCGCAAGGCACTGTCCAGCCGAATAGTTTCTCCGTTCAGGATCGGGTTGCGCACCATCTGATCCACCATCATGCCAAACTCTTCAGGCTTACCCAGGCGCTTAGGGAATGGCAGTGTCGCGGCCAGGCTATCCTGCACTTCTTGGGGCATGCCAGACATCATCGGTGTCATGAACAACCCAGGTGCGATGGTGTTCACGCGGATGCCTTCGCGGGCCAGTTCCCGGGCCGACTGAATGGTCAAAGCAACCACGCCGCCCTTGGACGCGCTGTAAGCCGCCTGTCCAATTTGCCCTTCGTATGCAGCCACAGACGCGGTATTAATAATCACACCGCGCTCGCCGTCTGCGTTGGGTTCACGCTGCGCCATATCGGCTGCGGCAAGTCTCAGAATGTTGAAGGTTCCGATCAGGTTTACTTGGATTACCTTGCTGAAGCTCTCCAACGGCATAACACCTTCGCGGCCCAGAATCTTGGCCGCCGGGCCAATACCTGCACAGCTAACCGCAACCCCGCAGAGGCCGTGAGCCTCGCGTGCCGTTGCAAGCGCTGCTTCCGCGCTTTCAGCCGAGCTCACATCGCAATGCACGAAAATTCCGCCAATGTCTGCAGCAACCTTCTCGCCCTGCTCTTTTTGCAGATCAAGAATCGCGACTTTGCAGCCAGCTGCGGCCAGAGCCCGAGCTGCACCTTCGCCAAGCCCGGATGCGCCACCTGTAACAATGGCCGGTATGTTTTTGAATTCCATCGTCTTATCCTTCACATCAAATGTGTTGACTGAATTGGATATAAATAAAACTTTACGTTGACGTAAACTTTAACCAATTCAGCCTTAAAAATAAATCAGTCTGTCAGATCAGCTGATGCTCTCAACAATCAACGCGATGCCCTGACCGCCGCCAATGCACATGGTAATCAGGCCATAGCGGCCGCCCGTGCGCTCAAGCTCCGCCAGGGTTTTAATAATCAGGATAGAACCGGTGGCGCCTACCGGGTGGCCCATAGCAACAGCGCCGCCATTGGGGTTCACCTTGTCTGCAGGAAAGCCAAGTTCCTTGCTAACAGCCAGCGCCTGAGCGGCAAAGGCCTCGTTGGATTCAATCACATCCAGGTCTGCCACCTTAAGGCCAGTTTTCTCCAGCACTCGGCGCACAGCCGGAATCGGGCCTAGCCCCATTACACTGGGATCTACCCCGGCAAAGGCGTAGCCAACTATGCGTGCACGAGCTTTAAGGCCGCGCTTTTCCGCTTCCGCAGCGCTGGTGAGTACCATGGCGGCCGCACCATCGTTAATACCGGAAGCGTTGCCCGGCGTTACGATGCCATCCTTGGTGAAAGCTGGCTTCAGGCCGGCAAGGCTTTCAGTGGTGGTGCCAGCCCGTACATGCTCATCCTGATCGAAGGTGAACTCCTTACGGCCCTGTTTTACCGTTACCGGTACAATCTGTTCCTTAAAATAGCCACTTTCAATGGCCTGACTAGCGCGGCGGTGGCTTTCTGCCGAGAACGCATCCAAGTCTTCACGGGTAAGGCCGTACTTTTCGGCAATTCGTTCAGCCGTCATGCCCATGTGGCCACTGCCAAACGGATCGCTGAGCGTACCCATGGTCATATCAATCACTTTGCTATCACCCATCCGCAGGCCCTTGCGAACGTTGGGCAACACATAGGCACCCTGGCTCATGCTCTCGGCACCACCAGCCAAGGCAATCTGGCTGTCACCCATCACAATCATCTGCGCGGCACTGATAACCGACTGCACACCAGAGCCACACAAACGGTTCACATTAAACGCTGCAGACCCTTTTTGCAGGCCAGAGTTCAAGCCGATATGCCGTGCCACGTATGCATCCGCCGGGCCGGTTGGAATGATATGGCCAAACACAGAATGGTCGATGTCTTCAGCCGGTACACCTGCGCGGGTAATGGCTTCTTTTGCTGCACAAGTACCCAGATCGGCCGGGCCTAGCGAGCTCAAGCTGCCACCAAAACTACCAATGGCGGTACGGGCGCCGTCGAGAATGACAACATCGGTTAATTTCATCGTTTGTTTCCTTTAATGTTCAGATCAGTGTAAGTCCGAAGAACGGATAATTCATTTGCCCAACATGGAGCGAGCAATAACCTCTTTCATGATTTCAGATGTCCCGGCATAAATTGTCTGCACCCGGGCATCCACAAAGAATCGCGATACGGGATACTCCAGGGTGTACCCATAGCCGCCGAACATTTGTAAACAGTCGCTGGCTATATCGCACTGCATTTCGGTGAGCATCAGCTTCAGAATGGCCGCATCGGTTGCCCCCATTTCGCCCTTATGGTATTTCGCGATGCACTGTTTCAGGTAGGCTTTTGCCATCTCCAGTCTTGCTCGGGCTTCTGCGAGCTTGAACCGGGTGTTCTGAAAATCAGCGATTCTCTGGCCAAAAGCTTGGCGCTGCTGCACGTAATCCAAAGTGATCGCCAACACTCCCTCTGTCGCACCCACCGCTTGGGCACCGACACCTAGGCGCTCTCGCGGCAACTCCTGCATCAAATAGGCAAACCCTTTGCCTTCTTCACCTAACCAGTGCATCGTGCGGAACCACAAGATCCGAGAAGAACAGCTCGGCAGTATCGCTGGCGTGTTGGCCAATTTTGCGAATGTCCTTGCCCCGGGAAAATCCTGGCAAACTGCTATCCACCAGAAACAACGATACACCTTTGGCTCCGGCCGCAGGATCTGTTTTCGCACATACGATCACCAGCTCAGCCCGCAAACCGTTGGTGATAAACACCTTGGCGCCGTTAATCACATAGCCGTCATCCGTGCGTTGAGCCGTGGTGCGCATAGCGGCTAGATCGCTACCGGCACCTGGCTCGGTCATCGCGATTGCGCTAAGCACATCGCCGCTAATCATATCCGGAAGGTACCGCTGCTTCTGGGCGTTAGAACCAAGGTGCAGAATATAAGGCATCACAATGTTGGCGTGAATATTATAGCTACCGGCCAGGCCGCCAAAGCCCTTGCGGGCCATTTCTTCAATTGCCAACTGTGAGATTTCAAAGCTCGCCTGTGCGCCGCCATACTCCTCTGGCATATCAATACCAAGCATGCCCGCCTGCCCCAGAGTATTCCATAGGGCGCGCGGAATGGCGGCCTGCTCTTCCCACTGGCCGTAGAAGGGCGCGATTTCCCTGTCGAGAACCCGGTTGATCATAGAGTGAAAGAGCTCAGTATCTTCTTGATGTTCGGACATACATATTCCCCTATATAGCCCCGTTATAACCCCGTTAATAATCTGTTTAATCAGGCAACCGTCTATTTAAAGGGTTATCCTGTCCACCGAGAATGGCCGTACAAGCCGAAAAAATTGACTCATTACGCAACTGAACCTCCATAGATATGCCCAATTCCAAGCCCAAACCTCATATTGCAAACCACTATCTGCAGGCATCCATTAGAGGCGCAGAGCGACAAGGGGTTCAACGTGAGGCGCTTTTGGAAAGCGCGGGTGTGCCGGTAGCGTGGCTTAACAAGCCCGAGCAGCTGATCAGCGAAGCGCAACTTACCCGGCTTATAAAGGGTGTATGGAGAGCAACACGTGACGAGTTCATGGGGCTTTCAACCAGTCGCTGCAAAAACGGCATGTTTGCACTGATGACTGATTATTGTCTTGGCTCTGCCACGCTCGGTGCGGTGCTGAGAAAAAGCGCGCGCTTTTTCAACATAGCCTGTGACAACGTCGACATAGGCCTTGGTCAAAGCAATAGCAACAAGCTGGTATTTTTCTGCCTGAACCTTCACGACACCAGCCAAGATACGGATCACCTGCTGCAGGAGTTCCTAATGCTTATGTGGCAAAGATTCGCGTGTTGGTTGGTAGATCAGCAAATTCCGTTAGCAACGACCCAATTCAGTTACCCAGCGCCGAATCACGTTGCGGAATACCGGGCCATGTACCCCAGCGAGCTGCAGTTTGATGAATCTGTTTGTGGGTTTTATTTGCACGAAAGGTATTTGCAACTGCCCATCATCCGAAGTGAGGCTGAGTTGGCTGTTTTTCTGAAGGAAGCGCCTGCTTATATTCTACATCGCCCGGATCATGACGATAGCCTGCGCAACCGGGTTCGCACTCTACTGGCACAGCGAAGCCTCAAAGACATGCCAGGCCTGGATCAGATTGCGCAACAGTTGCACATGACGCCCAGAAGCATAGGGCGAAAACTGCAAGAAGAGGGCACCTCCCTACGCACTATCAAAATGTCTTTGCGGCGAGAGCTCGCAACCAAGCTTATGAGTACGGAGAACCTCAGCGTTGCCGATATCAGCGAGCGCGTTGGCTTTTCAGAAACCGCTTCGTTTTGTAGAGCGTTCAAGCGTTGGACTGGAAAATCCCCCTCACAGTGGCCAGGGTAAAAACTCAACGGTGTCTAATTGGGTCAATTTTTTCGACCTGACCGATCATTCACGGGGAACCCACTCCTCTGAGTTAATGCCTGTACGCAATAAATAACAACAGCAAAGAGGTATATGCATGAACAACTCCCGTACATCCGCTTCTTCCTCCGTATCGGCGGGTATCCAGCGGGCTCTGCGAAACACCATCGGAGACGCCATTTCCCGTTCCGCGAGCACCCATGGTAGCCGCACTGCGCTGGCGTTTGACGACCGTACCTGGACGTTCTCAGAGATTCACGCAGCCTCAAACCGGCTAGCCCACCGCCTGATCGAACTAGGGCTGGAGCAAGGTGACCGTGTTGGCGCCTATGGTAAAAATTCCGATGCCTACGTACTGCTTTGGCTGGCCTGCACAAAAGCCGGACTAATCCACGTGCCCATCAACTATGCTCTGGTTGAACACGAACTTACCTACGTGCTCAACCAGTCTGGCTGCAAGGCCTTATTTGCCGATCTGGATCTGCAATCCCAAATTGATGCTGTCGCGGATAAATCTGAGGCGGACATTAACGGCAGCCTCCACGGCGGAAGCAAACTCGACGCATTGCAGCTCGCGCTTGAGGCCGGTAAAGACACAGCACCGGAACTGGCGCTTGCCGACACAGACGTGGTGCAAATTCTCTATACCTCCGGCACGACCTCAGACCCAAAAGGCGCCATGCACACCCACCGTTCGCTAATGACGCATTATGGCGCCTGCCAATATCATCTGGAGATTCGTCCCACCGACCGATCACTGGCTGCGTTGCCGCTCTACCACTCAGCACAAATGCATGTGTTTACCATGCCGATGTTACTGAGCGGCGGGTACAGCCGAATGATTAATACACCAACACCGGAAGCGATTCTTGGACTGTTGGCCAGCGACCAGCTGAACGCTTTTTTTGCACCGCCCACGGTCTGGATTGCGCTGCTACGCCACCCAGAATTCAACCCAGACAAACTGCAGCACGTGGATAAACTTTACTACGGCGCATCCATCATGCCCGCCCAAGTAGTGAAAGAGCTGGGCGAGAAACTACCAGGCGCCGGCTTGTACAACTGCTATGGCCAAAGCGAAATCGCACCGCTGGCAACCGTTCTACTACCGGAAGAACACGCCGACCGCCCCTCTTCGGCCGGTCGGCCTATGCAAACCGTTATGACCCGTATTGTGGACCCGGTTACCGGCAAAGATTGCAAACCCGGGGAACAGGGAGAACTGGTGCACCGCTCACCGCAGCTAATGGTAGGCTACTGGGCCAAACCTGAGGCGACCGAAGAAGCATTCAAAAACGGTTGGTTCCATTCTGGCGACCTGGGCTACCAGGACGAAGACGGCTACATTTATATTGTTGACCGCATCAAGGACGTCGTGAACACCGGCGGTGTGCTGGTGGCCAGCCGCGACGTAGAAGAAGCCCTTTACCAACACGAATCCGTTGCGGAAGTCGCGGTTATCGGAGTACCAGATGAAAAATGGATAGAAGCAATCTGTGCTGTAGTGGTTGTTAAAGAAGGCTACCCGGAAGATGCAGAAGCTTTGATGATCCACGCTCGAGCCAGGCTTGCCAGCTTCAAATTGCCAAAGCAGATTCACTTTGTGCAGCAACTGCCCAAGAACACCGCTGGCAAACTGCTAAAACGAAAGCTCAGAGAAGATCTAGCGTAACTCCCTCTCTGAACACCTTCTGGTACTGAACGCCAATAATTTAACGCCGGAAACTACTTTACGTTAACGTAAACTTTCACTAGTCTTACCTGAAAAAGGATATAGACATGACCGAAAAGAGAACGTTCAGTATTAGTGAGCTCTCCAGTGAGTTTGACGTTACTACCCGTAGCATCCGTTTTTATGAAGATCAGGGCCTGCTAAAGCCAACACGGCGCGGACAAACTCGAATCTTCAGCACCATAGACAGAGTGCGCCTGAAGCTGATCCTCCGGGGCAAGCGCATGGGGTTTTCACTCGCTGAAACAAAAGAACTTTTCGATCTGTGGGACGAGACCCTGACAGGTAACGAAAAGCAATTATTGAAAATGCTGACCATACTGAACAACAAACGAGCTCATATGGAACAGCAGAAAAATGACATAGCCATGGCGGAAATGGAAATCGAAACGGCAGAATCCCGTTGCCTTGAAGCTCTCACGGAACTGCAGAAACAGAAAAAACAGCAAAGCCCGACCAATAGCGAAACAGGAAACGTCACAGAACAGAGCTGATGACCAACCCGAATTCATTAGCAAAACATATACTTGGCAGAACAAAGGCAAACAAACATGAAATCACAATACTCAGAACTTAACTTCGGCCTTGGCGAAACCCTCGATATGCTGCGCGAGCAGGTCAACAGCTTTGCCGCCACTGAGATTGCTTCTCGAGCCGAAGAAATCGACCGCAACAACGAATTCCCGGCGGATTTGTGGAAAAAATTCGGCGACATGGGCCTGCTAGGTATTACCGTAGACGAAGCCTATGGCGGTTCTGGCATGGGCTACATGGCACACGTGATTGCAGTAGAAGAAATCAGCCGCGCATCTGCCTCCGTTGGCCTATCTTACGGTGCCCATTCCAATCTGTGCGTAAACCAGATTCACAGGAATGGAACCGAAGAGCAGAAGCAGAAATACCTGCCAAAACTCGTCAGCGGCGAGCACGTTGGCGCCTTGGCCATGTCTGAACCCAACGCCGGGTCCGACGTTATTTCCATGAAACTGAGCGCCAAAGACGCCGGTGACCATTACGTGCTGAACGGCAACAAAATGTGGATCACCAACGGCCCAGAAGCCAGCGTGTACGTTATCTACGCAAAAACCGACGTGAAAGCCGGCTCCAAAGGCATCACCGCCTTCATCGTAGAACGCGACTCCGAAGGCTTCAGCCGGCACCAGAAACTCGACAAACTCGGCATGCGCGGCTCCAACACCTGCGAATTGGTGTTCCAAGACTGCAAAGTGCCCAAAGAAAACGTTCTCGGCACCGTAGGCGGCGGTGCCTGCGTACTCATGAGCGGCCTCGATTACGAACGCCTAGTACTCTCCGGCGGCCCGTTGGGCATCATGCAAGCGGCACTGGACGTTGTGGTTCCTTACATCCGCGAACGCAAGCAGTTCGGCAAGGCCATCGGCGAATTTGAACTGGTTCAGGGCAAAGTGGCGGACATGTACACCGCGATGAACACCTCCCGATCCTACGTATACATGGTGGCCCAATCCGCCGACCGTGGTGAAACCACCCGCAAAGACTCTGCTGGCGCAATCCTCTACTCCGCAGAGATGGCCACCAAATTGGCCCTAGACTCCATTCAGCTTCTTGGGGGCAACGGCTACATCAACGACTACCCTACTGGCCGCCTGCTGCGTGATGCCAAGCTGTATGAAATCGGTGCGGGTACATCTGAAATTCGCCGTATGTTGATCGGACGAGAGCTGTTCCTAAACAATTAATGGGTGCTCATAGCGGTTCCCGGAAAGCCAGACCGTCACCCCCGATGCACGGATCAGAAGCCATATGACGATACTGCAGAGCAAAATAAACCCGAGGTCTGAAGAGTTTCAGGCCAACCAGGCCTCCATGGCAAAAGTCGTTGCAGACCTGCGGGACAAAGTATCCACCATCCAGCAAGGTGGCGGACCCTCGTACCAGGAACGCCACCTAGCCCGCGGCAAACTCCTGCCCAGAGAGCGCATCAACCGCCTACTGGACGACGGCTCACCGTTCCTCGAAATCGGCCAGCTCGCAGCTTATAAAGTCTACGACGAAGACGTACCCGCAGCCGGCGTTATCGCAGGCGTAGGTCGCGTATCCGGCACCGAATGCATGATCATCGCCAACGACGCCACCGTAAAAGGCGGCAGCTACTACCCGTTATCAGTTAAAAAACACCTGCGCGCCCAAGAAATCGCCTTGGAAAACCGCCTGCCCTGCATCTACCTGGTAGATTCCGGCGGCGCCAACCTGCCCCGGCAGGACGAAGTCTTCCCAGACCGTGACCACTTTGGCCGCATCTTCTACAACCAAGCCCGCATGTCCGCCGACGACATCCCCCAGATCGCCGTCGTAATGGGCCTATGCACCGCCGGCGGCGCTTACGTACCGGCCATGGCCGACGAATCCATCATCGTGCGCAACCAAGGCACCATCTTCCTCGCCGGCCCGCCGTTGGTAAAAGCCGCCACCGGCGAAGTCGTAACAGCCGAAGACCTGGGTGGTGCAGACGTACACTGCAAAACCTCCGGCGTAGCCGATCATTACGCAGAAAACGACGCTCACGCCCTAGACATCGCACGGCGTTGTATCTCCAACCTCAATCGCCGCAAACCCGTTGATGTAGAAATTCGCAAACCCAAAGCGCCACTGTACGACCCAGGCGAAGTTTACGGCATCGTTGGCACCGACCTGCGCAAACAGTTCGACGTGCGCGACGTAATCGCCCGCACCGTAGACGGCTCCGAATTTGACGAATTCAAACGCTTCTACGGCCAAACCCTGGTAACCGGCTTTGCCCACATACACGGCTACCCCGTGGGCATCATCGCCAACAACGGCATATTGTTCAGTGAGTCCGCCCTGAAAGGCGCGCACTTTATCGAGCTGTGCTGCCAGCGCAACATCCCGTTGCTGTTCCTGCAAAACATCACCGGCTTTATGGTTGGCCAGAAGTACGAAGCCGAAGGCATTGCCAAGCATGGCGCCAAAATGGTGATGGCCGTTGCCTGCGCCAACGTACCCAAGATTACCGTATTGATCGGTGGTAGCTATGGTGCCGGCAACTATGGCATGTGTGGCCGCGCCTACAGTCCTGACTTCCTGTGGATGTGGCCAAATGCCCGCATCTCAGTCATGGGCGGCGAACAGGCAGCCGGCGTGTTGGCTCAAGTTCGCCGTGAAGGCATGGAACGTAAAGGCCAAGAATGGAGCGACGAAGAAGAAGCTGCGTTCAAAAAGCCGATTACCGATACCTACGAAGAGCAGGGCCACCCCTACTACGCCAGCGCCCGCCTGTGGGACGACGGTGTGATTGACCCGGCTCAGACCCGGGAAGTGGTTGCCCTTAGCCTCTCCGCCACCCTCAACCGGCCGGCGAAGCCTACGCGCTTCGGCGTGTTCCGGATGTAATCGGGGAGAATAACTATGACAGATACCCACATACGGTCAGACCAGCCAGACCAAGAATCGATGATTCTGATCAAGCGCCGCGCAAACGGCGTGACCGAGATCGTGCTGAACCGGCCAGAAAAGCGCAACGCGTTTGATGACGTGATCATCCAGCAACTGATCAACGCTTTCACAGACGTGCACACCGATCGCGAAACGAAGGTGGTCATCTTGCGCTCTGAGGGCAAACACTTCTCCGCTGGAGCAGATCTTGGCTGGATGCGCCATATGGCAGATAACAGCCGCCAGGAAAACTTGGACGATTCCCGCCAGCTTGCCCGCATGATGGAATGCTTGAACGAGCTCAAAAAGCCCGTCATATGCCTTGTTCAGGGTGCAGCCTACGGCGGGGCCGTCGGTTTAGCCGCCTGCTGCGACATTGTGATAGCCACAGAAAAAGCCAGCTTCTGCCTGAGCGAAGTAAAGCTGGGCCTGATTCCAGCTGTCATCAGCCCCTACGTGGTGCGCGCCATTGGCGAACGCCAGGCGCGCCGCTACTTTCTATCAGCGGAAGTATTCGATGCCCGTGATGCTGAGCGTTTCGGCCTTGTGCATATCGTCTGCGACGATGCAGATGCCATGAACGCCCGCTGTGATGAGATGCTGAAACAGCTTGCCCCGAATGGCCCAGAAGCTATGGAAGCCGCCAAGAGCTTAGTGTTTGCCGTTAGCCAAAAGCCCATCGACAGCACCGTGATTGACGACACTGCGCACCGCATCGCTGATATCCGCGTAGGCGAAGAGGGTCAGGAGGGGCTAAGCGCCTTCCTGAACAAACGTCGCGCCAACTGGATTCCGGAGAGCAACTAACATGTTCAGCAAAATCCTCATTGCAAACCGAGGCGAAATCGCCTGCCGGATTATCCAGACCGCACAACGCATGGGTATCCGATGTGTTGCTGTGTATTCCGATGCCGACGCCAACGCCCACCACGTGGCCTTGGCCGACGAAGCCTTTCGCATTGGCCCAGCGCCCAGCTCCGAAAGCTACCTGCGCGCTGACATAATCATCGAAATCGCCAAGAAGAGCGGCGCCCAAGCCATTCACCCCGGCTACGGCTTTCTTTCTGAAAACACCGATTTTGCCGAGGCATGTGAGGCCAACAATCTGGTATTCATCGGCCCGCCCTCCTCTGCCATTGCGGCCATGGGTTCCAAATCCGCCGCCAAAATCATCATGGAGAAAGCCGGCGTGCCCCTGGTACCCGGTTACCATGGCGACGACCAAGCGCCAGAAACCCTACGCATTGAAGCCGAAAAATGCGGTTTCCCGCTGCTGCTGAAAGCGATTGCCGGGGGTGGCGGCAAAGGCATGCGCGTGGTTGAGAACATCGGCGAGTTTGATGAGGCACTCGCCGCCGCCAAGCGCGAAGCCAAGAACGCGTTCGGCAACCCAGACATGCTAATCGAGCGTTACCTGACCCAGCCGCGCCACGTGGAAATCCAAGTATTCTGTGACCAGAGTGGCCATGGCGTGTATCTGGCAGAACGTGATTGCTCGATTCAGCGTCGCCATCAAAAAGTTCTGGAAGAAGCGCCAGCACCCGGGCTAAGCGAAGAAACCCGCAAAGCCATGGGTGAAACGGCGGTTAAAGCGGCGCAAGCCATCAACTATGTGGGCGCAGGCACCGTGGAGTTTCTCTACGATGTCGACGGCTCATTCTTCTTTATGGAAATGAATACTCGCCTGCAGGTAGAGCATCCGGTTACCGAAATGGTGACCGGACAAGACTTGGTGGAATGGCAATTCAAAGTAGCCTGGGGTGAGCCCCTGCCGCTTGAGCAGTCTCAGGTGAAAATCCGTGGCCATGCTCTGGAAGCACGCATTTATGCCGAAGACCCGGATCAGGACTTCCTACCCGCCACTGGCAACCTACGCTACCTGAGCACGCCGGATGAGAGCGCCCATGTGCGGGTGGATACCGGCGTTGTCGAAGGCGACGACATCAGCATTCACTACGACCCGATGATTGCCAAACTGATTGTATGGGACGAAACCCGTGGTCAGGCTATCAACCGCATGGTTCAGGCCCTGGAGCATTACCGGATCGCTGGCGTAAAAACCAACATCCGTTTCCTGCATGCTCTGGCCGATGCGCAACCGTTCCGGGAAGCTGACCTGACAACTGGCTTTATCGAAGATCACCGGGATTTACTGTTCTCGAAATCGAAATTAGACACCCACAAGGCACTGGTGCTGGCCGCCGGCTTTGTGCTGGAACAGCGGAAATCCCGGGAATCCGTAAGCACAGACCCTTGGTCACCGTTCGGCCGCAGCAACAGTTGGCGTCTAAACTCCGAATACGCTCAACCACTTCAGTTGCAAGTGGGCGACGAGATTCACGAACTGAAGGTTCTGGAGCGGGACGACTGCTATCAAGTATTCGTGAACGGCAGTACTTACAGCCTCACAGCGAAGCTGGATGACGATTACATGCAGGCTGTGATCAATGGCCATCGGCTCAGTATTCACGGCAACCTGCACAACGACCAACTTGTGCTTTTCTACCACGGCGACACCTTCCAGTGCACCTTGTACCGGGAAAACTACGTGTTCGCAGACATGGAGCCTCAAGGTGGCTTATGCGCGCCTATGAATGGTGCGATTGTGGCGGTACAAGCCAAGGTCGGCGATGCAGTGACGGCCGGCCAAACCCTGGTCATCATGGAAGCCATGAAAATGGAGCACGCCATTAAGGCACCGGCAGACGGTGTGGTTACTGAGATATTCTTCTCCGAGGGCGAACAAGTCTCCGATGGGGCCGAACTAATCGCCATAGAGGTTGCCGAAGAGAGTACCAAAAAGAGCGCCGAACAGAACGATGAGGAGGCAGGCTAATGGCCTTTCCGCAACAGGTGCGACTGGTTGAGATGAGCCCCCGAGACGGCCTGCAAAACGAAGCCGGCTCGGTGATTGCCACGGATATCAAAACCGGGCTGATCAACCGGCTGGCCGATTGCGGCCTCACCCACATCGAATCCGCCAGCTTTGTTTCACCCAAGTGGGTGCCACAAATGGGCGATGCTGCTGAGGTGATGGCTGGCATCAACCGCAAGACCGGTGTGCGCTATTCCGTCCTGACCCCCAATCTCAGAGGCTTTGAAAATGCCTTGGCGGCAGGCGTAGACGAAGTGGCGGTATTTGGCGCGGCTTCGGAAGCTTTCAGCCAGAAAAACATCAACTGCTCCATCGCAGAAAGCCTGGAGCGCTTCTTTCCCGTGATGGAAGCGGCGAAAAAACACAATATCCCCGTGCGCGGTTATGTTTCTACCGTGCTTGGGTGCCCCTATGAAGGCGAGATTGCTCCAGAACAAGTAGCGAGGGTCGCCAAAGATCTAGCCGATATGGGCTGCTATGAAGTTTCCCTGGGCGACACCATTGGCGTAGGTACGCCGCTGAAAGCCAAGCGTATGCTGGAGGCTGTGACGAAGCACGTACCCGTGGAGCGCTTGGCCGCACATTTTCACGACACCTACGGCCAGGCGCTAGCCAACCTGTACGCGGTATTGGAAGAAGGCGTCGGTGTTATTGATGCGTCGGTCGCAGGCTTAGGCGGGTGCCCTTACGCCAAAGGTGCCTCCGGCAACGTCGCAACCGAAGACGTACTTTATCTGCTCAACGGCCTGGGCATCAGCACAGGTGTAGATCTAAACAAACTGGTCGCCACCGGCGAGTGGATCAGCGGCCAGCTTAAACGACATAACGGCTCCAAAGTGGGACAGGCGCTGGGTGGAAACCCAAGCGCCTAACACCAATAACAAGCTCCTAAGGAACGGATATGACGAACAACAAAGATGTGGTCGCTCTGGATCTTCCTATCCCTGACATGGAAGACCTGCCAGCGGATGTTAAAAAGTACTTTGATATCTGCATCGAAAAGCTAGGTATGGTTCCGAATGTGCTTACGGTTTTTACCCATAACCTGAAACAGCTGGATGGCTTCAGCCGCTTATACAATGAGCTGATGATGGGGGAAAGTGAACTCAGCAAACTTGAACGGGAAATGCTTGCGGTTGTGGTTTCCTCAGAAAACAAATGCTTTTACTGCTTGGTAGCCCACGGAGCTGCTGTTCGCGTTATGAGTGGCGACCCAGCGCTTGGCGAGCATCTGGTGATGAATTACCGGTCTGCCAAACTGGATAAACGCCAGCGCGCCATGCTGGACTTCGCCTCTGTGCTAACCCGCTCCCCCCAAACGGTTGCAGAAGACGAGGTACAGGCATTGCGGGATGCAGGCTTCAGCGACCGTGCAATCTGGGATGTGAGCAACCTCATTGGCTTTTACAACATGACTAACCGCGTAGCGATTGCCAGCGACATGCGACCGAACCCTGAATATCACAGCCAGAGTCGCTAACACGCTAAGCAACACTGTTATCAACCCCGTTAGACCTCGACCACAAAAACAAATGGAGGCAGACAATGAACCAGACCACGCCAAGCTACACCAGCGGTACCTCCACCACACCACTGCTGGGCATGACCATCGGCGAGATGCTTGACCGCACTGCCGGCAAGTATCCCGACACCGAGGCCCTGGTGTGTTTGCACCAAGACATTCGCTGGACTTACAAAGAGTTCGTCGCCAAGGTTAATGAAGCCGCACGTGCCTTTCTAGCCATTGGCGTCAAGCGCGGTGATCGGGTGGGCATATGGGCGCCCAACCGCTATGAGTGGACGGTTACCCAGTTTGCCACCGCCAAAGTGGGCGCCATTCTGGTCAACATCAACCCAGCCTATGGCGTGCATGAGCTGGAATACGCCATGAACCTGTCGGGCATCAGCGTGCTGGTTACGGCGGACAGCTTTAAAGCATCCGATTACCGTAAAGCGCTCTACGACCTAGCACCTGAGATAAAAGCCGGCACACCCGGCAAGATCAAAGCCCAGCGACTTTCTGAATTGCGTGCGGTGATCAACCTAGATACCGAAAAACACGCCGGCATGTGGAGCTGGAATGAGTTCACCGGCTTTGCGAATGAAGTCAGCCAAAGCGAAGTGGACAAGATTCAGAGCCAGCTGCAGTTCGACGATCCTATCAATATCCAGTTCACCTCAGGCACAACAGGCAGCCCCAAGGGCGCTACCCTCACCCACCACAACCTTCTGAACAACGGATTTTTCGTGGGTGAAAGTCAGGTACTTACTGAGAAAGACCGCCTGGTTATCCCGGTACCTCTGTACCACTGCTTCGGCATGGTGATGGGCAACTTGGGCTGCATTACCCACGGTTCTACCATGATCTACCCGGGTGAAGGTTTTGAACCCAAGGCCGTTTTGCAGGCAGTTCATCAGGAAAAGGCGACTGCGCTGTACGGCGTACCCACCATGTTCATCGCGGAGTTGGCTGAGCCGGATTTCGAATCCTACGACCTTTCGACTCTGCGCACCGGCATCATGGCCGGCTCAATTTGCCCAGCGGAGGTGATGAAGAGCGTTAATGGCAAGATGAACATGAAAGAAGTTCAAATTGCCTACGGCATGACCGAAACCAGCCCGGTGTCTACCCAGACCAGCTCCCTCGACCCGTTCGAGAAGCAAGTAACCACCGTGGGCCGCACGCAGCCGCACCTGGAAACCAAAATCGTCGACCCGGCAACCGGCAACGTACTGCCCCGGGGCGAAATTGGTGAGTTATGCACCCGCGGTTACAGCGTGATGCTGAAGTACTGGAACAACGAAGAAAAAACCCGCGAAGCAATCGACGACGCCGGCTGGATGCACACCGGTGACTTGGCCACCATGGACGAAGAAGGCTATGTGCAAATTGTCGGTCGCATCAAGGATATGGTGATTCGCGGTGGTGAAAACATCTACCCGAAAGAGATCGAAGAATTCCTCTACACCCACTCCTCCATCGAGGAAGTTCAGGTAACTGGTATTCCCGATGATAAGTACGGTGAAGAGCTGGTCGCCTGGGTAAAGCTACGCCCAGATGCCGATCCGGTAGACGCCGACGACCTGATGACCTTCTGCAAAGGTAAGATTGCCCACTTCAAGATTCCCCGGAATTACAAATTCGTGGATGAATTCCCGATGACGGTTACTGGTAAGATTCAGAAGTTCAAAATGCGGGAGATTTCCATTGAAGAGCTGGGGTTGAAGTAAAACCTGAACAGTTGCTGGCCCCGGTGCTCCTTAGCTAAGCCCGGGGCTTTTTTGGCCTTTGAAAAGCTATTTGACTGCAACACAATTTCGTGATGTTATCACAGTTAACATTGTTACCCCCGATAACATAGAACGAGCTCCAACAGCCCATGGCAAAACCGGCCTATCATCACGGCGACCTCCCCTTACAAGCTCAGCAGCTGGCCCTAAATACGCTCAGAGCAGAAGGCGATGCTACCATCAGCCTGCGTGCCCTCGCCAAACAACTGGGCGTTAGCGCACCGGCGCTGTACCGACATTTTTCAGACAGGAATACTCTGCTGGCTGAGCTGGCTATCAGCGGATTCGAGGCTCTGCGTAATCGCCTGCGCGCCGTAGACCAGCAAACGCCCCGCAAGGCTTTGATCAAAATTGGGCTGGTGTATGTGGCCTTCGCTCAGGAAGAACCCAACCTGTACCGCCTGATGTTCGGCGGCCGAGTATTACCCATGGGTGCACACCCGCGCTTGGATGCCGCTGGTAAAGGCGCGTTTCAGGTTCTGGAAGACACCGTGGCCCGCGCGCGCCAGCTTGGTTACCTCAAGCCTTCGCCGGTCTCTCTAATGACTGCCGCCGCTTGGTCTCTGGTGCACGGTCTGTCGCAGCTCACAATTGATGGCCATTTGCCCGGTGCAAAGGCCGAACCCATGTTAACCGAGGGCGTACTCAGCTTGCTGCTGGACGGCTCTCGGCCTGATCAACAACAATCACAACAGGATCTCACCCCATGAGCAGCCCAAAACCCAGCACCATCCGCGTTGGCAAACGTTATCGCGAAAACCGCCTGAACGGCCCCTACGATGCCATTATCATCGGCTCCGGCATTGGCGGCCTCACTGCCGCAGCTTGCATGAGCAAGATGGGTAAAAAAGTGGTGGTGTTCGAGCAGCACTATACCGCAGGCGGCTTCACCCACAGTTACGACCGCGACGGGTATGAATGGGATGTGGGTGTGCACTACATTGGCGACATGGGCGCTGACCATACTTTGGGCAAGCGCCTGTTCGACCACATCACTGATGGCCAACTACACTGGGCGCCGATGGATCCTGCCTACGACCGTATTTTCCTAGGCGACAAACACGTGGATCTGGTTGCCGGCCCAGAGGCCTTCCGGGCAGAACTGATTAAGGCGTTTCCGGAAGAAGAAAGCGCCATCGACACCTACCTGGATTATCTGCGCCAAGTATCGAAAGCCATGCCCGGCATTGTGCTGGGTAAAGTTCTGCCAGACCTACTCGCTGGCCCCCTGAGCAAACTTACTAAGCGCCGGGCACCAGATTTTCTCAACAAGCCGACCCGTGAGGTGCTGGAAAGCATCACCAATAACCAAGACTTGATTGCCGTACTCGCTGGCCAGTGGGGCGACAACGGCCTGCCACCAGCGAAATCCAGTTTCATCATCCATTCACTGATTGCACGCCATTACCTGCACGGTGGCTACTACCCTATTGGTGGCGCCTCGGAAATGGCGAAGACCATCATTCCAGTAATTCAGCAAAGCGGGGGTGAAGTGTTCACGTACGCAGACGTCACGAATATTATGATCGAGAAAGGCAAAGCCGCGGGTGTTCGCATGGCAGATGGCGCAGAGGTACGTGCGCTCTTGGTTATAAGCAACGCCGGCGTGTTCAACACCTTCAACAAGCTGCTGCCCAAAGATGCACCAAGCTGGGATTACTATCAGGACAAGCTGACCACTGTTAAGCGCTCCATGGCCAGCAACTGCCTGTATATCGGCCTACAAGATACAGCCGAGAATCTCGGCCTGCCGAAAACCAACTACTGGATTTATCCCGGCCCGAATTACGAGCAACAGGAGAAGGACTTCATGGCCGACCCGGATGGCACTGACATCCCGTTGACTTACATTTCCTTCCCTTCCGCCAAAGATCCCAGCTTTGTCGAACGCTACCCAGGCCGCGCCACCATCGAGATCGTCGCACCCGGGCCGTTCGAGTGGTATGAAGAATGGGCGGACGAAACGTGGGGCAAGCGTGGCGATGAATACGAAGCCAAAAAAGAAGAATACGCCCAACGCCTACTGGCCAAGCTTTACGGAAAGTTCCCGCACTTGGACGGCAAAATTGACTACTACGAGCTGTCTACGCCGCTCTCTACGGATTACTTTTGTCGCTACAGCGAGGGGGAAATCTACGGGCTGGACCACACCCCCGACCGCTTCGAGCTCGATTGGCTAAAACCCAAAACCCGCATTCCTGGGTTGTACCTAACTGGCCAAGACATCATGACCTGCGGCGTAGTAGGCGCCATGCTGGGCGGCCTGCTAACCACTGTGGCGGTGAGCGGCTTCAAGGGGTTGCCGCTAGCCAAAAAAATGTTTGTGGGCTGATAAGCTTTTTGATTCTGGCGCCACTGCCATCATTACTGTGCCAGAATCAAAAGGATCGATGCTATTCGTCAACAATCATCTGAAAACCGCCAAAGATCATCCGCGCGCCATCAAACGGCATGGGGTTGTCGTCACCATCGGCACCCCATTCCTCCATAACGCTTTTCATTCCGACATCCCGCACTTCGCGCGAGGGCCAGGTAATCCAAGTCAGCACAACCGTTTCATCGTCTTTGCATTGAACCGCCATGGGGAACGACGTTAACTTCCCTTCGGGCACATCCTCACCCCAGCATTCCACAAGGCGGGTGGCGCCGTGTTTTTTAAACAGCTTCGCCGCCTTAGTCGCGTGTTCGATATACGCCGTTTTATTCTTGGTGGGTACTGCCAAAACACAACCATCTACATAGTCCATAACCGGTTCTCCTGTCTCTTTAACTCTATAATATAGTCGAGAACGAGAAGGTGTTGTGCAGATGTAGGTCATACGCAAACTCTGCGGATGGGCTGACCGCTACTTCCCACGTTATTGCGGTTAATTTTCAAACCGTAGCGGCGGCCAACAATTATTGACGGGCGTAAAAGCTGCTACGCTTAATAGCCGGCTAGCAAAAAATGTTGGCCCGGCGATTTCATGTTTATCACGTTAAGGAGAAGCACAAATGAACATCCATTCTGGCTTTACCTTTCGTTCCGATTTCGCTGTACGGTTCGTATCTTTTGTTTTTGGAACAACTCTAGCCCTGCTGATTTCCTCATCAGCCCTGGCTGCAGACACGGCCTCCGAAGTGAAGACGGCCGCTATGCACGCAGGTCTTGCTTCGCAGGCGGCAAATGTTGAAGGGGTGCACACGCACTTGCACCACACATTGAACTGTCTTGTTGGCCCAGATGGTGACGGCTTTGACAGCGATGAGATGAATCCATGTGGAGACATGGGCAACGGTGCCATTCCCGACACTAAAGACGACGACATGAAGAAAAAACTGGAGAGCGCTGTTGATAAAGCCAACAGTGGGCTCGACGCAGACGATTATGACGAGGCGAAAACCTCTGCTATGAGTGTGCAAAAAATGCTCGAAGCGAAGTAGATCTAAGAAGCAGACGTATCGAGTAGGGTGAGGCGTCACCGCCTCACCCTACTCGATATTACGCGCTCGTACTCCACTACTCCACTACTCCACTAACGATTAAGCATTGACGGGAGTCGGGGGCGCTTCACGTTTGCTCGCCAGCCAGTTAGCACCGATAGCAATCGCCATAACAACCACGCCGGCAATTTCAGTCATCAGACTGGGGTAAAACACGCCAATAATTGCTGCGGTAATGGCCAGACGAGGCAGCCACGACATCCGGGTAAACAGGTACCCTTCCAATGCCGCCGCAAACGCACCTAATGCCAAAAGGGCAATGACTGCGTTCCAGATGACCACAAGCACCGGGCCGCCCATGATGATTTCTGGATTAAAGACCATAAATAGCGGAATCAAGTAGAGCCCTTTGGCAAACTTCCATGCCTGGAAGCTCGTTTCCATCGGCTTACTACCCGAAATCGCCGCCCCGGCAAAAGCTGCCAAGGCGATCGGCGGCGTCACGTTGGAGTCTTGGGAGTACCAGAACACCACTAGGTGAGCGACCAATAACGGAATACCAAACTCTTGGGTTAACGCTGGTCCAACCAGCACAATCAAGACGATATAACTGGCGGTTACCGGCAGCCCCATCCCCAGAATCAAACTGGCCAACAGCACCATTAACAGCGCCAGCAGAATATTGCCACCGGAGAAGGCCAGCATCATGGACGAGAACTTCAGCCCCAGGCCTGTTAAGCCCACCACGCCGACAATAATCCCAGCGACCGCGCAGGCCATGGACACCGACACCGCATTGCGCGCACCTAGCTCTAAGCCTCCTACCAGCTTAGCCAGACCAGCACGTAGGGCGCCTTTGATCGCAGTAGCCGTCACTGGATGTCCCTGCCCAGGCGCCACAAAGAAAAACCACAGCGCGTAACGTATCACCGCCACTACCAATGTTGTGACCACTGCGTAATAACCTACTCTCATCGGCGACATACTCATCGCCAGCAGCCAAACCAGCACGGCCAGCGGCAGCAGAAAGTGCCAGCCATCTTTCATCACTTGGCGCATTTGCGGCAGTTCGTCTTTGGGCAGCCCCTGCATGCCTTGTTTAAGAGCAATGATGTGCACAAACAGGTACACCGTCGCGAAATACATAATCGCGGGCAGAATACTGACTTTGACAATATCCAAGTACGGCGTACGGGTGTACTCAGCAATCAGGAAGGCGCCCGCGCCCATCAACGGCGGCATAATCTGCCCGCCGGTAGAGGCCGCCGCTTCGATCCCGCCCGCCTGTTTGGGCTGATAGCCCAGCCGCTTCATCAGTGGAATGGTGAAGGCACCCGTGGTGACCACGTTGGCCATCGCACTGCCGGAAATAGACCCCATACCCGCCGAGGCTAACACCGCCGCCTTAGCTGGCCCGCCGCGCTGGCGACCGGTGGCCGCATAGGCCATATCAATAAAGAATTTGCCCGCACCGGTGCTCTCCAGGAAGGCCCCAAACAGTACAAAAATAAAGATATAGGTAGCCGCTACACCTAGCGGCAGGCCAAAGATGCCCTCTTGCCCCAGATAGAGCTGACCGGCGACACGATCAATGGTATAGCCCCGATGGTCCAGAATACCCGGCATCCACTCGCCCAACCACGGCAGCTCACCCCGCGGCCCAGCAAACGCGTACACAATCGCCAGCAGACCAATCACGGTCATACTGAACCCCACCGCACGGCGGCTGGCTTCCAGCACCGTCACTGTGGCGATACAGCCAACCAGAATATCGGTGCTGCTCCAAAAACCAGCACGACTGAAAATCTCATCCAAGTTGAGCACTAAATAGCCGCCCGTCAGTACCGCACCGGCCAAAAACATCACGTCCAGCCCCCACCCCACTACCCCACGCTTACGGGTTGGGCCGAAGGCTGGAAACATTAAAAACGCCAGCATCATGATCAATGCGAGGTGAATACTGCGCTGATAAAACAGCCCTAAGGGCTGAATACCCGCAGCGTAGAGTTGAAACAGGGAAAGACCCACCGCTACGAAAGTGATGGCCCAAAGCACCGTGCGGGGTTGAATCACGTTCACCCTCGGCATCGCGGTTGGCGGTTGCTTGGATTCGTTCATAGATTCCTCGTCAGACGTTGTCTGGCTTACTTATAATTCACGCAGGCGGTGGCGGTGTGGGTTCGATAAGTTGAATAGTGGCGCGTTGCCCAGCGGCGAGGGCACTTAGACTCACTTCCCGACGCTGATCGCCTTCGTGCCATACCACGCGATGATTCACGGCCTCAGCACCCACACGCAAAATGTATCGATTATTGGGGACTGGTTCGTCAATTGCATTGATCCAGTAGCCGCCTTGTCCGTCGGAGACTTGCTCACCCCGCCCTATCGTATGCCCTAAGCCCGCCGCAAAATCAGGTTGGTGGCTACGCTCTAACTGCATCACACCAGCAACATTTTGATAGCAGTCCAGAACGGTGAACCCTTTCACCGAGTGGTTCCACTCAATACACCAACGCATTCCGGGCGGAACGGCGATATCGACCAACATTTCACCATGCTCGGTAACGACTTGCAGGCGGTCAGGGGAAACCGCCGGAGCGGGGGAAGCCCCCGCTCCGGCCAGTGGTAAGCAAATCATCAACAGGGCTGTCAGCCAACGCTTGGCTAACGCCAAACGTGACCCAACCGTGCCGCGTTGTCTTTGCATAGCCATTTAACCATCCAAGGTTTAGAGACGCAGACGATCGGGAATCGTAGCTCCAACCTCTTCAAAGTAACGCAGTGCACCTGGATGCAGCGGCACCGGCGTGGAATCCATGGTGAATTTTACGGTGGTGTCGTTCGCCGCTGGATGAACAGCAATTAGCTCATCAGTATTTTCAAACAACAATTTGGTCAACTGATAAGCCAGCTCTTCGTCCATATCAGAATTAACAACGAGCACATTGGGAATGCCAATGGTCTGAACAGCTTCATCCATACCCTCATACATACCTGCTGCCAGCTCAAACGGCGCAAAGACCGCAACTTTTTCCCGGGCATTGGCGACCTCTTCATCAGAGAGGCCAATCAGGCGAATGTCGCGTGTGGCGGCAAGGTTGAGAATGGAGCTGGTCGGCGGGCCTACGCTCCAGAAACCGGCGTCGATATCACCGTCGCGAATCGCATTGGCGGTTTCATTGAAGTTAAAACGCTGCGGCGTGAAATCGCTGTAGCTAATGCCATTCGCTTCCAGTAGCGCCCGCACATTGAGCTCGGTGCCACTGCCCGGTGCGCCCACTGACACGCGCTTGCCTTTCAGATCAGCAATCGACTCGATATCAGATTCCGCCAGCGTCACCAGCTGTATGGCATTAGGGTATACCGACGCCAGCGCACGGATGTTCTCAATCTGACGATCCTCAAAGTTCTCAGTGCCGGTGTACGCTTGATACACCGTATCTGCCAGCGCCAACGCAAGGTCCGCATCGCCGCGCATGATCAGACCCATATTTTCAACTGAAGCGCCGGTTACTTCAGCAGTCGCTTTAGCACCTTTTATATGATTGTTTATCATTTCGGCAAAACCACCACCGATAGGATAGTAAACGCCGCCGGTGCCGCCGGTAGCTACAGAGAGTTGTTGTGCGCTCGCTGGGAGCGCGACCGCTAGCATAGCTACGGCAACCGCATATTTTAGAATTCGCATGGGCTTTCCTTCGTCCTGTTTGGACTTGTTAGTTTTGTTGACGATAAAGGATATGTTGAAGCCAGAATTTTTGTCTGCACTTCAGGATATAAAAAGTAGCAAGCGAACAATTAGTTCGCATTTAGCATCAGTACCTCCTAAAGAGTAGTCCGTATTTTTATTTGTTGTCAGATGCTTGAGTAATCGAGCAATTATCTGCCCAAAATCATACTCCAAAACGGCGAAATTACAAACGAATATCTTAACTTATACCAAAATGTTAACATTTATCGATAATAACCGCTGATTTTTTTCTTGGAGCCATCAGGAGACACACAGCTATGAAGCCAGCTACACCTCGCCAAAACTTGGCGGCTAACGCTTATCACCAACTTAAACAGGACATTATTCGCGGCCGCTACGCTCCCGAACAGAAGCTATTGATGGATCGCCTGAGAGAGCATTACGGCTCAAGTACCGGGCCATTGCGGGAAGCGCTCTCACAGCTGGTAGCTGAGCGGTTAGTCGTCGCTATCAGCCAGCGCGGCTACCGCGTGGCGCCTATGTCGCTGTCAGAACTCAACGATATCTACGACGCTCGGGCCCAGTTCGAAGGGCTTATTCTGCGCCTTGCTATAGAACGGGGTGATGATGAGTGGGAAGCTACAGTACTTGCCACTGCCCACCGCCTGGCCAAAGTGAGTGACATTAACACCTCCGACGATCTGCTCGATATTTGGGATCAACGTCACAAAGCGTTCCATACCGCTATTGCAAGCGGCTGTAACTCCCCTCACTTGCTGCAAATGCGCAACACGCTGTTTGATCAGGTAGAACGATATCGTCATCTATGGCTTCAGGAGACCGTCATGTCCCCTCAGGCACTTGAGCGTAAGCGCCAGGAGCACGCGGCGTTGGTGGATGTCATTTTAGCCCGCGACTCTGCTCAAGCTGACGCCCTGATACGCGACCATTTGATGACTCCAGTACCGATTATTACTCGAATACTTAAGACTCGCGGCATCAAGTAAATTCTTCGTTTTAAAAAAATGTAGATATTTTCTCAAAACGACGATATCTTTACATTTATCGACTTCGCAGTTAGTTTCATAGCTGTGGGCACTTTATATCGCCTAAAATCAAACCAGAGATCTAATCCATGATGCACTTCAACTGGGACGACCCGCTCTTACTGGACCAACAGCTGACCGAGGACGAGCGCCAAATTCGTGATGCTGCCCATGACTATTGCCAGGAAAAACTTCAACCTCGCGTGCTGAGCGCCTTCCGTGAAGAACGCTTTGATCGCGAGATCATGAGCGAGATGGGCGAGCTTGGCCTACTCGGCGCCACCGTTGCACCGGAGTACGGTGGTGCAGGCGTCAACCACGTTGCCTATGGTTTGATTGCCCGTGAAGTAGAGCGTGTCGATTCCGGTTACCGTTCAGCCATGAGCGTACAGTCTTCGCTGGTGATGTATCCCATCGAGGCGTACGGCTCTGAAGACCAGAAACACAAATACCTACCCAAGTTGGCCAGCGGCGCAATGGTTGGTTGTTTTGGCTTGACCGAACCAGATCACGGCTCTGACCCCGGCTCCATGATTACGCGAGCGGAAAAAGTCGACGGTGGCTACCGTTTGACCGGGGCCAAAATGTGGATCACCAATAGCCCGATTGCGGATATCGCCGTGGTATGGGCGAAGTCAGCTGCCCACGACAACCAGATTAAAGGCTTTATCGTCGAGCGTGGCACCGAAGGCTTCACCACACCGAAAATTGAAGGCAAAGTTTCTCTGCGTGCATCCATCACAGGCGAAATCGTACTTGATAATGTTTTTGTTCCCGAAGAAAACCTGCTGCCAAACGTCAGCGGCCTGAAAGGCCCGTTTGGTTGCCTGAACAAAGCCCGCTTCGGTATCGCCTGGGGCGTAATGGGCACCGCTGAATTCTGCTGGCACGCAGCGCGTCAGTACACCCTGGACCGCAAGCAGTTTGGCCGCCCACTGGCTGCCAACCAATTGATTCAGAAAAAACTCGCCGACATGCAGACCGAGATCACCCTGGGCTTACAGGCAGCGTTGCAGGTGGGTCGCTTGATGGACAGCGGCAACTGGGCACCAGAGATGGTTTCGCTGATCAAGCGCAATAACTGTGGCAAGGCACTGGATATCGCTCGTCAGTCCCGTGATATGCACGGCGGTAACGGCGTTTCCGACGAGTATGGCGTCATTCGCCATATGGTCAACTTAGAGTCGGTGAATACCTACGAAGGTACGCACGATCTCCACGCCTTAATCCTCGGCCGCGCACAAACGGGCATTCAGTCATTTTTTTGAATAACTAAGGGCGAGCACCAATGAGCAACACACCCAAACCACTGGCCGGAATTAAAGTACTGGACATTTCCCGCGTACTGGCCGGGCCTTGGTGCGGGCAAATGCTCGCAGACATGGGGGCCGATGTAATCAAGGTCGAACGCCCCGGCAGTGGCGATGATACTCGCAACTGGGGCCCTCCCTGGCTTGCTGGCACACAAGAGTCTGCGTATTACCTGTGTGCGAACCGAGGCAAGCGTTCGGTAACTGTTGATATGGCCAAGCCCGAAGGTCAGGCAGTGATTAAGCAGTTAGTCGCCCAATCCGATGTGCTGCTTGAAAACTTTAAAGTCGGCGGCTTAAAACGCTACGGTTTGGATTACGCCAGCCTGAAGGCGCTGAACCCCAAATTGATTTACTGCTCAATTACCGGCTTTGGCCAGGACAGCCCCTACGCTCATCGCCCCGGTTACGACTTTATGATTCAGGCCATGGGCGGGATTATGAGCCTGACCGGTAATCCAGACGGTGAGCCGGGAGCCGGGCCGATGAAAAGCGGTGTGGCGTTTACCGATGTTTTCACCGGGCTGTATGCCTCGAACGCGGTACTTGCAGCGCTTTATCAGCGCCGCGACAGCGGCCTTGGCTGCCATATTGATATGGCACTGATGGATGTACAGGTCGGTGTACTCGCCAACCAGGCGCTTAACTACCTTACCTCCGGCGATGTGCCCCAGCGGCTGGGCAATGCCCACCCCAACATCGTGCCTTATCAGGCGGTTGCCACCTTGGATGGCCATATGATAGTGGCCGTCGGCAACGACCAGCAGTTCAAACGTTTTTGCACAGTGCTTTCACTACCTGCCTTGGCTGACGACCCACTCTTTGCGACCAACGGTGCCCGGGTGAACCATCGTGAGCTCCTAGTACCACAGTTGGAAGCTGCGCTAGCCCGACGCAGCACGGATGAATGGCTTGCCGCCTTTGAAGCCGTTGGCGTGCCCTGCGGGCCGATCAATACGCTGGATCGGGTGTTCGACGACCCGCATGTGAAAGCTCGTAAACTTAAGCAGACCCTGCCGCATCCCCAAGCGGGCCAAGTGAATTTGGTCGCCAACCCGATCCGTATTAACGGCGCCCAAATGAGTGCCACGACAGCACCGCCCCACTTAGGTCAGCATACTGAAAGCGTGCTCGAAGAGCTTGGCATTACTCCCGAACAGCGCACAGCCCTCAGCAAAGCGGGCATTGTTTAGCAGCGATTAGGAGTGAAATACATCCCCCGTCTTTGGCGCCTCACAAGGCGCTTTTGTTTGCCCGGCGAAGCCGGCAAACAAAAAGGGCCACTATAAAAGTGGTCCTTTTTTATCCGAACTTTCAGCCCCTACCCCATATTTTTCCTCACAAACTTCTGAATCTCCCCCACAATACCGCTACGGAAAGCCAGCACGGTGATTACGAAGATGCCCCCCAGAATCGGATCTACCCAGTCCCTGAGCGGGCCTTGTCCGAGTTGGTACTCTATATTAACCACAAGGGTTGCGCCCAAAACTGGCCCCAGCAATGTGCCCATACCGCCTACCAGTGTCATCAGAATAACTTCGCCGGACATGTGCCAATGCGCATCGTTCAAGGAGGCCAACTGGAACACCACTGACTTCATGGAACCCGCAAGGCCAGCAAGCGCTGCGGATATTACAAACGCCAGTATTTTATAGCGATCCACTTTGTAGCCAAGGGAGATAGCACGAGGTTCGTTCTGTTTAATCGCCTTCAGTACGTGGCCATAAGGGCTGCTGACAATCCGCTGAACCAATAGGTAGCAGCCGAGGAATACTGCCAGCACGAAGTAATACATATTTAAATTGTCTTCAAGGTTGATCAGCCCGAACAGTTCACCTCTGGGTACGCCGTGCATACCATCCTCGCCGCCGGTAAAGGACGACTGCACAAAGAAGAAAAATACCAACTGCGCCAGAGCCAGTGTAACCATGGCAAAGTAAATGCCCTGGCGGCGAATGGACAGAAGAGCAAAACCCAGCCCGAGCACCGTCGCCACCAGCGTTCCCGCGATGATGCCCATCTCGGTGGTAAGGCCACTGTAATTAGTGAGCAGGTAACCCGTGGTGTATCCGCCCGAGGCCAGAAAAGCGGCATGGCCGAAAGACAGCAAGCCGGTAAACCCAAACAGCAAGTTGAAAGCTACCGCAAACAGCGCGAAGCAAAGGATTTTCATCAGAAACACGGGATACATCACGAACGGCGCGAGCAGCAAAAGTACCAGCAGCACGCCATTCAGTATCAGTTTTCTGCGATCCTCGGTTTTTTGTTGTTTCAGGATTGTCTTCTGGATATCGGACCGAATATCAGTCTGGCTCATGATTATGCCTCCTTTCCGAACAGGCCATTGGGCCGGATCATCAGCACGATTACCATGACCAGGAAGATCACCGCAGACGACGCGGGGGGGTAGAACGTTTTGGTAAGCCCTTCAACAACACCCATAAGAATACCGGTGATGATAGCTCCACCAATGGAGCCCAGCCCCCCGATAACCACGACAGCAAAAACGACAATCAGTATGTGTGAGCCCATGACGGGGGTTACCGAATAGATGGGCGCAGCCAACACACCCGCAAACGCGGCCAGCATGACACCAAAGCCGTATGTAAGGCTGACCAGTAAAGGCACGTTAATACCGAAACCCTGCATAAGCTGGGAGTCTTCAGTACCTGCTCGCAGGTACGCACCAAGCTTGGTCTTCTCAATCATGAACCAGGTGCCAAAGCACACGATAAGGGCGGCCACGATCACCCAGGCCCGGTAGTAAGGGAGAAACATAAACCCGAGATTTACGCCACCTTTGAACATATCTGGCATGGAATAGCGAAGGCCAGACACACCATAAATGTTGGTGAGAATCCCCTGCATGATCAGGGCGACACCAAACGTCAGGAGCAGACTGTAAATATGATCCTGCCCGCCAATGCGGCGAAGAAGAAAATACTCAACAAGCACCCCGACGATGCCAACCAGAACGGGTGCCAGAAACAGAGCTACCCAGTAGTTGACGCCCAAGGTATCAAACAGGATGACCGTGGCCATGGCACCGAGCATATACATGGCGCCATGGGCAAAATTGATAATTTTAAGAAGACCGAAAATAACAGCTAGGCCGAGGCTCAAAAGTGCATAGAAGGCGCCGTTGATCACGCCTATCAAAAGCTGACCAAAAAGCACCGCCATGGGGACGCCGAAAATCATGGACATGTTGCTAACTCCAAAAGCAGCACAAACGTTGAATCAGTTTTTATTTTACGTAGTGCTCCGAACTCTCCAGCAAACGCCGGAGAGTTCCGTTGCCTACGTTTTATTTGCTGCTGACCAGCTTGCAGTCGCTATCCGCCAGCGGGCGAAATGCTTCTTCAGCTGGAATGGTGCGTAGGATTTTGTACAGATCCCATTCGTTGGTGGACTCTTCCGGCGTTTTTACCTGTGCCAGATACATATCGTGCACCATGCGGCCATCCTCACGAATGCGGCCGTTCTTGGCGAACATGTCGTTGATGGGCGTATCCATCATCTGCTTACGTACGATCTGAGAATCATCGGAACCCGTCGCTTCAATAGCATTCAGATACTGAATCGCACTGGAGTATATCCCCGCGTGCACCATGGTCGGTCTTACACCGGTTTCCTTCATGAAACGATCAGCCCAGGCGCGGGCTTCTTCATTCATATCCCAGTACCAGCCCGTGGTCAGCTGGATACCCTGAGCGGTTTCAGCGCCCAGTGCGTGAACATCGGTCAGGAACAGCAGTAACGCTGCCAGGGTCTGGTCAGACCGGGTTAAACCGAATTCTGCGGCTGTTGTGATGGCGTTTGTGGTATCTGAGCCGGCGTTTGCCAAGGCGATAACATCTGCACCAGACGCCTGCGCCTGCAGGATGAATGAGGAGAAGTCTGGAGTCGGGAACGGATGGCGGATGGTGCCTATAACTTCCCCGCCATTGGATTCAACCATGCGGGTAACGTCTGCCTCCAGGGAGTGCCCGAACGCGTAGTCGGCTGTCAGGATATACCAGGTTTTGCCACCTTCCTTAACGATCGCGGTGGGGGTGCCGACAGACAATGGATAGGTGTCATAAGCGTAGTGAATGTGGTTCGGGGTACAGTACTCGTTGGTAATACTGGATGCGGCAGAGCCGTTTACCAGACCAAGCTTATTGTTCTCTTCGATGACTTTGGTTGCAGCGATGGTTACAGAGGATGCAACAAGACCAGCCACCATATCGACGTTGTCGTTTTCCAGCCAGCGACGCACTGTGCTGGAAGCTACGTCCGGGCTGTTACGGTCATCAGCAGTGACGATTTCGATTTTAGCGCCCTTGACCGTACCACCGAAGTCGGCAACGGCCATTTCCAGGGCCGTGAGGCCGTTCGGGCCTGCCAGGTCGCGATAGGTGCCGGACATATCGGCCAGATAGCCGATTTTCACGGTGTTGTTGGTGATTTCCGCTTGGGCGCCACCCACCATCAAGGCTGATGCAACGGCTGAGGCTAGTAGTTTTTTCATAATTGTCATTGTTGTATCTCCGCTACTATTTTGTGTTCGTTCGGGTTTTTGTTGCTATTTTTTTCCTTTCACACGCACTGATCCGGGCTCAGACGCCCAGGTAACCATTCAACACCGACTGTTTCGCGTGCAGTTCGCCGGCACTGACTTCTTCCACAATCCGGCCATGCTCAACCACGTAATGCCGGTCGGCCAATGGCGCTGCAAAGTGAAAATTTTGCTCTACCAGAATGATGGTTAGCCCCTTCTTTTTAAGGGCTAACAGCACCTCACCCAGTTTCTCCACAATAACCGGAGCTAAGCCTTCGGTTATTTCGTCCAGCAAAAGCATGTTGGCGCCGGTGCGAAGAATGCGTGCCACCGCCAGCATCTGCTGCTCCCCACCCGAGAGCTTGGTGCCCTGGCTGAAGCGACGCTCATAGAGATTGGGAAACATGGTGTAGATTTCTTCCAGGCTCATACCTCCGCTGCGCACCACCGGCGGTAACGTGAGATTTTCATGAACGCTGAGGGACGCAAAAATACCCCGATGCTCGGGGCAGTACCCAACACCCAACCTTGCAATGTTGTGCGGCGCGCAAGACATCGTCTCCTCGCCGTTGATCATAATGGAGCCAGTCCGACGGCCCACCATGTTCATGATCGCCTTCAGCGTGGTGCTTCGCCCCGCGCCATTACGGCCGAGCAGTGTAACCAGCTCGCCCCGGTTAACGACCATTTCAATGCCGTGCAGAATATGGGATTCACCATAAAACGCATGCAGCCCCGAAATGCGCAGCTGCTCGTACTCCTTTGCCACATTCTGGCTCATTGGGGGGCCTCCTCTTCGGTTACCGTTCCCCGTTCGCCAGTGGAACCGGCTCCCATATAAACCTCGCGTACGCGAGGATCAGCAGAGACTGCTTCATAGTCACCCTCCGTAAGTACGGCACCCTGCGCCAGCACTGTTATCCGGTCGCACAGCTTAGAAACCACGCCGAGGTTGTGTTCAACCATCAGTACCGTTCGGCCCTCAGCTGCCTTGCGCACCAGCTCCACAACACGATCAACGTCTTCCGTGCCCATACCTTGAGTTGGCTCATCGAGCAGCAGTATTTCCGGCTTCATAGCCAAAGTGGTCGCCAGCTCAAGCGCACGTTTACGGCCATAGGCCAGTTCAACGGTTGTGGTGTTCGCAAATTCAGTCAGGCCAACAGACTCCAGAAGTTCCATGGCGCGCTCGTTAAGCCTGTTCAGCGAGGCTCCGGACTTCCAGAAACTGAAAGAACTGCCTTCAAAGCTTTGCAGTGCAACACGAATATTTTCCAGGGCCGTCATATGCGGGAAAACAGCGGAAATCTGAAACGAGCGGACTATGCCTTTGCGGGCAATCGCCGCTGACTTCATCGGGGTTATATCTTCGCCTTTAAAGAGAATTTTTCCGCGTGTTGGAATGAGAAACTTGGTAAGCAGGTTGAACACGGTGGTCTTGCCTGCACCGTTAGGGCCGATCAGAGCGTGTATATGGCCTTTCTGAATTTTTAGATTCACGTTGTCGACCGCAACAAAGCCTTTGAACTCTTTCACAAGGTTCTGGGTCTCCAGCACGTACTGGTCACTCATGATCCAATCTACCTTTTGTTATTGTTTTCCAATTTTAATTACTTACAGACTAGATTGACGTTTACGTATACGTCAATCTAATCCTCGTGTTTTTTTGGTGGAATCGAGTAAGTCATCGTTGAATGAGCAACCGGCACTTCTACGCCTTCGGAGTAGACAAATACCTCCCCCACGCCCATGGTGCGACCCACTTTGAGCATAGTCGCTCTCGCCCAGATTGGCGTATGGGCGGCCGGCTTGCGCAGAAAGTTAATGTTCAGGTTGGTGGTTACCGCCAATGGCACCAACCCGATTCTGCTTAACAGAGCCGCGTAAAGGGTAACGTCTGCAAGCCCCATCATCACCGGGCCCGACACAGTTCCACCCGGCCTGAGGTGCCCATCATCGACATCCAAACTCATCTCAGCCCAGCCATCGCCCAGTTTCCTAAGGCTGCCGTACGCGGCACCTTGAGGAAACTGATCTTGGAGGAACCTATCCAACTCCTCAAAGGTGATCTTCATGAATCGGGTTTTTCCTGGGCCCGGTTACGCAGTACGAACCGCTGAATCTTACCGCTGGGGGTTTTCGGAAGCTCATCTATAAATTCAATTTCACGGGGGAATGCGTGTGTGGAAAGGCGACGGCGAACCAGCTCCTGCAGTTCATCCCGTAGGGTCTGATCATCTACAGGTTGCTGATCGTTCTTGATGACAACATAAGCCTTGATGATGGAGCCACGCTTCTCATCGGGCTTGGCAACCACGCCAGATTCTGCAACCGCAGCGTGTTCCAGCAATGTGCTCTCCACATCCGCAGGGCCCACCCGGTAACCGGCCGTCGTAATGATATCGTCGTCACGCCCACTGAATGAGAAGCTGCCATCGCCGTGACAGACCGCCATGTCACCGGTGAGATAGTAGCCTTTTACGAAGGGGTCTTTTTCGCCCCATGTGTAGCCATCAAAATGGAACAGCGGAGACGCTTTCACATCTACGGCAATCTGCCCCACTTCGCCCTCTCCCACTTCCTCATTTTTCTCGTTCAGAGCAACCACTCTATGGCCTGGGGAAGAATAGCCCATTGAGCCAGGACGCTCCGGGTGCTCAAGCGCCAAAAAGTTGCAGCAAGTCATTCCGGTTTCGGTCTGGCCATAGTGATCTGTAACCGGGCAGAAATGGCGATTCTTGATCCAGCTAACCACTTCTGGGTTCAAGGGCTCGCCTGCACTGCTGGCAACACGCAACCCAAGGTTTTCACCTTCAGGCAGAACATGATCATTGGCTTTCAGCAAGCGATAGGCGGTAGGCGCAGCGGCAAGGTTGGTAATCTTGTACTTACGAATCATGTCGTAGGTGGATTCCGGGGTAAACGCGCCCGGATTGAAGTGGGTGGCGTGCCCCATCAACAATGGCCCAACCACGGCATAATAAAGACCATAAGCCCAACCTGGGTCCGCAACGTTCCAGAACGCATCGTCATCCCGCAGGTCAATGGCGTACTTCATGTACACATAGAAGCCCATTAACGCCCGAGCAGGCACGGCCACGCCCTTGGACTTGCCCACGGTGCCAGAGGTAAACATCTGTAGAAATGGGTCGTCGCCCTTGATCATGACCGGCTCAAAGTCTGGCTTCTGCGCCGCAAGAGTGCTTCTAAAATCCGGAACATTGGCGCCGGTTTTTTCTGCATCGACGCAAAGTACTGGCGAGCAATCCTTCACGTCGTTGAGTTTGGGGTAGTTGGTCGGGTCTGTGACCACCAGCTTTGTACCGGCCCGCTCAAGGCGGTATTCGATAGCACCGGAGCCAAATGCCGTAAACAGCGGCTGATATACCCCGCCAGCACGCAGTGTGCCGGCAATAACGATCAACAGCTCCGGCCCTCTTGGCAACAGAGCTGCTACCCGATCACCTTTGCCGATGCCTTGCGACGTTAGATAGTTCGCAAATCGGGCGGCCTGCTCCTTTAGTTCTGCAAAGGTAAGCACACCGTCGCCGCCACCGTCTTTTTCGTAATAAAGCGCGACTTTCTTTGGATCGGCCGCCCACTTATCACAAATTTCATGGCAAACATTCAGCCCGTTTTCTAAGCTTCCATCCAAGATTTCCGCTTCCAGAGCGGCGGGATCGAAGTTTTTATAAACGTCGGCGTATTCCGGAAGGCTCATGATCAACTCCTGCTATTTTTATCATTGAATGCATGGATCAAGATTTAGCACAGCCTTCACCTTACGTAAAGGTAAACTTTAGGCGTACACGTCAGTATGAAATGCGGCTACTGAGGATATGATGAAGCCCATTACAGTCCACCAGCGAGTCCTCGCAATTCACAATAATGTCGGAGCGCGCAATAACATAGCCCTTCCCGGTTATGTTGTTTTTCACAACCTGATAATCGCCATCTTGCTCCATGGCAGAGAACTCACCAACAAAGCCTGTTTCCCGAAGCGACACGGTTTCAAGCCTGTCTCCTGGGTGGATAAGCCCCTCGTAATGCATCAGCGCCAGCCGCGCTGACGTGCCTGTGCCGGTGGTACTCCGGCAAATAACGCCGGGATGGACATAAGTCGCGGAACGGGAGCGGTAATAGCCCTCGGCAACATGCTCTACCGGCCCCATAAAGTGCAAAAATGGCAGGGGTCCCACATCGCCGAGGGTATAGTGAGAAAAACCACGCTCCGCTTGAATTGCCTCAACAATCGCATGGGCAGCGTTCGCGAGCTTGCGCTCTTCATTCAGTATGAGTTCGAATCCCAAAGACTCCGCATCCACCAGTGCATAAAACCCGCCGCTGTATGCCACGCTATAAGTGACCATGCCGAGTGACGGCACTTCGATAGTAGCTCGATGGGTATCGATGTAGCTTGGCAGGCCTTCGCAGGTGATCGCTTCAACCACGCCGTTTTCAACCCGCGCATCGATGCGAACCAAGCCCGCTGGGGACTCCAGAAGAAAGCTTTGCTTGCCTTCTTTCTTGGGTACGATTCCGGCCTCAAGTACTGCAGTCGCCGTACAGATGGTGTTGGAGCCGGAGTAAATCGGGTAGCCCATCACTTCCATAATGATGTACCCGGCCGCTGCCCGGGGGTCGGATGGAGGAACCAGCAAATCCACGGACATCTCAGGGATGCCGTAGGGTTCCTCCAGCAACAGTCTTCTCAGCCCATCGGCGTTATCACGCAGATACTCCATTTGTGCCCGCACACTGTCGCCCGGCAGCAGATCGATACCACCGGTCACAATGCGGCTGACATCGCCTCCGGCGTGGGTGTCCATAAGTTGAATCGTCAGTTCCTGTTTCATGTGCTGCCCTCCAAAGACCAGGGCTTGCCGTGCTCCTCCCACTGCGAATCCGGAACTATGACAATTTTGCCGAGATAATTGCTGCCGCGGTTCATGAAGTAACGCTCTGCCTGATGCAGCTCTGAAAGCCGAAAAGCACCGTGTAGCACCGGCTTGAGCTGCTCGTTCCGAATCCACTCAATAAGCTGTTCCGCTTCCTCCCGGGTACCGTGAGAGACGCCAAAAATTTGCACCTGGTACAGGTAAATTCGTGTCCACAGGATTTCGCTGATATTGCCGCCACTGGCGCCGGCAATACTGAGGCGGGGATAGGTTTGGCGAGCGTTCATATCAAAGATCATGGCGTCGATAAAGCGATCGGTCATGTCGCCACCCACCAGATCCATAACCGCATCAAGGGGCTTGCCGCCGGTTTCTGCCTTTACGCGCTCCACGAAGCTGTCCATATCAGACCGATCAAGCACTGACTCTGCCCCCAGTTCCTCGAGAGCTGCCGCTTTATCCCGTGTACTCAGTGCGAAAGGAATGGCGCCCATAATCCGACAGAGTTGGATCAGAGCGGTGCCCACACCACCGCTTGCGCCGGTAACGAGAACTCGCTCTCCGGCTTTTACCTGAGCAGATGTGAGCATGTGCATGGCGGTTTGGTACGAACACATCCCCATTGCCGCGAGCCCGGCATCCGTCAGATTCTCATTCGGCACAACGTGGAACTGATCCGATGGCACCGCAACGTATTCGGCATAACCGCCATCTGCGCCATGGCCGTAATAATCCGGAGTCAGGTTGATGTCCCAGCGGTTATCCGCATAGATATTGAAGTCCAGCAGGCCGCGCTCGCCAATACGGCGACTATCAACACCATCACCCACGGCCACAACGCGGCCGGCAATGTCTGCGCCTTGAATACGGGGGAAAATCAGAGTGGGTTTACCACCCATCTGAAATGAGGTGGTTTCGCCCTTTTTGGTGGGATACAGCCCTTCCCGGGCTTTGCGATCTGTATTGTTTTTGGCCGTAGCCGTTACCTGAACAAGCACTTCGCCAGGCGCAGGAGACGGGGTGGGTACGCTCTTATACTCAAGCTTATCAATGTCGCCATGGCCTGTAAGAACTATGGCTTTCATGGTGTTCGGCATCATAAGCAAATGACCCTCCCTACCTGCGGAATGTGAAGTGTCCCATCAGAATAGGCGACATTCACACAGGTGTCAGGGAGTGTTCCGAGTATTCATTATTTGCAGGCCCAAACTAACGGGCAATCACCTTGTACACAGGGCGCAACTTGGGAATCTGTTTTAAAACAACCTGAATAACGGTCATCAACGGCACCGCCAGCAACACACCAACAGGGCCCCAGAGCCAACCCCAGAAAAAGATAGAAACGAAAATAATCACCGGGTTAATGGCCATGCGAAAACCGTGTACCCAGGGTTCTATGAAGAACCCCACCATCGTGGTCAGGACAAGATAACCGACCGGCGCAATGGCCATCATCCACAAGGTGTCCAGGCTTACGGCTGAGACAACAGCAAGCAGCAGAATGGTGAGAATAACGCCAAGATAAGGGATGAAGCGGGCCAGTCCAGCCACCAGTCCCCAGACAGCCGGATCTGGCAGGCCTATAGCCCAGGCCATCAGACCGGTAGCCACGCCAACCGATGTATTGCTGATACCGAGAACGCCAAGATATTGGGCAATCTGGTGCTGAGAATCCCGGGTAATGCGCAGCACTTTTCTGCGCTGGGCCCTCGGCAGCTGCCGCACAAAGTTAAACACCAGCCTGTCGCCACTGACCAGAAGGAAATAAGTCAGCGCCATCGCAAGCGCAAGACCCGCAATACCATTGCGAGCTTTATTCATAAGCTGAGCTCGCCAGGATTCAGTCTGCAGAACGACTGTAGTTGGCTCCTGGCTAGGCTTTTTGCCGTCCCCCTCCGAGAGCTCATTAACCGAGTCCTCGACTTTCTGTGCCGACTCCGAAACCCTGCTGATCTGCCGCATCAGCTCACTTTCCCCGACCAGTAAACGGGAAATTCCCTCGGGCGCCTTACCCGCCCATTCCAACGCCGGCGTGGCAACAGCAATGGACACACCTGCGATAGCGGCAAGTAGCAGCAATACCAGAATCAGCGAACTGACCATTCTGGGCATACGCAACCCAGTACCCATGCGGGAAACCAGAGGCGACAGTAGCAAGCTTGTCAGCAGCGCCAGCACCATCGGCAAAACGATCTGATGAGCGAGATACAGGGTGTAAAGCACACCCAAAGTAAAGAGGCCATAGATTGGCGTAGAAAGATCGGTGAGAGTCTTGCCGGTTCTGGGATTGCTTTGCTCACTCGAGTGCTGTTCGTCTTCCATAGGAGATCCGTAGCCTGTCGGCTGGGCAGCACTGCAGGGCGCCACCCGCGTAATTTAGTGTGCCACCAAGGGTTTCAGGCAGCATGCAGGCCAATCAGTGTACCTTTGGTGAAGCCTGACCGCATCATAGAACGGCTTGGGGCAGAGCGACGCCAGTAAACCAAAACAGATCTAAATATTGCACTCACTCTGGACTCGCACCTGAAACTCCTTACGAATGCGCTCGTTTTCTTCATCGTTAACGAAAACACGCTCGCCTTCCTTGTTCAGCCGATAGATCCCCGACACGCTCTTTAGATACTTCACGCGCGCCCTCAAGGCATCACAGCGAGCTTTAAGCTTGGCTGCCTTGGCCTCCCGCTTGGCTTCGACCTTTTCCCGGGCAGCACGCTCCTTTTGGCTTTGCGCAAGGAACTCACTCACCCGCTGTTTACGTTCACTAGCAGCCGCATCCAACGTTGGCTGTGCTGCTATTAAGCGCACCTCGTCAGCAGCTGCATTCGCAGGGGGCCGATCACCAAAGTGAGTCTGGCCATTCCCATCAACCCAGCGGTAGGCGCCGGCCTGGGTAATGGGGGTAACTAGCAATAATATGGGAATTATGAGTCCTTTCATTAACCTTGACCTATGTTTTGATGTTGGGTTCGGGTGCTACGTGCAGCACTGCCCTATTACGCTTGGGGTAGTCTCCGACTTCTTTCTACGTATCGTGCTTACCTGTATAAGATATTGCGGCGAGATATAAAACCCGTATTCAAGATGAGGAAAGAAGGATGATTTCCGAACCAAACCAAAGTTTCAGCCCTGTCGATCCGAATGGCCAGTCAGCAAGCTGGAAACTGGTTAGTGTCGCGATCACAATCGTGTGCCTATCCGTAGCATCGTACATCAAGGTTCCAATGGTACCTGTGCCTATTACCGCGCAAACCTATGTGCTTCTCACCGCTGCAGGGCTTCTCGGTTGGAAACTTGGAACCGTCTCAACGATCCTATGGCTGGCCCTCGGAGCTCTGGGGCTTCCTGTTCTTGCTGGCGGCTCCAGTGGACTAGATTATTTCTCCGGACCGACGGCTGGCTACCTCTTTGCCTTTCCATTGGCCGTTGCCGTTGTTGGTTTACTCTTTGAGCGTGGCTGGAACGTAAAAAATGTTGCTCTAGCCTTCTTAGCGATGCTGTTGGGTCATGCCGTTTGCCTGGGGTTCGGCGGGATATGGCTTGCACTTACCATCGGCCCGGCAGATGCTTTCATAAAAGGCGTTTTACCGTTCTTAGTCGGAGGCATCATAAAATCAGCCCTTGCTGTAGGAACGATACACGTTGCTGATCGTTTTCTGGGCGCGGAGCGTGCCCATTAAGAGACCTGGCCCCTAGTTTTTAAGAGGCGTAGTTCAACTTCTCTTCCATCAGATTCGGTCGTTGGGCGGTGTTTATGATGGAAACATCGGTGAACATTCGGTTCACTTTCTTTTTGAACGTTTCGTTATCCATATCGCGCCAGTAGCGAGGGGGGCGGTCGGTCTTTCGGTCAGATTCCGCTGTGATTGGATCCAACGGACGATACCTCTCCAGCATGGGAAGCTCCGGCAGAGGCCGCGTCACATCCATGTAATTCTGGATGAAGTCCCAATAGGCGTAACACATGGAGGCACTGCCATGGGCCCCCAGAATATCACCAACGGTCGCATCCAGCTTGCTGTAGCGATGGGAGAGCACCAGATCAAACAAGGTTCCGTGTCGATCAACCCGGGCACAGCACCAGGCATCAAACTCATAGAAGGGCTTTTCGGTTACTACCGGCGGTTTTGCCGGCCAGAAAGGGAACTTACGGGAGTATTGCCAGACCTTGATCATGCCGGTGCGGCGGTTGAACTCCCATTCGGGGGCGTGACGAAAGCATTCGTGACTGTTCTCGACCTGAAGTCCGTATTTCTCAGCCAGATCCTCTTTCTTCTCCAACTTTCGCAATTTCTTGGGAGAAGTATCAGACATAAAGTTCGGGGGTATGACCTCACGGGTATTTCCCCACGGCAGCCTCAGGCTGGCGGAACGCTCCAGCCTAGATCGGTTCAATTCCTCCCATTGATTTTCCTGCGGAGGTATTGCATAGGAGCGATAGGCAAACGCCCCATAATAATCACGTGCACCAATATTGTTAGAGCCGTTATCCAGCATCTTCCGGTACCTTTTGACTGAACCATGGTCCAACTCTTGCGAAACAGGGCGCTTTGCTGGGTGGGTTCCGCTGGCCCGGATGCCTTGCGATTGCTGCGGTAGGCGGTGGGAGCGTAGCCGGAGTTATCCAGGACGGCAGTCATGTGCCATTCTCCGCTTTATGGGTCTGCTCATCCGCCCAGAAAAACTGGCCGGATTCACTGAAGTCTGGCTGGCCATGTGTGGCCAGATCGAAGGTGGTCGGGTCGTGCAGTTCCGGCGCGGGGAACACCAGGTTGCGGCTGGGCAGAGGCTGGACTAGCGCCATGAGTGATTCGCCAGAGCGGTCCGGTTTTCACGCTTGAAGGCTTCGTAGTCTTCTTCGTTCATATTGCGCCAGTACAAGGGATCCCGCCCCTTCTTCTCGTCTTGGGCGCGGGTGGTGAAATCCAGCTGACGATGGGCTTCGAACAGGGGAATATCCGGCAGCGACTTGGTCACGTCCATGTACTGGCGGATCAGGTCCCAGTAGGCCAGTACGTCTTCGCGGTTGGTGGTGGCGGCGAGAAGCTGGTTCATGGGCAGGGCCCATTCCTGAGTCTTGTGGACCAGCACCAGCCGGTACCAGATATTGCCCTGATGATCCGGCAGGCTCAGCAGGTAGCCGTCCCATTCATGGAAAGGGGCCTGCTCCCGGATTTCTCCGGACTGGCCGTCCTTTTCTGGGTTTTTGAACAAGGTCACCATGCCGGTGCGGCGGTTGAGTTCCCAGAGAGGGCCTTTGGGTTCCTGGTAGACCACTTTGGGGTATTTTTTCTCGAGGAAGCGGCCAATGCCCCAGCAGAGGAGCATGGGTAGGAAAAAATAGGCTAGGAAAGGGAAAATGCCATCCCAAAAAAACCGCGTGAAGCTCTCAATTTCCGACAACTGGGTCCATAGGAGCACCATGGAAATGGCAAAGACTGGCAGTAACCAAGTGAACAATATCCGCCCCCCGTGCTGCATCCACAGAAGCGCCCAGCTTATCTTGGGCAGGGTGGCGTAGCGTATGCTGTCGCCATTAATCCATCCAACCGGGTTAAACGGCTCTCCTCCGGCTTCCGACTCAGCTTTGAAGCGACGAAGGTTCTCCTCATCTTCCCTGACTTCTTTGGGCCCCCAAGTCTTGAGAAAGTTCGGGGGATAAACGCCGGACAGCTTCCCCTTGGGCAACGGTGGCCCCATGGTCCAGCTCTTGCGGAACAGCGTGCTCTGTTGGCTGATCTCCGCCGGTTCCGGGGCTTTGCGGTTGCTACGGTAGGCAGTGGGAGCGTAGCCGAAGTCATCCAGGGCGGCGGTCATGTGCCTTCCTCCGCTCTATGGGTCTGCTCATCCGCCCAGAAAAGCTGGCCGGTTTCACTGAAGTCTGGTTCGCCATGTTTGGCCAGATCAAAGGTGGTCGGGTCGTGCAGCTCCGGGGCGGGGAACACCAGGTTGCGGCTGGCCTTGCTGGAGTCCGAGCCTCCGTGCCATTGGGCCCGGACCAGCACTTCGCTGGTCCTTACGCCCTCCTGCCCCCGGAAATTCTTGAAGGTCTCCCGGGGTGGCAGGGCCAGGTAGTAGGCCTTGCCGTTAGGCAGGGCCAGGTAGTAGGCCTTGCCGTTAGGCAGGGGTTTTTCCAGCACCACCTTCGATGGTTCCTGCAGGGTTTCCCGTTGGGTTCTCAGGCCACGGCGCGTGGGCCTGCGGGTGACCTGCACCGGGCGCATGGCGACGGTCAGGCTGGCATCGTCCAACATGGCCACCAGATTGTTTTCCACTAGTACCACTGTGTCTATTTTCGCAAACTCTCTGTCCTGCCGAGGATCTATGACAAACCCCTGGTCCGCCAGTCTGGCCGACATGTTGTGGGCCTCCTCAATGGTAATACGAGGCCTGGCTAACAAATCAACCAGCCGGTAGTACGTCTCTTGCGGGTTGTTGGCCAAGTGGGGATAGGCACCGTCCTGCTCTATTCCGAAAGGTCCACGCTTCAGCCAGTCTACCAGGGGCGGGTCGTCCAGCACTATTGCCAGTAACCCGGCCCCGATAGCCAGGGTGGCACCGGCCACCACCCAGCCCCAGGGACCCAATCCCAGCAGTATGGGAGCAATACCCGCTTCGGTCATTTTGGCCATCATCATGCCGCCCATTAGCATCATGCCCCCACCGACGGCTGAGGCCCCGTAGGCTGCAGCGGCGTCCATATCACCGGTGTCCCACTCATGGGCCATGTCCAATAGCGACACCGTAATGGTGAGCCCGGCTGTGACGATGCCCCCGAGCAGGCGTTTTGTCACTATTTCTGGAATTGCGCGGGCCAAAGACGGTAGCGCTCTCTGAAAGACTGGGCTAGTGGTCTGGAAGGCTTTCTCGCTAAGCTTGGGCGACACATTGCCCCAGATACCCAGATCTTTGCTTAACCGCTCGGCTGCTATTGTCACAGCAAAGCCTAGATCCATAGTTGAACTGAAAATGCCCGCTGCCGCTCTCACTGCACCTTTCCTTCGGAAAGTCGTTTGGGCCAAGTTGTACTCGGTCAGAATATTATGCCCCTCAAACACCAGCACTAAATAAGGCACCCGTACCCGGCTAAAAAGGTCATCCCACCGTTTGAGCCTGCGCATATCCCGCTGGGCCCGGACCACCTCAGAAGTCTCAGGAGCGGCGTACACCTGCATCCGCCGGGCTTCGGCGGTGTCGGCCAGATCGGGGATGGCGGATTTACGGGTGGTGGCCAAGGGCTGGCCGTCGGCATCCAGGTATTCCCCGTAGAAGCGCCGGTGGCCATTGGCTTTGTGGGTGTATTCCCGGTCTGCTTCCGTTAGCCCCATGTCCAGGCCGGAAGCCGGGTCGCGTAGCCCGAGGATGATCCAGCCCTGCGGGACGGCATTGCGAGCAACCATCTGGACGCCGCCCAGCAGTGAAGGATCGCGCGCCTTGGCCATCCGTAGCAGGGGGCCGTAAAGCCGGCTATCAAGCCTGTAAGCCTGGGATTTCAGACGGTTGGCCAGTGCCCGAGCGTGCTTGTCGATCCCGTCCAGGATGGCGCCGACACCGGCCATCCATCGCTTGGCTTCTGAGGAGAGATCGATGGCATCGGTCTTTGCCAGACCTGCCAGTGCTGCAGCGGTGAGGGTTTGTAATTCGTCCGGTTGCGGTGGCTGGTCGGGCAACTGCTTAAGATCTGTAGGTCGGCAGCGGCCATCACCGCACTCTCCCTTGGCTCCACTCTCTGCGACTGCGCTGCCAGTTCCGTTTGGTTGTTCCGGTGGGAACAACATGGTGTGCAGGGGCTGGTCACTGCCGTCTTCAATAATCTTTAATACCAGATCGTTGGCGTCCCGCACCTGGGCTTTGCTGGTGGGGGCCGTGCGAGCGAGATGATCGACGCTGTTGGGGTCCATGGCCAGGACATGGAACAGGTCCCGCGTGAGAACAAAACCCTCGAGATAGTCGGCACCGGAAAGGCTGAACAGGTCCGCCATGGCGACCTGGTTATCAGTTTGCCGGATCAGGTCCGCCAATTGCTTCTGGGCCTCAGCCAGCTCCTCCCTCGCAAGCTGGCGCTGGGCAGTCAGCAGGTGGGTATGCAGGGGACTAAAACGGCCGGTATCAATTTCTTCCAGATGATGATGCAGCGGGTTGGCCTGGCCCCCCAGTCGTTCGGGCCCCATCAGCCGGTAGACCAACTGGGCGCTATCGCTATGGGGCTTCTTTCCAATGGCTTCGAGCAGACTAGTCAGAAATCGGTGAGTTTCCAGTGCTTCGGTCAGGCGATGCCGAAGGGAGAACAGGCGGTCTTCCAGGACAATGCCGCCATAGCCCCTCTCCCGCGGGGCGGCAAGACTGTCCTCACTGGACTCCAGTGTTTGCCAGAGGGAATTTTCTTCAGTGCCGGACGTTTCATCCGTAAACGCCGCTACTCGCGCTGCGGGCGCTCGTCTCAAGGGGGCGTCTCGGTAATGCGCGGCTTCCCAGGCTGCCTCTCCGGATTCCTTGCCTGCATCGAAAGCCTGAGCTTCCTCTCGTGCCTGTCCGTACAGGTTTTTTGCATATTGGCCGCGTAAATCATAAACACTGCTCCAGGGCTTCGGCAGATGCTGCTCCAGATAGGGCTCCCGGGGCCTCATTTCAGGAAGTTGTAACAGGGAAATCAGGTGACCCGGCGTCTGCCGGTCGCTCAGTTGCGAGGCGACCTCCAGCTTTGGCTCCGGCCCTTTTAACGCCTGACACCTTTCGGCCCGAGCCGAATCAGAAGTCTCAAGATAAGCGACACGCTGCGAGGACCACTGAACTTCAGAGAACGCCATCTGGAACTCGGAAAGAAGAGAGCGATTCCTTTCGCTGACCGGCACCCATATGGCCTGCTGAGGTTTTCCTGAGGCTGGTCGCCGGTCTTCCGTCAGACCGAATTCCTCGTTGTTCCGGTAATCCGTCAGGCGAATATCCAGCAACTCCATGGTTTCTGAATCGGAGTAGCGAACTTCCAGTTCGCGCCAGAGGTGCCCCTTTCTGAATACATAAATAAAGCCTGGGCGCACAGGTACCAGGTGTTCGTTCGGGTGGCCGGGCTCAGGTTCGGGATCGTGAATGAGTGTCAGGGGAACCAGCGGCAGGATACGGTTCCTCTGTTTTTCCATTTGCCTTTCGGTGGAGGAAACCGCTTCAAACATCGGCACCCGCACAGGAGCACCCTCCTCTGCATCAATATCCAGCCAGATGTTTCTCGCAGGCTGGGCCTTCCAGGGCCAGACATGAAGCACGCTGTTGGCAGGTTCCTCCAGAGAAACCTGGTTCTCCAGCCACTCCTGCTGTTCACTGTCACTCTCGTCAAAGATCCGGAACGAATGCCCCTCTTCGAGGGTTTGCCCAATCACCTCAATGATCAACGATTCACCTTCGCAGGCCGGGCCACAGCTTCCTGCTGTCTGGGTAGACGTGGTTTCAGACATCCCTGTGATTCCTTTCCCTTAAAACGATGAATTCATGGTTAGGCACTGGCGTCATTCAGTGCCCGCCACTGTTGCTCGTCCAGTGTCGGTATTGGCGACATGGCAATCGGCTCCGGGTTTTCATCCATTACCCAGCACTGCTGGCCGGGTTTGCCGTGCCAGTATAGTGCACGTTCAATGATCTCAGCCTCCGGCTTTGACTTTACCGCCAGGCGGTGCCAGATCTTTGGGTCGTAGAGCCGCAAAAGCCCTTTTCGGTTGCCGTCAAAACACACAGTCAGCCGGGCTCTTAACCAACTGACTACAGCATCCAGTCCCTGTGTAGACTCTAAAAGTAAACCGCTCAACCTTTCTTCTTCGAGGCCCGTCAATGCCCAGCGGTATTCCGCGCTGTTCTGTTCCGTTTCCAACAGAATCGGGCTTTCACCCAGGTAGGCTTGCCACTCGCTGTCCGCAAACAGATAGACCCATCGAGGATTATCGGAGATATTGTAGAGCGCCTGAAGCACAGTCTTTTTCTGCCGGGATTCCAGAACCAGATAGCGCGCATCGGTTGAGCTTACCATGGTGTACGACCTCTCCATTTAGACCTGCTGCGCTTTACCACACGGGCAATTGCTCAAGGGGCAAGAGCCGTCTGGCCGTTCCTGACATTGCTCCACCACTGCAAACCTGTTTATTCTTGCCTGCGTCAATCGATGGGCAACTATTGGTTTTGGTTCGGCATTCGCCCTCTGCCCAACATCCGCCAACTCCACAGGCGCCACGGCCCCACCGTTCTTCTCCACCAACCCCGGCATTTCTGGCACCTGCACCTTCTGCCCACTACCCACACCCGGCGCGCCACCGGCGTTCATTTTGATAGACGCCCCAACGATGGCAACACTGCTGGGATCAATCTTCACAAAGCTACCACCCGCCTTGAGAATAATCTCGGCACCGGCTTCAATAACAGCTTTTTGCCCAGCCTTAATATGTAGCTCGGTACCGGAGTCACTGAGCCAGGCGGTGCCGGCTTTCAGGTGTATGGTGCCGGTTACGTTAAAGCTGTGATCTTTACCGGTCTGATCGCGTTTTTCGCCATCGGTGGTTTGGTGCTGACTGCCCTTTACGTGGCTGAAGCGGTCATTTTCAACGGTGAGGTGGCTGTCGTTGTTGATGACTTCGGTGCGGTTGTTTTCGGTGAGCAGATCCAGGTCTTTTTGGGCATGAACGTAGACCTGTTGTTTGTCTGCTTCGTCCTCGAATCGTAATTCGTTGCTGCCCTCGCCTTTGTGGGTTTGGGTTTTCAGGGTGGTTCGGGTTTTATGTTCTGGCAGCGCGTAAGGCGTTGTGTTGGTGGCGTGGTACGTGCGGCCAGTAATAATGGGCTGATCCGGGTCACCATCCAGGAACGAGACGATGACTTCGTTGCCGATTCGGGGTAAGGCCATGAAGCCATATTGACCACCGGCCCAGCCTTGGCTGACTCTGAGCCAGGCGCTGCTGTGTTCATCGCTTTTGCTGTATCTGTCCCAGGGAAATCGTACTTTTACCCGGCCAAATTCGTCACAGTGAATTTCTTCACCTTCGGGGCCGGTAACAGTGGCTATCTGAGGGCCGTCCATCAGCGGGCGGTGGTCGCTCAGGGGTCGCCAGGTTTTATCGGCCGGAATGGCACTGAACGCATTATGGTAAGTGGTCGGGCTAGAACCGCCCTCTTCTTCCATCGCCTGGGGCTGTTTGCCGGTGTGGGTAACTGCGGTGAGTAACCAGTCGCGGTTCAGGTTGGCGTTATCGTGCTCAGTCAGTTCGGCTTTGGCACCGCAGGTAAAGTCCGCACGGTTGCTTTCGCCGTTGGCGGTGCTGGCGTCATTTCGGAGAGCATCCAATCGCGCGTCGGTAAACGGCTGGCCGCTGGCGTCGGCCTTGAAACGACCCGGATAGTCGAAGTGCTGATAGTCTTGGCGCTGGTTGGAGCTGGCTGCACTCCGCTCGTGCATCAGGGCGTAAGCCGGATTCTTGAAGGTGTAATCCTTCGTGGCTACGGAGGCAACGCGAACTCGTTCTTCGTAGCGAAAGCGGAAAACGGCAGGCTGCTTGGTGCTTCCGCCTGATTTGCCGTTATATTCGGCAGCTTCCAGCCGAGGCGCATCGCCGTGATGATCGGCTAGGATCAAGCCGGGCTGCTCGCTCGCATCTTCGCTGCCGTGCTGGTAGCGGTAATGCCAGCCTTCTTCTGAAGCCATCCGTTCAATGAACGCCAAGTCGCTTTCCCGGTGCTGTACGCAGTATTCCCGTTCTTGCGGAGCGCGTTTTAAATCAAACACCGAGTTCACAATGCCACGCTCTTCCAACAGGGTGCGCACGATGGCGTCTGTGGTCTGGGTTTGGAATATGCGGCTGTTGTGCATCAACCCTAAGCGCCATAAGGGCGGCTGGATGATGAGCTCGTAGCGGGTACGGCGATGGCCGCTGTCACCACGGGCAAACTCGTTTACCACGCCTGTGAAGCGGCGAAGCGCCATACCGTCCTGCCAAACTACCAAATCCACCGGCTGCTCCAGAACGTCTGAAACATCCACATCTGGATCGGTGCTGGCCAATTCAAGGCGGCCGTGAAATAGCTCGGATAGCCGTTCGGTCAGCGTAAAGCCGACAACGGAAAATAAATCAGAGGGGAGTTCGCCAACACGGGCGGTAAACTGCAATCCGCTTGCCTGAGGCATATCTTCAATCCTTGAAGGTATGGTTCTGTATGAGTCTGGGCGGGGATTCTGTAGCAAAAACGGCGGTTAATCAAACTCCTCTTGCCTAAAAGGAGCATCAGCCCTACTTCAAAGAAGCATCAGGGCGATGCTTGCGACCGTGCTTTCGCCCTAAACGGTCGCGTCCACCATTGAGAGATCAGTACGCCGAACAAGGTCAGCCCGCCGCCCGTAAAGTGATGCAGCCCCAGTTTTTCGTTCAGCATCACAGAGGCAATAACCGCCGTTAAAATAGGTACGAGGTTAAAAAAGACGGTGGTTCGGCTTGGCCCCAAGTGTTTGATTCCCGTCATCCAGGCCAGGGGTGCGCCAATAGAGGCGAACACACAGGCGAACAACACCAACGGCAGGTTGTCGCTGTTCAGCCCGGCTTGTGGTGATACAGCAAACAACGGGAATAACACCACCACAGCCACAAGAACCTGTGCGTATAGTAACTGCATTGCAGGCAAGGGAATCTGCCATTTTTTCAGCAAGGTGCTGTAAATAGCGTAGGCAGCAACCGCTACCAGCATCATGGCATCGCCGCCATTAATCCCCTGTTTAGTAAGAGTGGTCAAATCCCCGGAGGTGATAACAACCAACACGCCCAAAAACGAAAACAATGAACCGACCACGGCGCCCAAGGTCAGGCGGTGGCCCAGTGTCAGTATGGCAAGGACCAATGACATCACTGGCATCAGCGCCAATACAATACCCATGTTGGTGGCGGTGGTTTTTGGGGCCGCGAAATAGGCGAGGCTCTGATAAACCGCCATGCCCAACACACCCAGCACAAAAATTTTGCACATATTCGCCTTAATCACCGGCCAGGACCGCAGCGTCGGGCGGAGCAGCACGGGCGTGAGCATGGCCGCCGCAAACAGCCAGCGATAAAAACCGATTTCTGCAGGGAAGATTACGCCTACAGTCAGCTTGTTAACTACGGTATTTCCCGCCCAGAATATGACAGCCAGTAGCGGAAACGCATAATACATAGTCACAAACCCCAAAAAACGAGTGATAAGCCAGAGGTGCCGGTGCCCAGAACAAACAAAACAGCTTGTTCTTACTACCCCACACTGGAACAATTGAGGCCATACTTACCTTTCTATATGGCCTATCATGAAATTATTAGTTCGTAACCTCGCACGCACAACAACAGAACAGGAAATCCAAGAGCTGTTTGCTGCCCACGGCACGGTCACTGAGTGCACTCTGGTTTTAGATAAAGAAACGGGTACATCAAAGGGTTTTGGCTTCGTGGAAATGCCGGATCCAAAGGAGGCCAAAATGGCCAAGGCACGCTTGAACGACGCCCGTATCAATAAAAGCAGAATACGAGTGAAATACGCCCCGGAGCCAGAGGCGTAATCGACTTTAACCCTAAGATGAAAGCGGTATTTTACGTTATCGGAGCATTGGCGGCGCGTTCAGCTACACACTCGTAGCCGCCCATTTCAAACTCCCGACAAATGAATGGCCGCTTCTCATAAATCGAGCAAGACATGGTGGTGCGATCCAGCGCTGCGCACCAGCCATCGTCCAAACGCGCCATGGTTAAACCACCCCATTCGTCTTCTTCAATAAACCGCTCGGGCACGCCCGTTTCGGTGATCAGCATCACTTCCAAGCGGCAACAGCAAGCCTCGCAGCTCGAACAGCTAACGCTGGGATCGGGTAAGGTTACCGCTTCAATCATCATTCGCTTATGCACACTTTTTCAAACGCGCTTTTCAGAAAAGCACTGTAAAGCCAGGCCACTCTAATATGGCAACAGGCCACGACGGATTGCTCCCCCAGTGAGACGAGCTCCTGATATTCTAGAGGAACGTTCATATGATTTTACCCGGGGAATCAAAAACAAGTCAGAATGGTGACCTTGGGCATTAATGGCGTCAAGCGCCAACCCTCAAAGGCGGTGCTTACGGCTGCGGTAACCAGCGATGCTGGATCAGGCGCTGCTCAACGTCTGGTGTAAGCAGCGGACCGGATATCATCTGGTCCAGCGTGTCATCCAGTACCGAATCTCCACTGGCCACTTGATAGCGATCGGCAGGAACCGTATCCGTCACTTCCAAGCGCACCGCTAAACTCCAACCATCTTTGCCGGCGTCGCTACGGCAGGCAATATTCTCAGAACTCCGAGCGTGGCCTTGCAGTCGAAACTGGCGGCAGTATTCACCTTCATGGTTCGCAAAAGTCAGCCGCGGCATCAGCAGTTCACCGCTCGCCAGAGTGTGGCTGACGCCACTGGGTGTGGTTTCCAACCCCTGCGCCACCGCACGCCAAGCTGCGTCAGTGTCGGTTGGGGATAGTGGAAGCCACTGAGCCAGTGCAAAACCGGCCACCAATGCTGCGGCAATCGCCTTACCGGTATTTGCTTGGAGCCGCTGCCATAGCGGGAAGCGAATCACGTTGTCCGGCCGCTCAGGTTCATCGTGCGTGGTTGCTAACAGCTGAGTCACCGCTTCTGGTAGAGGCCGGTCATCAATTTCGCCATAGTGAGCCTGCAGGGCCTGGTCAACCAGTGCCAGCTCACTGAGACGTGCCGCCAGTGCCGGCTCCACCGCTAGCCGATTCCGGATCTGCTGCATTTCCTCAGGCGACAGCTCGCCGTCAAGAAAAGCAGAGAGTGTTTCATCAACGTTGGTCATTGCTCGGTCCTCGTTGTTTCAGGTGTGAGCGCCTCGCTCAATGCGGCCCTGGCCCGGGCCAGCCGACTCATTACAGTGCCCTTGGGCACCGAAAGAATCTCCGCAACGGCTTGATACGACAGACCCCGGATTGCCACCAGCGAGATTATCTGGCGTTGATCTCCCGGCAATCGGCCCATGGCATCATCGACTCGACTAACCTCGATTTCGTTAACCACCTGACGTTCCCCGTCAACCACCTGGCCTTCACTGAGCTCTGGCTGTTCCGAAGCATCCCGACGAACCTTTCTGGCCCTGCACTCGTCTATCCACACATTCCGGCAAATCCGGAATGCCCAAGGTGTCATGTCCGCATCATCTGGGCGCGGCCGGCTCAACAGCCGCTCTACCGTATTCTGCAGCAAATCATCCGCGTCCGGCATGGAGCCGGTCAGTGAGTAGGCAAAGCGTCGTAAACTGGGCAGTAGTTGGGTGATTTCCTGTCGCATGGCGCTCTTTGTTGCTATGTGTTTCGTGTATAACGGGTCACATCAGGGTTTATTCCCGCTGATCGGGAATTATTTTCCGACCCAGCCGTTATCTTGCATAAAACCCGACAAATTATGGTTGCACACGATGATACTCCGATTAAATATCCATTGGCTGATGTTCCTGACCGTTCCTGCTCTTCCCACGCTTGCCCTGGGCGCCGGCCCGGGCAACCTGCTTGATGGAAGGATTGAAGCGATCACCCAACAGGTCGAGCGCAGGGCTGAAAGGCTAATAGAGCGCAAGATCACTGAGGACGTCAAACGTCGCATTGTCGAGGCCTCTGAAATGCCGACAGACTTAGAAGCTTTACTGCCTGAGGTGCTGCCGATCAGAACCAATGACGGCGTTACCGCCTTCTTAGATGCCCGCCAGAGTGACGGTACCCGGGCAGTAGCAAAGCAATGGCTGCTGACCGTCTCTGAAGAAGAACTGGGCAAACTCCACCACCCCGACATCACGATCCTGCAGCGCCAGCAACTTAACGGGCTTGGACTCACCGTGGTGCGTTTTCGGGTGAAACCGGAGCGGGACTCCCGCGCGGCACTGCGCGAACTGCTGCCGGAACTGGCAGATCAGCTCGACCGCAATCACATCTACACTCCGCAAAGCGCCACTACTCAAGCTGACCCCCAAGCCGCCATCCCCTCTGTGCACAGTCTGTGCACGGAGCCAGTACGTGTTGGCATGGTGGATACCTTAGTCAGTAGCGAACATCCGGCATTTACGGAGGCCCGTATCGTTCAACAGCGTTTTCTGGCGGTGGGTAACCACTCCGGCGATCTTGCCGCACCACGGGCCCACGGCACCGCCGTCGCCAGTGTGTTAGTGGGACGATCTTCGACACAAGCGGAAGCTCGTCTGCCGGGTGCCAACCTCTTTAGTGCCTCGGTGTTCTACGAGCGCTCCGCTGTGGCGTCGGGGGCGACACTCGCGCATTTACTGGAGGGCTTGAACTGGCTGACCGAGCAAAACGTTGCGGTGATAAACATCAGCCTGACCGGGCCGGATAACCGGGTGTTGGCGGCGGTGATCAGGCGCCTGCATCAGCAGGGACGGGTGCTGGTGGCCGCTGTGGGCAACGAAGGGCCCGCCGCGCCGCCACTCTACCCTGCGGCGTATGACGGCGTGGTCGGCGTGACGGCCGTGGACAATACGCGAGCTTTGTATCGGTGGGCGAATCGGGGGCAGCAGGTGACATTCGCCGCCCGTGGTGTAGACATTACAGTGGCACATCCAGATGGCGGCCAGGTCACGAACAGCGGCACATCCTTGGCTGCACCTGTAGTTACGGCGCTACTCGCCTGCCGCCTGCTCCGGCTGAGTCCGGAGCAGGCATTGCAGACAATGATCGACGACGCTGAAGATTTGGGCGAACCGGGCCGTGATCCAAGGTTCGGCCACGGCTTTCTGGACGACCTGTCGGATCAGCTCAAAACCCCGCCCGCAGCGTAACGCCTGCCACGGTTTTATCGTAATCCGCAGACTCCACGTTCGAGGTATAGTGGCCGTAAGAAATCCGTGGCTCCAAACTCAGCACCTCGGTCAGGCCGATGCGCCAACCGGCTTCGACGGTGTAAACCCGATCTAACCGCTGATCCGAGGTACGCTCCCGTAAATCCTCGGTGAACGGGTTGTTCAGCAGTGGATCAGACGGTGCGATGCTGACTTCATCATATTCTCGGTTTTCGTAACGCCATTTCAACCGCAAGCGGTTTTCTTGTCCCGCCATCTGGAACTTTTGGGCCAGACTGACACGAACGCGAATCAGCCGATTGTCGTAAGCATCGGTGTTGGCGTCTTCCTGGTCGCCATCGACCCCGATCAACACGTGACTGCGGGCTTCGTTAAAGAAGAAAAAGGCATCCATACTGACACCTCGAATGTCGGCATTTCGAGCATCACCCTCTTCATAATCCTTGGATTTTTGCTGCAGACTAGCCATCACATAGACATCCTCCCCCACCAGACTACCCAGATAGACACTGGCACGCTTGAAATCGAGGAAAGGATCCGAGGCCAGTGTGGCGCGGGAATAGTGATAGCTAGTGCCGAAAGTGACCGGATCAAAATCGTAGCTCAGATCGGCAGAAGCCAAATGAATATCCTGATCAAACTCATCGTAGGTCTGATAGCGACTACCGGAAAGCAAGTAGCCCAGCGTCAAATTTAGAGCTTTGGTCGGTTTCAATATAGCTTCCAGCCCGGCATCGAACACCCAGGCTTCATCACTGGAGTCTGAAGAACGGTTCAGCTCATCTACCGTCAGGTTGCTGTCGTACTCCATTCCGCCGTCCACATGGCCGTTCAATTCGGCATGCTCCGACGCATGAAGAAGCGGTGTCGTTGCGCACAGCGCGGCCACCAGAGGCAGCCTGAAAAAGATTTTTTTTAACTTCATGGGACATCTCCTGGCCAGAAAAAAGCCGGGCCCGAAGGGCCCGGCTGCCGCAATCTGGGGTGATTAAAGTACACCGCCGCCGGCGGCACTTTTCACACTTCCTTTCACGGAGTTCTGGACTTCACTTTTTACCGAATCGGAAACCGAGGTACCGACTTGCTGATTGGTTTCTACTCGGAGTTCAGTATTGCGAGTCTTGTTCATGCGTTCCTGCGCGGTTGCACGTTTTTCAGCGGCCGTGGTGGTGGCAGCATCCGCAGCGGCGTTAGCTTTACCACGCACTTTCTCGCCCACCTCGACACCGGCGCGAACGGCTGCGTTCTGTTTCTGGCGCGCTTCACTACTAGCCGCACGGCCCTGCTCAGATGCCTCGCTGCGCGCGGCTTCGCCGTTCACACTACTTTTAGCAGAAGCTGATCCACCGCCTTGGGCAGAGACGCCATTATTAGCACTGGCGCTAGCGTTCATGTTTGCGTCGGCTTGCACATTGCTAGAACCAGAACCCTCGGCGGCAAACGCACCGGTAGAAAGGATAGAACAGATGGCAAATGTCAGAATATGCTTTTTCATGATTTCGTCCTCCTTTGATGACCCTTTATGGGTAGTCTTCATTAGGAGGACGGCTCAGCTGAAAAGTTATTCCAATAAAACCCGATAAATTTCAACTTTTTTTGCGAAGCACTCAGTCATGGGTTCATGACTAGCTCTATCCGTGCCCTGCTCTCGCGGCACGCGCTGCATGCAGTTTTTTATAACTTTCGATCAGGCGCAGGTGTTTTTCCAGGCCTTCCAGCTGCATGTTAGTCGGCGTAAGCCCGTAGAAGCGCACGCTGCCATTCACCGAGCCCACCACTGCCTCCATGGTCTGCTCACCAAACATGCGCTGGAAGTTAACCAGGTAGTCACTCAGTTCCAGTTCGTCATCAAGAGTGACTTCCAGCACCGCATTCATTGCACGGTAAAACAATCCGCGTTCAACGGTGTTGTCATTGAACTGCATGAACATTTCGGCCTGTTCAAGGGCTTCTTCATGCTGTTGCAGAGCGAGGTGAATCAAAAGCTTAAGCTCTAGAATGGTGAGCTGCCCCCAAACCGTGTTTTCATCGAACTCGATACCGATCAGGGTAATGATATCCGTGTAATCGTCGATCTGGCTGTCTTCCAAGCGCTCCACCAAGGCGGCCAGTTGCTCATCACTCAGGGAGTGCAGGTTGAGGATATCTTCACGGTAGTCCAGCGCCCGGTTGGTGTTATCCCAGATCAGATCCTCTACCTGATAGACCTCGGAATAGCCCGGTACCAGCATGCGGCAGACCGGGGCACCCAGGTCGTCATAAACAGCCGTGTACACTTCTTTGCCCATGTCTGCGAGGATGCCGAACAGAGAAGCCGCCTCCTCTTCGTTGGTTCCCGAGAAATCCCACTCGTTGAACTCGTAATCTGCCTGGGCACTGAAGAAGCGCCAGGAAACCACCCCGGACGAATCAATGAAGTGCTCCACATAGTTGTTCGGCTCAGTGATCGCGAGGCTGTTAAAGGTGGGCGGCGGCAGATCGTTCAGGCCTTCAAAACTGCGGCCCTGCATTAATTCGGTGAGACTGCGTTCCAGAGCCACTTCTAGGGTTGGATGCGCGCCAAAGGAGGCAAAAACGCCGCAGGTTTTCGGATTCATCAGGGTGACACAAGCCACCGGGAACTGGCCGCCCAGCGAGGCATCCTTGACCAGTACAGGATAACCCTGTGCTTCCAGCGCCCGAACCCCTTCGAGAATGTTCGGGTATTTTTCCAACACGTGCAGGGGCACGTCAGGGAGGGCAATTTCTTCCTGGATGATCTGTTTTTTTACCGCCCGCTCAAAGATTTCTGACAAGCACTGTACCTGTGCCTCGTACAGGGTGTTGCCTGCACTCATACCATTGCTCAGGAACAGGTTCTCAATCAGGTTCGTGGGGAAGAACACAACTTCGCCGTCGGAATGGCGCACAAAGGGCAAGGAACAAATACCGCGCTCCACTTTGCCAGAGTTGGTATCGATCAGGTTGGAGCCGAACAGTTCATCTTCGGGGTTATAGATGGCCAGGCAGTGGTCATCCAGTATGCCCTGCGGCAGTTCGTCATTGGGCCCCGGTTTGAACCACCTCTCCCTTGGGTAATGAACAAATTCGCTGTTGGCGATTTCCTCGCCAAAAAACTGATCGTTGTAAAAGAAGTTGCAGTTCAGGCGCTCAATAAACTCGCCCAGCGCCGAACACAGGGCGCTTTCTTTGGTGGAGCCTTTGCCATTGGTGAAGCACATGGGCGAGGCTGCATCGCGCATGTGCAGTGACCAAACGTGAGGCACGATGTTGCGCCAGGACGCGATTTCAATCTTCATGCCCAGATCCGCCAGGATGGCGGTCATGTTGGCGATGGTTTGCTCCAGCGGCAGGTCTTTACCCGCAATGAAGGTATGGGCCTCAGCCTCGGGTTTGGTCATCAACAGGGCTTGGGCATCGCCATCCAGACTGTCGACGATTTCAATCTGGAACTCGGGGCCGGTTTGCACAACTTTTTTGACCGTACAGCGGTCGATCGAACGCACAATGCCCTGACGGTGTTTCTCGGGCAGATCCTCTGGCAACTCAACCTGAATCTTGAAAATCTGTTTGTAGCGGTTTTCAGGATCAACAATATTGTTCTGCGACAGACGGATGTTATCGGTTGGAATATCCCTCGCCAGACAGTACACCCTCACGAAATAAGCGGCGCATAAGGCCGATGAAGCCAGGAAATAGTCGAAAGGGCCGGGTGCCGAGCCGTCGCCTTTGTAGCGGATGGGCTGGTCGGCAATCACCGAGAAGTCATCAAACTTGGCTTCAACTCGGAGGTTGTCGAGATAATTGACGTTGATTTCCATTGCGAGGGTACCGATTTGTAGAATTTGGCGCGCCGCGGCCACGCGTTGCGGCCATTATAGACTTAACATCGCAACACGCGTACCCCGTGAGGTTCACTGGCCGTCGCGCGGTGTGCTCTGTGTAGAACGACTCACGGCTGGGCGAAAAATCTGAAACACCCGCTGCAGTTTTCCTTTGGGCACAATCACCAGCAGGTTACCGGCAAGCACCAGAGACACACCTGCAACGGCCTCCGCCGTCCAGCGGTAGTTTTCGAACACAGTTGAAAGCGTAAGCGCCACGATTGGGAAGAGAACCATGCAGTAGGCCGCACGTTCAGGCCCTATGCGCCCGAGCAGCGTGAGAAAACTCCCGAACCCGAGCACCGAACCAATCAGGGCCAGATAAACAAGAGAACCCGTGTAAGCCCACGTAGTTTCGAAAACAAACAGTTCACCCCGGCCCCAGGCAATGAGCGCCAATACAAGGGCGCCATAAGCCATACCGTAGGCATTGCTCTGCATGATGGGCAATTTTGAAGACTGATTGCGGGCGGAGAGCATGTTACCGAACGAGGTGATAACCGTTCCCACCAAACTCAGGATAATAGCGCGTAAGGTAGTGCCGTCGGCGTCCAGGGCGCGGATCTCTGGCAAGAACACTAAACAGATGCCCACCAGCCCAAAAGCTGCTCCGACAATAACGGAACGCGGTACGCGGTTACCAAAAAACAGCGCTCCGTTAACGATGTTCATTACTATGATCGTAGAGAACACCACCGCGATCAACCCACTGGTGATATCAGCGGCGGCCTGATAAACCAGCATATAGTTGAACCCGAACAACATCAGGCCTTGGCCTGCCATCCATAGATGCTGCTGAAAGCCGAATTTCATATTACGTTTGGTCAGGCAGCACCAGAGCATCAGCACCAACGCGGCCAGCCCAAATCGGTAGGCAATGGACACGTCACCGGGCACTTCCCCCAGCTGCAAAGGTATCGCAATAAACGTCGATCCCCAGATCAACACCGTCGATAAATAGAGCACAAAGGTATTCGTCAGCATAGGTAGAGAGGCCTGCAACCGTAATCAAAAACCGGCTACGTTTAACTCGCTACCGATCCAACATTAAGAGGATTCATTCTCCTCCTTATAGTTATCTTGCTCAATAGTTATTGTGCTGACCGATCCAGACATAAGTCGTTGCGGGGTGGGATTACGGGGCACAGAAAGCCGTGCCCCGGCATGCCCTATTCCGGATTATAAAGACGCTGGATGCTGGAAAAATCCAGTGTTCCGTTGCCCTGCCCGGCATGGAGCTCAAATAAGTTGCGGGCGAGAGAGCCCATGGGAATCGCTGCGTGATTTTTTACGGCATTATCAAAGGCCAACCCGAGATCCTTGTTCATCAGATTCACCAAAAAGCCACCTTCGTATCCCCGTGACGCGGGCGCAGCTTCCATCACACCAGGCCAAGGATTGTAGCCGTTCAGCGCCCAGTTGCCGCCGGAACTCTGCTTCATGATTTCTGAGAGAACTGCTGGATCCAGCCCATTTTTCACACCCAAGGCCAAAGCTTCACTGGTGCCTGCCATAAGGATAGCTAGCAGCATATTATTGCAAATTTTGGCAATCTGACCCGCCCCACTTTCGCCGGCGTGGAAGATGTTCTTGCCCATGGCTTCCAGAATCGGCTTTGCCTTGCTGAAGGTCTCTTCGTCGCCACCGCAAATGAAGGTGAGGGTGCCGGCTTTGGCACCGCCCACACCACCGGAGACAGGGGCATCGATGAATGGGATGTTCTTAGCTTTAGCTTGTTCAGCCACGACGCGAGACGTTTCTGGTGCGATCGTTGATGAATCCACTACCAGAGTGCCCTCAGGCAAACTAGCCAGCAGGCCATCATCGCCCAGGTACACTGCCTCAACGTGTTGGCCCGCTGGCAGCATGCTGATTACGCATTCAGCTCCTTTGACTGCGTCATGAGCCGTGTCTGCGGTTTTCGCACCCTCGGAAACCAATGCCGCTACCGCGTCTTTTGACAGGTCAAACACCGTTACGTCGTGGCCGGCTTTCATAAGATTGCTGGCCATAGGGCCACCCATGTTGCCCAGACCAATAAAGGTAATCGTCGCCATAATCATCCCCTTGTTTTTGTATTCGGTTGAGTAGGCCGCGGCTCTTATCCAGCAGCTAGTCGGCCTGTTTGGCTAGTTTTCGAAAAAACTGTCTATCCACTCGCTGTCCATTTCCGCCAGCGATGCGTAGCGCCAGCGGGGCTGCTTGTCTTTATCAATCAGGAGCGCACGCACCCCTTCGACAAACTCCCCTTTGCTCAAACAGTTCTTAGATAGCGTGAGTTCTTTATCAAGAACTTCACTAAGGCTATCTAAGCGGCAGTTACGCAGATGCTGCCAGCACAGGGCCAGCGACGTAGGAGACGCGGCCTCAAGCGGCCGAGTTGCTTTGGCCAGCCAACCCTCACCGTTCGAGAGCTCCATCATCTGCGCAACCATCTCGGTCAGGCTGTCGGCATCGGTTACACGGTTGATCTCATCAAAATGAGTCCGCACTGGGGACTCCGGCAATGCATCCGTGCTTTGATTCTCGTGCTGCCTAAGCACACTACCCACCACCGCAAAAGCATCTTTACCCTGCCAGTTGTGAGCAGTCAGATCCGCGACCACGGCAGCTTTCAAATCATGTTTGATGAAGCGATCGGCAAGGCCAACAAATAGTGCATCGGCCGCGTTCATGCGGGCACCTGTCAGCCCCAAAAACAACCCTGTGCGGCCTGGAGTGCGATTCAGGAACCAGCCCGCAGCGACGTCTGGATATAGCCCGATGCTACTCTCGGGCATAGCCAGCTTGGATGCTTCGGTTACTACCCGGTGAGAGGCGCCGGCCATGATGCCGATGCCGCCGCCCATCACTATGCCGTGGCCCCAACACACCACCGGTTTTGGGAACGAGTGGATCAGATAATCCATCTCGTATTCTTCGGTAAAGAACGCTATGCCTTCGCTGGCGCCACTTCCGCTTTGTGGCTCGGTCATGCTTCGATAAAGCGCCACAATGTCGCCGCCCGCACAAAACGCCCTATCGCCTTCCGCCTCGATCCAGACGGCACGAACATTGTCGTCCTCAGCCCAGCGTTTTAGCTGAGGTGTCAGCTGCCGAATCATCTCAAGAGAGAGGGAGTTGAGTGCTTTGGGCGTATTCAGCCTAGCCACGGCAATCATTGCGCCGTCAGCGGTTTTCCACTCTTCAAAAACAATCGGTTGATGACTATTCACAGGTTGATGACTCATAAAAATCCTTGCACCGGTATGTCTGCGGGTTTTAGCGGTTTTTCCATTCCGGTTTGCGCTTATCGAGAAAGGCGTTTACGCCTTCTTTCTGGTCTTCGGTTGAGAACAGCTCAACAAACAGCTCCCGCTCCATGCGCCAGCTATCGGTGTGGCTGCGGCCATCACGGGAACTCATCACCAGAGTCTTGCAGCGGGCGACGGAAGATGGGCTTTGCTTACACGCCATTTCAGCCAGTTCCAGCGCCTTTTCCAGGCCTTGTCCCGTAGGGACAACTTCCTCAACCAGGCCGATTTGCAACGCCTTGTCAGCCTTGACTCGCTCACCGCACAAAATCATGCGCTTGGCCCAGCCCTCGCCCACGATCCAGGGCAGATTCTGCGTGCCACCCGCACAGGGCAGCAGGCCAACAGAGGCTTCTGGCAGGGCCATCTGGGCATGCTCTTCGGCGATACGGATATCACAAGCCAATGCGCACTCCAGGCCACCGCCCATGGCGTAACCGTTTATCGCAGCAATGGATACGCCACGGAACGCCGTCAATTCTGCAAAGGCTTCACCAAAGAGCTGGGCCATTTGATTGGCCCGGGCTTTGTCGCCATCGGCAAAGGTTTTAAGATCGGCGCCCGCGGAGAAGAATTTCCCGCCCTGCCCGGTCAGAACCAACGCAAAAATGTTCGTGTCTTCGTTAAGCTCACGAATGGTTTTTGTCAGCGCTGGCAGAGAGTCCGCCGTCCAGGTATTGGCCGGCGGGTTATTGATGGTCAGTATTGCAATGTGTCCGCGTTTTTCGAGCTGAATCAGATCGCTCATCATCGTACTCCTGTTATTCTTGCGATTTATTGAATGGCCTCGGCCACACCGTTATCCAGCAGGCGGCGGGCAATAATTAAACGCATGATTTCGTTGGTGCCCTCCAGAATCTGATGCACACGCAGGTCGCGCAAATAGCGCTCCAGAGGATACTCCCGGATATAACCATAGCCGCCGTGCAGCTGCAGAGCGTCATTCACCACATCAAAGCAGGCGTCGGTGGCGAAGCGCTTGGCCATGGCACAGTGCAACGTGGCTTCTGTATCAGCATTATCCAATTTGAAAGCCCCAAGGCGCACCATCTGCCGGGCGGCTACCAAGTTGGTCGCCATATCCGCCAGCTTGAACTGCAAAGCCTGAAAGGCTGCCAAGGGTTTACCAAACTGTTCACGCTCGTGCATATAGTTGCGGGCCCGCAGCAACGCCGCTTGCGCGCCGCCCAGAGAACAGGTGGCAATGTTGAGGCGACCACCATCAAGGCCTTTCATGGCAATGGCGAAGCCGTCGCCTTCTTCACCCAGCCGGCTGGTTGCGGGAATACGAACGTTCTCAAGATTAATCGTTCGCGTAGGCTGGCTGTGCCAACCCATTTTCTCTTCGTTTTTGCCGTAGGAAATGCCGTCGGCATCCGCCGGAATCACGAAGGTGGAGATGCCTTTGGGGCCCGAGTCCGGCGCACCCGTGCGCGCCATCAGCACCAGAATATCGGTATCGCCAGCACCGGATATAAAGATTTTACTGCCGTTGATGACATAACTGTCGCCGTCACGAACCGCTTTGGTTCGCAAGCTGGCCGCATCAGAGCCCGCACCGGGTTCAGTCAGGCAGTAAGATGCAAGCCATTCACCACTAGCCAGCTTCGGAACGATTTCCTGCTTGAGGTCATCAGGCGCGAAGCTTGCCACCATCCAGGTCGCCATGTTGTGGATGGTGATGAACGCAGCCGTTGAGGGGCAGGCAGCCGCCAGCTCTTCCACGATGACAGACGTGTCTAGCCGTGAAAGACCCATGCCGCCGAGCGCTTCCGGGGTATAGATCCCCATAAAGCCCATCTCGCCGGCTTCTTTCAGCGTGTCGACCGGAAAGATATGCTCGTTGTCCCATTTGGCCGCATGGGGCGCCATGGATTTCTCAGCAAAAGTGCGGGCCGCTTCGCGAAACGCCAGCTGATCTTCAGTCAGATTAAAGTCCATCGTCAGGCTCCAGATTAAACATACCCACCCTCAACGCAATTAACGCAACTGGATCGAGAAGTTCGCTTCCGCTTCGGCTTCCACTTCACTGGAGAACCAGCGCGAGGTAACCGTTTTGGTTTCAGTATAGAAGCGCACCGCCTGCTTGCCATATGCGTGTTGATCACCGTAGAAGGAGCCCTTCCAGCCAGTGAACGAGAAGAACGGTAGGGGTACTGGAATGGGAATGTTTACACCCACCTGACCAACCTCAATTTCGTGCTGGAAGCGACGAGCTGCACCGCCGGAGCCGGTGAAGATAGATACACCGTTACCGTAAGGGCTGTTGTTGATCAGAGTGATTGCACCAGCCAGGCTTTCCTCTTCCATGCAGGCAAGCACAGGGCCGAAGACTTCCTCGGTGTAGATGTCCATTTCGGTGGTCACACCCGAGAACAAGGTAGGGCCAATCCAGTTTCCATCAGGCAAACCATCCACTGTGCAGCCGCGGCCGTCCAGAAGCAGATTCGCACCCTGTGCTTCGCCGGTGGCGATAAGGGATTCAACACGACCTTTTGCTTTGGAGGAGATAATCGGACCATAGCTGGCACCAGAATCGTTCCAGGCACCCGGGCGAACTTTCGCCATGGCTTCTTTAAGTTCCGGAATCCAGGACTGGGCTTCACCTACAAACACAGCGACGGAAATAGCCATACAACGTTGGCCCGCAGCGCCTACCGAAGCGCCCACTAAGGCGTTGAGGACCTGCTGCTTGTCGGCATCCGGCATGATGACCATATGGTTCTTGGCACCGGCGAAGCTCTGAACACGCTTCATGTTTTTGGTGCCGGTTTCGTAGATATAACGGCCAACCGGCACGGAGCCTACAAAGGAGATTGCCTTAACGGCGGGATCGGTGAGCAGTATATCCACCTGTTCCTTGCCGCCGTGTACCACCTGAAGCACACCCTTGGGCGCACCCGCTTCTTCAAACAGCTCGGCAAGACGCATGGGGGTAAGCGGATCCTGCTCGGAGGGCTTGAGTATAAAGGTGTTACCGCAGGCAATCGCCAGGGGGAACATCCACAGCGGAATCATTGCGGGAAAGTTGAACGGCGTAATACCCGTGCACACACCCAACGGCTGAATCCATGAGTGGGTATCCACCCCCCGCGCAACGTTCCCAACGGTCTCGCCCATCATCATGGAAGCAACGTTGGCCGCATGCTCAACCACTTCAATACCACGCCACACGTCACCCTTGGCATCATCAAACGTCTTACCGGTTTCTTGAGACAGTATTTCTGCGATTTCGTCGTGGTGCTCTTTCAGCAATGCCTGATAGCGCAGCATCACACGGGCACGCTCAGAAACCGGCACTTCCTTCCAGGTTTTGAATATCTCGCCGGCGGTATCTATGGCCTTACGCATCTCAGCGTCTGTGGTGCACGGTGCTCTGGCGATCACTTCGTTGGTGGCCGGGTTGGTCACGTCAATCCATTCGCTGGTCTGGCTCTGAACAAATTCACCGGCTAGGTACAGTGGAACGTTTTTCATCTCATAACCCCTGTTTGTTGTTGTGCGGGAAGCGAGCCAAAGCACGATTGCTTTAGCGATGTATAGTATGACCTTAGCACCTTCTATGGCACTTGGTGATTGACTAAATTTCGTTCGTAATGGACTATCTTTTGATTGACACACAAACAGCTGCAGCAATAAACATGACACAAACCTCCCAGTGGCCGGTCCCCAAGAACAGCATTCGCTACGTAGTACCAGCCCCCATTATTAGGCTTTTGTCTGAGCACCCCCTCACCCGGGACCTCTATCCCAGAGCGTTTGGCCACTATCGCCGCGCCACCGGCCACCACATGCACCGAGAGCATCATCGCGACAATCTTTTGATTTACTGCACAGAGGGAAAAGCGTTTTTAAACGTAGAGGGCGAGCCTTACACCATGGAAGCTGGAGATCTTTTATTGCTGCCTGCTGGCGCCAATCACCGATATACGGCCGATCCAGACAACCCCTGGACCATTTACTGGGTGCATTACACTGGGCCACTGGCCGAAGAGTTTCGAAAATACATGGGGTTCGACGACGCCACGCCAATCCGCCATCTTGGGCGGCAGCCAAGGCTGTTGGTGGATTTTAACGGCCTGCTTTCCGTTCGCCAGACAGGCTTCCGGGCCCGCGGCCTAATTCACGCAGCCAATCGTTTACGCCAACTGCTGGCAGCGGTTCCGATCAGCGTTGATGAAACCGGCCATAAGCGACAAGCGGAACTGGATGTCATCAATAACTATATGCATGAACATCTCGACGAGCGTATTACCCTGGAACAGCTTGCAGACCTAGCAGGCCTTTCTCCAGCACACTTTGCTACGCGCTACAAAGAGCAGACCGGCACTTCCCCGATCCAGCACTTTCTGCATTTGAAAGTAGAGCGGGCCTGCCAGATGCTGGACACAACAAGCCTGAGCTTTACAGAAATAAGCCACCGCCTTGGCTACGACGACGCCTATTATTTTTCGCGGCTATTCAAGAAAACCATGGGCCAGGCACCCAGAGATTACCGACATACGCCGCGGCACTGACCCAGCACATCGGGCCGGCTCTTGGCCTCCCGTTGACGACGACTTTTGTTGCGGAGATTAAACCGCTAGTCTTGGCCAAACGACGACAAATAAGAGCATCCTAATGGATACACATACCTTTGAAATTGATGAAACCTTCAATGTGCCCCGCAGCAAAGTCTTTGCTCTGTTTGCCGACCACCAAAGCTTCGGAAAACTCCTTGGGGCACCGGTAAAGCGAATAAAGAACAGCAATCAAGCGGATCCCAACGGCCTTGGTTCGGTACGCAAGCTTGGCATCGGGCCTATTGGCTTAGAAGAAACCGTAACCAGTTTCGAGCCCGACTCGCTAATCGAGTACACCATTACCAGCTTAAGCCCGATCCGAAATCATCTGGGCCGTATTCGCTTTGAGGATACGCCCGAAGGGCACACCCGCGTGCGCTATCGCATTTCATTTGACGATATCGTGCCGTTTACCGGGAAATTAGTCAGCGCAGGCTTGGAGCACGCTATACGACGTGGAATCAAGCAGGTGCCTCGACTGGCCTAGCCCGGGCTGTCAGGCGATCTCATATGAGCCCTACGGGACAGGTCAACCAAATAGGCCTGTCCCAAACTGCTATTCTTGCGTAAAATCCCGCCCTTTCCCCAGCAAGCATGAGGCAGCGCAAAAATGGGCAGAGCCTATCAGAACCGCAAACAATCCATGGCCAAAACTGCGGACGCCAAAACCAAGGTCTACAGCAAGTACGGGCGTGAAATCTACATGAGCGCAAAATCCGGTGGAACCGACCCGGATGGCAACCTGTCACTGCGGGGGCTGATTGAGCGCGCAAAAAAAGATCAGGTGCCTTCTCACGTTATCGATAAAGCCATCGATAAAGCCCGTGGCGGCGCCGGCGAAGACTACTCACCTGCCCGCTACGAAGGCTACGGCCCCGGCAACTGCATGGTGATCGTGGACTGCCTGACTGATAATCCCAACCGCACCTTCGGCGACGTTCGCCTGGCCTTCACCAAGACCAAAGCCAAGATCGGCACACCGGGCACCGTCGCCCACATGTTTGATCACAGCGCAATTTTTGTATTCAAGGGTGAAGAAGAATCCGCACTTGAAGCGCTGATGGAAGCGGATGTCGACGTTACCGATATTGAGAATGAAGACGGCCAGATCACCGTTTTCACGCCGAACACCGAATACGCTAAAGCCCGCCAAGCACTGACCGACGCCTTCGCCGACATTGATTTCGACGTGGATGACATCCAGTTCCTGCCGAAAACCACCACAGTTGTGGAGGGCGATGACATCCCGATGTTCGAGAAGTTTCTCGATATGCTGAACGAGCTAGACGACGTGCAGAACATCTTCCACAATGCGGAGCTGCCAGCGGAGTGAGCCAACCCAACCCAAAAGTGGTGATCCTTAAAACGGGTAGCACCTATCCAGCCATCAAAGACCAGTTCGGCGATTTCGACGAATGGTTCTTGAGTGGTCTATCGCCCGGGCTAGACATTACCGTGATTAATACGGAAGCCGGAGAGCTACCCGGAGACCCCACAGACTGGGATGGCATTGTGGTAACCGGTTCGCCCGCCATGGTCAGCAACCGGGAGCCTTGGAGCGAGAACGCTGCAAAATGGCTCGCACAGGCAGCAAATCAAGCTGTGCCGATACTCGGCGTATGTTATGGGCACCAACTATTGGCACACGCCCTGGGTGGCGAGGTAGGCTATCACCCTGAGGGGCGCGAGAGCGGTACCCAGCGCGTTGAACTGCTGGCCAGTGCCCAGGATGACCCACTGTTTGGTAGCATGCCAAGCACCTTCAGCGCACAGCTCACCCACAAACAGTCGGTATTACGCCTGCCACCGGGCGCCGTGTTGCTTGGCCACAACGAGTTCGAGCCGCATCAGGCATTCCGGGTGGGCAAGTGCGCCTGGGGCGTGCAATTTCATCCAGAGTTTTCTGATGCCATCATGAGAGCCTATTTGGGCGTGCAGGCTCCAGACTTGGAAAGCGAAGGGTTTGACTCACAGGATATGATCAACTCGGTTATCAGTGCTCCAGAAGCGTCGGGGTTACTCGAACGCTTTTCCGCCTTGGTTACTGAGAACAAAATCGGCTGAAATTGCATCGTAAATACGGGATCTTTATGTCATGGAAGATATTGTTCGCACTCATTATTCTGACGCTCGTCGGTGTGGGTCTCTATCATACCTACAAGCCTCTGCCTCCTGGCATTAGCCACAGCGGCGACGCACTCCCCTTGAGTGGTGCAGCACTGCTGGTGGATGCGACTTATCATCACAGCGATGGGTCAGAAACGCGCGACCATGAAATTTTTGACGAAATACTGCGCCTTATCAGCCAGGCCAAGTCCTTCGTACTGGTCGACATGTTCCTCTTCAACAGCAGCAGTCCTGAGGGCATGAAGCACCGACCTCTCTCAGAACAACTGACTAGGGCCCTGATCAGCCGGAAGGCCGAGCAGCCGGGACTGGAGATTGTTGTTATCTCTGACCCGCTGAACACCCTCTACGGAGGCTCGGTGTCGCCCTGGTTTCAGGCATTACGTCAGGCGGGCATTTCGGTAACGGAAACCAACCTGCAACCACTTCGTGACAGCAACCCGGGCTGGTCCGCATTCTGGCGGCTCTGTTGTCAGTGGTTCGGCAACAATCCCGAAGGTGGCTGGTTGCCGAACGCCATAGGATCGCAACCTGTCACCATCCGCAGCTACCTTGCGTTACCCAACTTCAAAGCAAACCATCGCAAAGTTCTGGTGACAGATGACGGGGAAAAGCTACGCGCCCTGGTAACCTCTGCCAATCCTCACGATGGCAGCAGCCGGCACAGTAATACCGCAATCAGCTTTACTGGCCCTGCGGTCATCGATGTTTTGAAGAGCGAGCAAGCGGTTCTGAACATGTCCGGCCAGACCAGTCCAACGCTTGACAGGCTGATCAGTGAGGCTAATACCAATCAGACAGCAGGCCAACAGACAGCGGGTAAGATTGCGGTAAAAACCGAATCTGCGATCTTGGATTCGGCACTTCAGATGATCAACAGTGCGCAAAGCGGAAGCCGGCTGGATCTTTCGTTTTTCTATCTCTCACACCGAGAAATTGTTGCGACCCTGCTCGACGCCCACGAACGCGGCGCGAACCTGCGCGTACTTCTCGATGCCAACAACGAAGCCTTCGGCCATCAAAAAAGCGGCATACCCAACCGACAGGTTGCTTTGGAACTTCATAAAGCCGGCGTCCCTGTTCGCTGGTGCAATACCTCCGGCGAGCAGTGCCATAGCAAATCGCTCATTCTGCGCCCAAAAGCCGGCCCTACCGAACTCCTGATGGGCTCAGCCAACTTTACCCGGCGCAATCTGGACGACCTTAATCTTGAAACCGATGTATGGGTTTCGGTACTGCCAGATTCTACGGTAGCCACAAAAGCTGTCGGATTTTTTGAACAGCAGTGGCAGTCTGGCCCCGGCAGCGACACTGTTATGAGCCTTCCCTATGAACATTGGGCCGACGATTCGATGCTGCGTTACTGGCGCTATCGCTTGATGGAAGCAACCGGGTTTTCGACATTCTGAGCTCAAAAAGAAGGTGCAGGCTTCTGAAAGATCGCTACATCCTTTTGGGGCACAGACATTGTCCAGCCCAGACGGCCGGCAATAATGGCCAGTGTCACCTCACGATAGAACACAACATGTGTGGGATCTCGCCGGTAATGCCAGTTATCAAATCGGTCATCGCAGGTTTGAAAGCACGTCATTATGCCAAGCCATCCTCCAGGCTTTAATAAACCATCCAATTGATTGAATACCTTTGCAGGGCGGTGCAAATGCTCCACCACCTCTGTGCAGGTAATAAAGTCGTACTGACGACTCAGGGCTGATTGTTCTGGATAGTAAAAGGGGTCGTAAAGCGCCACATCCATTCTCGACTCACGCAGCATTTCTGCAAGCGCTGGGCCAGGCCCACAGCCAAAATCCAGTCCTAAAGCGCCCGCATGAACACGCTCAAGCAAGGGCGTGACAAGTTTCTCGAGAAAAGCCCGATAACCCGGGTCGTCTGAATCATTGTTGTGAAGATCGTAAATCGCCCGCTCTTCATCGGGCGTAAGCCAGCTTGCCTGCGCCATAATCGTTGCTTCGCAGTTGGAACAGCGCAGGTATTCCCGCCCCTTCACTATCCGAAAGCGACTCAGCCCGCCCTGCCCACAAACAGTGCAGCCTGTGCCGTCGCAAACGCTGATTCCCGATGCTATTTTTGATACTTGTTTTGATACTTTTTTTGATACTACAGACGAATTCTGCAAGCGCTCTCCAGTCTCTTAAGCTCAGACCTAACGAATGTTTCATTGTCATATCCGGCCATGACAACCATTTCGTGACGGGCCCCGAAAATAACACAGCCCCGACCTGCCTATACTGTTCGCTAAGGAAAGCCTGCTGTATACAGCTTCCAGTAATAACAATCGTAAAACATGACGATGTTACGGGTTACACCCGTCCCAGGGACAGGAATATGGACATTTCGAATCGTATGGCCTTAGAGGTGCCTCTCATCTCGGCACGCTACGCGCGACGTTTCATTGAATTTATGGAACGCAGGGGCGTAAAACGCGCGGCCCTTCTAAACGATACCGATATAACCGAAGCCATACTGAATGATCCCGACTCCAGCATCACAATGCAGCAGATAACCTCAGTGCTGCGCAAGGCCGATTGGCTGATGAATGACGAACGGGCTGCTTTCCAGTTTGGCCAACAACTGGATCTGCCCAGCCATGGCTTACTAGGCTTTGCGGTACTCGGCCAGGACAACCCCCGGCAACTCATCAGCATGATTGTGCAGTATATCCGTGTTGGCCTTCCGCTGATGGACATGGAGCTGAGCTCAACAGGATCAACATTTCACATACGCCTGCTCGATACTTGGGGGCTAGGCGAACTGACCCCCTGCGTAATCAAAATGTATATGGGCAGTATTCATCGTGTGTCTGCAGAGGTTTGCGGGCACTTTGATATCCAATTTGCGTTCCCCGCACAACGCGACGCCAACTCATGGCAGTCACTCGCCCCGGATTGCGAATTCCACTTTGATGCGCCCTATAACCAAATAACCATGGCGCTTAAAGGACAACCTACCCAGAAAGATAATGCCAGCCTGCAGTTTCTGCTGGCCCGCAAGCGGCAAGGCGCCGGAGAAAAAGTCCGGCTGGCCGACGAAACACTGATGCAGGTGCGCGAAATGATCATGGGCCAGCCTGGCCGACCGTGCACCACCAACAACATTGCCCGACGGCTCAATATTAGTACACGCACCCTGCGCCAGCACCTTGCCAGCGCAGGCACATCGTTTCGTGAAGTAAGAAACGAAATTCGCAAAAACTTCGCGACCCTTTACCTGAACGACACAAATGTACCGCTGGAGTCCATTGCTGAAAAGCTTGGTTTCAGCGACCAAGCAAGTTTTACCAAAGCCTATCGCGCCTGCGCTGGCAGCTGCGGCATTAATGTCCGGCGCCGGAAGCGCTCTTGCCAGCCCTGTATCTACTAATCTACAGTTCACCTGCCCATTCCCACTGATCGGCGAACAGCCTATCAGTGCCGAAATCAGCGCAGATATCCCAACAAGCGCAACCGTTGGCACCCCGTTCCCCTCATTTGCTGTAACGGCGATGACACTGGTAAACGACGACTCACGCGTTGGTTTGAAACTGGTCGGCTCAAAAACCGTTGAAGGTTCAGCGGTAAACACCAACCAGATCATCACTGCAGGCCGTACCGTTGAGCAGATTGTTACCCTCACCATTCCTCAGAGTCCAATCCCTGAAGAATCCGGCGCATTCACTGTTCCGGCCAACGGCCAGGCGCCAGAATTCACATTTACCGACCAAGATGTAGGCAATGCAGAAATCCGCGTTGGCGGGCTGACACTGAATTTGGTTGCACGCACAGCCAACGGCGATATAGCTCCGGCCCCTATCGGTGAGATTACAACGAACTGTACCCTGCTCGCGGGTCAGGACAACTTGCTGCAAACCGTTACCGTGGAAGGTGACGTTGTCGAAACGCCACGCATTGCGGTAAACCGTGATGAGATAGCGTTTGGTAATGTGCAGGCTGGTGTAACCAAAGATGAAACCGTTACCCTCAGCAACACCGGCAATGCCGCACTAGGCATCAACGGTGTTTCAATTGCTGGCGCAAACGCCAGTTCGTTTATGCAGAGCAACAGCTGCAGCACTATCGCTGCCGGCGAAAGCTGTGACGTAAACGTTACCTACATTCCAGATGGCGAAGGCACTCAGAATGCAACACTGACCATCAACTCAACCGACGCAGACAACAGCTCTGTAGACGTTGCACTGAGCGGTCGCAGTGTTCTTGCGCCGATTCCTGAGATTGCCGTTACACCGGCATCTGTAAGCTTAGGCCAGGTTCAGTTGGGCCAGAGCAAATCTGCTCAGGTCACCGTTTCTAACAACGGCAACGAAACCCTGCTGATCAACAGCATCAACCTAGCCGGCCCCGACGCAAGTGAGTTCCTGCAGACCAATAACTGCACCACGGTCGCACCTGAGCAAACCTGCGCTATTGATGTGAGCTTCACAGCTGCCGCTACTGGCGTCCGTAACGCCGAGCTAGTAATCGGATCCAACGACGCTGAGAGCCCAGAAATCTCCGTTCCAGTAAGTGCAGAGGGCTTCGAAGCATCGGGCGATGCAATCGAACTTCTGTTGGGCCTGAAAGGCTCTACCTACATCAAGTCTTCAGACAGCACCTTGCCTCTTAACGGCAGCATCGCAACCCTGCTGGAGCTAGCAAGTGGTACTTTTGAGGCAGACCTAGCCATCGACCCAACGGTTGGTCACTTCTCGATCAAAATTCTGTGGAGCCGCCTGAAAGGTGTAGCGAACGTAGAATTCGAGCAGTCCGAAATGACGACCGGCTCACTGGTTAACGGAAAGCTGACTGCCAATTCCCACCTGTATGTGAAGGTGCCTAAGGTCCAGCTCAAGCTGTGGGGCATCCCCATCAGAGTTGGCGGCGGCGATCAGTGCCAGTCGATCCAGCCTGTGGATATCACTCTGATCTCAAACGAAGGCTCTAACTTCTCGCCGGCAACTGGCGGTGATGTGAGCGGTGTATACGACCTGCCGCCTCTTGAAAACTGCGGCCTGTTGACAGACGTTCTCAACCAGTTCCTGTCTGGTTCCGACAACACTATCAACCTAACGTTGACTCCGGAGCTTTAAGGAAAAAGAGGGCTTTCTGAAGAAGCCCTCGCCTGGCCAGCCGGCCTCATATCCCGGCTGGCCTTCATAACAAAAGCAAAAAAGGAATTATTATGAAAAGCCTGAAGAAATCAGTACTGGTGCTAGCAATTGCAAGCCTGTCGTTCGCGGCACACGCGGAACTCAAGCCACTTGAAGACGCCCATATGGGTAACATTACCGGCCAGGCCGGTGTCACTATTGAACTGGAAACCCAGGTCAATATTGGCGAATTCATTTACACGGATGAAGGCTCACTCTCCGTGAAGGATATTTTCATTGGCGGTGCCAATCGCACCGACATGTTTGCTGAATTTACCGATCCGGCAATCCGCAACTTCCTGTTCGCCGAGTCCAGCGACTTGATCGACAACATCAAGGTCGAAATCGATATTGCAGATGACGGTGATGCGTTGATCAACGTATTCCCACTGGTTGCTGCGCCCATCGACTTTTCCGTGAAAACCGGCGAATGGTCTCTGCAAGGGCACACCGACTCCACTGTACTGGCGAATAATTTCGCCATGGACGGTGTGGTAACAGAACTTAAAATCCGTATCGACACTGCAACTGATGAGATGAACGTGCAAACCCTGTTTGCAATCGATGATCTGGATGTTGACGTTGAGTTCCTAGCTCTCGGCATTCGCGACCTGCACCTAACCGGCGCAAGATTAGATCCGGACGACCCTATAGTTACAAAACTTGGCGCCAAAGTAGACATGGACATCTACCATGGTACTAGGGCCAATGGCGATTCAGCTCTGGCAATCGACCTGAACACCTTTGAGGCCGACATGTCCATTGGGCAGATTCTTGTTGGTGGCACCTCCATCGGCTCAGTGGCTCTGGACAACCTCTCCGTTCAGAACACTGCAATGCGGATATACGGCCACTAAGGCTAATCGAGCCTCCGGTGTTCCGGAGGCTCTCTCCCTTCAACGGGTTCCCCCCCCTTTTTTTATACGGCCCAAGGGCGCAGAAAGAAAATCTGGCTGGTATCATGCCCAAACTTTGATACGTAACCGGATAACCGATGACCAGCAATCACTCCACCCGTCTTAACAAATACATCAGCGAAAGCGGCATGTGTTCCCGCCGGGAAGCGGATCGCTACATTGAGCAGCGAGCCGTCTTTATCAATGGCAAGCGGGCCAGCGTAGGCGACCAGGTATTACCGACCGACACCGTTAAAGTAAACGGCCAGGTTATCGAGCCCCGCACGGAAGAAGATTTGGTATTTATCGCCCTGAACAAGCCGGTCGGCATCGTAAGCACCACCGATGACGCAGAAAAGTACAACATTCAGCGTTTTGTTGGCCACGGTGCGCGCATTTTTCCAATCGGGCGCCTAGACAAGGACTCACAGGGGCTGATCTTCATGACCAGCAACGGCGACTTGGTGAATAAAATCCTGCGCGCCGGCAACAATCACGAAAAAGAATACGTTGTCACGGTCGATAAGCCGATTACCAAATCGTTTATTCAAGGCATGGCCGGAGGCGTTCCCATCCTCGGCACCATGACCAAAAAATGTAAAGTGGTGCAGGAAAGCCGTTTTGTATTTCGCTTAACGCTGGTGCAAGGACTAAACCGCCAGATTCGCAGAATGAGCGAGCATTTCGGGTTTGAAGTAACGCGGCTTGAGCGCGTCCGCATTATGAACGTTAACCTGAAAGGATTAGCAGTGGGCCAGTGGCGCGACCTTACAGAGAAAGAACTCGCAGGCCTGTTTGATGCCATTCGTGATTCATCTTCCGATGGCGCACCAGACAAGCCTGCACCTGCAAGTAAGAAACCCGCTGGCAAACCCAAGCACACACCGAAACCACTGGGGTTCGGCCACAAAGCTGGGCCTAAAGCTCCGGGTGTCCGGCCTAAAATACCTGGTTCCAGACCAGAAACAGGCAAAAAGCCCAAATCGTCGAAACGCCCCAAAGCCGGAAAGCCAAGGCAGCGCAGCATCAAACGATAGCCAAAGCTGAACCGGGGGGGGGACTAACTAGCTATTCCGCCGGCGTTGGCCGCACCAAAATTTCGTTTACATCCACGTGGGAAGGCTGGGATACCGCATAGATCACAGCACGGGCGATGTCTTCCGGCATCAACGCATGTGCGGGTGGCTTATCAAAAAACGGCGTATCAACCATGCCGGGCTCTATCAAAGTCACCCGCACCCCGGAACCGCGTAACTCTTCCCGCACGCCATAGCCAATCGCGGAAACAGCCCATTTAGTGGCGCTGTACATAGAGCCAGGAATTGTGACCCTGCCTGCGGCAGAGCCTGTCAGCAACAAGTGCCCCTTACTTTCTCGCAGGGCCGGCAGACAATGCTGAAGGGTCAGGCCCACGCCGTAAATGTTGGTGAGGATCATATCTTTCCAAACCTCCGGGTCGGCTTCGCTAAAGCCACCCGGCTCCCCGCCTCGGCCAGCATTAGCAAAGACAGAATCGATACGACCGAAGGTTTTCAGGGCCTGTTCAACCATAGACCTCTGATCTTCGCCCTTCTGTACATCGCACTCAACAATCAGCACTTCGTTGTCACCACCGAGTTCCGCCTGCAAAGCTTTCAGTTTGTCTGCAGAGCGGGCTGCAAGAACAAGACGATAGCCCTCTTTGGCGGCCGCGCGAGCCGTTGCAGCACCAATGCCGGAAGATGCGCCGGTGATCAACATAACGGGATTATCTGCCATACTTTTTACACTCCATTTATCAGCTACGTTTCGTATCTCTGTGCTTATCAGAAATTTAGCCAGATCAGCACCAACACCGCCATAACCAGCAAAACCCAGCGGGCGTAAGAATCCGGTTTGTCATCGCCACTTTCCACGGCTGTGGTAACACAGCTACTCGCCTCATACTCCGTAATCACCTGCCGGGCCGGGTAAAGATCCTCATCTTCTACATGGACATTGCTGAAGCCAGCTGCGCCTATCTCGCCCATTGCACCTTGTAGATAGAGCCCACCTACGTAGGTTTCAATGCCATTAGCTTTCAGCAATCCAGCTACAATATGCGCTTCAATGATGTCCTTGGCCCTATATGCAATTTGCAAAGCCCTTCTCCTTTTGTGACATTTGAAGGCGTTCATCGCAAAAATGCGATGTAACCTACCTAAAGCATAGTGTGCCCAAGCTAACAGGGCCAACCTTCGCCAACACTACACTTAGAGTACGGACAAATTATGGTCTGGATTGTTGTTGCAGTTGCCTTACTCATCGTTGCACTCACTCTCTTCCTGTTTCGGATTGAAGATTTGTCCTATCTGGACCAAGAAGAGCATTCCGTGAGCGACACACCACCCAGCGCAGAAAACCAGGACGTTTTGGATCGCATCGGGGACATGGGCCGGGCGGCTAAAGGCCTTCGTGGCAAAGCGCGGCTAATGGCTGTGCGAAAGCATATGGACAGCCTGAGTGATGGCCTAGAATTGGAATCGGAGATCCGGCATTGCGAAAATCCGAACGGTGAGTGGGTCATTGCGCCAGGCACGGATACCCAGCGGCGAATTCTTTACATTCACGGTGGTGCCTGGGCAGCGGGCAGCCCGCGCAGCCATCGGGCCATTACGGATCGCCTGTCCCATGCTGCCAAAGCAGCCGTCTTTGTGGTGGATTACCGCCTTATGCCAGAACACCGGTTTATGGACGGCGTGCGCGATTGCCGTAAAGCCTATACTTGGCTGACAGAAAATGGCCCAGACGGCCCAAGTGAAGCCACGTTTATTCTGGTGGCGGGAGATTCAGCAGGCGGCAGCCATACCCTTGGGCTTCTGGCCTGGATTCGGGAAAGCGGGCTGCGCCAGGCCGACGGTGCCGTTGCGTTTTCGCCCTCTACAGACCTCACCCTCTCGGCACCCAGCAACCGCAACAACATCGCGACAGACCCCCTATTAGGCCCTGCATTTGGCAGTCTATCCAAAATCCCCCGGCCGGTTATCTGGTGGGCGACGTTCGCCGCATTTCGTGTTTCCCCCACCAGCCCAGTTGCATCGCCGCTCTTGGGCAGCCTCGCCAACCTGCCTCCCATTCTGATTCAGGTCAGCGATACGGAGATGCTACTGGACAACGCCCGACGCTACGCTGCAAAGGCAAACGCTCAGGGCTCCCAAGTGACGCTGCACACTTGGCCCGGCATGGTTCATGTCTGGCAGATTTTCACGCCCATGCTGCCGGAAGCCGAAGAAGCCTTCGCCGATATAGAATTGTTTGTCAGCAAGCTTGAATCACACAAAGCGCAACCAGAGTTGGCTCAGACCTGAACCTTGCCCCGGAGGGATTTGGTTTTGCCTTTCTGTGTCTTGCGATCAACCCTTTTACGCCGAGCGGATTTTGAGGGTCGGGTAGCGCGACGCGCCTTCTGTACTTTGACTGCCTCCTGTATCAACTCCTTCAGGCGTTCAAGCGCATCGTCCTTATTCAGCTCCAGCGTACGATGCGACTGGGCTTTGATAATAATAACGCCCTCCTTACTTATGCGCTGACCCTGAAGCGCCAGAAGACGCTCCTTATAGAACGGAGGCAGGGCGGAATTTTGAATATCGAAGCGAAGATGCACGGCCGATGCCACTTTATTAACGTTCTGGCCACCATTGCCCTGAGCTCTAATCTGGGTAATTTCTAGTTCCCAGTCAGCAATTTCAACAGCATTTGATATTTTCAACATGGCCCAAGGATACCAAATACCGCAAACCGTAACCTGACATCCCGGCAATTCGATAATACAGTGGAGACAAAGAACCGTAGCTCAGGATTTTGCATGGCTCAGACTTTCAGGTATGCCTTCATTTTGGTCTTCTCGTCCCTTGTGATGGGCGGCTGCGCCAGCAATCAGAGCTTTCAGCCCCGCACTGCGCACTCTCAATACTCACCTGTTGAGTCCGTACCTGGATCTGCGAAGGCGGAAAAACTCTGGCAGGCATTTGAGCGCTATGAAGGCACGCCTTACCAATACGGCGGCACCACAGGCCGCGGGTTCGACTGCTCAGGCTTTATCACTACGGCCTATCGCGAGGGCCTTGGGCAACAACTGCCACGTACAACCTCGCAAATGCTGCGCTACGGTGATGTGGTTCAGCCCAGAGATGTTAAGCCCGGCGACATCGTGTTTTTCAGAATCGCAGGAAAAGACCAGCATGCTGGCATCTATATGGGTGACAACCGCTTTATCCACGCGTCCACATCCTCCGGCGTGATCATGTCGGAACTGAACGGCTATTATTGGAAAGACCGATTCTCCAGCGCTCGACGGTTTGATTAACTCTTTGTATTAAAACTCTTTATTGACGCTAAAGGCCGCCGTTGAACGCAAGATGAAACGCGATGGCTGCCATCATCAAACCAATAACGCCATCTATTATCCGCCAGGCCAGCGGGCGTGAAAGAATAGGCGCCAAAGCAGACCCACTCCAAGCCAACAAACCAAACCACAGAACAGACGCGCTGCTGGCGCCCGCCACAAACGTCGTTGCGTTGTCCTGCTGTGCACCTACCGCTGGGATCAGCAAAAGCGTATCCAGATACACCTGAGGGTTCAGCAGGGTAACCGCGAGCGTGGTTAGTAGAACGCCCTTAAGGCTTCGGCGAGACACCTCGCCGGCTTCAAGCACAGCCCTACCCCGGCCAGCTCGAACAAAGGCCTGGATAGCCAGCCACCCAAGAAAAATCACCCCAAGCCAGCGCAAGACTTCCAATGCCTGGGGCATGGCCATCAAAGCCGCGCTGACTCCGAACATGCCAAGCGTGAAAAGAGCAATATCCGATGCCATGCACAGACCGGCCGCCCACCAGTGGTGCTCGCGCCGGATCGCCTGGCTCAGCACGTAAGCATTCTGCGCTCCAATAGCAACGATCATTCCGCCGCAGACAATCAAACCCGTTAAGTAACTCTCTAGGTAATTCTCAAGCACCGCTGTTTTCTCCATTTTGATGCCGCAAGAATAACGACTTACCGCTATACTTGAAATTCATATTCCTAATGACGCATCAGTTTTTCTTATGATCGATTATAAATTACTAGAAGCCCTTGCCACGGTTGTTGAGACCGGTGGTTTTGAGCGCGCAGGCGCTGTGCTTGGCCTGAGTCAATCTGCTATTTCTCAGCGTATCCGCACCCTAGAGGTTCGCATCGGACAACCGGTTCTGTTACGCAGCCCTGTTCCCAGAGCCACACCGGCCGGGCAGCAGCTGCTGAACCACGTTCAGCAGGTTCAGCTTCTTGAGCGAGATCTGGCGAAATCGTTGCCTACGCTTTCCGAGCCTGCCGCACGGTTACGTATCGCGCTCAATGCCGACAGCCTCGCAACTTGGTGGGCAGACGCCATTGGTGAGTTCTGTGATGAGGAAACACTGTTGCTGGATATGGTGGTTGAAGATCAGGACATAGCGCTGCGACGGATGCGCGAAGGTGATGTCGCCGCCTGCCTGTGCAGCAATCCACAGGCCGTCGCCGGGGCCCGCTGCGTTCCACTTGGCACCATGACTTACATGCCCCTAGCGACACCTTCGTATAAAACACGGTATTTCAACCAAGGCTTTAATGAACAAAGCCTGCAGTCAGCACCTGCGATTGTATTCGGGCCAAATGATCAGTTACAGCACCGATTCTTGGCTCAGAGTGGCTACCACGGCCCCTTCCCCTATCATTTGTGCCCTTCTTCTGAAGGCTTTGTAAAACTGGCGTTGGCGAGCATGGGTTACGGAATGATCCCGGAGATTCAGGCGAGGCCGGAGATCAAGGCGGGCCGATTGATTAGCATTGCTCCTGGCCAATCCCTTGATGTTCAGCTTTACTGGCACTTCTGGCGTCACAGCGGGAATGTTATGGAGCGGCTAACGGCTGCGTTGAAGGCGGCAAACCCTTAGCTTTTCTGTCGCACGCGGATACCAAACCACTCAGGAAATCGAAGCAGACAGAACAGCGCTATCATGTCGTAAACACTGTGCCAGATCATGACTAGCAGAATACTGTCGGTTATTGCGTAAGCCAACCCAAGCACCAGCCCAAGGCCTGTAGCGATAACAAAGTATGCAAAGGAAACGCAGTGCACTAAACCGAAAAGCACGGATGCAGCCAGCACAGCGGTAGTGGCATTGGTGTGCACGGCGAGCCACCCCTGCACTGTTCCCCGGAACAGGAGTTCTTCGCCTACACCGGCAAAGATTGAAAGCAGAAGAAGCACAGACCAAGAATAGCCGGATGCAAACCTGTAAAGGCCACGCATTTGTCGATCAAGGTTATCCGGGAACAAACCGGGAATCCGGGAGAGCAATAAAAGAACACCATATGTGCACAGCGCACCCAGAAAACCATAGAGCACACTTGGCAAAAGCCCGGCTCCGGAGACCTGCACGGGAATATCCACGACCAGAATCACCAGCAGCCCAACCACGCCAATCCCACCCTGGAACACCAAGGCATTAATCGGAGAAACCTTCGATCTATTCCCGTTGCTCACCGTCATTTACTGCTCAAAAAGGCCTTTCACTGCGAACAGATCATCATACTTGGGCGCCTGCTTTTGTGCTTTAGCTTGAAAAGTTTTCATCATATCCGTGGGGCGAAACATGCCAGCCTGCCAAGTTGCCATGTATTTCAAACTATCGGCTACCGTGTGATCACGGCTGTAGTTCAACATCTCTTTACAGCCGATGACCGCAAGCGGTGGATTGGCGGCAATCTGGGCGGCAATTTCCATAACGCCAGCAATCAGCGCTTCCTGGTCAGAATAGAGGGCATTGACAAAACCTAGGTCTTTCGCCTCCTGCGCAGAAAACTTACGACCCGTGTACGCCAGCTCACGCACAACACCTTCCGGCATCAGTTTGGGTAAACGCTGAAGTGTGCCGACATCCGCTGTCATGCCCAGCTCGGTTTCCTTGATCGTGAAGTACGCGTCTTCCGTGCAGTAACGGCTGTCTGCCGCACACACCAGATCCAAAGCACCACCAATGCAGCCTCCATGAATGGCCGCAAGTACTGGCAAGCGAATGTTCTCCAGCGACGTCAAAGTGTCCTGAAGTTGTAGTACAACACGCCGCAGATTTTCTGCCATGCGACCAGGGTCACCACTCATGGGCACAGCCTTGGGGTCTGAGAAAACACCCAGATCCATTCCCGCTGAGAAGTGCTTACCCGTGGATGACACCACAATCACCCGTGCATCTGTGTGTGCTTCAATGTCCTGCATACACTTAGGCAGCTCAAGCCAAAACGCCTTGTTCATGGTGTTCATCGCTTCCGGGCGGCTGAACTGCACGTGGGCAATCTTATTTTCAACGCTGACAGAAAAACTCTCGTAAGTGGGTAACTCAGACACGGCAAAGCCTCCTTTATTAGTGCACAAAAATTCAAAAATGCTAAGGCAAACATACCTCATGTGACTGAAAATGTCGGGTTTATGCCTATAAGAAAGTGCTTTGCTTTTCAGCAAGCAGCAGGTACAGTGCGCTTCGTAGGAAAGATTTAGCAAAGCACTTCATAAATAAGACGCCTTTCTGTAGTCGTACGTCCTGTTTTTGATCACGCCCGTTGTTTGTTTCCGCATACCGCTGACCAGCCATCAACATGATGACCTGGCGGCACTTTAAATGATTGAATACAGGAATAATGATATGTCTACTGTTACCGGTACGGTTAAGTTCTTCAACGAAGCAAAAGGCTTTGGCTTTATCACTCGTGAAGAAGGCCCGGACGTTTTTGTTCACTACAGCGCTATTCAGGGCGGCGGTTTTAAGACTCTGGCTGAAGGCCAGCAAGTTGATTTCACAGTGACTCAGGGCCAGAAAGGTCCTCAGGCTGAGAACGTTGTTGCTGTTTAATTAACAGACAACGCTAAAAAAAGGCAGCTTCGGCTGCCTTTTTTATTGCCCAAAAATCGCGTTTTTTACTGCCCTAAAATCTCTTCCTGCTCCACTCGGTTTTACCTCCCCCGTCTTGCCATAGTAAAACGCACCTAACGTCCTCTGTACGCCTGCAGTGAGTGCTAGGTTTATATTCTGCAAAGATTGGTTGACTCACCTCCTGAATACAAATAACATTCATCTATAATGAATCTTATAAATCAAGAAGCTTTCAAACGCTTCCCAGCAACAGGATCACATCTTATGACGCAATTATTTAAGGAAGTAAGCAGCCCGAAGAATGCCGATAAGGTAGAAGCTGACAAGCTAAAGAATGGCGCGACGGAAGAGCGCTCTGAGGCGCCGGTGAACGCTTATGAAAGCGCCCCCAAGAAGGCTAAACACGGTGATGACGGCGTCTGCTGCGGTGGCTGCTCTTAAAGATACACCTGTTAAGAAGATCACCAGTGACGCTTCCATCGCACACTCTGGAAACGCCACTGGTTGTTTAAACCGGAGGGAGTCAGTGATCCATCTGATGCCCAGAATGATCCATTTCCGGCTCTTTCATATCTGCATCCAATGACTGTACGCTCAGCTCAACGTCAATAGCGCCTGCGTCCTCAAACTCCAGAGTCAAGGGTATACTTTCCCCCTCCTTCAGCGGTTCCGTAAGTTTTTCCAGCATCAAATGATAGCTGTAAGGCTTAAGCTCCACAGCCTCTCCCGCCGATATTTTCAGCCCGCTCTTTAGCGGCTGCATCCGCATGACCCCATCTTTCATAAGCGTTTCATGAATTGAAACACGATCTGCCCTGGGCGTGCTTGCACTAATCAATGTGATATCTCTGTCGCCATGGTTTCTAATAACTAGATAGCCGACGCCCATGGGTGTGCCCGGCGGTGTCGGCCGACTCCATGGATGCTCAATATCGATCCCCCCTCGGGAGTACTCATGGGCCATCACAACATTGGTAAAGCCCGACATGATCAGGGCGCTACTGGCAAACAGCAGTGTCATTACTTTTTTCATGGTGTCTCGCGCCGCTACGGTTTAACTGATGATGGTAAACGCTACATTTTGGGGGCCGTAATGCCTACAGTGTTGCGTTCAGATCAGCTCAAAGCAAGTAACGAGGTGCGTCGAATAGTCGCAACAAGTCAGCTAAATTTTGGTACTTGGAATATCAGACTTTTTTAACAAACTCGGACTTAAGCTTCATGGGACCAATGCCATCAACTTTGCAGTCTATATCGTGATCGCCGTCTACTAAACGAATGCTCTTCACCTTGGTGCCGACTTTCACAACAGAGCTGGAACCTTTCACCTTCAGATCTTTGATCACAGTGACCGCATCACCATCCTGAAGCTCATTACCATTGGCATCGCGTACCACCTTGCTTGCTTCTTCCGCTGCCGCCTCTGCTTCTGTCCATTCATGAGCACACTCAGGGCAAACAAGCTGAACACCGTCTTCATAGGTGTATACAGAACCACACTGGGGGCACGGAGGAAGTTGAGACATGGGTGTTTCCTAGTAATTGAATTTACACAGGACTATACCACCAAGGTCCCGGCAAATCCGGCAGCCGCGGCTGAGGTTCACTACCAGGCTTGCAGCAACAGCAGGTACACTCCCCCACTAGTTACTAAACTGCTTAAGGAAGTTGATATGTCGATCTGGGTTGACGCCGATGCTTGCCCTGTACCTATTCGCGAAATTCTTTGCCGCGCCGCCACGCGCTGGCAAACCCAGACAACGTTCATTGCCAACCACGTCATCAAACTACCACCCAGCCCCTATATAAAAGCCAGGCAGGTTATGCAGGGTTTCGATGTGGCGGATAATGAAATTATGGATCAGCTCAGCGCTGGCGACTTGGTTATTACTCAGGACATTCCGTTGGCGGCCGAAGCCATCGAGAAAGGCGCCGATGTGTTCAATCCAAGGGGCCAAGCTTTCACTAAAGAAAATATTCGCCAGCGCCTCGCCACGAGGAATTTCATGGAAGAGATGCGTAATGCCGGACAGGTTACCGGCGGCCCGGCCCCATTTAGCCAGACCGACCGAAAAGAATTCGCTAACAAACTGGATCGATGGCTGCAGCGTAATCGGGGCTAGCCTCCGACCCCGGAGCCCACAACTAAGCCAGTAACAACAAGCGCGATGAAAAGGCCGGCCCCCGCTGCAATCTTCAGCCCTTCGATCATTTCTTGTTCTGCTGTCATGGCTGTATCTCCCTTAGCTTATGATATAAACAGATCGTATGAAGAACTTCTGTGCCGTTACTCCAAGCAAGGCACATAAAAGATATTAATGACATTGATTATCATTTGCAATGAACAAGGAGAATCGAATGCTCTCTTGCCGACATCTGATAACATTCAGTGCACTGATTTTGCTCGGCCTCCCCCTCTTTGCCTCAAGCCAAGTATTTAAGTCCCAAGAAGCAAGCTTCAAGCTGGAAACGGTTGCTGGTGGTCTTGAACATCCCTGGAGCCTGGCTTTTCTCCCAGACGGCTCCATGCTCGTTACAGAGAGAACCGGCAGACTTCGTGTTATTCGAAACGGAGAGTTGTCATCCAAACCAGTTCCGGGGGTTCCAGTCTCTGCGGCAACAGGCCAAGGCGGGCTATTCGATGTAGTGCTACACCCGGGTTTTGAGAAGAACCGAACTCTGTTCCTGAGTTACGCCCACCGTTCCAGCGAAGGAATGACCACAAGGGTCGCCCGGGCGATTTTTGACAACAACAAATTAGAAAACGTAACGGTTATCTTCGAAGCCCTGCCCCGCTCCGGCACATCACGACATTTTGGAGGGCGAATGGCCTTCGATGCATCAAGTTATCTCTATATTTCCGTTGGCGATCGCGGCGAGATGAATCGGGCGCAAGACACTGGAGACGATGCGGGCGGCGTCCACCGTATTACCGTTAGTGGCGAGCCAGTTCCGGGCAACCCGGGGATTGATGATTCAGGCATCAACAACACCCTTTTTACTTGGGGCAACCGTAATATTCAGGGCATGACCGCTCACCCCATTACTGGTGATATCTGGACTCACGAACACGGCCCACGAGGTGGTGATGAGATTAATGTTTTACGGGCGGGCACCAATTACGGATGGCCGGAAATCACATATGGCATCGGTTATTCAGGAATCCCGATCACGCTGAGCACAGCAAAAGACGGCATGGCACAGCCACTACATTATTGGGATCCGTCCATCGCGCCTTCAGGCATGGCGTTTTACACAGGGCTCGAATTTCCCGAATGGCAAGGCAATTTGTTCGTAGGCGCGCTCAAAATGCGAAAGCTGGTTCGTCTGAAAATTGAGAACAGGCAGATAGTAGAAGTGGAAGATTTACTCACCAGCCTGGCAGAACGGATCCGCGACGTTCGAACAGGGCCAGATGGCAACCTGTGGTTACTGACAGACTCGCCACAAGGCAAAGTGTACCGGGTAGTGCCAGCTCAGTGAGGGTCGCCGGTACGCTCGGTTTTTTCGTACTGAGGCAGAGCGTCAGTGATTTCAAACCAGTCCGATTTTGAACCAGTGTAGACATGCTGCGCTGGCCCCTTTTTCAGGGGCTCGTTAATGACGCCCACTCGCAGGCGAAGAATGCCGGGAATCGCATCCACGCGACTATAAAAATGGCTTCCGCAGCGGCCACAGAAGGCCCGGTATTTACCGGGGCGCGACTCATATTCGGTCAGCTGATCCTCGCCACTCAGAAACTGGAAGCGCACCTTTTGCACCGGAGAGCTTGCAGAAAATGCACTACCGTGGGCACGGCGACACTGACTGCAATGGCACAGAGAGAGCGGGCCCAAGGGGCCTTCGTATTCAAATGTAATATCGCCACACAGGCACTGGCCGGTATACATAAACTTCCTGATTATCGTGTTCTGAGCGCTCCAGAACTATCTCAACGGCCGGCTATGATACCCGCCAAGATGCCTATGAAACAGCGTGGCCACCGATTGTTTTAGCCATATTGCGTATTTAGATAACCCAGTATGCGATCAGATTCAAACAATCCTTCTCCGGTATTCGGATCCTCAAGGTACGGCACTTGAACTCGACCGTGCGCCTTGAAGAAAGCATCGCGCTTTCCGCCGGGAGCAGGCGTGTAAGGCCCAGGTTTAATACGTTGCTTTGCAGGGCCGATTTCAGTCCAGTGTTCCTTGCCCAGATTATGCAAAGTGTAAGGGATCTCCAGCTCACACAACTTCTCGCGCACTAGGCGAGAGAACGGGCTTCCTTCGAAGCTCCACAAATGCAACGGCTGCTCTGGCTGTTTGGTTGAACTCGCACGCAGCCCTCTCATGGCGCTGGCCACGGAAGCAAGTGAACCCAAAACCGGTTGCCAAATCCGCTCACGGTAGTAGCCGGGCACCGATCGCCCCGCATACTGGCGGAACAAGTACTCAATGATGGCTTCTGATTCATACATCACGGTCTCTGTGTTCCGGTCGACCAGCAGAGGGAACTGCTGTTTGCCACCGGTTGCTTCCGCCTGTTTTCGGAAAACACGACCACCTTTAGGACAGGGCCGAATCTGCACATCAAGATTGAGTGCGGTGAGCGCTTCGCGAACACGTCGGCAGTAGGGACACCCTTCCATGTCGTACAATACAAGAGACTGTTCCGGTTGCGGCACGTCACTTACCACAAGACATCCACGCCAAGCTGTCAATGATGAGGTTGCGACGGAACCCAGCACGTTCGCGTGGTGAGCGAGTCTATTAAACATAAGCAAATCCTTAATATATGAACCAACCATTATCATCAAATAAAACGACTTTCCATTGGCTTACAATCACACGAAGGGCAGGCGACCGGATATCAGTCGTTACCTTGTTGATATTTGCCTCGTCGCTTCGCGCAAGCTAACTTACACTCGGACACAAAACACCAATACAAACAAGCGCTCTACTGGCATTTTTTAACGTCATGTAGAGGTTATCTGCATAGTACAACTTGCAAAGATGGGCTATTGTTCATCTAGAGAGTTTCTCTCCACATCTAACCAAACAGCCATCATGGTGATCCCGGGTATGCCGCATTCAAACAGCGCAGGAAAAGTCAGTCTTCGACAAAGGCGCCCAGCGCTGATTTTTGCCGCTGCTCTTGCGTTGGCTCCTGTTCTGGCAAACCTGCCATCGGCACTGGCTGCTGAAGGCGACGGCTCGGGCTACAGTGGCAAGCGCCTCTGGGCCAGCGAGATGCAAGATTACGCCACTAACTCCTTAAAAAGCGAAGAAGCACTGAGCATGGCTGCGGTGCCTTTGAACGGCCCGGGGCTTGACCAGAGCATTAATGCCGACGTTCCCATGAGCCCCGGCTCCATAATGAAGGTGATCACCACCTACGCCGCGCTGGAAATTCTTGGCCCCACCCATCACTGGGATACGGATTTTTTGACCGATGGAGTAATGGTTGGCGATACGCTTAAAGGCGACCTCTACGTTCGCTTTGGTGGCGACCCGAAACTCACTTTCGAACGTCTCTGGGCGACCCTGCGGGAACTCCGCGATATGGGGATTAACCGTATCGATGGCAATCTGGTGCTCGATGGCAGCTATTTTGAAATCGACGGTGGTTTTCCTCTCTTTAAGGACAACGGCCACAACCCATACGCACCATTTCTGGTCGAGCCATCTGCCTACCTTACTAACCTCAACCTCCTGCACTTCCAGATTCGTGCCGACGAGCGTGGTACTCAGGCTTGGAGCACGCCAGATCTAAGCGAGATTGTCATCGACAACCGGGTAACCGCAGTGGACGAAGGACCCTGCCCTTCGCGCCGTAATTTTGACTGGGAGCCTGTCGTTCAAGAAGGTGGAAGAGTAACGGTGCGGGTAACCGGCGAACTGCCGCAAGGGTGTCGCACCACGACCTACCTGTCCCTGTTGCCTCAGGAGCAATACAGCGCCTCGATGATTCGCTCTTTGCTTGGTGAGATGGGCATCATCGTATCCGGTGGAAACCTGAATGGGCCAACTCCACAAAAGGCACGGCTGGTTATGAAAACCACGTCGCCAGACCTGGTTACCATGGTTCGAGACATTAATAAGTGGAGCAGTAACGTGATGGCGCGGCAGCTATTGCTGACCATCGGCGCACAAAACCGTCTGGATGATGAAAACGACGACCGGGTTGCTGGCATACGCGTTATTTATGACTGGCTGGAGAAGAAAGGAATCGATACGTCCGGGATGGTCATCGACAACGGCGCGGGCCTGACACGTCACGGCAGGATAACCGCCAGACAAGGCACAAAAATACTGCAACACGCGTGGAACAGCCCTTATTCCTCTGATTTGATGACATCTATGCCGATCATCGCCATGGATGGAACCATGGCGCGTCGCTTACGCAACACGGGTATGGATGGCGAGGGTCGCATTAAGACCGGCTACCTAGAAAACGTTCGCTCTATCGCCGGCTTTACCCGGGATGAAAACAACACCACCTGGGCGGTTGTGGGCATGGTGAATAATGATCCTGCTTGGAATGGCCAAGCAGTACTAGATCGGATTCTTTACTCCCTGCATTTCGAACCACCCACGGGAACCTCGCTTTCGCGCGCTAATGCGAGCGGCTCTGAAACGTCTTTCCAATAAAAATTTTCTAACTAAGCCCAATCGGCAGCGACATCATTCCGGACATATAGAACCCGAACACGAGATGGCGTAGGCGTGCGGGTTTGATACGGCTCATGAGTTCTCCTAGCATATCAAAATACAAAGATCGAATTATAATAAGCTTCCAATCTTTTTTCGATAGGCTTTTTTACCGAGTCAGGCGCAATATGGATCACTGTGGGGATTCATTTAAGGTAGGTGCCGGACGAGCGGTTGCTCTCGTGCTTATTATGGGCTTTCTTGTCACGGGGTGCAGCTCAACCCGGCTGGCCTACCGTTACGCTGACTGGGGCATTGTTTGGTGGGTTGAGGACTTAATTACGCTCACTCAGCCCCAAAAAAAGCAGCTGAATGCCGATATTGAAAGCCTGAAGAGTTGGCACTGTAGCACCGAGTTACCGCGTTATCGGGCGTGGCTGAGCAGCCTCCAGAGCGATCTGGCTTTAGGTAATCCGGCCCCGGCCAAAATTAACAACCTTCAAAACCAACTTATGACGTTCTTCCCACCATTGCTGCAGCAGATAACGCCCACCGCTATTAATCTGCTCTCCAGCCTCAGCGATGAGCAGGTGAGCGAATTGGCTGGCAACATGGCGAAGAAGCACCGGGAACTGGAAGAAGAATTTCTCGTTGGAGACGCTGAAGAGATTGCAGAGGCTCGAGCAGAACGAACCGCGGAGCGAGCTGAGCGTTGGCTGGGAAGCCTGAACGCTAAACAGCAGAGCCTAATCAACGGCTGGTCAGAAAGCCGCACCGGGCAAGCTAGGATCTGGCTGGAAGGCCGCCAAAACTGGCAAGAAGCCCTGTTGCTCGCCCTCGAAAATCGCAATGAGCCGGGCTTCGACGAAACAATTACCGAACTTATTAGCAACCCCGAAGCGGCGCGAGGCGATGCTTATGTTGCGATGATGAACAGCAGCATGGAGGCCATGACCTCATTGATTCAGGATCTGTTGCTCGCAAGCAAGCCCACCCACCTAGATCACCTGGCCCGCCAAGCATCAGAATTAAGCGGCGACTTCAAAGCCCTCACCTGCCAGCCGGGCTCCGAAGTCGCGGCGCGGGTTCTTACGAGTCATTAAATCGTAAGGTAACCACCGTCCACATTGATGCAGGCACCCGTGGTGTAGCTGGACGCATCTGATGCCAGATACAGCACCGTGCCGGCCATCTCACTCGGGTCGGCCACACGCTTCATCGGAATATGCGCCATAGCCTGCTTCTTGATGGCTTCGTTAGAGGTTAGGGCGCTGGCGAACTTGGTGTCTGTCAGCCCCGGCAGCAGAGCGTTCACACGAATCTTCTGCTGGCCCAGCTCCATGGCGAAGGATTTGGTCATGGATATAACGGCAGCTTTGGTTACCGAGTAGATGCCTTGGAAGTGCCCCGGGTTTACGCCGTTAACCGATGCGACGTTGACGATAGAGCCACCGCCGTTTTTCTTCATCAGCTGTGCACCGCGGGCACACATAAAGAAGTAACCACGAATATTCACGTCTACGGTTTTGTGGAAAGCACCGAGGTCTGTATCCTCAATCGGGCCGAAATACGGGTTGGCTGCAGCGTTGTTAACCAGAATATCCAGTTTGCCGTGCTCTTTTTCGATATGAGCCCAGATAGCTTCGATCTGCTCCATTTCGCCAATGTGACAGGCATAGGCTTCGGCGCTGCCGCCTGCTTCGCGGATGCTGCTGGCCACGGTTTCACAGGCTTCAATCTTGCGACTGGTTACGATCACGTGAGCGCCATAGTCCGCCAGAGTGCGGGCAATACTCTCGCCGATACCACGGCTGGCACCGGTAATCAGGGCAATCTTGCCGGTCAGATCAAACAGGTCTTTCTTGCTCATTCATTCACCTCAATTCGTTATCGGAACGTCACCAGGGCGGGGTCTTCCGCTTCTAGGTGGCTGTAATTGTTGAAAACAGACAGGCTGCGACGGCCAGCGGAATAAAGAACCCGGGTAACGCTGGTATTAGCGATGACTTCGTTCAGTGCCAGTGCCCGCTCGTCTTCAAGGCCCAGAAGGTGCTGACACATAACCGCGATGGGGCCGCCAGATGTGGACACCAAAACATCACCGCCGTCTGCGTACTCGATCATTTCATCAAATACTGCAAGAACCCTGGCTTTAAAATCCGTCCAGGTCTCATCGTATTCCGCGTCATAATTCCCAGATGCCCACCGGCGCACAGCTTCCACAAAGGCTTGCTGAAAGGCTGCCGCAGGTTTCGGAAAAGCCGCAAGATCTCTCGCCATAACCTGCCGATCGCTCCATTCGGGCCGGTAGCAGTTAACAACGGATATATGATCGAATTCGTTGAAGCCCGGCGCTACCTGCATATCGGGCAACTGCCCACCGTAACCGGTCGCGATGGCTTCAACTGTTTCACGATGACGCTGCAGATCGCCGCCAAAAATCGCAGCCGGTTTTATCTTATCGACCATCCAGCGGCCAAGAACCTTGCCCTGCTCCCAACCTTTGGGTGAAAGCTGATCATAGTTCTCTTTACCAAAACTGGCTTGGCCGTGGCGCACAAGGTACACCGTAGCCATTACAGAGAGCTCTCGGAGATCAGGCGCTGGCAGCGTTTTTCAAGATAGTTAGCTGCATGGCCAAACGCGGCAAAGCGCTTATCTTTGGTTTGGCCGTGATAGAAGCGGTAATAGATTTGCTGAACAATCACCGCCAAACGGAACAACCCGTAGATCTCATAGAAATCGAAGTTATCAGCCTGAAAGCCAGATTTCTCCATGTAGTACTCCACTACTTCCTTACGCGTAAGCATGCCGGGGCGATGTGTGGGCTGGCGCCGCAGCACCTGGAACGGGCCCTCGTCGTCCGCCTCAATCCAATAGGCCAGCGTATTGCCCAGGTCCATCAACGGATCACCGATCGTCGCCATTTCCCAATCTAGCACCCCGACCACTTCAAAGGGGTTGTCGGGGTTCAGCACCACGTTGTCAAAGCGGAAGTCGTTGTGAATCACAACCTGAGCAACGTCGTTGGGCATTTTATCGTTAAGCCAAGACATGACCGCTTCAAAATCGCCAACATCGTCGGTGCGGGCCTTGCGGAAACGGTCGCTCCAGCCACCAATCTGGCGCTGAACATAGCCTTCGCCCTTGCCCAGCTTATCAAGCCCTGCCGCCTTGGCATCAACCCGGTGCAAATCCACCATCTTGTCGATCACGCTCAGGCACAGCTTGCGAGTATCGGCCTCGTTCATGTCCAAGTCTTTGGGGAAATCCTGGCGCAGAATGACGCCTTTCATCCTTTCCATTACGTAGAAATCACACCCCAGCACGTCATGATCATCGCAGATAGCGATGATCGCTGGCACATAGGGATACACCGGCTTCAACGCCTGCATCACCTTTGCTTCGCGGAGCATGTCGTGGGCCGATTTTGCAATCTTGCCTAAAGGTGGCCGACGTAAAACATACGAGCGATCGCCGTAATCCACCTGATACGTCAGGTTGGAAGCGCCGCCAGGGTACTGATGAATAACCGGCTCGCCGGTCAGATCGGGCATGGCGCTTTTCATAAACCGGTCTACTGCCGCAAGATCCAGCTCCTCGCCTTCGCGGATACCCGCGGCTTGGTCAATCTGGGTCATCAAAGGCTCTCCTATTATTCTGGTTCTCGGTCAGGCCTTGGCCTTACCGCCCATCTTCTTCATCCAGCGCTTGCTTTCCTCATACATCAGACGATCAAACGCCCAAGGAGCAAAGCGCTTAAGCATCCATAGTCGGCGCTCTTTAACATGGGGCAGCACCCAAAAATCTTTGTTCTTGACCGAGCGCACGATATCCTCGGCAACATGATCTGCAGAAATATTGGAGCGCTTCATTAACTTGCCCACGTTCTGCGCAATACCGGGAATATCCGAACGCATGCTGCTGGCGAGGTTTGTTTGGAAAAACGCTGGGCACACGCAACTCACATGAATGCCGTCGCTGCGCAACTCCTGGCTCAACGTCTCTGACAACGCAATCACCCCGGCCTTAGACACATTGTAGCTACCCATAAGCGGCGCCAGCATAAGGCCCGCCATAGAGGCAATATTCACAAACGTACCCAAGCCCTGCTTCTTGAACTGCGGCGTAAACGCTTTACAGCCCCGCACAACGCCCAGCACGTTGATATCAATAATCCACTCCCAGTCCGCCATAGTGGTGTCTTCAATCGAACCGGCAGACGCCACACCGGCGTTATTCACCACCACATCCACACCGCCCCACTTTTGAGTGAGTTCAGCACAGATTTTTTCCAGATCTTTCAGCCTCCGAACATCGCACTCCACAAAGTAGCCTTCGCCACCGGCATTGTTGATTTCCTGCTCAACACCCGCGCCCTGCTCCGAATTGATATCGCCAATACAGACCTTGGCGCCTTCTTTGGCATAACGCAGTGCAATAGCCCGGCCAAGGCCGCTGGCGCCGCCTGTTACGAATACTTTTTGTGTCATAGTGTTTTCCATCACTTTTTGTATTTGCGCAATTCGAGGCGAGCCACTGTAGCTCTATGCACCTCATCCGGCCCATCTGCCAGCCGCAGAACGCGAGCATAGGCAAACAACTGAGTCAGCGGGAAATCATCATCACTCACACCCGCACCGCCATGAATCTGAATAGCCTGGTCCACAATGGTCTGCAGCATTACAGGAATAATTGCCTTAATCATGGCCACTTCCTGGATGGCCCCCGCAACACCCTTGGTATCCAGCGCCCATGCACATTTAAGCGTCAGCAAGCGCGCCTGCTCAATCGACATACGGGCATTGGCAATGATATCTGGATTACCGCCAAGCTTCGCCAATGGGCGGCCAAACGCCTCGCGGCTTGTGGCCCGCTTAATTAGCAGCTCCAGCGTGCGCTCCGCTGCCCCGATGGCACGCATGCAGTGGTGCACACGGCCTGGCCCTAAGCGCCCCTGTGCAATCTCAAAGCCACGGCCTGGCCCAGCAATAAAAGCACTCTTGGGCAGGCGCACATTATCGAACAGAACCTGGCCGTGTCCGTAAGGCTCATCGTATTCACCAAACACCGGAAGCATTCGTTCAATCGTTACACCCGACGCATCCATCGGAACCAGAACCATCGAATGGCGACGATGCTTATCCGCGTCTGGATCAGAAAGCGCCATAAAAATGGTGACCTTGCAGTCTGGGTGACCCACGCCAGTGCTCCACCATTTGCGACCATTCAGCACCACCTCATCGCCTTCAACCACAGCGGTAGCTTCCATGGTGGTGGCATCGGAAGACGCTACCGCGGGTTCCGTCATGCAGAACGCAGACCGGACCGCACCACTAAGAAGACCGGGCAGCCATTCGGCTTTCTGTTCCTCTGAACCATAGTGAATCAGTACTTCCATATTGCCGGTGTCCGGCGCATTGCAGTTGAAGATTTCGGGGGCAATAAAACTGCGCCCGGTTTCCTCTGCAATCAAAGCGTAGTCAGAGTTGAGTAAACCACAACCATGCTTCTCATCCGGAAAAAACATATTCCAGAGCCCTTGGGCTTTGGCCTTTTCTTTCAACTCTTTGATGATCGGTAAGACAACCCAGCGGTTCTCAAGCGATGCCAGCTCTTTATTGTATTGAGCTTCAATCGGGAAAATCTCTTCCGCCATGAACGCTTTAACACGCTTAAGATAATCCTGACCTTTTTCGGAGATACTGAAATCCATTGCCGATTCCTCACAGAGATTGCACAGGCTGGTGCAGTGAATATAAGCACATTAAAATCAGTCTAAAGTTGCCCAAACTATTACGCGACTGAATTATTCTTATCGTTTACTATTAACGTTGCTTATTCACAGAGACACACTGACTATGGCCGGGGCACGCTTAGATCTCAATCTCCTGCATGTTTTTGACACCATCTACCGGGAAGGCAGCCTTACCCGCGCAGCAAAGGCATTGCACCTGACCCAGCCAGCGGTCAGCCATTCCCTGTCGCGCCTGCGAGACCATTTTGACGACCCACTGTTCACGCGCCAAGGCAATCAGATGGTACCAACACCGCTGGCCCGCCGCTTTCTTGAGTCCATGAAACCAGGGCTTACCCAAATCCAGGGCGCGGTTAATCAGTTTCATGCATTTGATCCTGCCAATCAGCGTAAAACCTATTCGCTGGGCCTGCGCGACGTTCTGGAATCAACCTTTCTGCCCCAGCTCATGCAGCGGCTGGACCCTTATCCGGAGCTAGAGATTGCCAGCAAACGCGTTCCACGGAGGGAAATGGAAACACAACTCGCCGCCGGCAAGTTGGACTTCTCTGTTGATGTTCTGCTGCCGGTCAGCAACCAAACGTCCCACGAACTTCTAAGGCGGGACAAGCTTGTGGTTCTGGCCCGGGACGGGCACCCGCTGGCGTCACAGACACTGGATATGAAAGGGTACCTTGCAGCGCGCCACGTGCTGGTTTCGTCGCGTACAGAAGGGCCAGGAATTGAAGATTTTGAGCTATCGAGATTGGGGGTTCAGCGCAGCATCCGCTTACGCTGCCAGCATTACTACGCGGCCTGTCGGGTGGTGGAAGCCACCGATCTATTGCTGACCATGCCAGAAACCTACGCCAGAATTATTTCGGAGCGGGCAAATATTACCATTATGAATCCACCTGCAGACCTGCCCTCACTCGATGCGCATCTGTACTGGCACAAAGCTTATGATCAGGAACCGGCACTGCTCTGGTTTCGGGAGCAGCTCAAAGCCATTCAGTAGGCACCAACGGCCATAAGAAACCCGAAAAACCCGGCAGCCGTAATGCCCAGTGAGGTCACCACAACACCAAACCCCCACCAGATCGCTGCACCATCAGAAATGGCGAGCTCATGGCCGCGCAGGGTGCGGTAAAACGCCCAAGGGCCAAGCAAAAACGCACCCACCACTGCAAACACCAGGCCAACGCTGATACCAGCAAACGTCCAGGTCGCAAGTTCGGTGGTACGGTCTGTCAGCCGGTCGGTAACGCCATAGTGCTCAAGGAATTTCTTGCAAAAGAACCAAACCAGCGCAAACAAGGCGGCGACAAACACCAGGCCGCCAATAATGGTAAGAAGTCGGTAAAGCAAAGTTGCCGTCCTGTCGTCGGTAAAGCAGATAACAAACGCGAATGCGCCTGTTGCGGAACACACTATAGCCTTGGTCCGCCGGCGGGTAAAACAGCTTTATTTCCCTCAGCGGTGGCATACCGTGTTCCGGTGACTAAACTGGGTTTGTTATCTATACGAGTCAATCTAAAAAGGAGTCTCCATAATGCCCCAACCTACCCGTATCGCAGTAACTCCGGGTGACGGCATTGGCCCCGAAGTCGTGGGCGAAGCCTTACGCTGTTTGGAAGCCCTGCGCGCCAAGCACAGCCTAGCGCTTGAGTGGACCCACTTCCCTTGGCCGTCCCACGCCTGGCACCAAGAACATGGCGAGTCCATGCCAGCTGATGCACTAGCCCAACTCAAAGTATACGACGCCATATTACTCGGCGCACTGGGCGACCCAGGCCCCGTGGACGATCCGAACCGTTATCTTTTAACCGACAGTGTCTCACTGGCACCCTTGCTGGATATGCGTAAAGGCTTTGATCAGTGGGTGTGCGAACGCCCCGCTCGACTGTTACCCGGTGCCCGGCAGTATCTTGCCGATGAGCGCGCCAAAGACATAGACATGCTAGTGATCCGAGAAAACTCCGAAGGAGAGTACGTAAGCCAGGGCGGCCGCCTACGCAAAGGAACTGAGGATGAGGTTGCGACCCAAATGGAGGTGTTTACGCGCAAGGCGACCAATCGCATTATTCGCTACGGCTTTGAACAGGCTCGCACCCGGGCTGCAGATCGCACCAAAGAAAACCGCACCAGAAACTTCCACACCCTTGATGGCAGTCGGGATGGTCGCAGTTGCGAAAGCCAGGTGTGCCTAATCACGAAACGCAACGCTCTGCGCTACTGGGGCGACATGTACACGGAAGCCTTTGAAGAAATCAGCAAAGAGTTTCCAGACGTAGCTACCCACCACGAGCTCGTAGATGCAGCCTGTATGAAGTTCGTACAAAGCCCGTGGGCCTTCGATGTGGTGGTTGCCAGCAACTTACAAGGGGATATTCTAACGGATCTGGCAGCCGTGCTGTCTGGCGGTATGGGTGTTGCGCCTTCCTGCAACCTGAACCCCACAGATCCAGATATGCCCTCCATGTTCGAGCCTACTCACGGGAGTGCTCCGGACATCGCCGGTAAAGGCCTGGCTGACCCAACAGCCATGCTGTTTACCGCAGCCCGCATGTTGGAGTGGCTAGGCCGAAAAGACCCTGTTATGGCAGCAGCTGGTAAGGAACTGTTTGACGTTGTGGCAGCAGATCTGGCGGAAAATGCCGGCGCGCGGCGGGGAACACAGGAGATAGGCGAAGCAATCTGCCAACGGCTATCGGCCCGATAATAAGGAGCCGCAGAGCCAGAACATGTTTTCTGGCTCTGCTTTATTCACACGCTCTATTTATCAGCCATCACAAACTCGAGACGGCCAGGCGCTACACGCACATCTGTAGGTAACATGCCAAACATCCGCTGGGCCATATTGGTTTCATCCAGTCGATAAACCGGCATGGTTTCCAGCATCTGGGCCACCACCCGCATCACGTTGTCTGTAACCGGCCCAAGGTCACCCTTGAAAAAGCCTGTATCAACACTGCTTTCTAACAGTTTTACCCGGCGGATAAAGATCGCTTTTTCCTTGCTGTCGTAAACAGGCGCGCCTTCAATTTTCAAAGCAATATCAACTGGCAGCTTAGCCATCAGTACGTTGAGCGCCACCTGACCTTTCAGATCAATCACCGCAACATCACGGCCATCCGGGCCCAAGGTAACGTTGGCGTCATCAAGGCTCAAGCTGAGCGGTGACCCGCTCTTCAACTGATTGCGATCATAGGCACTCACAGCGTCCTGCAGGTGGCGCTCAAGCTCTCCTTCCGAGATTGCATAAGGGGAAAGGCTGGCACAACCACTAGACAAGGCAAGGGCCAACAACACCAAGGCCCAACGGCTACTAAGGTGTAGTTTATTCATCGTTTACTCTCCATGGATTGAACGCCTATCCTGCGGCAGCGCGGAAAGCGGAACAAGACTAGCAGGTTAATAATTGGTCAGAACCCGGGCCGCTTACTCGTTTTCGGCCCGGGCTTCTACGTTAGGGGTGAGATTATCGTCGAAAACAACCCGCAATAAAATGGGCTGGCAACATACTTGGCAATCTTCAACATATTCCTGTTCCGCTACTGAAGGGTCGACGCTGACATCCAGCGTCTCCCAGCAGTAAGGGCACTGGATAAGTACATAATCCAGAGCCGACATAGGCGCTCCTTAGAATTGTTGTTTAGCCATCCACGGGATGATGCGGTCGAAGGCTGCGTCAAGGTTCTCACAGGTGGTTGAGAAACTGATGCGAACAGCGTTGGTACAGCCTTCACCAAACGCATCCCCCGGTACCAAACACACCCCAGTTTCTTTGAGCAGGCGCAGCGCCAAATCTGACCCGTCAACGTGGCGCGGCAGATCCGGGAACGCAAAAAAGGCCCCGCCCGGCTTGTACCCGGTCATGTAAGGAGTCTGATCGATCAGCTCCACCACTTTATCTCGGCGTTCCTTATAGATAGCCAGCATGTCCCTCACGCACTGTTGATCACCCGTTAGTGCCGCTACCCCCGCAAACTGAGAAGGCGTATTAGCCACCGAGGTGGTGAACATGTGGTAGCGCCGCAGAGATTTGATCGCCGCCTGACTGGCAATTACCCAGCCTATACGTAGCCCCGCCATGCTGTATGTTTTCGAAAAACTACTGATGCACATGATGTTGTCGAGGTCCATGGAACAGTTCAGCACACTGGCGAAATCATCGTCATCAAAAATCAGGTGGTCATACACCTCGTCGGCATAAACCTGTATGCCCCGGTACGCGCATTCTTCCAAAATGGTTTCCACAGTACTGCGAGGATAAACCGCTCCGGTCGGATTATTCGGGTTATTGAGTATCAGGGCAAAGGTGCGTGGCCCCATGGCTCGGATCACCTCATCGGGATCAAGCTGGTGATCGTTTTCTGCTTTGGTCGGCACAAATTTGACCTCCCCCCCATTCATGCGAATTAAAGGCGCATACAACAGGAAAGATGGATCTGTCACAATAAACTGTCGGCCCGGTGCGGCCGTCGCTGAGATGGCAAGGTACATGGCCTCCGTAGCACCGCTGGTAACCAGGATGTTATCTCTGGTGAGCTTGCGGTTGTACCGTTTGCCGTAGTAGTCCCTCAGCGCTACCAGCAGCTCAGGCAGCCCGGCGTCCATGGTGTAACCGGTTTGCCCTGCCTTAAGAGCTTCAATGTAAGCGTCAATAATATGCTTAGGCGTTGGCAGATCCGGCTGGCCGATAGAAAGATGGATAACATCTTTCATGGTGGCTGCCATATTCACCATACGCCGAATACCCGGCACCGGAACTGCCTGCATGGCAGGGTTCCAACTGGCCTTGGTTTTCCGGTACTTCACCTTCTTCGGTTTATCCTGGCCGGTATCTCTGTTGGCGTCTGCCATAACAACCTCCTACAACGGGAACTGGGGCAAAACACAACTACCAATGCAGGTTAGTCAGTAAAATCAGCGCATACAAGGGACCGCCTGAAATACTCTTTCCGGCGCGCCATTTATGCCGTTTTAATAGGCGCCGACCGGGGATAAGTCGCAACTGAATCCGGCTGAGGTTGACCCAATGGCATCTGCCTACCAGACTGTCACGGGGGCCTTGCAGCGGGTATGTAGGGCCTTACACAAACCACTCACGATAACTAGCCAGCTAACCCGGCGGAGGTTCAATGTCTCAGCACGATAAGCCTGTTGTAACGGTTCTCACCGCACCCGGCGAGCAGGAGCCACCGGGAATAGACTCACTCCGGGCCCACGCCGAAGTGCGCTTTGCAAGTGACGAGGCGACCCTTCGCAGTACTCTGCCGGGTACCGATGTGATGATGGTAACGGATTTCCGTACCGAAGCATTGGAGGCTGCCTGGGGCTGCGCGGACAAACTAAAATGGATACACGCAACCAGTGCAGGGGTGGACGCGCTAATGTTCCCTGCTCTTACAAACGGCAATGTTGTAGTGACGAACGCCAGGGGCATATTCGACCGAACCATCGCCGAATACGTGCTGTGCACCATTTTGATGTTTGCGAAAGATTTCCCGGGCTCTATCCGTTTGCAAATGAAGCATCAGTGGAAGCACAGGGATACGGAACGCGCAGAGGGTAAGCAGGTACTGGTGGTTGGCGCAGGCTCGATCGGTCGCCAGATTGGCCGTTTGGTTGGGGCTGCCGGCTTGAAGCCTCACGGTATTGCCCGAACAGCTCGCAAGGAAGATCCTGATTTTGTTGCGGTACATGGCAACGATGATCTTTATGAGCAGCTGGGCCATGCCGATTACGTGGTGATCGCCGCACCACTGACGCCACAAACAGAAGGCCTGTTTGACGAGAAGGCATTTAAAGCCATGAAAAACACGGCGCGCCTGATCAACATTGGGCGTGGGCCGATTGTTAAAACCAACGATCTAATTGCTGCACTGAAGAGCGGTGAGATTGCAGGCGCTGGGCTTGATGTGTTCGAGGAGGAGCCGTTACCGGAAGATCACCCTTTGTGGGACATGGAAAACGTCACCATGACGGCACACATGGCCGGTGACTTTGTCGGCTGGAAGCGCGCGCTTACTGATCAGTTTCTTGAGAATTTTGACCGATGGCACAACGGCGAAGAGCTGTTTAATCTGGTCAACAAAGAGTTGGGTTACGCTGGGAGCAAGTAGTCGGGCATAAAAAAACGGGAACCCGCGGGTCAAGCCATTTACCTTAAGTGTGGCTGAGGTTACTGACAAAACCGCTAGAAGCGCCTATACTACTGTATATACAGGGCTATGTTGGCATCTGCTGTTGGTTTGTACTTATCGCAGCACGAAGCCACGCCTCCTCTGAAGCCGGCGCATTTTCGAACAGCCGTCGCCATGCCAGATAGTTCGGCAAATACGCTGTCCCCACACCATGAAAGCGGGCGATCCAGCCCTTCAATCGGCTTATATAACTGTTGACGTTTTGAATGTGGTATTCCCTGCCGATCACTCGTTGATTATCGAGTGCGATCAGTCGATGGTGGGCAATGCCATGGTCGCTGGAGAAGGTTTTATACCAGCTGTGGCCGTCTGAACATAAAATAGAATCACGATTGATAATCGGTGCCAGAAAAGCATGGATCGTTGATTTGTTCAGCGCCGGATCCACCAGGTCGCTGACATGACCGTTGCGGTCTCGCGCAATAACCACCGGAATTTTATCCGCTTTTTTCTTCTTATTACTTTCTCCGCCACGTTTTCTGGGGCTGCGATGAGTGAGGTTGCGCTTGCCCTTGCAAGACTCAGCAAAGAACGTTTCATCCACTTCGATAATGCCGGAAAGGGCATTAGCGTTGGCTTTTGCGCTGGTGCTCAGAAAACGGTGACGCCATCGGAAAGCCGTCTTCAAATCAATGCCTACTCGGGCTGCTGAAACCCGCAGGGTTAGGCTGTCCCGCATGCATCGCAAGTAATCAAACCATTTATGACGGTGATGCAGCTTGGCCAGCGATGTTCCCGTAACGGCATTGAAGGTTTTGTGACAGCCCAGGTTCTGGCACTGATACCGCTGCAAGCCACCAGAGCGCCCCCATTTTACAAGGTGCTTATCGCCACAGTGAGGACATAGACGATGGAGGCTGGCGGTTTCGAGCAGCGTGTGGGCCTGAGCATTAATTTGCCCAAGGAGCTGATTGGCAAGGTGTTGTTTGAGATCAACTGGGAGGTGGGCCAAGGTCTTTTCAATGGCGTTGATGTCGGCTTGTTTCATAATTTGCTCCAAAGAGGAACCGGATATACAGTAATATATACAGTGTCACCGGAGCAAACCAACAGGTGATGCCAACATAGCCATATACAGACAGTATAGGCGCTTCTTTTTATGGGAAAGAAATCTTTCCAGAATAAACCGCCCCGCATTCCCTTCCCGTTCGAAGGTATTCAAGTCAATGGATGTCGAAATCCGACGTGTGAGAATTTTTTAACGCTTAGTCCGATCAAAAATATTGATGGATGTGAAGGGGGTATTCCTGAAGCCTTCCAGAGAGGCGGCGGATCCTATCGTCTATCTGGAAGGGGTAAAGCCAAGGCATCTCTGATTTGTGAGATTTGCTCCAAGAAAAAAGCTCTGGGTGAAGATGTTAATGCTGTATCAACCGCTCTAAAGAGTAATCAGGCTGTCCACGAAGAGCTTAGTAGGATATCGAGCCACCTAGATCCAAAATCAATTATCTGCCCAAACTCAAAATGCTCAAGCAATATGGATAAAAAGCCTATTTCCGTCAAAAAGAATGGCAAAACGACTAGCGGAAACCAAAGGTATATTTGCCTTCACTGTCGGAAGAGTTTTTGTGGTAAACCGAAGGCTCGCAAGCACTCCAAGCCTCATTTAAACAGGTTACTATTCAAGCTCCTGGTCAACAAACAACCGATCAACCGTATTGCTGATGTTTTGGATATTTCAGAAAAAACGGTTTACGACAAAATCAGATTTATTCATCGCCAGTGTTTATCGTTTGTTTCTGAGCGAGAGAGAAGACTTGAGAGCAGAGTTTTTGAGCGATTTTATCTTTCAACAGACCGTCAAGTTCTGATGACCAACTGGACTCAACGAGGTGACAAAAGGAATTGCGACCTCTACGGAATTGCCACGGCATGCTTGAACTCAGGCTACGTTTTCGCTTTCAACTTTAATTACGATGGCTCTGTGGACTCCAGTTTGGCAGAGCGGGACTCAGTTGATAGTGGTGATCACGAAAGACCAAAACACCACCGAAAACACGCTAGAGTCTGGTTGAGCGAGGAGTTCAATGACGCTGTAAAGAATCGCTTACCTAGAGAGAAGTTACCATATGCCGGAAATCTTAGAGATGAAATTCAGATCAGAGCTCTGATCGAAAAAAGCTCTAATGTTCCCGATTCGTCGGAGAACATCGATCAAACAAAAAGTCTTCCTAATCGCGGTGCCTTGGTTCATAACGAATACACCATGCTGGCTCACTTCTTTTTACTGAAACGGTTTTTCAGGAGCACAGGGAAAACTCGCTTCTTTCTGGATCTGGATAGCGGGATGAAGACGGCCTATATTTCTGCGTTTCGTGAGGAAATTGGAGAAGGCCGATCCGATGGGTTCTTAGTTAGGGCTTCGAAAAATAAAACAAATGATGAGAAAGAAAAGCTGGTAGCAAATTTCAAACGCATGGTTTCCAAAATGTCAGGAACCCCAGTCAAACAGCTGACCTTCAAAATCCTAATGGATGTAACTAACGGAATTATCGCGGAGCGTTTAAAGAAACCCATTAAGGTTCCGAACTCGCCTGAGTTTTGGATTGAGCATCCATGGGTGTCCAAGGCAGAGCCGGAGAAAATGGTGGCTGCGGTGACGAATGTGTCTAGGTACGACATTCTGCACCAGGCCAACCTCTACCGCATGGTGACCCTAGCTCCAGTAGATCGCTTTTTTATGAATATCCGCAGGATGTCTATGTACTTTGAAAGGCCATTCCAGTCAGGCACCGGGATGGGGCGTATCTGGCACGGATACTCTGCATATAACCCTGAGATGTACACCATAGTGGGTGACATATTCAGGATTCATTACAACTACTGCACAAGATCAAAGAAAAAGGACACACCCGCCATGAAACTGGGGCTTGCAAAAGCCCCAGTCACTGTCGAGAAAATCATTTATTACAATCGATATGCTGGATAGAGTTGACCGGCTAATTCAAGCCAAAAGCTCAGGTTTTTTTCGTTGGGAAGCAGGGATGCCAAAACGTCTGCGTTCAGAAATTTTGAATGAAGAAAAGCCAGTGATTTTTGGTCACTGGCTTTTCTTACTTGGCTTGCCCAAGCTCAGCCACACTTAAGGTAAATGGCTTGCCCGCGGGTTCCCGTTTTTTATTCAGCCCAGAAAAGCTGGAAATCAGCTCCCCGACAACGATTGCTTCGTGGGGTCAATCTCCATCTGCTGTATCGCAATCACCGCTTGGGTTCGGTTACGAACGCCAAGCTTGCGGAACACAGCGGTGATGTGCGCCTTGATGGTGGCTTCGGACACATCCAGATCGTAAGCAATCTGCTTGTTCAGGAGCCCTTCCGCCAACATACCCAACACGCGGAACTGCTGTGGTGTGAGTGATGCCAGCTTCTCGGAGAAGTCGGTGGTATCTGAATGCATTCGTTCAAGCTTGTCTGCCACACCTTCCGGCAGCCAGACATCGCCTTCAAGAATCCTACGAATTGCCCCCGTTATGGTAGGCAGTGGCGCCGACTTTGGAATAAAGCCAGACGCCCCGTAGTCAATCGAGCGCCGCATTACCTGCAACTCTTCAGACCCTGACACAACCACCACTGGCAACCCAGGATACTGTCCACGCATGAACACCAACCCAGAAAAACCATGGGCACCCGGCATATTGAGATCGAGCAGAACCAGGTCTGCATCCGGGTGCGAAGCTACCGACGCCTGAAGTGCCTTGATGCTGTCAACTTCTACGATGTCCGCATCAGGCACCGCTTGATTGACCGCCTGTTTCAGGGCGGCCCGAAACAGCGGATGGTCATCAGCGACGATAATTGTTTGTGTCATTAAACCAATTCCTCACAGGTTTACGGCCTGCTTTCAGACCTTATTTGAACTCACGACTGTCGATGAGTTCTTCCACGACACTGGGATCTGCAAGTGTCGACGTATCGCCCAACTGATCGTGCTCGTTAGCGGCAATCTTACGCAGAATCCGACGCATAATCTTACCTGATCGTGTCTTCGGCAAGCCCGGAGCCCACTGAATGACATCCGGAGAGGCAATCGGGCCGATTTCCTTACGAACCCACTGAACCAGCTCTTTTTTCAGCTCATCAGAGGGCTCTATCCCCTGCATCAGGGTTACGTATACGTACAGGCCTTGGCCTTTGATTTCGTGGGGAAAGCCTACCACAGCCGCCTCGGCCACCTTATCGTGAGCCACTAGTGCACTTTCAACCTCAGCCGTACCCAAGCGGTGCCCAGACACGTTAAGCACGTCATCAACACGCCCTGTAATCCAGTAATCACCGTCTTCGTCACGACGGGCACCGTCACCGGTAAAGTACATGCCTTTGTAAGCGCTAAAATAGGTCTGAATAAAGCGCTCATGATCACCGTATATCGTGCGCATCTGCCCAGGCCAGCTGTCCAGAATAACAAGGTTACCATCGGACTTGCCTTCCAGCAGACTACCTTCGCTATCGACCAGCCCAGGCTTAATGCCGAAGAACGGCACGGTCGCGGAGCCGGGCTTCAGATCCACCGCACCAGGCAAAGGTGAAATCAGGATGCCACCGGTTTCTGTTTGCCACCAAGTATCCACAATCGGGCATTCGCTGTTACCAATCACACGGTGGTACCACTCCCAGGCTTCTGGGTTTATTGGCTCGCCCACAGAGCCCAGCAACTTCAGGCTTTTGCGGGTTGTACCATTCATGCAGGCTTCGCCCTCGGCCATCAGCGCTCGAATAGCGGTAGGCGCCGTATACAGGGTGTTCACCTGATGTTTGTCGACAATCTGGCCCATGCGGGAGCTGTCGGGGTAATTTGGCACGCCCTCAAACAACAAAGTGGTTGCGCCGTTACACAGCGGGCCATACAAAATATAGCTGTGGCCAGTTACCCAGCCAAAGTCTGCCGTACACCAGTAGACATCACCGTCGTGATAATCAAATACATACTCATGGGTCATGGAAACATAAACCATGTACCCGCCCGTGGTATGCAGAACCCCTTTGGGGGCTCCGGTTGAACCCGAGGTGTACAGCATGAACAAGGGATCTTCTGCGCTCATTGGCTCTGGTGGGCAATCTGCAGAAGCAGTCGCCATCAGATCCTCGTATCGCTCATCGCGACCGTCGACCCAAGGCACGTCTTTATTCCCGGTGCGGCTGACAACGATCACCTTCTCTACGTTCGCGCCCGCTTCATTCTTAAGTGCCGCATTCACGTTCTTTTTCAGTGGCACCTTACGGCCGCCGCGAAGACCCTCATCAGAGGTAATGACGAAGCGAGACTTGGCATTGGCAACCCGAGCGCCCAGCGCTTCTGGCGAGAAACCGCCGAACACAACAGAGTGAACCGCTCCAATACGGGTACACGCCAGCATGGCAACCGCGGTTTCGACAATCATTGGCATGTAGATGGTGACCACATCACCCTTCTTCACGCCCAGATCTTTCAGTACGTTGGCAAACTTGCTGGTTTCTTCATGCAGTTCGCGGTAGGAAACGTGACGTGAATCGGAGGGATCATCCCCTTCAAAAATGATGGCCGTCTGGTCACCCCGAGTTTCCAAGTGACGATCAAGGCAGTTAGCAGACGCATTCAGCTGCCCGTCTTCATACCACTTGATAGAAACGTTGTTGTAGTCGAAGGTGGTGTTCTTAACCTTGGTGTAAGGCTTGATCCAGTCAAGGCGCTTACCGTGCTTGCCCCAGAAAGCATCTGGTTCATCGACCGACTGACGATACATTTCGTCATACTGTTCCCGGTTCAACAAGGCCCGTTTGGCCACATCCGAACTTACCGGATAAAGGTGCTTATTAGTCATTATGCTCCCCCTTGATCAGAGTCTATTGTCATTGTCTATTTTGTTAAATCAGAGCGGTAGGGCATGCACGCCCTGCGGACACATCGCAGTAGTTCAACATGTGTGCCACCACACAATGAATTAGACTAACGTCCTAACGCGACTGAACTTTTAACGCTAAAAGTTCAGTAACCTGCAAGAAATCAACGGTAATTTGCCGAGAGCGTGAGTTTCAAATAAAAGAATAGTTCGGTTTACCCAAGAGGTAAACCAGCCCCGCTAAACGGGGCCAGGTGTAATCAGGCCGCTTGCTTGCGAACTCGGGACGACCCGGAGCCCCTCGTTTTTTTCGCCTTAAGCGCGTAGCGGTTCAAACCCGCTAGGTGAATCTTGCGCAGATACACAGCCCAATCAATCAGACACGCATCTACGGGAAACAGAACCTTGTCCACCTCCCCCATGCGTGATGCCATAGCCAGCAGATCGTCATTGCGGAAGATATAATCCGGCGCGGTGTAGAAACCAAAAATGGTCGCCAGTGAACGCGTGGTGTCCAGGTTGCGCAATACCTTAAGCTCACGATCTTGCCCCAGCAGTTGCATCATACGTCGGGCCAGACTGAATGGAATGCGAGCACCGCCCACCAAGGCATCAAACAACGTCCGATTCACCGCAATAAAGGGCTTGACCGGCCGGCGATAGAAAAGCCGCTCATAGGCTGCGTAATTCGTTTTGGCTTCAGCCATCAGGTGGTCGATAAACTCACCCACAGACACCGGGTTGGAACTGCCACTGCAACACTGGTACACCCGAGGCCGTGGAGGCTCACTCATTGCCTCAGCAACCGCGAGAATAAGCGCGTTTGCCACAAGGTCGACGGGGATGACATCAATAATGCCGGAGCGTTTACCGGGGAATATCGTTACTTTTTCTCTGGCGTAGGCAAGAATGATCGCATCAGCTACTTTCACGCCTTCAATCCAGCCAGGTGCCGGCTCTTCCAAAGCGCTCTCGATGATGGATGGGCGCACTATTGTTAGAGCTCGCCCTTCAAGCGCCTTCATCAGTATTTGCTCACCCAGCCACTTGGTGAAAGTATAGGTATCACTCCAGCCGTAGCGGTTTGCTTCGCGGATACCCAGATCCACAAGCTTGTTCTCCAACACTTTTCCTGTGTATCGCGAGTGCACGTCTGCAATGCTGTCTTTAAGAAGCCGGATTAGCTCTTCGACCTCATAATAGCCGGCTGAGCTGCGGGGAACCTCTTCACCAGCGGGCTTGACTACCGATTCGGTAATCTGACCAGAACTCATTCCGTTTACATAACAGGTCGAAACCTGAACTACCGCAAGGGATGGATTGTGGCGCGCCAGTTCAGCAATATTCTGTAGACACAAGGTATTAATAGACAACGCCTTGTCCAGCTCTTCGCGGAAATTGACGCTGGCAGCGGAGTTAATAACCGCATCGATGCTGCTTGCCAGTTCCCGAACCGCCTCTGGCTGCAAACCAAAATTAGGCTGTGTTACCTCTCCCGTAACACAGTGCAGCCGCTCCTCCAGAAAAGCCTCGAGCGCCTCACTATTTTCTTGGCGCAAGCGGTCAAATACTGAGGAGGTAGCAATCTCATTGAGAAAACGGCTACGCGCCTCAGGGTGTCGTTTATTGCCTCGTATCAGCAGATGTATACCGCCGATATCCGGCACCGCACGAATCAGTTTTTCCAGAACGACTTTGCCAAGGAACCCCGTAGTGCCCGTAATCAGAACATGCTTGCCACGCAGCTGCTCAAGTACTTTTGACGAAGACACTTCAGCGCCCTCTTTTTGCTTTGCCATTGTGAAAGCTCCTTTTCGTTGATGCCTACCGTACCCGATTCTTACACAATCCCGGTGGCAGTGCGGTGACAAACTACAAGGTTATCACCAATACCAGCAAAACAATGCCTTCTCAACGGTCGTTGTTTTCTATACCCGTCAGCGAGCGGAGCAACTGGCTCAGTGAGACATCAGAAGGCTGTTCTTTCAATGCTCTGATCAGCTTTTTCTGATCACCAAATCTGATGCGATCGTAAAAGGGCTCGGGGAGCACAGTTTGGAGCGAGATCTCGTCGGCTAGGTGCCTCAGATGAGCCGCCAAATGCTCGCGCAGTTCCGGATTCAGACTTTCCCAAGCAATTGCGCCAAGCCCTGTCTGGATAATTTCGATGGTATCGTTGTCTGGAGTGCGGCCCAGCAGTGCGAACAAACGGATAAAAACATCGTACCGCAACAGTGCGCTTTCCGTTGTCTGCTCGAACACAGATTCCAGCTCACCAACAGCCTGAAGACACCGCTCGCGAGGGCTTGCCACAGCGGGCGCAACGTCCGTTTTATGTGTTCGGCCCGGTTGCCGCTTCGAAACTGAATGCCAGTAGGCCGCTATACCCGCTTTGCGAGGGGGTAATTGCGATAGGCGCACATCAAGCATGTCCGCCAGAGTAAGGAACTGGCGGCAAGACGGATCAGACTCTGGTAACAGTGCAACTGGCTTCTGATTCAACACCGACTGGCGCAGGGTTTCATCGCGCCATACACCACCCATGTAGTGCAGAGAACATTGCAGGTGACGTCGGGCGGCTGAATCGAGGCGTTGAAACACTGAGCGGGCCTGGCTGGCACCCTGCGCCATATTAATGAGCACACTGGGTGTTCTCCGGTACCCGCGGCGCTTCAGTACCTTAATCAGGGAAAACGCGTCTGTCAGTGAGGCAGGGTCGGGAGTCACAACAACGCACGCCAGCTCCGCCGCCGCAATCATGTGCATACCAGCAGGCTGAAGACCTGCGGCGGTATCTGTTATGACGTAATCGTAGCGTCTTTCGAGTATTGAGAGGGCCCGTAGGATACCAAAACTTTCTTCAGGCTCCATGTCCATGCATTCCTGAACACCAGACGCACCCGGTAAGATATGCAGACCGTAATCCGCCTCCAGCAGGATGTCCTCAAGACGACATTCACCGGCAATCACATTAGCCAGCGTTCGCTCAGGATAAAGCCCCAGCATGATGCTGACGTTGGCAAGATCCGTATCACCGTCTAGCAGTAGAACGCGCTTTTGGTGGCGAGCCAAAGTGAGCGCTAAGTTAAGTGCAATAGATGTTTTCCCCACACCCCCTTTACCACCCGTTACGGCGATCGTTCTGGGTGAGCTCACCTTATGTACGCGAGATTCCTTAGCACTCATGGCAACTGACTTTACATCCTTGCAATAACAACGAACGACGCTATAACCTGTAAAAATTGTACGCACATCACGTTACAGTGAATACGTTGATCAAAAAAGAGCCACCGGTGTTTAATATCCGCGTGATTTTGTCTAAGCTTACCTCTTTTAATAACAAAAAATGAACGGAACCTCATAAATTGAGGCTCAGAGCGCAGAAGGCAAATCTATGAATACATTACCGGACCTTCAGCTCCCGAGCCTTCCGGAAGTCACCCTACGTGCTCTTGAAGCCTGCCACAGGGATGAAAACTACCGCGCGATCAGCGAAATTGTCGCATGCGATACGGCGCTCGTGGTTCGCATTCTGGCACTGGCCAACTCGTCTCTTTATGGCCCTACAACCGGAATTCGATCGATAGATCAGGCTTTAATGCGCCTTGGAACCCGGCGATTCAAAACGCTGATACTCACGGCCGCACTGCGCCAGATCCTTTTTGAGCTGAGTGGCGACGCCTGGCAGCAGTTACGAGACTTCTGGCGACACGCCCTAACTACCGCTATGACGGCGCGCGCACTGGCAACCCTGACCCGTTATCCCGAAGCTGACGAGGCCTTTATGCTTGGCATGCTCCATAACATCGGAGAGCTGATTGCCATTAACACGCCGGATCTGGAAACCAGGCAACAGTATATGAACCGGCAGTCAGACATTGCAGCGGAGCTGGTTACATCCTGGGGGCTAGGCCCACTGGCAGCCGATGCCATGCGCTACCAGCAGGCACTGCCCTCAGAATTGCGGGACGCGGGACACTTGGTAAAGGTTATAAGCCTTGCTTCTCGCTTGGCACTGTCTGATTCGGCTGGCATTGCCGCTGCAGGCACCATGTTCGGGCTCAGTGAAGAGTTAACCCGGGAGATCAATCGGCGAATCAGCGATGACGTATCAACAATGGCAGGATCCCTAGGAATCCCGCTGATTAACAGCTACAACGCCGAGCCAGCATCACAACAACTGCTCCAAACCGTATTGCAGCAGGCTATCGCCCAGCAAGCAATCGGCTTTGCCGATCTTGCCGGTAAGAGCGGCGCTATTCTCGCTGAAACCGTTAGCAGCTTGACACTGATTACCGGCCTGCCTGCGCTGTGGTTTGGGTATGACAATGACAATCTTGTTCTGCTCTCTAGTACCTCCGGACAACATCCTCATCTGGCTGTAACCGCTGAACCCGGCGGTAGCATGCTTACCGAGGCTTTCAACTCACACATACCTGCCAGCCTGAGCGGGCGCACCCCAACGGTACTCGACCGCCAGCTATTATCGCTGCTGCGAACTCACTCACTGACCGCCGTTCCGGTAGTCACCAGTGACGGTTGTCCCGGCGTGTTTGTGCTGGGTACCGATGGCCGTACGCCCGACACAATAAAAGAGCTTATACGCTTGTTTATCCGCCAGCTGTCTAGCGTTCTTCAGGAAAAAAACACGGCCCCCGAAAACGAAACTGAACAGGCTGAAATAAACCAGAAAACTGCCATCGAAAAACTGCGCAGGCAGGTGCATGAGATCAGTAATCCTCTAACCATAATACGGCAGTATATCCATCAGCTGCGAAACCGGCTTGATGACCCTGACTCTCGAGGAGAGCTGGACGTTGTACGGGAAGAACTAGATCGCGCAGGCAACCTGCTGCTGCAGATGAGCCATGACACCGTCGGTGATACAAGTGACAAAACGTCCTGCCTCAATGCAGAATTACAAAGCCTCGCCCGGTTGCTTGAAGACAGCCTTTTCAGTGCCAGCAACCTGCAATTCAACGTGCTAACGTGTCGGCCTCCGACATTTATCGCTGCTGGGTCGTCAGCTATCCGTCAGATTCTGATTAACCTGACTCGAAACGCCGCTGAAAGCCTGCCAGATACGGGTGGCACCGTTACGATAAAAACATCCGCCCCAGTGTGGCAAGGGGGCCGAAACTGGGTAGAAATGGAAGTAAGCGATACCGGCACAGGCGTACCTGAAACTGTCCGAGAAACCCTATTCACGCCAGGAAAAACCACAAAAGGAGAAGGCCACAGCGGTTTGGGCCTGAGTATTGTGAAGCAGCTTGTTGATGACATGGAAGGCATTGTTGCTTGCCACACGGGGCAGGAAGGTACCATTTTTCGAATTTTGCTACCGGCGGCCAGCTAGAAAAACCACATCCGACTGACACAGTAAAACGGATACAAATCGATGGCATCTGAACGTACCAACAGACACTCATCTCAGAGGCTGGCAGCGCGCATTCTGGTGGTTGATGACGAGCCACGGCTGGCGAGTACACTGGCTACTCTACTGCGCAGCTGCGGTTACGATGCCACCGAAGCCCATGGCGGAAGGCGTGCATGCGAATTAATAGACACCCAGCGCTTCGACCTTGCACTGTTGGATTTGCGCATGCCAGAAGTCGATGGTTTCGCCGTTATGACTCATCTTGAAAACCAGCAGCCTGCTTGCGGAACTATCGTAATCAGTGGAGAAAGTTCGTTTACAACTGTCAGCCGGGCGCTTCGACGTGGGGCTCTGGACTACATCCGCAAACCCTTTGACCCAGAAGATCTGGTCGCTACAGTAAAAGGCGTCGCCGACAAGCAATCGTTACTTAAGGCCCATGAAAACATACAGGGGCGCCTTGAGAAATCCGAAGCCCTTCACCGGTACATTGTAAACAGCTCGCCAGACATCGTTTTCATGCTTGATGCAGATGGCCGCTTCTGCTTTATCAACAGCAAGATTGAAAGCATGCTGGGCTACAAACCGGTTGAGCTCTGTGGTCAGCATTTCCGACACATTCTAGATGACCGTGATGTTGCTAGGGGCATATACGCGCTCAATGCACCAGATATCAGCGCAGACAACCCCCGCACCCTGGAGATCCGCCTTAAAACCCGCGGCAGCCGACGGGCCACGCGGCATTTTGAAGTGACCGCCTTTCCCATCGACCCCCAGACATGGATGCACAATGGCAACACCCAGGGCGGCGGCAGTGGCCAGAACGCTTGCTACTACGGAACTGCCCGGGACGTTACCGAACGCAAGGAAGCCGAAGCGTTTATCAATTTTCAGGCTTACCATGACCTGCTCACACGCCTTCCTAACCGGGCGCTGTTCAAAGACCGATTGGAGCTGGCCATTACTCATGCAGGCCGAGGGAGCCAAAAACTGGCGGTCATGTTTCTAGACCTCGACCGCTTCAAGATTATTAACGACACACTTGGTCACGCCATGGGCGACCGTCTGCTGCAAGCCGTAACCCAGCGTCTCGAAAGTTGCCTGCGCAAGGGCGATACATTGTCACGCTTTGGTGGTGACGAGTTCACCTTGTTGCTGCCCTCGATTCATGGCCACGAAGATGCCAGCCAGATCGCCAGAAAGCTCATCAAAGCGCTCAAAGCGCCGTTCCTGTTGGGCGAACATGAAGTGTTCGTGGGTGTCAGCATTGGTATCGCGATCTACCCAGAGGCGGGCAGCAGCATGGACCAGCTGATCCAGAACGCCGATATCGCCATGTACCATGTCAAAGCCAAAGGCAAAGACAGCTACCGATTTTTCTCCGAAAGCATGAGCATCGACAGCACGAACCGCCTCAATTTGGAGCGGGATTTGCGGCTGGCACTTAAAAGAAATGAGCTGCGGGTGTTCTATCAGCCCCAGGTTTGCGCAAGCACGAACCGAATTATGGGGCTGGAAGCCTTGGTACGCTGGCAGCATCCCGAACGTGGCTTACTTTACCCCCGGGATTTCCTGGGCTTGGCAGAAGAAACTCAACTGATCAGCCAACTTAGCGAGCAAGTTCTGGATCAGGCCTGCCGGGATGTCGGCAAATGGATCCGTTCCGGTCACCGGGATTTGCGTTTGGCCGTCAACCTTTCCCCTGTTGAAGTAGAGCACCCCAAATTTGTAGAAACCCTGATGAAGCGGGTTAAAGCCAATCGGTTCCCTCCCGGCAATTTGGAAATCGAAATCACTGAAAATGTGCTCATGAATGACCTAGATCAGATCAGCCAGAAACTTCGGGAACTGGCCGATATGGACGTCCGTATCGCCATTGATGACTTTGGCACGGGTTATTCATCACTCAACTATTTGCACAGGCTTCCTATCCACACCCTGAAGGTGGATCAGTCTTTTGTTAAAGCCATTCACAGTGGCGTGGATGATGCCTGCATTGTTAACGCCATTGTCGCCATGGCTCACGGCCTGAAGCTGGAAATCGTCGCCGAAGGCGTGGAGACTGAGAGCCAGCTTCAGTACTTACGGACCCTTGGGTGCCACCAAGTACAAGGCTTTATTTATGGCCCGGCACAGCCTGCCACAGATATCAGCAAACTACTGGCACACACAACCGTTCGAACGGCCCTGTCGGGCTGATCACGTTACAGCACGCCGCTGAAAATTGTCCTACATTCCTAGCAAAAACCTTGACCCTGTTTGCAAAGTATTGCTTTGCGTTAACTTGTGTATCCGAAAATGTGTATTGCTGCACATACTTTCTCAACCTTGTTCAATAAGCTCGGACTCATAAGACATTGGCCACCGAAGCGCTCGACGCACGTCGTCAGGGCAACAACACAATAACGGTGGCAATATCCCAGCGAACAAGAACAGGCAGCAGTCATCATGCGCGACAAGTACCGTTACATCGGCCCCGTATACGATTTCCTCAGCAACCTCTACAGCGGCAAAAACATCCACCACTGCAAAACAGCCATGTTAGACGTGGAGACAGTAAAGCCCGGAGACCGCATCCTCTTTGCTGGTGTTGGCCATGGTCGAGATGCCATACGCGCAGCTGAACTGGGCGCCGACGTTACCGTTGTTGACCTGTCAGAAACCATGTTACGGAAATTTGAAGAAGCCCAGGAAAGCGAAGCGCCGCACCTGACCGTTCGCCGTATTCACAGCGACATCATGAAAGTAGAGGAATTAGGCCAGTACGATATGGTCGTCGCCAATTTCTTCCTCAATGTGTTCGACGAAACCATGATGGTGCGGGTTCTAGAACACCTTATTAATCTTGGCAAGGCCGATGCCAACATTGTTGTGGGCGACTTCTGCTATCCCACCGGCAATGTGTTTTCACGCATGTTCAAAAAACTTTACTGGTACATGGCTGTATTCACATTCTGGCTATTTGCCAACAATGCCTTCCACAAAATCTACAACTACCCAGAGCACATGCAGCGCCTAGGCCTTGAAGTTACCGAGAAAAAACACTTCAAGCTGCTGAACATGGACTGCTACTGGTCAATTCTCGGCCGCAAGCAGGCGTAACCGGCCGCCTGCCAGACAAAAACAATCGGGGAGAATCACTATGTCGGAACAGATTTTTGCACTCGGGCAAACCAAAGAACTTGAAAGCACTGCCTTTACCTTCGCCGAGAGGGTGAGTTATCTGAAACAGTTTGGTGCTCATTCTCAGTCCTTCTCCACTTTGCAGGAGGGTATGCAGTACTTCGATGCACCTGGCCTGGGCTACGTGGCCTATATGCGCAAGTGGGGCTGCACATTTGTTCTGTCCGATCCTGTATGCGCCCCGGAAAACTTCGGCGAGATTCTTGAGCAGTTCCACAAGCGTTATCCCAACGCTTCCTATATTCAGGTCTCAAAGGCAGTGGTCGACTTCATGCATCTGCGCTTTGGCCTTTATGGAACACAGTGTGGTAGCGAATCTCGCATCGATTTGGGCAAGTGGTCTCTCAGTGGCAAGAAAAAACAAATTCTGCGCACCGCGCTGAATCAGGCTGAAAAGTGCGGGATAACGGTGCAGGAGCGCTACAGTGACGACCACACCCGTGAAATCTCAGAGGCTTGGATTCGTACCCGAAAATGCAAAAGCAATGAGATCCGCTTTCTGATCCGCCCCATGGAGATGGAGTATAGCGAGAACGAGCGCCGTTTCTACGCTTACCAAGATGGCAAGGCCGTGGGGTTTGTCTACTTTGACCCAATATATCGCAACAACGAAATTATCAGTTACGTGCCTAATATTTCCCGCGCCAACGCAGATTTCCGACAGGGCGTTTTTTACACCTTAATGGCGCATGCCATGGAGGCGTTCAAAGCTGAGGGTGTTCCTTATCTGGATCTGGGTCTTATCCCGCTGTCTCTTGATTCCACAACGGAACATCAAGAAAGCCCACTTCTGAAGCGGATTCTGCACGGCCTCTACAATAGAGGGAACTCCATCTATAATTTCAAGGGGTTGGAGTTCACAAAATCGCGGTTCCGGGGCGATAACTTTAAAACCTACTGTTGTCACAAGCGGGGCATTCCGGTTTGGGAATTTCTCGTCATGTTCAAACTGACCCAGGTGCTATGATTTCCCGGGCCAATTCCCAATAACCGCACGCGGCTGCAGGCCCAAACCCATCATAAAGCCTGCAACACCCACCGGCGAGTTGCCTGAGAACAAAGCGGTGACCACTGGCGTGCAAGACGTGTCGTGTTCGGCCAACACGTCCACAGATGGCTGCACTTGCGCCAGAAGCCAAGCTACACGGCGGGCAATGGCTTCTCCCGAATCCACCCAGGACTTTACGCCTGGTAGGCTTCGCTTTAGGTTATCCAGCAAAAGCGGATAGTGGGTGCAGCCAAGAACCACGGTATCAACCCCCGCATCACGCAGCCCCACAACAGCCCGATCAAGTTCGGCCTGCGGCACGGGCACGCCCCGAACCAAGCCTTCCGCCCACTGTACCAGCCCCGGGTGGCCCACACGTTCAACCTGGCAATCAGCGGCAAACTCCCCGATCAGTTGATCTATATAGGGCCGCCGCACGGTTGCCGGAGTGGCAAGAAGGCCTATGCGACGGTTCAGGGTTTGTGCCGCTGCCGGCTTCACTGGCGGCACCACACCAACCACAGGCACCTCTGTTATGGCGCGCAAGTGCGGCAAAGCGATGGTGCTGGCAGTGTTACAGGCAACAACAATGGCATCGCAGGGATATTGCTCAAGCGCCACGGCAATGAGGGTGCAACAGCGCTCAATCACGACAGATTCGGGCTGATCGCCATACGGAAACGCTGCATTATCAGCCAGGTACACAATCGATACGTGGGGCATGGCTTCATGAACACGGGCAGCAACGCTCAGGCCGCCCACACCAGAATCAAAAATCAGAATTCGGGGAGCCACGCATTCGCTCAAGACCCGATACCTCCGCCGGCGATCAATCTTTCCATATCTCGTATCAGGCGCCCGGAAATGGTTGTATCCGGGGGCACTGGCGGTCTGTTGCCAGGCAAGTACCAGCCAGCATCCGCCAGTTCATCTTCCTGAAGAACCAGCTCACCCCCGGCATAATCTGCGAAGAACCCTGCCATCAACTGGTGCGGGAATGGCCAGGGCTGGGAAGCTTGATAGCGAATATTGGTCACATCAAGACCGGTTTCCTCTTTCACCTCTCGGGCAACTGCGGCCTCTAGGCTCTCACCTGGCTCAACGAAGCCCGCAATCAGGCTGTAGTAATGGTGTTTTGCGTGGGATGATTTTGCCAGCAGGTAACGGCCCTCTTTGCGGATGACCACGATCACACAGGGGGCAAGCCGCGGGTACCACGGAATATCGCAGCTACTGCACCACTTTGCTCGATCCCGCGGGTGAAATCCCGTCCCGCCACCGCACCGGCCACAGTACTTATGATCCTGAAACCACTGCCACACCTGAAAACCGGTACTGAGCATAGCCGCCGGTGCGTCGCTGATCATCATCAGCGCATCCCGCAGCGGAACAACCTCGTGGGCTGCTACAAACGACTCTGGCACTTCTGTTACGAAGACTGGGCGTCCACTGGCACTTCCCAGCGATAAAAAGCCGGCGCTTCCGGCGCCCCCAAGCATGTTTTCCAGCGGCTGCAACCAGCCATCATCCGGTTTGAAAACACCGGATCCCGACAATGTCAGCACAAGATCGCCCTGCTCGGGCGCCTTGGTCGTCCAGCCGGGGCTCCAATGAATCGTTGATGTCGCCATGTGCCATCGCACCTTAGTGTTAAACGGGCCAAGCAGGAATGTAACATAGAGCGATGGCCATCAAGAATGCGGCCGTGGCTTCCCGGCTCCTACTCAACCAAGTAAACTTGGCGCCTGTTTTTCATCGGAGCGACATTATATGCGTCTTTACCAGGGCATTCGTAGCCTGATTCTGACCTTTTTCCGGAAAATTCTGTTTTTATGGGTCCGAACAGATGTTAGCGGGAACAGCGCTGATGCCCTAGAGCTGTCGCCGGGGAAACCGGTATGTTATGTGCTGCAGTACAGTTCATTATCCAGCCGCCTAGTGCTTGAGCAAGAGGTTATTCGGGCGCATTTACCGGGAGCCACCACGTCGCTCCCTGTAAAAAACGGGCCCGCGCACTCATTCTTTTTCCTTTATCGCCGAACCGGCGGTATGTTTCGTGGGCGCCAAGCGCCGGTTCGCACCTCTGAATTCCAGGCGTTAGTGCGCTACGGTCTTGAGAACCCTGAGCAGGATGTTCAGATTGTTCCTGTGTCACTGTTCTGGGGCCGCTCTCCTGATAAGGAAAAATCTCTGGTAAAGCTGTTGCTGTCCGACACCTGGGCTGTCGCTGGCCGGCTACAGAAGTTTTTGATTATTCTGGTGCACGGCCGCAACACCTATGTGCAGTTCAACAAGCCGCTCTCCCTGAACCAGGTTATCGAGGAGTATCGTCATAGCGAAGAACGCGCCAATCGCAAAGTTGCACGTATTCTACGCACCCATTTCCGCAAGGTGCGCCAGGCGGTTGTGGGCCCGGATTTGTCTCACCGCAGAACACTCGTAGAAGGCTTGCTAAGAACCCAGGCAGTAAAAGAAGCCATCCGAGAAGCGGCAGCTAAAGAGGACATTGCACCAGAGAAGGTACGCGCCCTAGCCTATAAATACGCTGATGAGATTGCCGCCAGCATGTCTATTGTCACCATCCGTATCTTTGAGGTGGTGCTCGCCTGGCTGTGGAACCGCCTCTATAAAGGTATTGCCGTTAACAACATTCAGGTGGTGAAAGAGACAGCGCAGGACAATGCTGTGGTGTATGTACCCTGTCACCGCTCACATGTTGATTACCTGCTGCTATCTTACGTGCTCTACAAAAACGGCCTAATGCCCCCGCACATCGCGGCTGGCATCAATCTGAATATGCCGATTTTAGGGCCTATCCTGCGCCGGGGCGGGGCTTTTTTCATGCGCCGTAGCTTCCGGGATAACCCGCTGTACGCCACGGTTTTCAATGAATACATGCACGTAATGTTTTCTCGCGGCTACTCGGTGGAGTACTTTGTGGAGGGCGGCCGTAGCCGTACCGGGCGAATGCTACAGCCACGCCCAGGCATGCTCGCCATGACCGTGCGCAGCTTCCTGCGCAATCACCGCAAACCCATCGTGTTTATTCCTGTGTACATCGGGTATGAAAAAGTCATGGAAGGGCGCTCTTACCTCGGGGAGCTCAGAGGCAAGAAAAAACAGAAGGAAAGCGTGTTCGGCCTTGCAAAAACCGCCCGTAAACTCAGCAGTTCCTTTGGTCGGGTGGCACTTAACTTTGGCGAAGCCATACACCTGTCTGACGTTCTGGACGATGTTCACGGCAGCTGGCGTGATGAGGCTTACGATTCAGAGTATCGCCCTGCCTGGCTGAACGAAGCGGTTTCCGAACTGTCGCTGCGGGTCGCCTCCAATATCAACGCGTCTGTTGCCGTTAACCCCATTGGTATGATCGCAACGGTACTGCTTGGCACCGAGAGACTGGCTATGGATGAGGGCCAGCTTATCCGCCTTGCGGATCAATATGCGGGTCTTCTGAAAGCCTTCCCTTATGCCGAAACAGTCACCTTGCCGGAAGGCACCGGCAAAGATTGGGTCGCCTACTGCGAATCCATGGGGCTAATCTCGCGCCAGCCTCAAAAGTTGGGGGATATCATCGGGCTGGAAGGCAGCAACGCCACTCTGATGACTTACTACCGAAACAACATCCAGCATCTTTTCGCATTGCCGGCACTGGTAGCCAGCCTTTTCGAGAACAAAAGCTCCCTCGCGCGGGAGAGGATCGTTCATCTCGCCAGCGTAGCCTACCCTTATTTGCAGTCGGAACTGTTCCTGAAGTATCAGGCTGATGAGGCAAAAGCGGTCATCAACCAATGGATTGATGTTCTGGTAGATCAGGGCCTGCTTATATCTCTGGGCAACGATCGAGTCGCACGTCCGGAGGCAGGCACCGAAGCCATGCTGCGCCTGAGAGTGCTGTCACGGTTCATTATCCAGACTGTAGAGCGCTATCACATCGCTCTGGGCACACTGCGCAAGTACGGCTCGGCCAAGATCACCGCAGCAGAACTGGAAGAGCAGAGCACCCTACTGGCAGAGCGCATGTCCATATTGTTTGGGCTGAATGCACCCGAGTTTTTTGACAAAACACTGTTCCGGAATTTCATCACCAATATGCAGAAAAACGGCGTTATCACTACCGATGACAACGGGCTGCTCTGTTATGGCGAGGGGCTAGATGAAGTGGCCGATGATGCACGGTTGGTGCTGAGCGTGGAGAAACGCCAGGCCATTCAGCAAGTAACTATGTTAGGCGTCTAACGAGAACTGGACGCCTAGCGCAGGGGCAGTGCGCGTATGGGGTAGATATCGTAGCGGCTGCTCTTGCCCTCTATGCGGGTGCCTGGCTCTGGCCCGTTGATCGCCGGGGCTTTGCGGGGTCGCTTTACCGCGACCCGGTACTTAGCTGCGGCCAGAGCAGCTGTGAGCAGTGCCTCTGAATCGTCGTCATCCCCCACAATGGTTCTAAAAACCTGCATTTCTTTCTTTACCAACGCAGATTTGTCCCTGTGGGGGAACATAGGGTCGAGATAAACCACGTCGGCGGCTTCGCTCTCCTCAGCCGCATTCGTTAACCAATCTATACTACTACCCGCCTGCAGCGTCATTCGCGCTATAAAGGGGGCACAGTCCACATTCAGCGCAGCCCGGGCCAGCCCATCCGCCAGCAATGCATGAACCACAGGGTTACGCTCGAATAGGCTCACCCTGCACCCAAGGCTAGCAAGCACGAAGGCATCCTGCCCCAGCCCCGCTGTTGCATCCACAACATGCAGGCCGGCTTTTGTTTTCTGCAAGCCTACCGCGCGCGCCACAAGCTGGCCCGCGCCACCGCCATGCTCACGGCGGTACCCCATCTTTCCGGTTACAAACTCAGCCCTTACCGGGCCAGGAGCGCCCTTTCCTGCCACTTGAAGGCCTAGGCCGTTCTCGTCTAGGAACAGTAAAGCATTGGCATGGCGTACGTCTTTCGGGCGCACAACCCCCAGATAAGGCAACGAAAGCTCTAAACTGAGCGCCTGCGCCTGATACTCATCTCCAAGTGGGCTTCTGGCAACGGCCAGCGGAATAATGTCATTTTCGGAGGGGGCGTTCGAAGCTTTGGCGCGCGACATCAGATTAGCTGCGCCCTGGAAGTTTTTTCCAGGCGACTTCGTCCCGGATATATACCGGTTGCGCCTGCTCTGCAGGCACCGCAAGGCCATTACTGAACTTTACAGCGGCTAGGCGTGCGACCCAGCTTGCACGGGGAATGAGGGCGTTATCCACAGAGTTGATTTGGTTTGAGACGTCACCAGGCATGTCGGCGCGAAAGACCCAACCCTGGCCTGCACCATCCCAGCGTTTGATACCGGCCTCCAAAACAACTCTGGAAGGCGGGCAAACCCGCTCTTCGCCTAGTAATTCGGGAAGGCCAGAACGGTTTCGAAAACAGCCCCAGTAGAGCTCGCTCATGCGGGCGTCAAAGGCAATTGCAACGCCCTCGCCCTCACCTATGTGCAGGGCTTCAATTGCCCCCAGAGCAACCGTTTCCAGAGAAGAAACAGCAACAACCAGCAAACCAAGCCCCCATGCCAGCCCCTGAACCACTCCCGTGGCGATGCGAACTCCCGTAAACGAACCGGGGCCACAGGCGAACGCCAACACATCAAGATCTTTTGGCTTGAGCCCTTGCTCCGCCAGTAACTCACGAACCATCGGCATTAGCAGGCGAGTATGCCCCCTTGGGGCAATCTCAAATCTCTCGATAACGTTACCGTCAACAAAAAGGGCTGCAGAGCAGCCCTCTGAGGAGGTGTCCAGTGCCAAAAGTTTCACAGGCGTGAATGGCCTCGGTAGAACATCGGTGAATTACTTGAGGCTAGCGCGAATCTGATCGCGAATGCTGTCGAGGCTGCCTACGCCTTCTACGCGCACATATTCAGGTGCTATTTCAGGCTGCTTTTCAGCCAGGTTCTGATAATAGCCAATCAAAGGTGCCGTCTGATCGTGATAGATCCCCAGGCGCTTGCGAACGGTTTCTTCCTTGTCATCTGCACGTTGCATCAGCGGCTCACCGGTTTCGTTGTCCTTACCCTCAACTGTGGGCGGATCATACTTAACGTGGTGGATACGGCCACTGCCTTCATGCACGCGGCGACCCGACAAGCGGCTGACAATCTCTTCATCATCCACAGCGATCTCGACCACATAGTCGATAACAATACCCTGATCTTTCAGAGCTTCGGCCTGAGGAATGGTGCGGGGGAAACCATCCAGCAGATAGCCGTTTTTGCAGTCCGGGTGCCGAATCCGCTCTTCAATCAACGCAATAATGATATCGTCAGACACCAAACCGCCCGTTGCCATTACTTCCTTGACCTGTTTGCCAAGCTCGGATTCGGCCTTCACCGCTGCCCGAAGCATGTCACCCGTGGAAATCTGGGGGATATTAAAGCGTTCAGTGATGAACTGGGCTTGAGTCCCCTTGCCCGCGCCTGGTGCGCCTAACATGATGATCCGCATAACGCTTTGCTCCCGTTTTCGTCATTATAGTTTAAAAAGTTGTGGCAAAAACCTAGGCCTTTGCGACAACCTCTTTCACCCGCTCTTCCACAAGAAAAGGTGTCCGCCGGATTCGGCGATGGCGCATTATACGAAGTCAGGCACTTCAGAGAAAGTCGACCTCCGTATCATCTTCAAAAAACGGGCATAAAACCGAAACTGGAAGGGCGCCGTTAGGTCACCAATGACGATGCAAGAGCATCCAGTTCCGGTGCAACCTGATCGATTTCAGAGATCAGTTCATCCACGATGGCGGGCTTCAGCTCTAATCCATGCAGCAGCGCGGGAATATTATCAGGATTAAACTCATCACCAATATCCCGCTGCTTGAGTAGCGCGTTTGCCAGCTGAACCATCATCACGTAGTTTTTATGCTCACCCTGATAACCCGGCTGCTGGTGCACGCCTGCGGCTTTGATGACAGGGCCAGGCAAATCCCATAACCGGTGCAGGATCCCCCCAATGGCGCCGTGCCCTACCGCAAGAATGTCCTGTTCGCCGCCCTGCCCGAATACCTGCTGTTCAAGAGACTGCATGCTGGTTTCAGGGTTGGCTTCCCGTAACCTGTTTAGCTCTTTGAACTCAGCCGGGAACAGATGGCCCACGAGCAACAAGCCAAAGTTATGCAGCAGACCACACAGGTATGCCAGACCCTTATCTGCCCCGCAACGAGGCGCCAAGCGCTGGCACACAAAGGCAGAGTAAAGTGAGTGGCGCCAGAAGTTATCCATACCCAGCATGCCGGCCCTGGGCACATCGAACGCCCGAACCGAGGCAATGCCCAGCGTAATATGAGCCACGCGATCAAAGCCAAGCACCCTGGTTACCGCCTCCTGAACGGAGTTGATCTGGCCTGGGTAGTTGAACAATGCCGAGCGTGCGTAGCGCATCACCTGCGCAGTCAGGCTGGGGTCAAACTCTATAAGCTCTCCCAGCTCACGGGCTGTCGCTTCAGTGTTGGAGGTCAGTTTCAGAATACGCAAAGCCAGCGCCGGCATGGGCGGTAGCCGGTACAGCTTTTTCAGTTTGCTGGCTACTTCCGCCAGGGTCAGTGCGTCCCGCGAAAGATCGTTGCCGTGGCCGCGGATCGCCAGACGCCCTTCCCGGGAGCCCGACATAGCCAAGCGCAAAGAGCGACCATCCATTTCCACAAAGGAATGGTCTGTGCCACTGGAAAACAACACCCGATCGGCCTGCACAATACTCTCGTCTAGCAACACCGACAGGTCATACGCATTGCCAATCGGCGGCGTGAATCCAGGATCGCAGTCGCTAAACAACCGCATGGCCTGCTGCCCTGTGAGAGGCTGCAGGTGGCGGCCCGTGAGTTGCCAGAGTGCCTCTGTGTCGAGGGTGCTATCGTACCCATGCACCACCATCACAATCCCACTGATATCAATTAGCAAGGTTGCCTTAATGACGCCTTCCTGGATTTGCCCCAGACCAGACACAGCTACATCGAGGCTGGAAGCCCGGGCGATTGGTCGCTCTTGGTAAGCTATGCCCTGTTGATCTAAAAACCGCTCCAATCGCACTGCGAGAGCCACTCGAATACTCCTATTATCCATGGCAGGGGCGGCCCATGCCTCCCCTTTATCCGTTCCCGGTCGCTTTAACCGGTGTTGCGCATACCGGCGGAAATTCCCGCCATTGTAACCTTAAGCGCGCGCTCTACCAGCTCCGGCACCTCGCCTTTGCCTTCGCTTTCACGGTCGCGCCTTAGCAGCTCCGCCTGAAGATAATGCAAAGGATCTGTGTAAGGGTTGCGCACCCGCATGGAGTGCGCAAACACAGGCTCATCCTCCAGCAACTCATTTTGTTCCTTAAGCTCCAAAAGGCGCTGAACGCAACCCTCAAGTCGCTCACCCAAGCTGGTGCCTAAAGCTCTGAGCTTATCATCGTCCAACAAGGTCTTTTCGTAATAACCGGCAATGCGCAAATCTGCTTTGGCCAGCACCATTTCAAGCATGTCTATGTAGGTGCGAAAGAACGGCCACCCTTGCATCATCTCACGCAAAACAGGCAACCGCCCCTCTTTAGCCGCATCTTCCAACGCCACATCACTGCCTAGCCAGCTGGGCAACATCAGCCGCATTTGGGTCCAGGCGAAAATCCAGGGAATAGCCCGCAAACTCTCCACACCACCACTGGCTTTACGCCGCGCAGGCCGGCTTCCCAACGCCAGTTTCCCCAGCGCCTGCTCCGGGGTCACCTGGCGGAAATAGGGTACAAAATCGGGGTTTTCCCGAACCACTTCCCGGTAAGCCTTGAGCGAACGCTCCGTCAACCAGTCCATGGTGTCACGCCAGCTATCTTCCGGCTCAGGCGGTGGCGCCAGAGTCGCTTCAATCACCGCCGAGGTGTATAGCGTCAAGCTTTGCACCGCAAGCTGGGGCAACCCAAATTTAAATCGGATCATTTCGCCCTGCTCGGTAATGCGGAAACTACCATTCACCGAGCCAGGAGGCTGGGACAAAATCGCACGATTCGCCGGACCTCCGCCACGGCCAACGGTGCCGCCGCGGCCGTGAAACAGGGTCAGGTGCACGCCGAACCGGGTCGCTACCTGAGTGAGCTTTTCCTGCGCCTGGTACTGCGCCCATGCTGCCATAAGCTGGCCGGCATCCTTCGATGAATCCGAGTAGCCAATCATGACTTCCTGCCGCCCCTGGCAATAGTCCCGATACCAGTCCACCTCATACAGCGCCGCCATACTCTCGGGCGCACCACGCAGGTCGTCCAGGGTTTCAAACAACGGAACCACGCGCATGGGGAATTTCATGCCCGACTCGCGCAGCAGCAAGATAACGCTGAGCACATCGGAGGGTTTGCTAGCCATTGAGATAACGTAAGAACCCAAGGCTTCCGGTATTTGCTTCGCAACCACCTCACACGTGTCCAACACCTCGCGCACCGGAGCGGACGGCTCCCAGTTCCGGGGAACCAGCGGCCGACGTCCCTGAAGTTCGCGCACCAAAAATGCCTGGCGCTCTTTTTCAGACCAGGACAGATAATCACCTAGGCCAAGGTACTCCACCATCTCGGCAACGGCCTCGGCGTGACGGGTCGCCTCCTGGCGGATGTCCAAGCGAATAAGTGGGAGGCCAAAAGTATGGGCGCGGCGAATGGTATCTAGCAGTGCGCCTTTGGCAATGTGCTCAAGCCCGCACTCAACCATTGAGCGATAACAGAGCTCAAGTGGAGCCGTCAGATCTTCATTTTCAAAGAGGATACCACTGGTATCAGCCGGCTCACCATTGACGCAGGCCTCAGCCCACTCCCGCGTTTTGATGAGTCGATCCCGCAGCTCCGCCAATACATACCGGTATGGCTCCCGGGAATCACCTGCAAGTCCGCGCAGCTCATCACTTGCCTGCCACATGGAAAGTTCCGCCCTCAGCGACTGGATATCGCGCAAGAACAGATCCGCAGCCATCCACCTGCCAAGCAAGAAAACCTTCTGGGTCACTTGATGGGTGACGTTCGGGTTGCCGTCACGGTCGCCCCCCATCCACGAAGCAATGCGCACCGGTGATGCCTGTAAAGACAGCCCTTTCCCAGTCGCTGCCTGAAGCGAGGTATCAAGGTTATCAACAAACCGCGGCAGGGCCTGCCAAAGGCTGTTTTCGATAACCGCAAACCCCCACTTGGCTTCGTCAACTGCCGTGGGGCGCTCATGGCGAATCTCATCCGTGTGCCACGCTTCTGCCACAAGCCGGGACAGGCGTTCTATAATCACTTCTCTCTCTGCCGGCAACAGGTCGTCGTGATCCAAGCTGGCCAGGCACTCCGACATTTCATCGTATTTCATGATCAACGTGCGGCGCGCTACTTCCGTCGGGTGCGCTGTCAGCACAAACTCCACGCGCATATCTGCCACACACTGGTGCAGCGCCTCGGCGCTGACGCCGCTGCTTTTCAGGCGTTCAAATACGCCGTCAAGCGGCTCAACCATAAGGTCAGAAGGGTGGCCTCGCTTGCGGCGAATACCATGATATTGCTCAGCCAGGTTCGCAAGATTAAGGAACTGGTTAAACGCTCGGGTGACCGGCAACAGCTCATCATCGCGCAGTTTGCCCAGAAGGTTGACCAGGCGCTGGCCAGAGCCGCTTTCCTGCCGGCGGTCAGATTTGGCGGCAGCCCGAATTTCCTCAATAAGCTCAAAACAGTCTTGACCAGGGTGGCGCTGAATGCTTTGGCCAAGAAGTTCGCCCAGCATGCGGACATTTTCACGGAGATCGGGGTGTAGCTCGGTCACATTGGCGCCCTTATGAATTGACGGAGGCAAAGTAAACTCACGATACTAAGGAATTACTGGAAAAGTCTATTGGCGTTTGAGGGGATGGCGATCTATTAGCGCTTCTTTTCCACACCCTTAACGGATTGCCAGATCTCATCGAGGGTTTCGAGCGTTTCCGCATCAAAGGATCGGCCATCGCGCTCCAAAACCTGCTCAATGGCCCGAAAGCGCGCCTCAAACTTGTGGTTGGTGCGCCCAACCGCCTGTTCTGGGTTTACCTTCATGAAGCGCGCTAGGTTCACGCACACGAACAACAAATCACCCAGTTCGTCCTCAACGGCGTCGTGATCACCCTGCCCAGATTCAGCTGCCTGCCAGGCCTCCTTCAACTCGTCGATTTCTTCATGGAGTTTGTCGAATACCGGGCCAACATCGGGCCAATCAAACCCATGCCGTGAAGCTCGTTTCTGTAATTTTTCCGCCCGCACCATCCCGGGCAGGGCGCGGGCGATGCCATCAAGACGGCTTGTAGGTGCTGCAGCTGGTGAATCTTCCGCTTGCTTCTGAGCCCGCTCCTCAGCTTTGATGCGCTCCCAGCTCTCTTTGATCCAGGCTTCATCTGGTCGGTTGTCCGGATCGATACGGCTTTCCAGCGTACCCTCCGGAAACACATGGGGGTGTCGGCGCACAAGCTTGCGCACCAGATTATCCGCCACGGCATCAAAACTGAAACGGCCTTCTTCCTCACCTATCTGAGAGTAAAAAATCACCTGAAAAAGCAGGTCGCCAAGTTCATCCTTCAGATTCCCATAATCCTCCCGCTCAATGGCATCCGCCACTTCGTGGGCCTCTTCCAGGGTATGCGGAACAATGCTTCGGTACGTCTGTTTGGTATCCCAGGGACAACCGGTCTCTGGGTCTCGCAGCCGTGTCATCAGTACTTTCAGATCGTCAATGGAATAGTTCATGAGCGCTTGCGCCTGACGTCGATAATATTAGGAAGGTTGCGGATCTGGGCCAGCAACCGCGCCAACTGCTCCAAGCTGGAAATCTCCACCTTAACGATCATGGTTGCGGTATTGTCATCACGGTTTGTGACTGTATTGAGGGACAGAACATCACTCTTTGATAACGACAAAACCTGTGTGATATCCCGCAGTAGGCCGGATCTGTCGTAGGCCTCAACTTCGATGTCCACTGGGTAAACAGCAACCTGCTGGCCACCCCAACTCACCTCAATAATCCGGTTGGGCTCAACCTCCTGCAGATTGAGAAACGTAAGACAGTCCTGACGGTGAACGGTTACGCCCCGCCCGATCGTGATATACCCGCCAATGGCATCACCTGGCAATGGCTTGCAGCACTTGGCTACCTGGGTCTTCAGCTTACCCACGCCTACAATCTGGATATCCGATTCTGTATCGTAAGGCTTGCGTCGCTGAGCCGTTAGTTTCAGGTCAAGCTGTTCGGATTTTGGTTCCAGCATCTGCTGGGCTACGTTGGCAACATGTGCAGGGCGAAGGTCACCCGCGCCAATAGCGGCAAACATATCCTCGGCGCTGTGATAATTCACTTTTACCGCCAGCTCACCCAAGCCTACATCGTGCAACGACAGGCGCCGGAACTCATCTTCAATGATCGCGCGGCCATCCGTTACGTTACGCTCGCGATTCTGCTGTTTAAACCAGTGAGTTACCTTAGCCCGCGCCCGAGACGTATGAATGTAGCCAAGATTGGGGTTCAGCCAATCCCTGCTAGGAGCGGGATTATTTTTTGAGGTAAGAATGAACACCTGTTCCCCGGTCTTCAACGGGTAGGTTAGAGGAACAATTCGGCTGTTCACCCGCGCACCACGGCAAGCGTGGCCGATCTCGGTGTGAACCCGATAGGCGAAATCAACCGGTGTAGCCCCTTGGGCCAAATCAACAACGTGCCCTTCAGGGGTGAAAACATAGACCCGATCCGAGACGATATCGAATTTTAGGTGATCCGCCAGCCCAGAAAGATCGCCCAGCTCCTCCTGCCATTCCAGCACCTGCCGCAGCCAGTTGATCTTGGCATCGTAACCCGACGATTTGTTGCTCTTGTCGGTACCCTTGTATAGCCAGTGGGCGCACACGCCCAACTCTGCATCTTCGTGCATACTGTGAGTGCGGATCTGAACTTCCATGACCTTACCGTCCGGCCCGATTACGGCTGTATGCAGGGACTGATAACCGTTCTCTTTGGGGTTGGCAACGTAATCGTCAAACTCGTTGGGAATGTGACGCCAAAGCGTGTGCACAATCCCCAGGGCGGCGTAACAATCCCGCACTTCGGGTACCAGAACGCGCACCGCCCTTATGTCATATACCTGGGAAAAATCTATACCTTTTATGCGCATCTTCCGCCAGATGCTATAGATATGCTTGGCGCGGCCAGAAAGCTCGGCTTCAATACCCGAGGCCTTCAGTTCCCCCTGCAAGGTCGCTGTCACACGGCGAATATAGCCTTCCCGATCGAGGCGTTTTTCGTCTAGGAGCTTGGCGATTTTCTTGTACGCCGTCTCGTGCAGATAGCGGAACGAGAGGTCTTCCAGTTCCCATTTGATATGCCCAATACCCAGCCGATGGGCCAGCGGCGCGTATATATCGAACACTTCCCGGGCGACCCGCATGCGCTTTTCTTCCGGCGCGTTTTTAACTCCACGGATAGCGCAGGTGCGCTCAGCAAGCTTTATCAGGGCTACCCGGACATCATCAACCATCGAAACCAGCATTTTGCGGACGTTGTCCAGCTGGCCTTCGCTCTGCCCGAGCACATGGCCTTTAAGCGGGTGGTGTATAGAGGAAATAGCCGCCATACGCTGCACGCCGTTTATCAGCCCGGCTATCTCGTCACCGAATTCCTTGCGGATGATTTCAAGTGCAACCCGCTCCTCCCGTACAGCGCGGTAGAGAATCGCGGCAACAAGACTGGCCTGATCCAGGCGCAGCTCAGCCAGCACCTGAGCCATCTCAATGCCAATGCGAAAACTGCTGGAACCAGACGCCCACAAACGGTCTTCACGGAAGGCCTGCAAATCGATCTCAGCAGATTTCTCACAGGCCCGGCGAAACTGCTCCACGTCATCCAAGTGGGTCTGCGAGGCAATCTGCTGTACCCAGCCCTCGATGTCGATCTGGCCGTCGCTATTCACTGCGTAATCTTCGCGAACTTTTACCATATTTATTTTGTTATTCCTGGTGGTTCACACAGCAATCCCTTGCTGAGCACAACAACATTCAGTGTGAGTCGCGCTCAAACAGCGCAATAGACTCCACATGCGTGGTGTGGGGGAACATATCCATCACACCAGCACGCACCAAGCGGTAGCCATTTCGGGCCATCGCCCCTGCATCCCGGGCCAGAGTGGCGGGGTTGCAGGAGACATACACGATACGCTCGGCATTAAATGCAGTCAGGTATTTGCAGATCTCCTCCGCACCGGAGCGCGGCGGGTCGATAAGAATTTTATCAAAGCCCTCTTTCGCCCAACTCTGGCCAGTAAAATCACCGTGTAGATCCGCCCCATGAAATGCCACATTCTCAAGCCCGTTCAGTTCCGCATTCTCGCGGCCCCGGACGACCATGGCATCATCGCCTTCCACGCCAATGACCTGACCACCCTTGCGTGCAAGCGGCAGCGTAAAGTTGCCCAGCCCGCAAAACAGATCCAGAACTCGCTCATCCGGCTGCACATCCAGCCATTCCACGGCCCTGTCTATCATGACCTTGTTAATCTCTGCATTAACCTGAGTAAAGTCCATGGGGTGAAAATTCATGGTCAGATCAAACGCATCAAGCCGGTAACTGAGGCGCTCATCATCCCGGCCCGCAGATTCCGGCCAGATGCGGTGCACGGTATCCGGGCCCTTGGGTTGCAAATATATGTGCAGATCGTGGGCCTGACCAAAAGCAATCAGCTTTTCCCGATCGCCACTGCTCAGATCATCCATGTTGCGGAAAACCATCGCTGCGGTATCGTCACCGCAGGCAACTTCCACTTGAGGAATGCGGGCATAGGCATCCATGCCGTGCAGCAATTCGCGCAACGGAAGAATGCGCTCGCCAATGCGTGGGTCCAGCACCACACAACGGTCAATATCCGTGAGGAAGCTGTTTCGTTTCTCCCGGAACCCTACCAACACGGAGTCCCGTGCCCCAACGTGACGCACACCCATGCGCGCCTTGCGGCGGTAACCCAGGGTGCTTTCTGAGCGCAGCGGCGCAATCCACTCTTCAGGTTCTATACCGCCGAAATGGGCTAACTGTTCACGCAACGTATTTTCTTTGAACTCTATCTGCGCATCACTGCTCATGTGCTGAAGGCTACAGCCACCGCAAAGGTCTGCAAACTCGCATGGAGGCGTCTGGCGATCAGGCGCGGCCTCCAAAACCTCAAGCGTGCGCAGCTCATCAAATTTGCTTCGGGTGGAGACCACTTTGGCCATTACTTTTTCGCCCGGTAACGCGCCATCCACAAACAGGATTTTGCCGTCCTGACGAGCGATACCACGGCCGTCATGACTAAGCTTTTCCACGTCACAGTGCACGGGCTCCGTAGGAAGTACCTTCCTGCGTCGTCTGCTCATAGCTTGCTCTCTTGCTGTCGTCAGGTTTAGGCGCCGGGGAATACACCGGTCGATAAATAGCGGTCGCCGCGATCACAAATAATGGCCACAATAACGGCGTTTTCAACCTGATTGGACAGCTGAAGCGCGGCTGCAATGGAGCCGCCAGATGATACGCCGCAGAACAAACCTTCCCTTTCTGCCAGAGCACGCATAGTGACTTCTGCTTCTTGCTGACCAATGTCGACCACCTGATCCACACGCGCCGCATCGTATATGCTGGGAAGGTAAGCTTCCGGCCAGCGGCGAATGCCGGGAATGGAGGCGCCTTCTTTCGGCTGCAGACCAATGATGCTGATATCGGGATTGCGCTCCTTGAGATACCGGGAAACGCCCATGATGGTGCCGGTGGTCCCCATGGAACTGACAAAATGGGTTACCCGTCCCTCGGTTTGCTGCCAGATTTCAGGGCCAGTGGTGCGATAGTGCGAAAGCGGGTTGTCCTGGTTGCTGAACTGATCAAGCACCGTACCCTTGCCTTGCGCATCCATCTTCAGAGCCATATCTCGGGCGACTTCCATGCCCTCTTCGCTGCTCACCGTAATAATTTCTGCACCATAGGCTCTCATGGATGCGCGGCGCTCTTCGCTCATGTTTGCTGGCATAATGAGAACCATGCGGTAACCTTTAATAGCTGCAGCCATGGCCAAAGCGATACCGGTATTGCCACTGGTTGCCTCAATCAGCGTATCGCCAGGCTTGATTTCACCGCGGAGCTCGGCTTCTTGAATCATCCCCATGGCGGGCCGATCTTTAACGGAGCCTGCGGGATTATTGCCCTCCAGCTTTGCCAAAATCACATTACTGGTATCGCCAGGAAGGCGCTGTAACCGAACCAGAGGCGTATGCCCGACATAATCTTCGATTGTGCGAAAATGCATATGAGAACCCTGTGGTACACTTTTGGTGTTGGCATGATACGCCTTATGGCCCCAGTCGCCCAATACGGCTTCTGGCTATAACCATGACTGAAGGCTATATAAATAGTGTACTTCTCGGCTCGGCCGGCACTGATACCAAGGTTATCTACGCCCGGAAAGCCTACTATTACAAGGACGTAACCCGTATCAACAAGCGGCGTTAAGTTATATTTCGGGAATCTCATATGCGACGTTGGGGCATTCGCAAAAAAGTGCTGGTGGTAACTTTGGTTCCCACCCTACTCACGACTCTGATGCTGGGGCTGTTTTTTACCTACAGCTGGGTTACCAATATTGAAAGCCTGCTGAAGGATCGCGGAGAGTCACTTTCACGCCAGCTTTCTGCCGGCTCGGAATACGGCCTATTCACTGCGAATCGCAGCCTGCTAAGCAGCCTTTCCACCGCCCTGCTGGAAGAGCAGGATGTGCGCTCAATTACATTCTTCGACAGCGACCGCCGCCGTTTGTTGCATACTGGCCCGGGCAGCTCTGACAATCTTGACAGCAAAGAACTGGCTAGCGAACAGGCTAGCCGTATTGCCAGAACAACCAGTACCCTCTTTGTTACACCGGTTTTCCTTCAGGATCTGATGATCCAGAACATGCTAGATCCCGACGCCCGGCAGTCTGCTTCGCAACAACGCGAGCCTTTAGGCTGGGTGGCCGTGGAAATGTCTCACACTCGCACCGAAAAAGAGACATACAAGGCACTGCTGATCTCTCTGTTGCTGATATTGGGCGGGGTTGTTTTCAGCCTTCTAATTACACTTCGGCTAAGCCGAGCCTTTACAGGCCCGGTGTTCGAACTGAACGAAGCCGTGGCAAAACTGAAACAAGGCAAGCTTGATACCCGCATCCATACAGGCGCGGGCCCGGAGTTCGAACAGCTTGAATCGGGCCTTAACGCCATGGCGGAGGAGCTGAGCAAAGCACAGGCAGAAATGCAGCAGAATATCGACCAGGCAACCGAAGATCTGCGGGAGACACTGGAAACGATTGAAATCCAGAACATCGAGCTGGACTTCGCGCGCAAGGAAGCCCTTGAGGCCAGCCGCATCAAGTCTGAATTTCTGGCGAACATGTCCCACGAGATCCGAACTCCGCTTAACGGCATTATCGGTTTTACCGAGTTACTGCTTAAAAGCCCCTTGCCCCGCCAGCAAAGAGATCACCTGAGCACCATTCGCAAGTCTTCGGAAATTCTTCTCACCATCATCAACGATATTCTGGATTTCTCGAAGATTGAAGCCGGCAAGCTGATCCTCGATCGCGTGCCCTTCCAGCTTAGGGATATTGTGGAAGAAGTGATGGTGATGCTGGCCCCCGCCGCCCACAGCAAAAACCTGGATCTTGTACCTCTGGTGTACAACGACGTGCCAGATAACATTATGGGCGACCCTCTGCGGGTTAAGCAGGTGATCACCAACTTGGTCAACAATGCCATCAAGTTTACCCAGACAGGCGAGGTGGTGCTGCGCGCAAGCCTTGAAGACGAGGATAAGGAAAACAACCGGGTGACTCTGCGCTTGAGCATCACCGATTCTGGCGTGGGGCTTTCCCGTGCCCAGCAGCAGTCCCTGTTCAATGCGTTCAGCCAGGCCGACGCATCAACTGCGCGGCAGTACGGTGGTACGGGCCTTGGTTTGGCCATTTCCAAGCGCCTGGTAGAAGAAATGGGAGGTCAGATTGGCTTGCAGAGCGAGCTGGGGAAAGGCTCCACGTTCTGGTTTACCCTAACACCAGAGCTTTCCTCAAGCGGAGAGGCGATTGCCCCCCGGGACGCTCTGCGAGGTGAACGCGTTATTTATTTGGAGCATCAGAAAACCTGCGGCCTTGCTGTTGAACACATTTTACGTGACTGGGGCATGATCGTGGATCGCGCTGCGTCCCCTGGTGCCATGCAGGAACAGATTGAGAAAGCCCAGAAGAGCCAGTCGGGCTATGCCGCTGCCATTATCGGGATTACCCGGCACCTGCTTAACTCGAGCCAGTACTGTGGGCTAGTGCGGACTCTGGAGGTTGAGCGTGACTGCCGCACGCTGCTGCTTACACCCACTTTGGAAATTCACGACACGCTGCTGTCAGGCTTGCCCAGCGGCCACCTGACAAAGCCCGTATGCCGCGAGGCGCTGTATGATGAGTTGCTTCTTCTGGTGCACGGCATCAACACCTCTGGACAGGGCATTTCACGCCAAGATCATACGGCGCGTCTCCCGGCCTCCGTTACTACGCCTAGAGTGCTGGCCGTGGACGATAACGAGGCCAACCTGAAACTGGTCATGACCCTGTTGCAGGACTACCAGATAGGCGCGGAAGGTGCATCGAGTGGCTTTGAAGCTCTGAGCAAAGCTCGGAAAAAACCTTTTGATCTTGTGTTCATGGATCTTCAAATGCCGGGCATGGACGGCGTGGAAACCACAGACCGTATTCGTGAAATGGATAACAGAAGCCACAGAACAACGATCATCGCACTCACAGCACATGCACTGGCTGATGAGCAGGAACGCTTGATTCGACAAGGGTTTGATGGCTACCTGCCCAAGCCCATTAGTAGCGCGCAGCTTGCAGAAACCATACTCGACTGCACCGGCTTTGAGTGCCAGAGTGCCGGTGAGACTGGCCAGATTCATGTACCAGAAGTGCGGGATACAAGGCGCGCTTTGCGCCCCTCCACCCGCAAAATGCAGCAAGAATGCGTGAGCGTGGATGAGGGCATCCAATTGGCTGCGGGCAAGGCTGATTTGGCAGAAGAATTGTTTAGCATGCTGCTAGAACAGCTCTCTACAGACCTCAACAGAGTTGAACAACTCTGGAACGGGAACGACTTGGAGAACCTGCTGGAATGCGTGCATAAGCTGCATGGCGCAACTCGTTACTGCGGGGTTCCGGAGCTACGCTCTGCCGCGAATCGCCTAGAAACGGCACTCAAACGCTCAGCTCCAGACATGGAATTACACAAAAACCAATTGATCTCGGCCATTGAGAGATTGCAGATCTGGAGTGATCAGACCGACTGGCAGAAAATGTTCCGGCAACACCATCAGCCGACTGAAACCAACTGATGATGCGCCTGCGCCCTCGCCGGAACGGATCAAGCTTGGCCGCGGGCCCGGTCAAGAATGGCAGCCATATCCCGGACTGCCTCTTTTAGACCACAGAATACCGCTCTGGCAATTATAGCGTGGCCTATATTGAGTTCGTTGATACCAGGAATCACAGCAATCCGCTCCGTGTTGTGATAATTCAGGCCGTGGCCTGCGTTCACGATCAGGCCTTTTTTACGGGCGTAAGTCACCGCATCAGCCAAGGCTTTGAACGCCGCCTCTTGAGCTTCGACACCCACAGCTTCGGCATACTCACCCGTATGTAGCTCGATAACCGGAGCGCCGCAGCGCACGGCGGCATCAATTTGCGCGCGATCCGGATCGATAAACAGGGAGACCTCTGCGCCTAACCTAGCAAGGCGATCACAGGCATTCGCCACACGCTCTTGCTGGCCTTCAACATCCAGGCCGCCCTCGGTGGTCAGCTCTTCCCGCTTTTCCGGAACCAGACACACACACTCAGGCCGGACTTGTTCGGCAAACTCAATCATGGCATCCGTAACCGCCATCTCGAGATTCATTTTAGTCTGTAGTACTTGCTTAAGCAGCAGTACATCACGATCTTGGATATGGCGCCGATCTTCTCTAGGGTGAATCGTAATGCTGTCTGCACCGGCTTCCTCCGCCATCAGGGCAGCCTGTACTGGGTCGGGATAACGCGTTCCCCGGGCCTCACGTAGAGTGGCAATGTGATCGATATTGATGCCAAGCAATACTCTAGGATTCATGTCGTTCTCCCCTTTGGTGATTGAAAAGACTGCGACTGTTCAATGGGCGCCCCTGCAACAGGTAATCTGTGAGTACGCGCATAACTCGTTTTGCCACCCGGCGACTTGCGATGGTTTCGAAATCGCCACCGGCGAGTGCTAAAAGCGTGTTCCCGGGAAGGTTTTGCAACCGCACACCGGCAGAAACTGAGGCGACGATGCCCTGTTCGGGGTTATAGCAATAAGTCTGAGTCGCACAGACCGCCTGGCCGGTATCCATCGCCAGATCCCAGGCGAAATCGTAACCCAAAGCCGCCGCAAACGACTGCTCAAACTTTCGTAGCACCGGTTCTACATCCGACGTTTCTGCAAGCAGGGCAAGGGTTTCAATATAAGCAGCAAAAAGTATGGGGTGAGGATCTGCTTGCGGCAATACCCGTTGTACCAGCTCATTCAGGTACAAACCGCTATAAAGGGACACGGTGCTGCGCAGCGCCGGGCCATCGCGCACATCTACCTGGGTCAGGGTTTTCAGGTCGCCGCGCCCCACCCAGCCCAACAACAGTGGTTGAAAGGGCTGAAGCTGTGCCTTCAACGCACTTTTACTGCGGCTGGCACCGCGGGCAACCAGGGATATACGGCCGTGATTCAGGGTGAATAGATCCACCACGAGGCTGGTCTCTCGCCAAGGCCGGCGATGAATCACATAAGCGGGCTCCTGCTCCTGAGCTCCTCTCATAGCGGCATCCGGAGGCATAGAGACCTCAGAAGTCGTTCATACCCAAACTTTTCAGGGCACGATCGTTATCCGCCCAACCGCGTTTTACCTTCACCCAAAGCCGCAGCATAACCTTACAGTCAAACATGCGTTCCATATCGGCCCTGGCATCTTGGCCGATGCTTCGCAACCTATCGCCTTTATCGCCAATCATGATTTTTTTCTGGCCCTCGCGTTCCACAAGGATCAGTGCCGATATGTGTAACGTCTTACCGTCGTGTTTGAACTCTTCAATTTCTACCGCAACAGAGTAAGGCAGCTCGGCGCCGAGTTGGCGGGTAATCTTTTCACGCACCATTTCCGAAGCCAGAAAGCGCTCGCTGCGATCCGTTATCTGATCGTCAGGGTAAAAGTGGACGCTCTCAGGCAGAAAACGATCAACCGCGTCTTCCAGTGGCTTTAGGTTGGTTTCCTTCAACGCCGACATAGGAATAATTTCAGCAAAGTCGCGCTTTTTGGAAAGCATGTCGAGGTGCGGCAACAGGTTTTCCCGCTTTTCAATCCGGTCCACTTTGTTCACTGTCAAGATAACCGGGCACTTTAAGCTACTAAGCTTTTCCAGAACCATTTCATCCGCGGTAGTCCAGGCAAGCTGATCCACCACAAATATCACCACATCCACATCAACAAGCGCCGAGGTAGCCGCTTTGTTCATATATCGATTCATCGCCCTGGGCTCTTCTTCGTGCATGCCCGGCGTATCCACATAAATTGCCTGCACGAGATCCACGGTTTTAATTCCCAGAACTTTGTGGCGCGTCGTTTGCGGTTTACGGGAGGTGATGCTCAGCTTCTGCCCAAGAATATGGTTCAGCAGCGTAGATTTGCCCACGTTTGGGCGGCCAACAATTGCTACGAAACCGCAGCGACTATCGGGGTTGTCCGGGCGAGTAATATCATTCATTAGGGTGTCTCCACGCCAAGTTGTTTCAGCGCGCTACGGGCAGCCTCCTGCTCCGCTACGCGGCGGCTGCTGCCTATGCCACTGGTTTTGCGATCCAAAGACGCCAACACACAGGACACATGAAATGTTTGGTTATGAGCTTCTCCATCGACAGAAATAACATCGTATATGGGCAATGGGAACTGCCGCGATTGCAGATACTCCTGCAAACGGGTCTTGGGATCTTTCTGGGTATCCTGAAGATCAAGCTGTTCTAATCGGTGCTCAAACCAACGCAACACCTGCTCCCGACACGTGTAAAAATCACTGTCGAGATAGATAGCACCGATAACGGCCTCTACTGCATCGGCAAGTATGGACTCGCGACGAAAACCACCGCTTTTCAGCTCGCCAGAACCCAGTCGCATATAGCTTCCCAGTTCGAACTCCCGGCCAATCTCAGCCAGAGTGACGCCCTTCACCATTCGCGCCCGCAAACGGCTCAAATGCCCTTCTCTAGCTTTATCGAAGCTCAAAAACAGATTCTCTGCGATAACCATGTTAACGATGGAGTCGCCGAGAAACTCCAACCGCTCATTATTCTGGTTGCCAAAACTCCGATGCGTAAGCGCCAACATAAGGCGCTCCGGCGACCTAAACTGATAACCAATACGTCGCTGTAAATGATCCAGATCCGGCTGTGAGCTCACTTGCCCTTCATCTCATAACTGTGTTGAAAATGCACCACAGTATCCAGGTTACGGATGAGGTTATTACGCACTTCATAGTCCACATTGATCAACACAAGCCCACCGTCTTTATCAACGGAAATATCCTTGGCATCAAAACCACGGATATTATTAACGCTCAGACGCTTGTTGATCAGCGTCCGAACTTGCGCCGGCCCCATTTGCGACAAACCCGCTGTGCCGTCCAAGCTCTCAAGTGCCTCCTGAATCGTAAGGTCATCCATGTAAGTTGGCCCGACTTTGATAACTAGGGAGAGCAAACTGCCGAAAAACAGCACCATGATTAGGATAACAAGCGCGGAAGCACCGCCTTGGCGATTCATGGCGGAGAGATTATTTTTCTTCATTACAACTGAACTCCAAAATAGTCAGAATTACTCAATACCGCCAACACGCTTGAAGGATGGCAAACTGGTGATAGACGTCCAGTGCATCCAGATTGCAAAGGCCTTGCCCACAATCAACTCATCCGGAACCGTGCCCCAGTAACGGCTGTCGTTACTGTTATCACGGTTATCACCCATCATGAAATACTCGCCTTCGGGGATCTGCCATTCACCCTCTCCAGCAACACCCGAGCGCCCCATCGTGTGGAAAATATCGTGCTCTATCGCACCCAGATCTTCCCTGCGCACTTCCACCGGCGGCAAGCGCACAACAAACTCACTCTCAATTATCTGATCGTTTATAAAAAGCTTCTTGTCACGATAACGCACTGTATCACCTGGAAGGCCTATCACGCGCTTGATGTAGTTGGTTTCGCCGTCTACTGGGTAACGGAATACCATCACATCACCCCGTTCGGGATCCCCAACATCCAGAATCTTGGTTCCGATAACCGGCAAGCGTAGGCCATAGGCATACTTGTTAACCAGAATGAAATCACCCACTTCAAGCGTCGGCAGCATGGAGCCAGAGGGTATCTGGAAGGGCTCCACCAGAAACGATCGGAGTACCAACACGACCGCCAGTACCGGGAAAAACGAGCGGCTGAGATCGACCAGATAGGGTTCTTTGGGCTCGTCTTCCTCATTTGCAACGTTCGTTGGGGACGCAGCAAGGCGACGCTTACGAAAAAACAGTATGTCTGCCAGCCAGATCAGTCCGGACACGAAGGTCAGAACAACCAGAACCAGTGGAAAATCAATATCCATCCAGATGCCTTTTAATTATCGATTTTCAATACGGCAAGGAACGCTTCCTGAGGCACCTCAACATTACCCAGCTGCTTCATACGTTTTTTGCCTGCCTTCTGCTTCTGGAGCAGCTTTTTCTTGCGGCTGATATCACCGCCATAACATTTTGCGGTTACGTTTTTGCGCAGTGCTTTCACACTGACTCTCGACACAATCTGGTTACCAATGGCGGCCTGAATTGCGATATCAAACATCTGCCGAGGAATCAGCTCTTTCATTTTTTCAACGAGCTGACGGCCCTTGTAGTTCGCCTGTTCTTTATGAACGATCAGGGCCAGAGCATCTACGCGCTCGCCGTTTATGAGCACATCAAGACGCACAAGGTTCGCCTGCTGGAAACGTATGAAGTGGTAGTCCAGTGAGGCAAATCCGCGGCTGGCCGATTTGATACGATCAAAGAAATCGAGCACCACCTCTGCCATCGGAATCTCATAGGTCAACTGCACCTGGTTGGTCGTAAAGTGCATATGCTTCTGAACCCCGCGCTTTTCTTCACACAGGGCAATCACGTTACCTAGGTGCTCTTGGGGCACCAGAATGTTCGCTTCCACGATGGGCTCACGCATTTCCTCAATCGAGCCCATATCCGGCAATTTTGAGGGGCTGTCTACCGACAGCGTCACGCCCTGGTGGTTCAGCACTTCGTATATAACCGTGGGCGCGGTGGTAATCAGATTAATATCGTATTCACGCTCCAGCCGCTCCTGAATGATCTCCATGTGCAGCATGCCCAAGAAACCACAGCGAAATCCAAAGCCCAGAGCGTCGGAGCTTTCAGGTTCATAAAACAGTGAGGCGTCGTTCAGTGTGAGTTTTTCCAGCGCGTCGCGGAAATCGTTGTAGTCGTCAGCGCTTACCGGGAACAGGCCGGCATAAACCTGCGGCTGAATCTTCTTGAACCCCGGCAATATCGGCGTGTCTGCGGCAAACTTGTGATGCACAATGGTGTCACCCACAGGCGAACCGTGTATATCCTTGATACCAGCAACAACAAAACCTACGTCGCCGGCCTCCAATATGTTGGTATCGTAAGGTTTAGGGTTAAAAATCCCTACTTTATCCGCATTCCACGCCTTGCCCGTGGATTTTATAACGATCTTGTCGCCTTTTTTCAAAATGCCCTGGGTAACCCGGACAAGAGAGACAACACCCAGATAGTTATCGAACCAGGAATCGATGATCAGCGCCTGCAACGGAGCCGCACGATCACCCTGAGGTGGCGGTATTTTCTGAATAAGGTCTTCCAGAACGTCTTCAACACCCATGCCGCTCTTGGCCGAGCAACGTACTGCGTTCGAGGCATCAATACCGATAATGTCTTCTATTTCTGCGGCGACCCGCTCTGGCTCAGCTTGGGGCAGGTCCATCTTGTTCAGAACCGGCACAACTTCCAAGCCCTGCTCGATGGCGGTGTAGCAGTTGGCAACCGACTGGGCTTCCACCCCCTGGCCGGCATCTACAACCAGTAGCGCGCCTTCACATGCGTACAGAGACCGTGACACCTCATAGGAGAAATCCACGTGACCTGGCGTGTCGATGAAGTTCAACTTGTATTCTTGGCCGTCCCGCGCTGTGTAATTCAGCGTGACGCACTGGGCCTTAATGGTGATGCCCCGCTCTCGCTCCAGGTCCATGGAGTCCAGCACCTGTTCGGCCATCTCCCGTTTGGTCAGACCTCCGCAAACCTGGATAAAACGGTCTGCAAGGGTGGATTTGCCGTGGTCAATGTGGGCGATAATGGAGAAGTTACGGATTCGGCTCAGTTCAGTCACAGACAATGAATACTCATAAAAAGACGAAGGATTGAGCCCGGAGAGGCCGCTACCGCAATCCGGGGCCGGCGTGATTTTACCGGTTACCGGCCACCATTGCCATGATCAGGAAATAAGCGGCCGTTCATACTGCCGGATCAAGAAGCCAATCAGCGCATCTTCGTCCAGCGGGTAGCTAAACAGATTGCCCTGGCACTGGGTACACCCGGCCGATTTCAGGAAGCTCAACTGCTGCGGTGTTTCTACACCTTCAGCCACAACCGTAAGATGGAGTTTTTGCGCCAGCGCAATAACCGCAGACGCCACATCTGTTGCACTGACATTGTACGGAATATCGCGGATAAAGCGGTGATCAATTTTTATGACATCGAGGGGAAGCTGCTGCAACGCAACAAGAGAACACGATCCAGCTCCAAAATCATCTAGTATCAGGCAAACGCCCAGATCATTGAGCGACACAAGAAGCTCGCGCAACATACGTGGGTCTTCATTCAATAATTCCACCGGCATTTCCAGTTCAAGCTTTTCAGGGGAGACACCGGTTTCGGTAATCACCTGCCGAACCATCTCAAGAAAACGGGAATCTGTAACCTGCCGAACCGACAGGTTTACCGCCATCTTCAAAGCTTCAAAGCCCGCCCGCTCCAGTGCCTGTATCTGAATACAGGCTTGGCGCAGCGCCATTTCGCCCAGGCGCACAATCAGCCCGGTTTCTTCCGCCAGACCAATGAATTGTTGCGCCGAGACCAGACCTTTTTCCGGATGATGCCAGCGAAGGAACGCCTCCACACCAATCACCCGCTTACTGACTAGATCTATTTTGGGCTGGTAATGTAGAACAAAACGGTCACCTTCCAGCGCACTCGCCAGCTCCTCCTGTTGCAGCAGCCGGCGCGCAGCTTTGATATTCATCGCCGGAGTAAAGAATTGATAGGTATTTCTACCCAGTTCTTTGGCTCGATACATGGCCAAATCAGCAAACTTCATCAGGGCGCCCGGGTCTTCACTATCATGAAGGATCATGGTGATACCGATACTGACGGTAATACCCACCTCATGATCGCTCAGGCGAATCCGCTGGCACAGCCTACGCAGAATGGTTTCTGCAACCTTCGCGGCCGCATCTGTGCCACTGATTTGTGGGAGCAGCACAACAAATTCATCACCACCAAGCCTGGCCACGGAATCCTCTTCACGCACACAGCCCTCAAGCCACTGCGCCACTTGTCGCAGAAGTTCGTCACCGGCGTCATGACCAAGCGTATCGTTAATACGCTTAAAGCCATCAAGATCCAGGAACATTAAGGCCGCAGGCTCACCGCTTCTGCGGCTCCGACGCACCACATTGTTGAGGCGATCACGGAACAGCTGACGGTTAGCAAGCCCCGTAAGAGGGTCGTAAAACGCCAACCGGTGCAGTTCAGATTGGGCGGCTTTCAGCTGGGTCATGTCACGCAGGCTAAGCACCACCCCCGTTACGCCGGGTACCATCAGCATGTCGGTATAGGTACCTTCCATATCGCGCCAGTTGTCCGCTGCGTCGCGGATGCGCGCCCGGATAACGGGCATCTGCTTACCCGGTGCCTGAACTGCGTCATCAAACCCCTGTTTCAGCTGCGGCCAGTCGTCTTCGTGCACAAGGCCTTCCAGTGCAAGCACCTGCACTTCGCTTGGGTCAAATCCGAGAATGTCAAAACTGGACGGGCTGGCATAAAGGGGCATACCCACTTCGTCCATAACCAGAGTTACATTGGCGGCCCCCTCTGTAATGGCACGACAACGCCCTTCACTAATTTGAGCCATGAGGCGCGAACGAATCAGCACCAGCGCTACAACAAACAGCAGCAGGCTGATAGCGACACCGCTGCCAAGCACAATCGACGGGCGCGGATCTGACGCCAGATAGTCGAAGGCAGGAGTTGAACGGGTTTGCAGCAGCCAGTCCCGCCCACCGTGGCTTACGGTCTGGCTCATGTCGAAGCTGAACTCATTGTCCAGAGAGCCGAGGTTTGAGCCGTACATCAGGTTTTCGCGAGCATCTACGCCATTATCGTAGATACGGACATCAAGAAACGGTGAAATCAGTCCGATGATGCCGTCAAACAGGTTGTTCATACGAAACGCACTGAATACAAAACCCGCCAACATCATGCGGCGCTCGGACCGTATTTCCGGCACCTGCCCACCCTGATAAACCGGGTAGTACATAAGGAAACTGGCTTGCCCTTCCGCCAACTCTTCTTGTATCAGAATCACTTTGGCCGTTACCGTCGGAATGGCACTGTCCCGCGACCGCTCCATGGCTTTTCGGTGAACCGGGTCACTGAACGCATCATAGCCCAGTGCTTTCCGGTTGCTTACGGTGCCAGGCTCCAGATACACCATGGGGTAATAAAAAGGGCCGACTCCCAGTGGCTTAACCAAATATTTGTACACACCCTCTGCGCGCACCGACGCAATGTGATCGGCCATCTCCCGTACCTCAATACGCTCAACGTACCCTATGCCCTGTATGCCCGGATAATAACGATTGATATCAACCTTGTGAACATATTCACGCCACTGTTCACGGGAAACTTCGCCGGCGACCGAAAAAAGGCCGGCACTGCCTGCAAGGACCTGCTCATAGTTAAGCAAGCGTTCCTCAATGGCGGTTTTCAATTGCAGCGCCTGGGTCCGAAACCTGGCTTCAGTGCGATCGTCTACCAACCGGACCGAAAATTGCCAGGACATAACGGTTACCGCGATCGCCACGACCAAAAGCAGCCAAGCGAGCCAAGCATTACGGGGTTTCAAAAGTTGCAGGAGGGGGAGATCCTTTCTGTTCATAAAACAACCTGGTCCATTCCGTGACCGCTCTTATTATCGACGCCGGGCAGTATAGCAAAAGCCTCCAAGTCTGTCGTTTTTAACATCATGCCTGGAGGCTTTCGGTAATAATACGATGATCGTTCTGGCCGATACTATCAGGGCTTCATTACCAAATATATTGCCCTGCCCTGGCGTACTACCCGAACGGATACCGCCCGCCCCTCTGGCAGTGTTTCGATCGCTTTTTGGAAATCCTCAACCGACGACACCGTTTTTCTGTTGATCTCGGTGATCACATCTTGGGCGCGAATGCCGGCATTGTATGCCGGCCCTCTGTTTACACCCGTTACGACAACACCGCCGGATACGCCCATAGAATCGGCCAAGTCGGATGGCAAAGGTTCAACAATCAGCCCCAAGGGCGAAGTGATTGAACCACCGTCAGAAGAAGCCGGTTGCTGAGCGTTATTTTCGTCCGGCAGCCTGCCAATTTCCACATTGAGCGTGATTTCTTTTCCGCCACGAAGAACGGTAAGGTGCGCCGTTTCACCCACCGGGGTACGACCCACTAAGGGCGGCAGATCCGACGAAAGCTGAACATCGTCGCCATCGTATTTAAGAACTATGTCACCAGACTGCAAGCCGCCTCCCTGAGCCGGGGAACCGTCCATAACTTCGGCAATCAGCGCGCCTCTAGGGCGCTTGAGCCCGAACGATTCTGCCAAATCACGATTCACTTCCTGAATCAGAACGCCCAACCAGCCACGGGATACCGCGCCGTTGTCCCGAATCTGGCGAAACACGCTCATGGCATCGTCAATGGGGATGGCAAAAGAAACGCCCATAAATCCCCCTGAGCGGGTGTAGATCTGCGAGTTAATACCGATCACTTCACCGTCGAGATTAAATAGCGGGCCACCAGAGTTACCTGGGTTGATGGCCACATCGGTCTGGATAAACGGAACGTAATTTTCTGATGGGAGCGAGCGACCCAGTGCGCTGACGATGCCGGCTGTAACCGTGTAATCAAAGCCAAACGGTGAGCCGATCGCAAACACCCATTCGCCAACCTTCAAGTCTTTGGAGCGCCCTGTTTTCACAACGGGCAGGTCAGCCCCATTCTCAATTTTCAAAACGGCCATGTCCGACCGAGGATCTGTGCCAACGAGTGTTGCCGGCAGCTCACGGCGATCATTCAGCCTAACGATAATCTCATCAGCGCCTTCAACCACATGGTTATTGGTTAGCACATAACCGTCAGCAGACACAATAAACCCCGACCCCATGGAGCGACTCGGCTGAGAGTTACCCGGTGCACCGCCGAAAGGGGACTGAGGGCCGCGAAAGAATTCCTGGAAGAACTCTGGCAACTGATCGAGCTGCCGCTCATCAAAGGGTAAACCGTGAAAACGCTTATTTTCGGCAGCAGGAGCAGGCGTACTGGTGGTGCTTATATTAACGACCGCACCCGCATTTTCCTCAACTAGCCCGGTAAAATCTGGCAATCCTTGCGCGAAACCCGCTTGGCCCCATGTCATCAATACGATAGCGAGCAGCGTCAGCATCAGTGAACCCAGCACCTTCTGAGCGAGTGGTGCCGGGGAAAACCGGCTAACTGCGGTTGTGGTTTTTAGCATGTCAGAATCCCCTGTGTGTCATGTTGGCGAGTCGGGATGAGCAACCATTCCAGCCGGGATACGGTTCACCCGGAGCAGTCTGGGCTCAAAACCTCCGGCATTCCCGCGTTGTAATTGTCGGCTTATCAGAAAGCCCGATGCAAGACCGGCCGCAGCGCCCAACATAGCTGCGAAATCACTGCCATCGGACAAATGATGTCCAATCATACTCGCCATCACCATAAGCAATAACGGAAGAGCATACACCAGCAACGAAGCGCCTAGGAGAGCGCTTTCATCAATGCCAAGTGTCACCTCTTCGCCGACACAGGCATTCACGGAATTAAATACGCGAACCTGATTAGCCCGGCCACCGGTCGCTGAAGCCAGCATCTTTTGTCCGCAGCCATTGCGTGCCGCACAGCTCTGGCAAGCGCTGGTGCGAATGGTCTGAACCCAAGCATGTTCACCGGTAACGGCAACGACTTTTCCAGACTCTGTAATCATTGCTCACCCGCACCCAAAGCGAAAGCTTCGTCAATTCGCACGGATTCGGCAACTTGGCGGGCCGAAGTGGGTGGAAGTTCACCCACAACGGTCACCAGAAATGCCCTGTTTCCGCTCTGCAACTGGCGCATATAGATCGTTGTTGCGCCTATGCGCGAAGCGCCCGTGGGCATACTCACTGAGCCCGTGGGCTCAACAAACACAGAAAATGCCGCCAGCCCGTCTGAAAACGCAACGGTTTGGCCCTTGCCAGAACTAGGCGCTGCGGCAGGTTCAAAACCGTCCGGGCGCCAATCAAGATGCCAGCCATGCAAACGCGCTGTGCTTGAAAATTCGTCCTGAGCACCTGTGTCATTCAGGGCGCGGGAGATCTCACGGCCTTCAGAGCGGATTTCGAACTCGCTATCCGGAATATCGTCGGTAATCTCGAGATTGGTGAACTGGAAATGCTCCAGCACTTCGCCACTAGCTGCTCGCACGTTGCTTTTCACCAACAGTCCGGTGGACTTTTCCAGCCACAGACGATGGCTGTACCTATGTTGATCTTTGGCCGTCAGCGCCACAGTCACCACATCGTAGCCGGCAACACGGCCTTCACCCTGCAATTCGGCACTATACCAACGGCTTACGGGAATAAGTTGACTAGTAAACGCCTCTGCAAACGGACCGGAAGGGATGATCTGCTCCAACCGTACCTTGCCCTGCTCAGGCAGCACGCAAACCACATTCATACCCCGCCGCACAATCTCCCCACGGCCCCCATCCTGCAAAACCAGGCGCTCCTCCACAATTCCATTAAGGTAACGATGGGCTATCTGCATGGAATGTACGCTGGAGCCCCTAGCGTACACGAACACACCGCGATAAGATGTCATGTTCAGAGCAGGCCCTAACTGTTCCAGCCAGTAGGCCGCTGTTTTTTCCTGCGCAACCCCATAAGCCGGCATGGCCATAGCCAACATAAGCGCAAGAAGCCTAGGCAATAACCGGCTAGTCAAGTTCAGGCTGAAGTAACGAGCTTTGCTCATGTGCACCTTTATGGCTCTCAATCAGTGATCGCCGCTAGCACTAACAAGACGGGCATAGCCCACCGAGCCCTGCCCGGCACCGACACTGTTATGCTGAGCATGTTCAAGCAGATAGCGGTTCATGTATTCCCACTGTTGCTTATCAAGCCCCTGCAGGGCCACCTCTTGAACCGGTGCGACTTCACCAGAATACACAGCACCGGCTGGTTCTGTTGCGATGGCAGACGCCAGTGCTTCAGCGGAAGGCTCTCCCGATTCCCAGCCAGCCCCGGCACCAAACCCTACCAGTAAAGCGGTCGTGACCATTGCAACGGCAGACCAGCGCCACGGCTGCGACACCTCTCGACCCACAACAACGCCAGGTGTTCGCAAATGAGCGCGGCCATTTAACCTTTCGCGCACCGCTGCACTAACATCCACGCCGTCAGCTGGCGAATGGCCTCTGTGCATCAGGTCATGGATACCCTGCCATCGCTGCCACTGATCTCGCACGTGGCCCTGATCCTCATGGCATAGTAGGCGCCGAACTGAAAGCTCGTCGGCTTCATCGTCCATCATGGCAGACAGTGTTTCTCGGAGACGATCATCCATAGGATGCACCTTCAATTACGTAACAGAATGGTTTAGCAAGGGGCCCAAGTGCCGATCAACAGCATCTCGGGCCCGAAAGATACGCGAGCGCACGGTCCCAATGGGACACTCCAGAATTCGCGCAATATCCTCATAGCTAAGGCCGTCATGCTCTCGCAGCAAGAATGCCGACCGCAGCTCCTCTGGCAAAGAGGCTATCGCGTTACTGAGTTCATTTTGTAACTGATCGCGTTGCAGCAAACGTTCGGGCGAAGCAATATCGCGCAACCGCCTGCCGTCATCATAATTTTCTGCTTCAGCCGAATCAGCCGTTCCCTGAGGCCTGCGACTGCGGGATTCAAGATAATTCTTGGCGGTATTTACTGCGATGCGGTACAGCCAGGTATAGAAGGCACTGTCACCACGGAAACGCTCAATGGCCCGGTAAGCCTTGATGAACGTTTCCTGGGAAAGATCCATGACTTCCTGACTGTCGTAAACGTACCGACTGATAATAGAAGCCACCCTCGACTGGTACTTAACAACCAGCAAATCAAAGGCTGCACGATCCCCGTTCCGAACTTTGCGAACAAGTTGCAAATCGGTCTGGCGGTCTGAGAGCTCAGCTTCTTTTTGGTCATTGGGGGCCATGGGCGCTGCGCCGGTACTCTCTGGTTTCATGGCCAGTTTTTCGGCCGATACGAGTTTCTGATGGTACATGCTCTCTATCCGGCGCCCGTTTATGAAAGGACGATCCGCCATTTAAGGCAGATCATCTGTCAGGCCAAGTAGACAGCAAGCGTAAAGTTTAGTTCAATACACGTCTACATTATGGCCTGCGATAACGACACGATGCCACAGTCCTATGAATACGATGTTCTCATTATCGGCAGCGGCGCTGCCGGCCTGACCGTTGCGCTTAATCTTCCGCAGCATTTGAAGGTATGCGTTGTTAGCAAAGCCGACATCAGCAGCGGCGCCACACTTTGGGCCCAGGGCGGCATAGCCGCCGTTCTGGACGACCAGGATTCCACCGAAAACCATGTGCAGGATACGCTGATTGCAGGCGGGGGCCTGTGCAATGAAGAGGCCGTGCGGTTTACCGTAGAGCACAGCAAAAAGAGCATTGAATGGCTTATTGAGAACGGCGTTGACTTTACCCGAGACACAGACGCCCAGCTTCACCTCACTCGCGAAGGCGGTCACAGTCACCGGCGTATTATTCATGCCGCTGATGCCACCGGCCATGCCGTATCCACAACGTTGACCGCCCAAGCCCAAGCTCGGCCAAACATCGAGCTCAGGTCCCGCCGTGTTGCCGTGGATCTGATCACCAACCGCAAGCTGGCATTACCGGGCAACCGCTGCGTGGGCGCTTATATATTGAACCTTGAAGATAACCATGTGGAACTGTTCCGCGCGCGCTTCACCGTGATTGCAACGGGTGGCGCCTCCAAGGCGTATCGGTACACCACGAACCCAGACGGCGCATCCGGAGATGGCATTGCCATGGCCTGGCGTGCCGGCTGCCGTGTTGCCAACATGGAGTTCAACCAGTTCCACCCAACCTGTCTGTACCATCCTCACGCCAAATCGTTCCTGGTGACCGAAGCAGTAAGGGGTGAAGGCGGGTTATTAAAACTGCCTGACGGCTCCCGTTTCATGGATCGCTTTGACAAGCGCGGAGAGCTAGCGCCCCGTGACATAGTCGCCCGCGCCATCGACCACGAGATGAAACGGCTGGGCGCAGACCACCTATTACTGGATATAAGCCACAAACCGGCAGACTTTATCCGTCATCATTTCCCGACTATTTATGAAAAGTGCCTAGAGTTTGGCATCGATATTACCCGCGAACCCATTCCCGTGGTCCCGGCAGCCCACTATACCTGTGGTGGCATTGTCAGTGATGAACGGGCACGCACCGATATCAATCAGCTCTACGTGGTAGGTGAAGCCGGGTTTACTGGGCTTCACGGCGCCAACCGCATGGCCAGCAACTCGCTACTGGAATGTCTGGTTTATGGCCGGGCAGCTGCCATCGATATTGCGCGCCGGGAGGCCGATATCCCGCCCCCACCAGATGCCCCGGCATGGGATGAAAGCCAGGTGCGGGATTCAGATGAAGATGTTGTGATTTCCCACAACTGGGACGAATTGCGGCACTTTATGTGGGACTACGTGGGCATTGTACGCACAACCAAACGTTTGCAACGGGCAAAACACAGGGTGGATCTCTTATCAGGAGAAATCGGCGAGTTTTACAGCAACTATCGGGTAACCAACGACCTGCTGGAGCTGAGAAACCTGGTAACCGTGTCTGATCTAATTATCTGCTCAGCGCTGCAACGCAAGGAAAGCCGGGGCCTGCATTACACACTGGATTATCCGGGACTACTGCACGAGGCTCGTGATACCGTACTGATACCAACGACCTACAGAACCCCGTCTCAGTAAAGACAGCAGCTAAGCGCGTAACGAAAAGAGAAACTAAGAGAGTAACAAAGAGAGCAACTATGCAAGACCCCAAAGCCCCTGCGGACAACTCAGACTTCAATCGTCTTTGGTGGCATAGCCGCCGCGGCATGCTGGAACTGGATGTGTTGCTAATTCCGTTTCTGGAAGAAGCCTACCGGGATCTGAATGCGGAAGATCAGGCGCGCTACAGCAAACTCCTGACTTGTGAAGACGTCGACATGTTCGAGTGGTTCATGCAGCGCAGCCGTCCGGACGATGCAGATCTCCAGCGCATCGTTGACATCATTCTTTCCCGTGTCCAACCAGATTGACCTAACATTATCACGCTGTGGTGCAGTAGGCTGTCTGGCCGCTGCACCATGGCTGATTGCCAGTGCCTTCGTACTGATTGCCGGCGCGTCTGGCAAAAACTGGATGTACGCACTGGCCCCGCTGACCCTCGCGGGCGCAATATTTCAGTACCGACTAAACGGCTTACTCGCGGGGCCGTCGGCCGTTCTGGGGCTGCACCTGGATCAGAACACCCTCTACGCACGACTCGGAAATGGGCAAACGCTGGCTGTGAGTGCCTGCCCGTCGAGCCGCATCAGTTCAACGATTGTGCTCTTGAAACTACAGCCAATAGCCGCCAGATCTGCTTCGTACCCGGTTGTGTTACTCTCGGGCATGCGGGTTGCCGGTAACGTATCGGAAGATCAGTTTCGTCGCCTGAGAATGTGGCTCCGACTGGGCCGCGCTCAGCAATCATTTGAATAGCATTTTGCCCGGAGTTCTCCCATGACTGGTACAGAAACACCTGTTTCAGCCACGCCTGTTTACGCATCAGCCGAATTTCCACCCCCGGTTTCGGGCCGCATTGTGCTGACCAATCGTGTTCTGGTTCGCATCTCCGGCCCGGGTACTGACAAGTTCCTGCAGGGCCAACTAAGCCAAAACCTTGATGACGTTAAAGCCGGTACATCGCCCCGCGCCGCAGCTGCGACGCCCAAAGGCCGGGCTTACTGCCTAACACGACTGGTACGGGATGGTAACGACGTACTGATGGATCTGCCGGCCGAACTGGCCGAGCCGATCATGGCTCACCTGCGCAAATACATGATGCTCTTTCGCGGCACATCCATGGCGGCACAAACCGAGGGACACATCATCGCACTGCTGGGCAATGAAGCTGCGTCGAGCCTAGCTGGGGATGGCTTGGACAGCCTGGCATCCCCGGGGGACACTCTGGCACTGGGTTCAGGATTCCTAATCCGGACTGAAAACACAGGTGAAGGGCTGCCCCGCTTTGAGTTGTGGCAACCCACCAAAAGCGATCTGGAGCTGAATAGCATTCCAGAGAAGACGCTTGCCGACTGGCAGGCATCTGAAATTGCGGCGGGCGTACCCGTGCTGAACACCACGAACAGCGACTCCTATGTGCCGCAAATGCTCAACTGGCAACACCTGGGCGGCGTGCATTTTAAGAAAGGCTGTTACACCGGCCAGGAAATCATCGCGCGGATGCATTTTCTCGGGCAGCTCAAAAAAAGCCTGTTTCGCTTCCGCATAGCTAAAGCCGACGCCATACCTACGCCCGGAACGTCCATCATGGCGGGCGAACGCTCAGTGGGCGACGTGGTCAATGCAGTCGGTTTCAATGATGGTTCCTGTGAATTGCTTGCAGTCATCAAGCATAGCGCCGCCGACGAAAAACTGACTGCAGATGGCTTGCCAGAGGTGGTTCTACAGCATCAACCTCTGCCCTACACCGTTACCGAACGGGAAGTCAGTGCACCAAAGGATACATAAGTTGACAGGCAAACTTGCCAGAATTTGCTATAAATAGAGTTCACCATTCTGATCTTCGGGTGTATGCCTAATAACACAGCGGGCCTCCCGAACTGACAAGCGGATCCATACCAAACCATGTCGAATATTTCTGAAACCATTAAAGCGGATCTTACAGCCGCCATCGAAAACGACAAACTGGTACTCCCCACACTGCCCGAAGCCGCGCTTCAGGTACGTGAAATCGCTGAGTCTGAAGACTCCGCCATTGGTGACCTGGTTAAGGTTATCAGCAACGACACGGCACTCTCTGCTCGCATCATTCGCGTGTGTAACAGCCCACTTTTTCGGGGTAACCGCGCGATAGAGAACCTGAACATGGCCGTAAGCCGGCTCGGCATGGCCTACACCAGCAACCTGGCTATGGGCCTGGCCATGCAGCAGATGTTCCAGGCGACCTCAGACATGATCGACAAGCGCTTGCGCGCAACATGGCAGGCCAGCACTGAAGTAGCTGGCGTTTGCCACGTACTGGCTCAGCACTACACAAAACTGAAGCCAGATCAGGCCACACTGGCCGGCTTGGTGCACTTGATTGGCGTGCTGCCCATCCTTCGCTACGTGGAAGACGAAGAGGTGCAGATCAGTAGCATCATGCTGGATAACGTCATTGAGGAACTGCACCCAAGAATCGGTGCGACTATTCTTAAAAAGTGGAATTTCCCGAAAGACCTGCAGAACGTTCCGTTGGAATTCGCCAGTTTCCAAAGAGATGTGCCCACAGCAGACTATGCAGATCTGGTGATGATCGCCAATCTTCAGCTGGTTGCCGGCTCTAAGCACCCTTGGGCTGAAATGGACTGGTCTAAAATTTCAGCTTTCGGCCGCCTTGGCATAGATCCGAATATGGATATGAGCGAAGAAGAAGATCTCAACGCCCAGATGGAAGCAGCAATGGCGCTGCTTCAATAACTGACGTTTAGCTCTTTTTTAGAAGGCAATTCCCAGTTTACTGGCCCCTGCCCTTGCTCCCGGAGCCATTCATTGGCCTGGGAGAAATGTTTGCAGCCAAAGAAACCGCGATATGCACTGAGCGGTGACGGATGCGGCCCCTCCAGCACCAAATGCCGGTTACGATCAATGTGCTGGCCTTTCTTCTTGGCGTAATTACCCCAAAGTAAAAACACTACACCTTCACATTCACGATTCACGGTTTCGATTACGCGATCCGTAAACGTCTCCCAACCTTTGCCCTGATGCGCACCCGCTTGGCCCTGAGCCACCGTAAGCACACTGTTAAGCAGCAAAACGCCCTGCTCCGCCCAAGGCTGCAGGTAGCCGTGATCTGGCGGCGCGATACCCAAATCACTCTGGATCTCTTTGAACATATTGACGAGCGAAGGTGGCGGGGGAACGTCCGGCCTGACTGAAAAACACAGGCCATGGGCCTGACCCGGGCCGTGATAGGGGTCCTGCCCCAGAATAACAACACGCACCTGATCAAGAGGCGTGCTGTTCAGGGCATTGAAACAATGGGAGCTGGCCGGAAAGAGAACCTTCCCGGCGCTTTCTTCAGCAGTCAGAAATTCCGCCAACGCCTGCATGTAGGGCTGACGAAATTCGTCTTCGAGGTGTTCTTTCCAGCCCCGGTCAGGCCTGAGATGACTTGCCAGTACCTCAACCGGGTGCATGACTACTCTTTACCTTCCGCGCGCGCGCCTTTCGCACTCTCCACTTTATGCTCTGGGCGCATGGCCGGGAACAGTATAACGTCGCGGATGGACGGTGAATTGGTCAGCAGCATTGCCAAACGATCAATGCCAATGCCCTCGCCCGCAGTAGGCGGCAAGCCATATTCCAGAGCCGTCACATAATCTTCGTCGTAGAACATAGCCTCGTCGTCGCCGGCGTCTTTCTCCGCAACTTGAGCCCGGAAGCGCTCTGCTTGGTCTTCCGCATCGTTAAGCTCGGAGAATCCGTTGGCAATCTCACGACCACCCACGAAGAACTCAAAGCGCTCAGTCACAAACGGATTGCTATCTTTGCAACGTGCCAGCGGGGATACTTCTTTCGGATACTCGGTAATGAACGTTGGCTGCATCAAACGATGCTCTGCCGTCGCCTCAAAAATTTCGATCTGTACCCTGCCCAGTCCCCAACCAGCTTTCACGTGAATACCTAGATCTTTGGCAACCTGCCGCGCTGATGCGTCGTCCGTCAACTGTTCGGCTTTCACATCCGGAGCGTAGCGCAGGATGGCATCCACAACCGTCAGGCGCTCAAAGGACTTGCCAAAGTCGTACTCAAGACGCTCTTCAGTACCGTCGGCCAGCGTGCGCGTATTCACTACCGTGGTGCTACCCAAAACCTGCTCCGTGATAACGCGCAGCATGTCTTCAGTGAGGTCCATCAGATCGTTGTAATCGGCATACGCCTGATAGAATTCGACCATGGTAAATTCCGGATTATGGCGGGTAGAAAGCCCCTCGTTCCGGAAATTACGGTTTATTTCGAATACCCGCTCAAAGCCACCCACAACCAGCCGCTTCAGGAAAAGCTCCGGTGCAACACGCAAGTACATGTCCATACCCAACGCATTGTGGTGGGTAACAAATGGCCGCGCAGTCGCGCCACCGGGAATCACCTGTAGCATGGGAGTTTCAACTTCAATGAAGTCCCGGTCTGCAAAGAACTGACGCATGGTGGTAATGATCTTCGAGCGCGCAAGGAACACCCGGCGGCTGTCTTCGTTCACCATCAAATCCACATACCGCTGACGGTAACGGGTTTCAGTATCCGTTAGGCCTTTGTGCTTCTCCGGCAGCGGGCGCAGAGACTTGGTGAGCAACACATACTCATCCATAGTCACGTAAAGGTCGCCCTTACCGGATTTGGTCAGGTTGCCCTGCACACCAACAATATCCCCCAGATCCCAGTGCTTGGTATCCTTCTGCACATCTTTGGTCGCATAAATTTGCATGCGGCCAGTCATGTCCTGAACCACTTTGAATGCTTTTCGGTCAAGCATCATGCGGCCTGCAATGGCAACCTTAATGCCCATGGACTCCAGCTCTTCTTTGCTATAGTCACCGTATTTCGCCTGCAATTCGGCGGCGGTGGCATCGCGGCGGAAGTCATTGGGGAACGGATTGCCCTTCTCACGCAGCTCTGACAGCTTGGCGCGGCGCTCAGCAATCAGCTTGTTGTCCTCTGGCGGTGCATTCTTGGTGTGTTCAGTCATGTTGGCTCACTAGAAAATCAGGGTGTCCGGGTTGGCTTGGTAATGGCGCTGATTACAGCGCCATCTTCAGGCTGGCTTCGATGAACTTGTCGATATCACCATCCAACACCGATTGGATGCTGCTGGTTTCAACTTTGGTACGCAAATCCTTAATGCGGCCATCATCCAGTACGTAGGAGCGAATCTGGCTGCCCCAACCAATATCGGATTTTGCGTCTTCGGCTTTCTGCTTCTCGGCGTTACGTTCCTGAATCTCACGCTCATACAGCTTGGCTTTAAGCTGCTTCATAGCCTGATCTTTGTTCTGATGCTGGCTTCGGCCGGCCTGACAGGCCACAACAATACCCGTTGGGTTGTGGGTCAAACGCACCGCAGATTCCGTCCGGTTAACGTGCTGGCCACCCGCGCCAGAAGCACGATAAACATCCACCCGCAAATCTGACGGGTTAATCTCAATCACAAAACTGTCGTCCACCTCCGGCGAAACAAACACCGAAGAAAAAGACGTATGGCGGCGATTACCCGAGTCGAAAGGCGATTTACGAACCAAGCGATGAACGCCGGTTTCCGTACGCGCCCAACCGAACGCATACTCACCCTGAATGTGAATGGTGGCACTTTTCACACCAGCCACATCACCTTCCTGCAACTCTACAATCTCTGCCTTGAAACCACGACGTTCAGCCCAGCGCAGGTACATGCGCAGAAGCATATTTGCCCAATCCTGAGCCTCGGTACCCCCCGAGCCGGCCTGAATTTCAAGATAGGCGCTATTGGCGTCCATCTCACCGGAAAACATACGACGGAACTCAAGTTTTTCAAGCTCGGCATCAAGCGCTTCCAGATCCGACTCGATCTCGGTTGCTGTATCTGGGTCATCTTCCTCAACCGCCATTTCCAGCAGACTCTTTGCATCGGACAGGCCGACTGTGAGGTTGTCGATGGTGCTGACGATCAAATCAAGATCAGAGCGCTCCTTGCCCAGCGCCTGAGCGCGCTCAGGATCATCCCACACTGCGGGCATCTCCATCTCTCGCTCTACTTCGACCAGCCGTTCACTCCGCTGATCATAGTCAAAGATACCCCCTGAGCGATTCAGTACGCTCACGAAGCTCTTTAATCTTCGTCACAATGGGATTAATTTCCATGAAAACCTTACTCGCGTTGGAAAATGGTAAGTAAAACTGTGGCGGGATTCTACCGGATTTTTGGCTGCAAATCAGCCGTTGCTCGCTGGCATAGTGGAAGCGCTGGTCTATCTGTGCAGCCAGGCCAGCTAAGAAAGCGGCTCCAAATAATTCACCAAAAGCTGCAAATTAGTCCGACCACGAAACGTATTAGCATCCGGCTTATAAACTACCCGAGCACCCGTACGCGTATAGTCCGGAACCTCTGGACCCGTATTGAACGCTATACCATCGATGATGCCGCTTCCATCAACCGGCTGCAAAACCAACTTCAAGTGATTTTCGCCAACAATACGCTGGCTCACCACTCGAAACTCGCCATCAAACAAAGGCTCCGGAAAATGCTGCCCCCAAGGGCCAGCGCGCTTGAGCAAAGCCGCCGTTTCTAGCGACAACTCATCAGAACTCAACGGCCCGTCAGTGGTGATGGCCGCCTCCAAATCGGCGGCAGTCAAGACATCCCTCACCGCCCGATCAAACGCCTGACAAAAGGCATCAAAATCACTGCGAGCCAAAGTCATACCCGCTGCCATGGCGTGGCCGCCGAATTTTTTCATTACCCCAGGATGGCGAGAATCGACCATCGCCAACACATCGCGAATATGAAGCCCGGGAATTGATCGCGCAGAACCTTTTACATCTACGCCATTTTCATCGGGGGCAAACGCAATGGTCGGCCTGTTGGTCTGTTCCCGAATACGGGCCGCGAGGATGCCGATAACGCCCTGGTGCCAATCCTGATCGAACAAGACCAGCCCCCACGGGAGCCCTTCAAGATCCAGAGACATGGAGGCGAGCAGATCCTGCGCCTGGGCTTTCATGTCTTTTTCGATGGTACGCCGTTCACGATTAAAGGTGTCCAGCTCGCGGGCGAGCCGCCGTGCTTCATCAGGACTGTCTGCCAGCAGGCAGGCAATGCCGACGCTCATGTCATCCAGCCTACCCGCGGCATTAAGCCGTGGGCCAACCACAAACCCGAGGTCGGTAGAGCTAATATTTGCGTATTCCCGGCCGGCAACTTCCAGCAACGCGAGAATTCCGGGGCGGGCTTCGCCTTGGCGAATGCGGCGCAGGCCCTGTTCAACAAAAATGCGGTTGTTATGGTCCAGCGGAACAACATCGGCCACGGTGCCCAGCGCTACCAAATCCAGCAGGGTGCCCAGATTGGGCTCCGGCTGTGGCAGCCTGCCGGCCTCCCGGAGCTTCTTGCGCAGTGCCGTGAGCACGTAGAACATGACGCCCACGCCTGCGGCATTTTTACTGAGAAAAGCGCACCCGGGCTGGTTGGGGTTCACGATGGCATCGGCATCTGGCAACACCTCGCCGGCCAGGTGGTGGTCCGTAACCAGAACCTTGATTCCCAGATTACGGGCCGCCTTAACCCCTTCAACTGCAGAGATGCCGTTGTCTACCGTCACCATAAGGTCGGGCAGTTCGCTTTCTTGCTGCAGGCGCTCGATGATGCCGGGGGTCAACCCATAACCATCCGCGAAGCGGCTGGGCACTCGAAAATCGATACTCTGCAAACCAAGCATGGAAAGCCCGAGCATGGCGACAGCGGTACTGGTGGCGCCGTCCGCATCGAAGTCCCCGAGTACAAGAACCTTCTGGTTTTGCGCTATAGCATCCGCGAGCAGCTCGACGGCACGGTCAATGCCTCGTAACTCAAAGGGTGAGGCAAGGTGCCTGAGGGTATAACTTAACTGTTCGTCGCAGGTAACACCGCGGGCAGCGTACAGACGGCGAAGCAAGGGGGGCAGGTCTTGGCCCCAAGCCGGAATATTATCCAGCTGGGGGCGACGTAGTATCTTTTTTGGTGCCATACCGAGTCAGGTATTCTTCCAGTGTTTTGCGATGAATGCCTGAACACCCTCGCGGTCGTTATCAACCACGGTATAGCGCTCTTCGCGATCGAACAAATCCGCCATGTGCGCCGGAAGCTCTGGTTTAACAGTCAGACCGGATTCCCTGATAGCATCCGGGAACTTGGCTGGATGGGCTGTTCCAAGGGTGATCATCGGCACTTGGGAATCCCGACGACAGGCTCGGGCAGCGTGCACGCCGATAGCCGTGTGCGGGTCCAGCAGGTATTCGTTCTGCTCGTAGACTTCGCGAATGGTGTCACACGTTGCTTTGTCATCAACCGCCGCACTGTCGAAGAGGCTGCGAGCCTGCTTCCAGCGATAATCTTCGATACTCACCGGGCCTTTGGCTGCGTTCTCCAGCAGCTGCTTAACCGCCAGCCCATCGCGGCCATGAAGATCAAATAGCAAGCGCTCAAAGTTGCTGGACACCATGATATCCATGCTCGGCGAGAGCGTGTGCTCAAGTGTGTGCTGCTCGTATTTGTTGCCACTCATGAAGCGATGAAGAATATCGTTTCGGTTGGTGGCAATAACCAGCTGCGATATCGGCAGGCCCATTTTCTTTGCCAGGTAGCCCGCAAAGATATCCCCGAAATTACCGGTGGGCACAGAAAAGGCCATGCTGCGATCCGGGCCACCAAGCGCCAAGGAAGCATGAAAGTAATAAACAATCTGGGCCATGATCCGGGCCCAGTTGATCGAATTAACCGCGGCCAGTTTGGCTTTACCACCCAGGAATGACTGGTCACCAAAGCTCTCTTTAACCATGCGCTGACAATCATCAAAATTGCCACGAATCGCCAGATTGTGAATGTTGTCGCCCTTAACTGTGGTCATCTGGCGGCGCTGCACTTCCGACACGCGCTCGTGAGGATGCAGAATGAAGATATCCACATGCTCGCAACGGCGACAGCCTTCAATGGCCGCAGAACCGGTATCCCCGGAGGTTGCGCCCATAATGACCGCATGTTCTTGGCGTTTTTCGAGCACGTAATCCAGCAAGCGACCCAACAACTGCAGCGCAAAGTCCTTGAAGGCCAAGGTCGGCCCACGGAACAGCTCCATCACCCATTCGTTGGTATCAAGCTGAACCAAGGGTGCAACGGCCTTGTGGGCAAACACACCGTAAGTGTCATCCAGCATCTGCCGAAAATCAGCCTCAGGAATGGCCTCTTCCACAAAAGGGTACATGATATTGAAGGCCAGCTCGGCATACGGAAGCCCACGCCAGCTACGAATTTCTTCCAAGCTGAAATGCGGAAGCGATTCCGGGACATATAGGCCGCCGTCAGGGGCCAGCCCCGTGAGCAAAACGTCTTCAAAACCCAGTGCGGGGGCTTCTCCCCGAGTACTGATATATCTCACGTGCGTACCTGTTGGTTATAGTTTTCTCAGTTAAAGTTTTCGGCGCGGATGCGAATAACTTTGCCATCAATATCCGAGAGGAATTCCAGCTCTTCGATAGACCGGTTGATCTGCCGTTCCTGCACCGTATGGGTCAGGATAATGACCGGGATGCGGCCATCCTTCAGCTCAGATTCCTTCTGCATGATCGACTCAATATTGATGCCGTGCTCACTCAGAATCGAGGCGATTTTAGCCAACACACCTGGCCGATCCAGAGCGGTGATGCGCAGATAGTAGGCAGATTGAACCTCCTCCATGGGGAGCACTTCTAAGTTCTCCATGGCCTCTGGCATGAAACCGAGGTAAGGCACTCGCAACGCGCCTTCACTTGCCACAACCCGAGCGACATCAACTATATCGGCAATGACAGCAGAAGCCGTCGCTTCATCGCCAGCGCCTGGGCCGTAATACATAGTCTGGCCAACAGCATCGCCTTCCATAAGGACAGCGTTAAGTACGCCATCAACCTGAGCAATCAGGTGGCTTTTAGGAACCAATGTCGGATGCACCCGAAGCTCGATACCGTTTTCACGACGACGGGCAATACCCAGATGCTTGATACGGTAACCGAGCTGCTCCGCATGGGCGATATCGTAGGGAGTGATTGACGAAATCCCTTCGGTAAAGGCTTTATCAAACTGCAGCGGAACGCCAAAGCCAGCCGAAGCCAGAATGGTCAGTTTGTGGGCCGCGTCGATACCCTCAACATCAAAGGTAGGGTCTGCTTCTGCGTAACCAAGATCCTGGGCTTCTTTAAGAACTTCAGCAAAGGCACGGCCTGCACGCATCTCGGTTAAAATGTAGTTGCCGGTGCCATTGATAATACCCGCAATCCAGTCGATACGGTTCGCTGCCATACCTTCACGAATGGCCTTCATAACCGGAATACCGCCCGCAACACCTGCCTCATAGGCAACCACAACGTCGGCTTTTTCGGCCGCTTCAAAAATCTCGTTGCCATGAACGGCAATAAGCGCTTTATTGGCCGTGACGACGTGCTTGCCATTCTTAATGGCCGCCAGTACGAGCTCCCGCGCGGTGTCGTAACCGCCGATTAGCTCTACGACAACATCGACGGCAGGGTCATTCACCACGTCGAAAATCTCGGTGCTGAAGGCTACGTCGCCAAGATCTATATCGTCACGACTGCGGCGACTTGCAACCCGGGTAATCCGGATATTACAGCCCGCACGGCCCGCTATAAGCGCTGCGTTGCGCGTCAGTACATTGAATGTACCGCCGCCAACGGTTCCCAGTCCGCAGATTCCGACATTGACGTCTTTCAAGCTCTCACCTCTGATCCCGAAGGGGGGCTGATGAATTGTAGTTTTGCAGCATTGCAATATTGCGCCGCTGGAAGGCCGCATAGTATACCGGTTCAGGGCCTGCTGAATAAGCCCTGAACCAAAAGCTTGTCACATAACCGAGCCACCCGAACGGCGCCTTAGTTTATGCCAGCATTAAAGCAGGCCCAGGCCTTCTGCTAAGTTCTTCGCTGGCACGTAACCACGCACGACTTTTCCGTCTTCCAGCACAATTGCCGGCGTACCCGTTACACCAACTTGCTGGCCAAGCTGAAACTGCTCCAGAACAGGATTTTCGCAGGTGGCCGTTGCAACTGTTTTACCGGCCTTGGCGGAATCCATCGCAGATTTCTGATCCTTTGCGCACCAAACGGAAACATACTTTACAAACGATGGTGTGTCCGGGCCGGAGCGTGGATAGGCATAATAATTCACGGTAATACCGTAATCATTAAGCTGAGGCACCTCGTCATGAAGCTTGCGGCAATAGGGGCAGTCGATGTCAGTAAACACATCGATCACCGCCTTCTCGTTGCTGGCCTTGAAACTGATAACACCCTCATCGCCATAGTTCTCCATGGTGTTGCGCCGGCCACCAGCTCTGGCCTCTTCTGTGACGTTGGCGATGCCATCGCTAGTAACCTTCAGCAAATCGCCGGTAAGCAGGTACTGGCCATCCGACGTGGTATAAATAGTATCTCCGTTATTGCTCTGAACCTCGTAAAGCCCCTTCGCCTCGGATTCCCGCACAGACGATATCTTTAGCCCAGGCACGGAATTGGAAAGTCGCTCGCTGATGCTATCTTCAACATCACCGGCAACGCTTAAGGGCGAACCCAGAACACCTGCAGCCATTACTGCCACCATAATAAAACGTTTTACATTCATCCTGGCAAACACACCTTTTCAGTCAGATACTTATTGGGCTTGCGGGGTCACTCACACCAGCCATGAAACGAGCCATTAAGCTAAAACCCTGCGACACCGGCTCGCCACAAAAGTTCAAAACGCTACCTTACCTAAAAACCCCGGACTCAACCACGGGGATGATGAGCCAAATGCAACGACTGCAAGCGCTGCCGTGCAACGTGAGTGTAGATCTGCGTGGTAGAAAGATCCGAGTGGCCCAGCAACATCTGAACCACCCGCAGATCTGCACCATGGTTAAGCAAGTGCGTTGCGAAGGCATGCCGGAGCGTATGGGGTGACAAGTGCTTGTTAATACCAATACGGGTGGCGTAATGGCGAACACGGTGCCAAAACGTTTGCCGTGTCATAGCTGCCGCCCGGTTACCGGGGAAAAGCGCATCGCAGGCTCGCCCTTTGAGAAGCTCTTGGCGCCCCTCTTTCATATACTGGAGCAACCAATCTATCGCCTCTTCCCCCAGTGGAACCAGGCGCTCTTTATCACCTTTACCCGTAACCCGTATAACACCCTGGCGCAGGTTCACCTGATCGACGCGCAAACCTGTGAGCTCAGACACCCGCAATCCACAGCCATAGAGAATCTCCAACATGGCCTTATCCCGCTGCTCAATCGGCAGGCTGGGGTCTGGTTCAGCCAAAAGTGCATCGACTTCTGCTTCCGTTAACGAATCTGGCAACCGCCGGGGTAACCGGGGGCTATCGATACGCAACGTGGGGTCTTCCGAAATCAGCCTCTCGCGAAGTAGAAACCGGAAAAAACGGCGGATACCCGATAGACGACGCGCGGCCGTAGAGGCTTTGATGCCCTCCGCGAGCCCACCGGCCATCCACGCCAACAAATCCGTTCGCTGCGCCGCTGTCAGCAACGGCCGACCGGGCTGGTTTTCCAACCATGCTGCCAAGCGCTGCAAATCGCTGCGATAGGCCTGCCTGGTTTTTTCACCCAGGCCATCCTCAAGCCAGATCGCATCAACAAACCGGACAATGACCGCTTCGTCCTCTGGTCTCACACCATCGCCCTCTGACAACCTTCATTTACAATGATCGCATTCTGGCTCGCCAGAAACAAAAAAGGCAGCCCTTAGGCTGCCTTTTTCACTGCAAGGTTACTCGGCAAATAACTGATCAGCCCAGCTTTTCCTTGATACGTGCTGCCTTACCAGAAAGCTCGCGCAAGTAGTAAAGCTTGGCTTGGCGAACATCGCCGCGACGCTTCACAGCAATGCTATCGATCAGCTTAGAGAAGGTCTGAAAAGTACGCTCAACGCCTACGCCGTAAGAAATCTTCCGCACGGTGAAGGACGAGTTCATGCCACGGTTACGCTTACCGATTACAACGCCTTCGAAAGCCTGTAGACGCTCACGAGCACCTTCGGTTACACGAACCTGAATAATCACGGTATCACCCGGCGCAAACGCGGGGATTTCCTTGGTCATCTGCTCTGTTTCAATTTGATTGATGATGTTGTTCTTGCCGCTCATCGTAATGCTCCTGATACTCAATCTTTTAATGCCCTGATGATTCAGAGGCACACGGTTCGTTTAAAATCTCACCCAGTAGCTCACGCTCTTCGTCCGTAAGCACCCGCTTTTCCAGCAGGTCGGGGCGTCGCTCCTGGGTTCGCCTCAGCGACTGCTTTAGTCGCCAACGCCGGATCTGACCATGGTGACCGCCCAATAAAATATCCGGCACCGCCTGACCTTCGTAAACTTCGGGCCGGGTGTAGTGCGGACAATCCAGCAAACCGTCAGCAAAAGAATCCTGCTCTGCCGACTGCGCATGACCCAGCGCTCCGGGGATGAGGCGTGTAACCGCATCAATAACAGCCATAGCTGCCAGCTCGCCACCGGAAAGCACAAAGTCGCCCAGTGATATTTCCCGGTCGACCTCTGCCGCTATCAGGCGCTCATCAACACCTTCATAGCGGCCCGCTACCAGAATCAAACGTTCTTCCGCAGCTAGCGATTCAACTACAGCCTGATTTAGCGTTTCACCCTGAGGTGAAAGATAAACCACACAAGTTCTTCCTGGCGCCGCTTCCCGTGCTGCGTGAATGGCATCCCTGAGCGGCTGAATTTTCATCAGCATGCCGGGACCACCCCCATAAGGACGGTCATCGACGGTACGGTGACGATCTTGGGTATAATCGCGAGGGTTCCAGCTATCGAAAGTCAGAAGACCATCGCGTACTGCCCTGCTCGTTATCCCGTAATCCGTTACCGCTTGGAACATGTCCGGAAACAGACTGACTGCGCCAATCCACATCCGTCAGAACTCCGGATCCCAGTCTACGACCAGTTTGCGATCCACCAGATCAATCTCCCTGACAACTTGGTCAGGACGATAAGGAATCAGGCGCTCGCGCTGATCTATGGAGCCCGCCGTTGCATGCACCACCAGAACATCGTTGGAACCGGTTTCTATAAGGTGATCCACACGACCGAGGCACTCACCTTCAACCGTAAACACCTCAAGTCCCTGCAACTGACGCCAGTAATACTCCCCATCAGGGAGCTCAGGCAGCTCAGCTGTCGGAACCTTGACCTCAGCGCCAGAATACGTGCGCGCCAGATCACGATCATTAATACCTTTTAGCCTGACAACGATCGCCTGCCCTTGGCGACGACCTTCCTCAAGCTTTACAGGAATACGTTTGCCGTCCAGGTCTAAAACCCAGTCGGTATAATCAAGTATCCCTTCTTTGGGGTCGGTGAAGGAAAAAACCTTAAGCCACCCTTTAACCCCAAATACCGAGGTAATCCGACCGATCACAGTTTCCTGCGAATTCTGCGTCATACAACAACCCCGGTGGTCAGTAAAACTTACTCAGCAGTCTTGAGCAGTTGTGCAACGCGATCGCTAGCTTGTGCACCCTGGCCAACCCAGTAATTTACACGGTCGCGATCAACACGTAGACGCTCTTCTTGGCCCCGTGCAATCGGGTTGAAGAAGCCAACACGCTCGATGAAGCTGCCATCACGTGATTTGCGGCTGTCGGTGACTGTTAGATGATAGAACGGGCGCTTCTTGGAACCGCCACGAGCCAAACGGATTGTTACCATTTAACCAATATCCTGTTCAGTTATACGAACTTTGTACGTTTCACGACGACCACAGTGGTGGCTGATGCGAATACCCATACTCGAAAGGGGCGCTATTCTATGCTAAATACGCGTCAAAGAAAACAGGAAAACCCACTGATTCTAGGTTTTCCATGTAAGGCTTTTTACATACGACCCGTTGGCGGCATTCCACCGCCGCCACCGCCCGGCGGCATCATACCACCAAGACCGCGCATCATATTCGCCATTCCGCCTTTTTTACTAAACTTTTTCATCATTTTCTGCATTTGCTTGTGCTGCTTAAGCAGTCGGTTCACGTCTTGTATCTGGGTTCCCGAGCCAGTGGCGATGCGGCGCTTACGGGAGTTGTTGATAACATCCGGGTAACGACGCTCTTTAGAGGTCATCGAGCAGATGATTGCCTCTAACTGGCCCATGGACTTGTCATTAACTTGTTGTTGCGCTACCTGCGCCATCTGCCCCATGCCCGGCAGCTTGTCCATCAACCCACCGATACCGCCCATATTCTTCATCTGCTGAAGTTGGTCACGGAAGTCCTCAAGATCAAAGCTTTTGCCTTTTTTGATCTTTTTGGTGAGCTTCTCGGCCTTTTTCTGGTCCAGCTTGCGCTCTGCATCCTCTATAAGGGAAAGCACATCGCCCATGCCAAGAATACGGGATGCCACCCGATCTGGGTGGAACGGCTCTAGGGCATCAGATTTTTCACCAACCCCCAGAAACTTGATCGGCTTACCTGTAATGTGCCTTACGGACAGCGCGGCACCGCCACGGGCGTCACCGTCCGTCTTGGTCAGCACCACACCGGTCAAAGGCAACGCGTCGTTAAACGCCTTGGCGGTGTTCGCGGCGTCCTGCCCGGTCATCGCATCGACCACAAAAAGGGTTTCAACCGGATTGACTGCTTTATGCAGGCGCCCGATCTCTCCCATCATTTGCTCATCAATGTGCAGACGACCCGCGGTATCAAGAATCACAACATCGATATGCTTCTTGCGGGCGGCAGAAACCGCGCCTTCGGCAATGGCAACAGGATCCTGATCGGCGGTACTGGGGAAAAACTCAACACCCACTTCACCCGCCAAGGTCTCCAACTGCTTGATAGCAGCCGGCCGATAGATATCAGCACTCACCACTAAGACTGATTTTTTCTGGCGCTCTTTCAGGAATCGCGCCAGCTTTGCAACCGTGGTGGTTTTACCCGCGCCCTGAAGGCCAGCCATCATGATAACTGCGGGAGGCTGAACGGCGAGATTGAGGGTTTCATTCCCCTCACCCATTACCCGCTCAAGCTCCTGCTGTACAACTTTTACAAATACCTGGCCGGGGCTGAGGCTACGCTGAACTTCCTGCCCGACAGCTCGCTGGCGAACGCCTTCAACAAAGTCCTTTACTACCGGCAAGGCAACGTCAGCCTCCAGCAGCGCCATGCGCACTTCCCGAAGCGTGTCCTTTATATTGTCGTCGGTAAGCCGCGCCTGACCGGAAATCTTGCGCAGGCTACCGGAAAGTCGGTCTTGGAGGTTCTCAAACATGTTGCTCTTCCGTACCCCGGATAAATTGAGTGCATAAACCTCAGAGCCGGCTGTGGCTCCTTGATTCCTGTTGCATAATCGCGACATTATAACCAGACTATCGCTCTGAAACGACCAACCCGGTCAAATCGGCAGTTATCCCTGCCGATCTCCAGCCAGCACAGCCGTTAATAAGGAAGTCATGGGAACGCTGATTCTCGCGGTCACCTCTCTTTTTCTGTACAGCGTCGGCACCGCTCTGCAGGCGCTTCACTTTCGTGGGCGCGTGCAAAGTAACATTGCCATCACCACCCTAGTTGGCATGCTGGCGCTCACCGCTCACGGGCTTTTGATTACTCAGACCATACACCACGATGGTGGCGTAGACCTCGGATTCTTCAAAAGCTCAGTGCTAATTTCCTGGCTCATCGTTTTTCTTCTGCTGGGTCTGAATCTTAAAAAGCCAGTTCAAAGCCTGTTCCTCGGCGTTTACCCGCTGGCAGCTTTCACCATCATCGCAGCCTTAATCACACATACGCCATCGCGCGTTGTCTCTGATGAAAGCTATGGCGTACTTTCTCATATCGCATTATCAGTGACAGCCTACAGCCTGTTTTCCCTGGCGGCCATACAAGCCTCTCTGCTTTACTTCCAAAACCGCCAACTGAAGCAAAACTACAACAGCACCCCGGTACGTAACCTGCCGCCGCTGCAAACCATGGAATCCCTGCTTTTTGAAATGGTCTGGGCGGGCGTCGTTATGCTGATTCTCGCCATTGTGACCGGGGCGGTCTTTATCGAAAACCTGTTCGCCCAGAACTTGGCTCATAAAACGGTATTCTCCCTGCTTTCGCTGCTGGTATTCGTTGCGTTACTTATCGGGCGTTACACAAAAGGCTGGCGCGGTATCACTGCGAGCCGCTGGACACTGGCCGGCTGCGCTCTTCTGATGGTGGCCTTTTATGGCAGCAAGTTCGCCCTTGAGCTCGTATTTCAGAAAGGCGGCTGATTCGCCATACACAACGTCTTGACACCAGACACAATTACAACCTATTTTCGCCACTTATAAGCAATATAAGGACACCCTTAGTTTGGACGGTACATCGCTTACTGCGCTGTCGATTATTCTCGTCGGGCTGATCATGCTATCGGCATTCTTCTCCAGCTCCGAAACCGGAATGATGTCCCTCAACCGGTATCGCCTCAAGCATATGGCGAAAACCGGTCACAAAGGCGCAAAACGAGCGCAGAAGTTGTTGCAGCGCACCGACCAACTGATCGGAATCATTCTGATTGGCAACAACTTCGTCAACATCTTGGCGTCGTCCATTGCCACCGTTATAGCCATTCGCATCTGGGGTGACGCAGGCATTGCCATTGCCACCCTGTTACTGACCATCATCATCCTGATCTTTGCCGAAGTCACACCTAAGACGCTTGCCGCCCTGTTCCCGGAAAAAATTGCTTTCCCCGCGAGCTACATACTCGGGCCGCTGCTGAAAATCCTTTATCCGATCGTTTGGGCGGTAAACCTATTTACAGGTGCCATCCTCAGGATTTTGAGAATTTCCGCAAACGATGCGGCCAGCGATCACCTCAGCCGTGAAGAACTCAGAACCATGGTAAACGAAGCGGGCGCACTGATCCCCGCAAAGCACAAGGATATGCTTGTCAGCATCCTAGATCTCGAGAAGGTAACCGTGAATGACATCATGGTGCCGCGCAATGAAGTCTCGGGTATCGACCTGGATGACGACACCGACACCATTTTGCGACAACTGAGAAACAGCCAGCACACACGATTGCCGGTATTCAAAGGGGATATCAACGATATTCAGGGCATCCTGCATCTGCGCAGTGCAGCCAAGCTACTGCAGCAGGACGAGATCAACAAAGCCATGATTCTACAACTTTGCCAGGAGCCTTACTTCGTTCCCGAGAGCACACCGCTGAACACGCAGCTCATCAACTTTCAGAAAGGAAAGCGCCGGTTCGGCATTGTGGTGGACGAATATGGCGATGTGCTCGGGCTCGCTACCCTGGAAGACATTCTCGAAGAGATTGTTGGTGATTTCACAACGGATTATGCGGCGACAAGCCCAGACATCATCCCCCAAGACGATGGCACCTTCATTGTTGATGGCACAGCCTCCGTGCGCACCATCAACAAAACCCTAGGCTGGAAACTGCCTACGGACGGCCCGAAAACCCTCAACGGCCTGATCACCGAAACCCTTGAAAACATTCCAGACACCAACGTTTGCCTGAAGGTAGACGGCCATCGGGTTGAAGTTCTTCAAATCAAAGACAACGTTGTAAAGGCTGCAATCGTGCATCCCAGAAAACGCAAAAAACGGACACGCGCCATTGCTTGACGTCGCAAGCTTCTGCACTCCGCTATAGACGATTAGGTTATAGCAGAGCGCTTTCTTGGTCGATCAAAATGTAATCAGCTCCTTGACGCATGTCAATCTTCTGCTAACACTAAGGGTTAGTTCGAAACAACAATAATCGGTAGGAGTTTGTCCATGAGCTTGACACATACCTTTGGCCTTCTGACCAATCCTGACCAGGCATGGGAAGCTATCCGAAGAGAATCAGAATCCGTTACTCGCCTCTATACAGGACACGTGCTGCTTCTTGCACTAATACCTGCCGTGGCGGGCTTCTACGGAACCTCCCAGATTGGCTGGCAAATCGGTGATGGCCAGGTTACACGCCTGTCTATCAACAGCGCGCTTAGTTTGTCCGTGCTGTTTTATGCTGCCATGCTGGCCGGCATATTCATTCTCGGCAAGTTCATTGATTTCTTTGCGGCAACCTATGATGCGGTGGACCAAACGCCACGCGGCATTGCAATGGCCGCCTATACCGCCACACCTATCTTTTTGATCGGAGTTATCGCGGTTTATCCTAATATCTGGGTAAATATGCTGGCCGGGCTCGTTGCCATTGCCTACGCGGTGTACCTGCTCTACCAGGGGCTTCCCATTCTGATGAGAATTCCAGAAGATCGCGGATTTATGTTTGCCACCGCGATTCTTACGGTTGGGCTAATCATGTTTGTAGCTCTGCTTGCCATCAGTGTAGTGATCTGGAGCATGGGTATAGGCCCGATATATGTTTCCTGAAGATTAACGTGCGATCTTACTACCAGCGAAACAACAAAGGGTGTTCCGACGGAACACCCTTTGTTTTTCAAAATAGCGCCTAGGTTAGGTTTTATTCATGTTAACGCAGCCAAAAATGCGGTAAATTTAACCTATAATCAAAAAATAGACAGTCAAGCTCGGTCATGTACCCGGTTGAGCCGTAAACAGGAGTCGGCCATGAACAAGCAGTCCGGCATACATTACCTCCGTGAACACAGGGAAGCAGGTAGCAGCAAACCGGTTCCTGTAGAGGTCACGCGTATCCGCGACACCGTTGTCGCCGGGTTAGGAGATCTGCTGCAGGGCGCGTTTGATGCGGTCGATGATTCGCTGTTCGAATTGGCCAACAATGCTCGCAGCAACAACGAGCAAAATCGCTATTTTGAAGCCATGCGGGAAATCCGCATCAAGCGCAAAGGCGTAGAGCGCCATTTTCAGAATACGGTTGCGCAGTTTTTTGCTAACCCTTCCCATACAGGTCAACTGCACGAAGACTCCCTGGGGAAGCAAGCAAATGCAGACGATCTCGCGCTCGTTGGCAATGATGACCTAGAAGAGCAAGTTGCTCTAAACGCCATGATCACCAAGGCCAAGGCCCATTTCCAAGGGCCGCTTTTGCAACTCCAAGCCCGCTTCAGCAAGGTCTATGACGGTGCTTCCGACGAATCACCAGTCAACCCCCTGGCGCCAGAACACCTTTGCAGCGCTTTCACTGAAGCCATTCAAGCGCTGGAAATCCAGATCCGTGAGCGATTAATCCTGCTCAAGCAGTTTGACCGCTACGTTGTGTCCAATCTGGGTATGCTGTTGGATGAAGCAAACAGAATTCTCGTTCAGGCGGGCGTTATCCCCAATTTCCGCTATCACGGGAAAAGCGGCCACCAACACAGTGCTGCGGAAGATCAACCGAAACCCGGGAACTCAGAAGGCTCCGCTACATCCGCTGAAAAGCAGCAGGACAGCGGTGCTGCCAGCAACGCCGTATTTGAGCATATCCATCAGTTACTGGCCCGCCAAAGAGCCAATGCCGGCATACCGTCACGACAGCATGATCCCGACATTCGGGTTATTGGGGGCACTGAGCTAGTAGGCTTGCTGACCTCACTGTCATTCAACACTCAAGCTGGCACGGAAAAAAACCTCAGCGAAGGTGAGCCGCTTACCATTGATCTGCGCGACGCGATTCAACAAATTTTGGCCCAGGCCAACAGCCCCGACGGCAAAAAGCCAGCACTTAAGGAAATAGACGAGGATCTGATAAACCTTGTATCTATGCTTTTTGAATTCATTCTTGATGACTACAATTTGTCTGCCCCGGTCCAGGTGCTGATCAGCCGATTACAGATACCCATACTGAAAGTTGTCATCAAGGATAAGAGCTTTTTCAGCAAGACCACGCATCCGGCGCGTAAGCTGCTCAACGCCCTTGCCCGAGCCGGCATCGGCTGGAGCAACAGCGACGAGAAAACCCGGGACAAGCTGTACGAGATGATTCACGGCATTGTGCAGAGAATCCTCAGTGAGTTTGACGGCGACATAACCTTGTTTGAAACGCTGAACGAGGAGTTTGAAGAGTTTCTTGCCCGGGAGAACCGCAAATCTTCTCTGGTGGAGCAGCGTACCCGTGAATCTGAACGTGGCCGCATAAAATCTCAGAAAGCCCAAGAACTGGTCGATCGAATCATACAGGAGCGAGTGGCTCGTTACCGGCTTCCAGAGCCTGTATATACCATTCTGATCAACGGCTGGAGCCGGGTCATGTTTCTAGCCTACCTCCGGGACGATGTTGAGCATCGCTGGCAGGCGAGCGTAAAAATTGTCGATGATCTAATCTGGTGCCTCCACCCGCACCAGGAAGATTCCGAAAGAGATCAGTGGGTTCGCGTTGTTCCCAGCCTGCTCAAATCACTGCGCGCAGGGCTGGAAGAAGTTTCGTACAATGCCTCAAAGCTCGACGGCACCATGGGGCAGCTTAAACACGAACTGGCTGAAGCCTTCCGAGCCAGCTCCAGCATGGAAATGACTGAAAAGCCGCCGGTTCAAGATGAAGACCCAGATGAAGCCAGAAACATGGCAGAGCTTCAGCCTGAAGATTCTGCTATTGCCGAGTTCATGACACAGATTGACAGCATCGAGATAGGTAACTGGGTTGAGTTCCGGCTGATTAATGGTGCAAGCTTCCGGTGCAAGCTTTCCGCAATCATTGAAGAAGCAGACTGCTTCGTCTTTGTGAACCGCATGGGCCTAAAGGTCATCGAAAAGACCCGAGTGGATCTCGCCCATGAAATGCGGCGTGGCAGAATGACACTGCTTGAGCAAGGGGCATTCATTGACCGGGCACTGGATGCCGTGGTCGGCTCTCTGCGCAGCAAAACTGCCTGAGTTGGCTTGGGCGCGCAATTATTCTGCGAGCCCAAGCCAACTCAGCGGTCATCCGGTAATAATGGAGCACCCTGAGATCAATGCTGGAGCATGGCAGCAACAATAGCCTTCCGGCGACGTATCGGATCGCCCTCGCCTTATCAACCGCTTTCCTAATTCATACGCTGTTGCTGTCGGGCGTTCCTTCCATTGTGAAGGATCCCCCCGTTCGACACCGCCAGCAATTAAACCTAGAGCTGGTCGCGACAAAGAGTAACTCTAAGACACCAACCGCCTACACACCAGAGTCGGCTGAAAAAAGCGTCAGTCGCAACCCACCATTTGAGGTAACGCCAGACAACAGCGTTTCCCAGCCGGTAGAGCCCGTGCTTTCGACAAGCCACTCGAAACAAAAAACGGTATACAGCAAAGGCTCACAAGCCCCGGCAACAAAGCAAACGTCGGATCTGGCCAAGCCTGCAACGCCTTCACACCCTTCCAGTTCGCCATCAACATCAGGAGCCCGCTCACAGGTTGCGGAGAAAGACAGCTCGCAGGAGCCCACCCAAATTACCCAGTCACCCACCGAGCAGGATCCCTACCTGATCAAACTGGCCATGCATCTGGCCACTCAGCTAGAAACGCTACGGATACCGGCAATCAAAGAACTTACGGGCTCAAGCACCATGGAACTGGAGCTTCAACTACTAGAGAATGGTGCACTTACTAGGGTGAGAGTGATCACATCGACAGGCATTGAACAGATAGATAGCGCAGCCTACCGGGCCGCGCTATCAGCCAGCCCCTACCCGGAGCCACCGCTAGATCAGGGCGGCGAAAGCCACTTCGAAGTAAAGCTGGTGTTCGCTCCGTCGCGGCTTTAACCGGCAGGGAAAACGGAATTAGGCTTCAGCTTGCTTGGTCGCCTCTTTTAACAACGTGGCTAGCTCACCGTTTTCGGACATTTCCATAATGATGTCACAGCCACCAACTAGCTCACCGCTAACGTAAAGCTGCGGGTAAGTCGGCCAGCTAGAGTAAATTTTTAGGCCTTCGCGAAGTTCTTGGTTATCAAGAATGTTCACAAATGCAAAACGCTCGCCGCATGCCATCAGGGCCTGTGATGTTTTAGATGAAAAGCCACACTGCGGGGCTTGGGGTGATCCCTTCATATACAGGATAATCGCGTTTTCTGAGAGCTGGGATTTAATGGTTTCGTTAATGTCCATGAACATTCACCTCTGGTTAAAAGGAACAGCCTGTTTGCGCTGATGCATCTATCTTCACTGAATTCCATTGTACACGTCGGGCGAGCTCCTCAACAAACCTCGCAATTTGACTCAAGGCAAGCCCCCAGCCCCTCCAGCGTTGTCTTCGTTGGCGCGAAGGGCTAGACTTGACGCCCCCGTTTTTTCACCAGTATTTATACTCATCCTGGGCTTCACCAAGGTAAGGGCCATCCCATGGCAGCAAGGCATTTTCTGACATTGAATGACATGACCACGACCGAGCTGGAGAGTCTGGTCGATCATGGCACCAAGCTCCGAAACGAATGGCGCCAGGGCAAGGTCAGAGACTCACTGAAAAATCGCGTGATGGCGATGATTTTTGATAAGTCCTCTACCCGCACCCGGGTTTCTTTCGAAGCCGGCATGACCCAGCTAGGCGGCTCTGCCATGTTTCTTTCTTCAAGGGACACACAGCTTGATCGCGGAGAGCCCATAGAAGACTCCGCCATTGTAATCTCCAGCATGGTGGATGCTGTAATGATCCGCACCTATGCTCATGAAACAGTCGAAAAGTTTGCAAGGGCTTCGCGGGCACCTGTTATCAATGCCCTGACGGATGATTTCCACCCTTGCCAGTTGCTGGCCGACATGCAGACCTATCGCGAACATCGCGGCAGTATACGAGGTGCTACGGTGGCCTGGATCGGTGATGGCAACAACATGTGCCACTCCTATATCAATGCTGCTACACAGTTCGATTTCCACCTGAACATAGCAACGCCCCAAGGTTACGAGCCAGACCTGGAGCTGGTAGAGGCCCATAGCGACCGTGTAACCCTCATGCGAGAGCCCGCAGAAGCGGCCCGCAATGCAAATCTGCTGGTAACGGATGTATGGGCTTCTATGGGCCAAGAAGACGAACAAAAAGCCCGCGAAAAAGCGTTCAGCAACTACCAGATCAATCCGACGCTGATGGATATCGCAGCAACAGACGCACTACTCATGCACTGCCTGCCCGCCCACCGTGGCGAGGAAATCTCGGCAGATATGATAGATCACCCAGGCTCCGTAATCTGGGACGAGGCCGAAAACCGGCTCCACGCCCAGAAAGCTTTGCTGGAATTCCTGATCCTGAACCGCCTGGACTAAGATTTATGAGCACGCCGGAAACGACCGCCCACAACTGGTTGCTAGAGGTAAACAACCTAGTCTGTGGCTATGGCGGAGACGCCGTTGTAAAAGATGTCAGCTTCGCGCTCAGACACGGAGATATCGGTTGCCTGCTCGGGCCTAGCGGTTGCGGAAAGAGCACCATCTTGAGGGCGCTGGCGGGATTTCTCCCGCTGACCGGAGGTGAAATATGCCTGGAGTCTCGGCAAATCAGCCTCGCTGGCCGCACACTGGCGCCAGAGAAACGCCGCATCGGTATGGTTTTTCAGGACTATGCCCTGTTTCCACACCTAAGTATTGCCGATAACGTGGGCTTCGGATTGCGTGGGCTGAACAAAACCGAGAAACGCAACAAAGTCATGGAGCTGCTTCACGTTGTTCACCTGCAGGATCTGGCGGACAATTATCCGCACGAACTTTCGGGTGGTCAGCAACAACGGGTTGCACTGGCACGGGCACTTGCCCCCGAGCCAACGCTGATTTTGCTCGACGAGCCGTTCTCCAACCTGGACGCCGATCTGCGCCGCAGGCTCAGCCTCGACGTTCGTGAGATTCTGAAAACCCTTGGCATCAGCGCTATTTTGGTGACTCACGACCAGCAGGAAGCCTTCGCCATGTGCGACCAAGTGGCCGTACTGCAGAGCGGTAGAATCCAGCAATGGGATGTGCCATACAATCTGTACCACGAGCCTGTGAACCGTTTTGTGGCAAGCTTTGTAGGGCAAGGTGGGTTTGTTCCGGGCACGGCCGTGGGGCCAGACATTATAGAATCTGAACTGGGCATCATTCACGGAAACCGGGCCTACAAATGGCCCGCTGGCACGCTAGTAGACGTGCTTATCCGCCCTGATGATATTGTTTACGATGCGGATTCAGACTTGCGCCCAAAAGTGGTGGAGAAGACCTTTGCAGGCACCTCAACGCTCTATCGTTTTCGCGTTTCTGAAAGCACGGAGTTTGAGACGCTGTTTCGCAGCCACCTGGACTTCCACCTGGGCGAGACAGTGCCGGTAAGGGTCGAAGCCGACCACCTTATTGCGTTTGAGCGCAACAGCTGAAAAACCTTATCGCAGGTTCGTCAGTTGTTGCAGACTCGCTCGATGGCGGTAAGCCACCGTGGTGACATGGCCAATCAGCGGCGCTATCGAGAACGTCAGGCACTCTCGAAGAAGAAGAACATGGGTACAGCTTAAAAAGAAATGCAGAGGGGGAATTGCAGAAGTGTTCAGTAGTGCTTGTGTAGTCGATTTGTTACATCAGGTGACGACCCGAGATCTATTTCACACTCATTCATAAATCCGGCTCCAGTGGCTTCTTGCGCGGCCAAACCAAACTGAAGCGCGCGCCACCAAGGCTATCACTTCGGCTCACAAAGGCCTGCCCGTTATGCCAATAAAGAATACGTCGCACGATAGAGAGGCCGAGCCCATACCCGCCGGAGGTGCGGGTGCGGCTGTCATCGAGCCGGGAAAACGCAGTGAACACCTTCTCCCACTCGTCTTCCGGAACGCCCGGGCCATCGTCCTCCACATCAACACGGCAGTGATCTTCATCAATATGGCAACGGACAAGCACCTTGCCAGCCGCATAACGCCCAGCATTCCCCACAAGATTCTGGATAGCCCGGTGAATATAGCGCGGCTCCACATCAGCTAACTCCATGTGCTCAGTGGCCTCGTCTATTTCACCCAGAATACTCAAAGCCGGACGAACAAGTTGCTGCTCTCCAACAACCTGTCTCACTATGTTAGTGACGGATGCTTCTTCAAGGGAGAAAACAGGGCCGCCCTGCTCCAGTCGCGCATAGGTCAGGATCTCATCAATCAGTTCGTCCAATTCCTGAATATCGCCGTCAATACCATCAAGCTGTTTCTGCAGGGCTTCCTGACCCTGACAGTCTTCAATCATCTGTACGCCAAAGCGAATACGAGCAACCGGCGTTCTCAATTCGTGGGAAACCGCATGAATCATTTCGCGCTGAACGTTCACGAGACGCTGTATGTGTTCAGCCATCCCATTAAACGCCGCTGCCAACCGGGAGACAACAGTGCCTTCGCCGGCCTCTACACGGGCACCCATTTCCCCCCGGGCAATGCGCACAGCCACGGATTCAACTTTACGCAGCTTGCTATCCAGGCTTCGGAGCACCAAAACAAGCGCCAGAGCCAAAACACTGCCCGACACCACCAGTAACAATAGGATGACCGGCCATGCCCACGGACTAAACGGCGCCGGTAAAGTAACCTGAATCAGTTCACCGTCTGATAACTGCACAAGCACTCGCCCCTCTCCGTTAACCCGGTAAAAGGCTGCGCCCTGGGTGTAAACCCGTTCCAGAACCTCATCATCCGGCAGTGCTGCCGGGCCCTGTACTCTTAGAACACCAACGTTCAAACCTTCTGTAAGCCGGTCGACCGCTTGTTTACGCTCACTTGGATCAGCAGCATCTAGGTGCACACGTAAGATCTGTGCGGAGGCAACAGCAATATCACGATAGGGCTGAGTCGCCCTCAGTTGCAGAGCTTCGCCGTGAAACCCCGTTACCAGAAAGCGGTAACCCAGGCTGCTTTCAACCGCCACCACCTGGCCATAACCTAGGCGCTCCCGAATAACCGGAGAAAGCGACAGTTCCCCGGCACTTGCAACACCGAAATCGTACTGGAAGGCTAGCCAGTGGTACTGCTGCCCTGGTGAAGGTGAAGACGCTAGCCAGCGCATCAGCGGCTCGGAAAAGCGCTCATTCCAGAATTGTGAACGTACGGAATTGATACCAAAAAACAGAACAATGCAAAGCAGTATTACCAACGCTGTAAGGCTGGCAAGACGGGCGTATAGCTTGAGGAAAAACTTCAGGGGCATGTCGACGAACCCTGGCAGGGAAGCGTCGGCCGAAAAAACCGTACCGACGCCAAAAACTGAATCGTCAGGTTTCTTTCACAAACAGATAACCTTTACTTCTAACGGTTTTAATTCTGCGGGGGTGAACAGGATCGTCGCCGATTTTGGGGCGAATCCGGGAGACCCGAACGTCAATGGATCTGTCTTGGCCGTCGTACTCTATGCCCCGCAAGGCGGTGAAAATCTCTTCTCGGCTTAATACCCGGCCGGCATTGCTTACCAGCAACCAGAGCAGATCGAACTCGGCGCTGGTAAGGTCGATGCTTTGTTCGCTAAGCCAAGCTTCACGCATGGAGCGATCTACCACCAGATCGTTGAACTGCAGGCGCGAAGGCTCTTCGCCATTTGCTTCATCTGCATTCTTTTGCGCATTTTCCGTAATACGGCGCAGCATGGCTCGAATGCGTGCCAGCAGCACACGAGGCTTGACGGGCTTGCTGATGTAGTCATCTGCTCCCATTTCAAGACCAAGCACTTGATCCAAATCGTCAGTGCGCGCAGTAAGCATAATGATAGAACCGGAATAAAACGGTCGCACACGGCGACAAATAGAAAGCCCATCTTCCCCAGGCAACATCAAATCCAGCACGACAAGATCAGGCTGTTCGGTACGGATCCGCTCTACCGCAGGGCTCCCATGTGTTTCGACTGATACAGCTAAGCCGTTGCTCTCGAGATATTCTCGAGTCAGCTCGGCCAGCCGCTCATCATCTTCGACAATAAGAATTCGCCAACTTTCGTTTGTCAGTTCCACGCGGTCCATCTCTGATTTTGTTTTTCCGGGTTCAGTTTTTCGCCTGCATCCGACAATACAGACAACGTGATGTAACAGCAATTATACATGTTATTCAGAAATATACATGGAACCGCCTTGCCGTTACATCCAGTCACAATCACTAAATTCTAGTACCCAAGTGCCCACAGCGCCAACTCGCTTAGAATAACGGCCAGCCCTGATCAATTTCCTCATCCGTTGCTTCACGGCGCTCGATGATTTCCAGATCAAAATACAGAGTAAAACCGGCCAATGGGTGGTTGGCATCTATTCTGATGAGATTTCCATCCATGCCCATCACCTTAACAACCTGTGCGTTGTCGCCGGTATTGGTCTGGAATTTCATGCCAACCTTCAGGTTTTCCACGCCTTCGAACATTGAGCGGGGAACCTTTCGAACCAGCTCTGCCTTGTGTTCACCGTAAGCCATGGTGGGTGGCACAGTCACTTCCAGACAATCTCCAGCATTGCGATCTTTCACCGCCTCCTGGATGCCTTTGATAACATCGGGGCTACCGTATAGAAAATGCAGAGGCTCACTGCCCTCTGAAGTATCAACCAGCTCGCCGATCTTATTCTTCAGTACGTAGTGAACCGTAAAAATGTCAGGTTTTTCTTGAGAAGCTTGCATCAGGCTTTCGAGTTTCCTGTATCCGGTGGATTTTCTGTCAGTTGCAGGCCATGAATCACCAGACGCTGATCCAGTTTTTCTCGCAACCCTGAGGGTTGGTTCAGGCCCATTCGTTTCAGCAGTTCGGTAAAACGGCCCTCGTCATCTTTGGCTCGAATGGCCTGCAAGAGGGCCCATACCTTACCACGGCGGGTAGCCGTTTCAGACTTGAGTTTGCTCAAGGCTTTGCCCAGCACCAGCTCTTGGTCTGTAAAATCTCGCCCAAAGGGAAACGCTGGAAACCAGTCTTGACCGCCCGCCGCTGCAAACGCCTTGGTGATACTAGCTGGCGTGTTGTTGCGCCAGCTAGCCGGCAACCGGAACGTCGCGTCCACCTTACCGGCTCTCTGTGCTTGAGCAAGCAGGCCTTGCTGAAAGCTGGAGTCTGCGATACGGATTAAGCGCAGGTATACCTGCTCATCTGGCTGGCCGCGCAGATCTGCGATTCCGTATTCGGTGATCACAACATCCCGCAAATGGCGGGGTATTGTGCAATGGCCGTAATTGAACACAATGTTCGACACCACCGCGCCCTTAGTTTCCCGCGTACTGCGCAAGGTAATAATGGACCGGGCATCGGGCAACTCATGGGCCATGGCAACGAAATTGTACTGACCGCCCACGCCGCTTATTACCCGGCCATCCTCAAGCCCATCGGAAATTGCTGCACCGCTGAGCGTGTACATCATGGCTGTGTTGATAAACCGGCTGTGTATCCGCTGCGCCGCTTTTAAGCGCTGATTACCGAAACGATGATCGTAGAGATGGTTGATAAAGCTGACACTGGTCATGCAGATAAGATCACGATCGGCATCTGAAAGCTCTCGCAGTGATTGGTAGAACTGCTGAGGGCCCACGTAAAAGCCGCCGTGCATGGCCACGCCGCCAGTGAGCCGCTCCCCGAGCGCCAAGGCCGCAATCGCCTCTCTCGCCTCTGGATCATCCAGATCGGCATCCAGTGAGCGCTCACCAATCCGTAACCGGCCACCCTTGAACTCAACCGCATCACAAAGAATGCCGTACTGCGTTAGCCAAGCCACATCCCGGGCCCGCATGGGTGAATCAATAAGCCCCTCCCGCCGCAGTACATCCAGGGTCTCAAGGGAAACCAACTCACCAATATCGCCGTTATTAATCAGTATTTGCAGATCGGCGTGATCATGCACCTCGCGCCGGAGAATGCCCGCCTCCATAAGGTACAAAAAGCCGTCGACCATCATCTCACTGCAACCGTAAAGGCCTTTTTCAAACGCTCCGGTTCCACCTACTTTTTCTGCCAGAGGGAAGTGCTCGGCAACCTTCAAGTGGTCAAAAATAGCCCGCCAGGAATCATTATGTTTATGGCGCAGAAAAGCGCTATGCACAAGCGCCGCCCCCAGCGAACCTATGCCCAACTGCAGCGTGCCGCCATCTTTCAGTAAAGTACTGGCATAAAATCCAATCAGGTGATCTGCTGGGCTAATGGCCATCTGAGGCGCAGAAAACAGCGGGTATTCCGAAGCCTGATGCTCAAACATCACATCAAACTGATCTTCAGGGATAGCAGCATCGCGACCGAACCAGGGCAACTGGCGATTGATTTCGCCCACGATCGCCACGGGAGTCCCTGCCGCCTCTCGCTCCCGCAGCCGCGGCAGCAGGTCGAGGCTCAGGTCCGGGTTGCAGCTCAGGCTTACCATGCCAGGTGCATCGTGCAGTTCGCCCGGCGATACCATTTGTGCCACCACATTAACCCCCAGATCCACAAGATCACGAACGGCATGGGTATAGTTGGTGGATACGTAGTTCTGTTGTTGACTGCGGTTATTAAGGTAACTACCCGCCTTGAAGAAAAACTCCGACACCTGAACATTTGGGGGCAGGCGGTTCTTTAAAACATCCCGAGCATAGTGTAGCTCTGGAATGTCGCCGTAAAGACGTTCCGCGAACGGGGCCATAAAACGTTTTTCCAATGAAGAGCTTCCGGCGGGTGCCAACAGTGAGAGCGCCGTGAATATGTGCAGATTTATCTCCGGATCGTCCTTGGCCCTCTGATAAAGCGCGTTAACGAAGCGGACGGGTTTTCCCAAGCCCAGGGGCAGCCCCAGCGTAATTGTCTTACCTACCCGACGGATGACTTCATCCACGCAACGTTCTGTGTCGCTCAGGCGCTGCCTGCCATTTACCGTCATATAAGGATCCTCATTGATCAACTAGCATGTAACAACCGTTTGGGAATCATCACATGACGTATGCGCGCAGACAATGCACCAGATCATGAATTCGGTGCTAAATATCGCTGGCCCAGGAAACAGACAGAGAGTACAGGGAATATAGAGAGTACAGGGAGTAAAAGGAATATGAGGGGAAGTCAGGTAATACTCAGGATAAAAACAATAAGAGCGTAACGGCTAGCTGAATCTTACACACTATGAATTCAGAAGTTCCACTTCAGGTTCAGGCAGGCTCCCTCATTTAATAGCGCAATGCCATGATCCGCCTGGGCAGACTGGGAGGCGTACTGCTTGCCGGTATTGCTTGTGCGAACCAGCGAGAGGCTCAACAAACGCGAACCGATTTCGGTAACGGCATCGGAGTTGTCGTCTTCGAAATCGCCAGACATCTGCTGCTGCAACTGATAAACATCCTCGGTCGTCGTGATTTCGCTTAGCTCATCAAACGCACGCTCAGACGCATCGGCGCGAACCACAAACGCGGCGACGTTAAGAACAAGCAGAGCGATAAAGATGCGAATAATCATGATACTTACGAAGACCTTTTAACCGGAAAAGAAGTTTACTTATACCTTAGGCCAAAGTCTAACCCCTGAGCGGCAAAAAAATGTGAAATCGCACACAGTTGCGTGGCTTTTTTGTCACCAGATCACCCGTTTTTTGTCAAAAAATGATCTTCGTTGTTGCAGAATGTAACGACCAACTTCCTCAGTCTGGGCCAATTCCTTTTGGCTCAACACCTTAGGCTAATTTTGGATAATCCACGCCCCTAAGGGCAGGGATAGGTAAATTCCTGGTGAATCGTCTCGATGGTTTCCAGCACATCAGGGCTGAGATTCACGCTAAGCGAGCCTATATTCTCTCGAAGCTGCTCCATGGTGGTGGCACCAATGATATTACTGGTTACAAAGCTTCGGGTGTTCACATAAGCCAAGGCCATCTGAACCGGAGACAAATCGTTCTGCTGGGCAAGCTCCACGTATGCGCGTGTCGCATCCAATCCGCTTCCATTGGTATAGCGACTGAACCGCTCATACAAGGTCAGGCGAGCCTTTTTAGGCCATTTGCCACCCATGTATTTACCAGACAGCATACCGAAAGCGAGCGGCGAATAAGCTAGTAAGCCCGCCTGCTCCCGGTGTGCAATCTCTGCCATGCCCAATTCGAATGACCGGTTAAGTAGGTTGTAGGGGTTCTGAATACTGGCGACCCGCGGCCAGCCTTTTTCCCGCGCTAGGCGCAGATATTCCATGGTGCCCCAGGGTGTCTCATTGGAGAGCCCGATATGCCGGATTTTCCCTGCTTCAACTAGCTCATTGAGCGCTTCTAGCGTTTCCTCGATGGGCGTAGATTGCTCTTTGGGATCATGCTCATAACCGAGCTTACCGAAAAAATTGGTATTGCGATCCGGCCAGTGCACTTGGTACAGGTCTATGTAATCGGTTTGCAGGCGCTTCAGGCTGGTATCACAGGCTTCAATAATGTGGTCACGGGTAAGGCGCGGGCCGTTGCGCAAATAACCCAACCCGTTACCCGGCCCAGCGACTTTCGAGGTAATTACCAGGTCGTCACGGCGCCCGCGCTTTGCCAGCCAGTTGCCCAAATAGGTCTCGGTCAGCCCTTGAGTCTCTGCCCGTGGCGGTACCGGGTACATCTCAGCAGCATCAATAAAGTTCACACCTTCAGAGGTGGCGTAATCCAGCTGTTCAAAAGCTTCCTGCTCGGTATTCTGCTCCCCCCAGGTCATGGTTCCCAGGCAGATCAGGCTGACATCAATATCGGTCTTCCCAAGTTTTCGCGTTTGCATACAGCCTCCAAGTTTATTTAATGGCGCAATTTTATCAGTCGAACAATCGCAGCTGGGTAACAGGAGCATCATCGTTACGAAAACGCACACCCAGGCCCAGCAGGCGAACAGGCCGCTCGCGATTGGTCACCAGTTCTGTGAGCAGTGGCAGGAAATCATCAAACCCCGGCTCTTTTATATTTTCCCGCACGCGCTCTAAGGTATGGGTAGAAAAATCGCTATAACGTATTTTGATAAACAGTTTGTGGATGGGTTTCTCCCGCGCCTTGCGGGTAAGCCGTAAATTGAGATCGGCCGCCAGCGATACCAATACCGTTTCACACGCTGCCATATCCGGTAAATCCTGGGAGAAGGTGCGCTCTAAACTGAGGGACTTGGCGATCCGCGAAACCACCACCGAGCGCTCGTCCCGGCCATGGGCCATTTCGTGCAGCCGGTAGCCCTGTTTACCGAAACGTTCAATCAACACTTCAACGCCAAGCGCCTGCAGGTCTCCGCATGTTTGAACCCCAAGGGCATGCAGCTTTCCGGCCGTCACCTGCCCTACCCCAAACAGCTTTTCTACCTTAAGCTCGCGGACAAAGTCGTCTACCTCGTCAGGTTTTACTACAAACAACCCGTCGGGCTTTCGCCAGTCGCTGGCAATCTTGGCAAGAAATTTATTGGGGGCGACTCCCGCAGAAATGGTGATACCCACCTCCTTTTCTACCCGCTCTCGCAGGTAGCGGGCCATCAGCGTGGCACTGCCCTTGTGGTCAGTAATATCGGATACATCCAGAAAGGCTTCATCTAGCGACAAAGGCTCAACCAGATCGGTTAGCTCCCTGAGGATGCCCATCACCTTTTGCGAGGCCACGCGGTAGCGAGCCATGTCCGGCGGCACCGTAACCAAGCCGGGGCATAGCCGGCGGGCTTCACTGCCCGGCATAGCCGAGCGCACACCAAAAGCCCGGGCCTTATAATTGCAGGTCGTCACCACGCCACGGCTACCCTCACCGCCTACCGCCAGCGGAACCTCCCGCAATGTTGGGTCATCACGCATCTCGACTGCTGCATAAAAGCAGTCACAATCCACGTGAATGATCTTGCGTTGAGGCATAATCACTGGGCTCGCGTCGGGTTTCTGTACATTTATACAGCCTTGTATCTTAAAGTAAGATGCTGAGAATGTCAGGAATCTCCATGATAACCACTCAATACCATGACGAGGCCCCATGTCGAACCCCATTCCAGATTCTGAGCGCACTGAGATCGAAGCCGCAGCTTTTCGCCGCCTGGTTAAGCATTTGGGAGACAACCCCGACGTTCAGAACATTGACCTGATGAATTTGGCCGGGTTCTGCCGTAACTGCCTTTCCAAATGGTATCGGGCGGAAGCCAGCGAGCGGGGCCACGAAATCTCCGATCCGGCCGCCCGGGAAGAGATTTACGGCATGCCGTACGACCAGTGGAAAGCAATACACCAGGCAGGTCCGAAACAGGATCACAAGTAATGAACGTAAACGAAGCCGTACGCATCCACTTAGCGTCACTGGATGGCGGACATGCAGATTTTGATGACACCTTGGCGCTGATCGAGCGATACTTCGACTACAACCCTGCCAGCTTTCACAACGGCCCGCTATTCAACGCTGCCGGTGAAAATGCCGGCTCATGCCGGGTATTTGGCCTAGGCCGCCACTGCAGCCTGAACGAAGCAGACACGTTGAAACTGTTTGCTCAACATTACCAGCAGGTGCTGAACGATCCCGCCGGGGAAAGCCACAGTAATATTCGCCAGTTCATCAGTTCCGGCTGGTCAGGTATACATTTTGAAGATACGCCGCTGCGCCAACGCCGCACCCCATCCGAGCCAGACACCAGGGAAGAGACCCATTCATGAGCGACACCGCCACCTCCGGAGTACAACAAGTGTTCCGGCTGAAAAGTGCCAGCGTATCCATGACCGCGCTGGAGCTCTACTATTTCGACAGCGACGAATTTGAAGAAACGTTGCGAGGCAAGATAAACCAGGCACCTGGTTTTTTTCGGGACATCCCTCTCGTTATCAGCCTAGAAAAGTACGAAGGTCTCGACAGTGAGCTGGATTTCTTCAAAATCATCGGCGCTTGCCGGCGCAATAATATTCACGTAATAGGCGTTCGCGGCGGCAACGACGACCAGCAACGTCTTGCTCGGGGGGCCTCTCTGGCCTTAGTGCCGGGAGGCAGCCAGCGAGACCGGGATCACGAAGCCCCACCCACAGCCGAGAATGCAGAATCGCCTGTTGCGCCGGCGCCTCAGGCAGCACCGGAGGCGACCCCGGCCAAGATCATCACCCAACCAGTAAGATCGGGCCAGCAAGTCCACGCGCCAGAGGGTGATCTCATTATTTTGGCGCCGGTTCAGGCGGGGGCGGAAGTGCTGGCAGCGGGCAATATTCACGTTTATGGCCCGCTGCGAGGTCGAGCCCTGGCAGGTATTCATGGTGTCGAATCCGCGAGAATTTTCTGCCAATCCCTTGAGGCAGAGCTTGTGTCCATCGCTGGACACTATAAAATCTCCGAAGATATCCAGGACAACGGCTGGAAAACCGCTGTACAGATTCAGCTCAGGGACGACCTACTAGTGTTAACACCACTGGACAAGGCCTGATACAGGAATCGAACAAAATAATTTGACCGGGCTATAACTCCGGCAGACACGACGAATCCAACGAGACACAGGAAATAGACCTTGGCTAGAATTATTGTCGTTACCTCAGGAAAGGGCGGCGTTGGCAAAACCACCACCAGCGCCTCCATCAGCACCGGCCTTGCCAAACGCGGCCACAAAACCGTGGTGGTAGACTTCGACGTGGGCCTGCGCAACCTAGACCTAATCATGAACTGCGAGCGCCGTGTGGTGTATGACTTTGTAAACGTCATACAAGGCGAAGCAACGCTGAACCAAGCTTTGATCCGCGATAAGCGCGTTGATACGCTTTATATCCTCCCTGCTTCCCAAACGCGGGAAAAGGAAGCCCTCACCAAAGAAGGCGTAGAGAAAGTTATCAACGAGCTGTCTGAACGCTTCGACTACGTTATCTGCGACTCCCCTGCCGGTATCGAGCACGGGGCGCAGATGGCGCTGTACTATGCAGATGAGGCCATTGTGGTGACCAATCCCGAGGTTTCATCAGTGCGGGATTCCGATCGGATTCTTGGCATTTTGCAAAGCAAATCCCGCCGGGCGGAGATGGGTCAGGATCCAGTCAAAGAGCACCTGCTGCTGACTCGATACAACCCTGAGCGGGTTGAGCGGGGCGAAATGCTTTCGGTAGCAGATGTCGAAGAAATTCTTGCGGTTCCTCTGCTGGGCATTATTCCGGAAAGCCAGGTTGTTCTCAACGCGTCGAATCAGGGTTTGCCTGTTATTCTCGAAGAAGAGAGTGATGCTGGCCAAGCTTACGATGACGCAGTTGCACGCCTTTTGGGCGAGGAGCGGGAACACCGCTTCATGACGACGCAGCGAAAGAGCTTTTTCTCACGGATGTTTAAGGGAGGCTGACGGATGAGTTTCCTCGATTATTTCAAAAGCAAAAAACCAGGTTCCTCCGCCAACGTGGCGAAAGAACGTCTGCAAATTATCGTGGCCCATGAGCGCGGCCAGCGTGACCAACCAGATTACCTGCCGCAATTGCAGCAGGAACTACTGGCGGTAATCCGCAAATACGTGCAAATCAGTGACGATATGGTTCAGGTAGAGGTAGATCGCAACGGCAGCTGCTCCGTTCTGGAGCTGAACGTCACCCTGCCCGAGCGCTGAGGCCGACCTAGCAGCGGCTAAAAAAATGCCTGTCTCTGTGGGCAGGCATTTTTATTACCACACGGACTACCGGCTGGCTCAGCACGCCGGGCGTGATGTGTCCCTTTGCATCAATCAGTTTTTTTGTGGTCATGGTCTTCATCGAATCAGGCCAATCAAATTAACTGCTTAACCCGGCGGATACCTAGTTCACAATCCCCTACTTCAGAGCCATAATGCCCAACACCTCATGTTAGACTCAACCCATGATCATTAAGGAAGTGTAGCTTATGAGAAAGCCCGAAGCCCATAGCATTAAAGGCTGGGCCTCAGTCATCAGCGGCGTCATTTGCGCCTTGCTGGTTTCTGCTATGGCGGCTGCCACTGCTCGCGCGGCGTTGCCTGCTGAAGACAGTGAGGCATGGAGCCTGAGCAAGGAAGCCGGCGCGATCCGCATTTACACCATGGATCAGGACAACTCCAGCTTTCAGGTGTTCAAAGCCGAGACCGTACTTGATGCCCCCATTGAAGCCATTATGGCGGTTCTGGTGGACCCAACATCCTGTATGGAGTGGGTGCTTAATTGCTCTGAATCCTACGGTGTGGGTAAAGGCAACTTTAATGACCGTTACGCCTATTCTGTAAACGACATGCCCTGGCCGGTAACAGATCGCGATTACGTGCTGCACATTCGCACACAAGGCAATAAGGCTTCCGGCGAAGTCGTCATGGAAATGAGCGCCACACCGGGCAAGCGAGCAGAGAACAGCAACCGCGTAAGGGTTGATCGCTCAGACACCTTGTACCGCCTCATCCCCGAGAACGGCAAAACCCGAATGATATGGCTGCAACACACAGACCCCAACGGCGCCCTGCCCGGCTGGCTGGTTAACACACTTTTGGTTGATATACCGGTAAGCTCCATAGAGGAGCTGGAACGAGTCGCTCGCTTGGCGCGTTATCAAGGCTTCCGCTTGATATACGACCAGAACGGCCAACTGATGGATGTCAGAATACCGACCGACACCTAAAGGCAGAAAACACCTAATGACCGTGCGCGCTTACGAGATAATGACGCCTAGCATTAAGGCCGTACCCCAATCTTGGACAATGGATTGCCTGGCTAGGTTTCTGACCGACAACGAAATCACCGGCAGCCCTGTTACAGACGAATCTGGCGAAATTATCGGCATTGCCACTCTCAAAGACATTACAGAATTTCGCTGGAACGCTAGCCGGTCCAACACGGCGCACAAACTCACGGCTGAAGATCAGCGCGAAGCCCGACGTTTGCGCATGGTGCTGTTTGAGGAAATGAGCAAAGTACCGGTAGAAGTTCGGGACATCATGACGCCGATTGTATTATCGGTTGACGAGACTACTCCGGTGCGCGACATTGCCAATATCATGATGAGCGAGCACCTTCACCGGATTTTCATCACTCGGGATTCAAAGATTACCGGTATTGTGACCACATACGACATGCTAAAAGTCATTTCGGATGAGGAGCTTACGGAACGCTGCGCCCGTAATGACTGAACCACCACTGAGGTAGCGCCCCTATGCCCAGAACACCGGAACCCAGAGCACCGCAAAGAACACCAGAAAGAGCACCGCAAGCTCGAAGAAAAATGTACGTCCTCGACACCAATGTCCTGATTCACGATCCGAACGCCTTCCTCAACTTTGAAGAACACGATGTCATCATCCCAATGACAGTCCTTGAAGAGCTCGACGGCCTTAAATCCGGCAAGCAAAGCGTCGCGGCCGATTGTCGCCAGGCTATTCGCACCATCGACAGGCTGCTTGGCGATGCCAGCCCAAAGGACATAGAAAAAGGCGTGCCCATCGTACGAGCCAAGATGGCGAAACCTCTGGGCACCCTCTCTATTCTGATGAGCGCTGAGCACACGGGTAATCATTCACTGCCCGAGCACTTGAACGACAACAAAATCATCAACTCGCTGGCGGCACTTCAGGAACGGCACACATTCCGAGATATCATTCTGGTCAGCAAAGACATCAACATGCGGCTGAAAGCCCGTGGCTTTGGTGTTCAAGCCCAGGACTATCACAACGATCAGTTGCTGGACGACATCGATTTGCTGCCCAGGGGCTATCGCAAGTTCCCGAACTCGTTCTGGGACACCATCGCCAAAGTGGAAACCGTGCAGCGCGAAGGTGTAACCGAGCACACTCTCAAGCGCGAAGGTGAACTGGCCAAACTCAATATCAACGAATTTGTTCTTGATGAGCAGGGGTTTATAGGCAAAGCCGTCAACATCACCGGCACTCAGATTGTTATCCGGGATTTGCATCAGCACGATCTGATGAACGAAGAAGTGTGGGGCCTGGTGCCGAGGGACATCTATCAGGCCATGGCCCTGAACCTTCTGCTTGATCCGGACATACACTTGGTTAACCTCACCGGGTCGGCGGGCTCTGGCAAAACCATTCTGGCGCTGGCTGCCTGCATCGAGATGACCGTTGCCAGTAAGCTCTACAAACGGATTATTGCAACGCGCTCAACCCAAGGGCTGGATGAGGACATCGGTTTCCTGCCCGGCACCGAGGCGGAAAAAATGGCGCCCTGGCTGGGTGCCATCGTAGATAACCTAGAAGCACTGCACGAAGACGACGAAAACATGACCGCCAGTGTGGACTACATTCTCAGCAAGGTGCCCCTGCACTTCAAATCCATGAACTACATTCGTGGCCGCAGCTTCCAGCACAGCCTGATCATTATTGATGAATCCCAGAACCTAACACCGCACCAGATCAAAACCATCATTACCCGTGCGGGCAATGGCTCCAAAGTAATTTGCCTGGGCAACCTGGCGCAGATCGACACGCCCTACCTGAGCGCTCTGAGCTCCGGCTTGACCTATATGACCGAGCGTTTCAAAACCTTCAGCCACGGCGGACACATTCACCTGCAAGGTGTGCCGCGATCAATACTGGCGGAGTTTGCGGAAGCCAACCTTTGATACAGACGTACAAAAAAGCCGAGCTAAAGCTCGGCTTTTTTGTACGTTCTATAAGTTAGACACGATAGCGACTGACCTGATCTGACATATCTTTCGCCAGCCCTTTAAGACGCTGTGTTGCCGCTCCAGCCCGACGAGTTCCCTGAGCAGTCTGTTCTGTGATCGCAACAATCTCGTGAACATTCTGGTTAATGGTTTCAGAGACGCTGGTCTGCTCTTCTGCAGCACTGGCAATTTGAGTATTCATTTCATTTATAGTGCCAACCGCTTGGTTAATCCGCTGCAGGGCTTCATCCACCTGACGGGTTTCCGCAACTGTGGCTTCACTGCGTTCACTGATCGACCCAATCAGCTTCACCGCATTGTCGGCTCCAGCTTGCAGCCGCTCTATCGTTTCCTGGATTTGCTGAGTGCTCTTTTGAGTCCGGCTCGCCAGCGTGCGAACTTCATCCGCAACCACCGCAAACCCGCGCCCAGCATCCCCAGCACGAGCCGCTTCGATGGCCGCATTCAGGGCCAACAGGTTTGTCTGATCGGCAATCTCCCTTATTACTTCTAATACGGTGTCGATCTGGCGGGAGTCGGCACCCAGTTTCTCAATAACCTTAACCCCTTCTTCAACCTGTTCGGACAGGCCACCGATCACCACAATGGTCTGGTGCACCAAGCCCTGAGCATCGCATACCTGAACATTGGCGTGGTCTGCTGCATCGGAAGCTTCGCTGGCATTGTTGGCCACTTCTTGAGCTGTGGCCGTCATCTCGTTCATGGCCGTCGCCACTTGGTCGCTCTCAGACTTCTGCCGTTCTACGCCTTGCTCGGTCTCTCCCATTACCTGATTCAGCTCCTCAGAAGCTTCGTTCAGCGTGCGGGTGGATGAGAGAACCCGCTCCACCAGTCCGTGGACCTGATCGGCGAAGCTGTTGAAGGCCGTCGCTAGCTGGCTCAACTCGTCCTTGCCGCTTATCTCCAATCGGCGGGTCAGGTCACCATCGCCGTTGGCGATATCGTTCATGGCAGACACTGCCGATTTCAGCGGCCGGATTATGCTGCGTACAACGATCAGGGCTAAGAACACGATGATAGCCAATGCGATCAGTGAGGTGGTTATTGAACCGATTACCGCACTGCCTAGGGAGTCCCCGACTTTCTTGTCCATAGCGACGACCTGCTTTTCCAGACCGTCTACCCAAAACCCCGTGCCAATCATGATATCCCACTTCGGAATCATCACTGCATAGCCAAGTTTCGGCGCGACTTCGCCTGTTCTCTCGTTCTGCCACTCATAGGGAACATAGCCACCGCCGCTACGAGCCACTTTTACCAGTTCGCGGATCAGGTAAGTACCATTGGGATCTTGAGAGTCCCAGAGGTTCTTGCCTTCCAATGCCGGCTTTGCGCCATGCATAACTGTAAGGCCACTGGTGTCAGTGGCGAAGATATAGCCCACACTGCCCGAATCATCGAAACGCATCTGGCGAAGAATTTCCCACGCTTGCTTGCGCATTTCAGGATCATTAGCCGATCCTGGCTGATTGTATAGATGGGCGATTGAAGTACGTGCTAGCTCGAGATAGTTTCTGAGTTCCTGGCGTTTACTCGCCTCCATATCTGTTGAAAACCCCGCTACAGCTCCGTCACCGATGCTCCGGGCTTGATTCAGGTTATACGTAGTCAGAAACACGGTAAGCACGATCACGGGCACGAGTGCCAGCAACAGCACCCTTGTCTGAATGGTCAGGTTTTTCATATCTGGTAGGTCTTCTATCTATTACAGAGAATGGACGGAAGCATTCGCCCGCAGCAAAGAAACACGATAATACAGAGTACCCTCGTACATTATCACTGAGGATCCTGCGTATTTTGTATACCGAATGTAACCGGGCTCAGTCCTTAAACTGAGCCTTGTCTAGGCCGTGCTTTTTCATTTTGTCGTAGAGAGTTTTGCGGGCTACTCCCAGCTGTACCATGGTGTCTTTGATACTGCCTTGGCAAGCATTGAGGGCGCTGGTCAGCACCGAATGCTCAAAGCTGTCCATCATCTCTGTGAGGGTTCGCCGGCCGCTTACATCGGCCTTGGCTGCTGGTTCATTGTCATCCAGCGCCGCTGGGCCAAGCAGCACATAACGCTCAGCCAGGTTGCGCAATTCGCGGACATTTCCGGGCCAGGTGTGATGCATTAACCGTGCAGCTTGGCTGGCATCCAGTGGAATACTCTCCCGATCATAACGAGCGGCGGCGATCAGCACAAAGTGATGGAACAGCATCGGTATATCTTCTTTGCGCTCGCGCAACGACGGAATGTCCACTTTCACCACATTCAGCCGATAATAGAGATCGGGGCGGAAGTTGCCTTCGTCGCTAAGCTGTTTGAGATCCGCTTTGGTGGCCGCAATAATGCGCACATCCACATCCTGCACCTGATTGCTGCCCAGGCGCTCCACCTTTTGCTCTTCAAGCACCCGAAGCAGCTTGATCTGCAGCGGCACGGGCATGCTTTCCACCTCATCTAAAAACAACGTGCCCCGGTGGGCATGTTCAATTTTACCAATACGGCGTTTGTCAGCCCCGGTGAACGCCCCCGCCTCATGGCCAAAAAGCTCGCTCTCAATCAGGTTTTCCGGCACAGCGCCGCAGTTAATCGCCACAAAGTTGTGGGCACCCCGCGGGCTGTTCTCGTGGATATATCGAGCAAGCGCATCCTTGCCGGAACCTGTCTCGCCAAACAACAGAGTGTTGGCAGAAATATCCAGAATCGGCGTGATGGTATCCATCACCTTCTTCATGCTGGGTGAGTCCCCAAGAATCCTGGGGCCAGGCCTGGCCAAGTGGCGTAGCTGAACCTTGAGCCGACGGTTCTCCAAGGCAAGATGCCGCTTTTCCAGCGCGTGCCGCAGTAGCTCAATCAGCTCATCGTGGTTGAACGGCTTTTCTATAAAGTCATAGGCGCCCTGCTGCATGGCAGAAACCGCCGTACTAATATCGCCCTGACCGGTCAGGATGATGACGGGAATGGTGTTGTCCAGAGCGTGAATCGCGCTCAGCATCTCAAGCCCGTCCATCCCCGGCATGTTGTAATCACACAGCACCACACCGTTGTATTCTGCGGTAATGGCGGAAAGGCCCGATTCTGCATCCGCAAAACAGCTCACAGGCAGATCTTCAAGGATGAGCGCTTGGGCAATGGCCTTGCGAATGTGAGGCTCATCATCCACAAAGATTACCGAGGGTTCTGTCATTCCGTGGCCTCCCGCTTTGTTAGGGTAAATTCAAATTCCGCACCCGGCGCATTCATGCGATTGCGCCCGGTAAGCCGGCCACCCAGGGCATCAGCAATTTGCCTTGAGATAGACAACCCTAGCCCAAGCCCCTGCTTGACGGACTTGGTGGTGAAGAAAGGTTCAAAAATCTGCTCTGTATTCGCCGGCAACCCAGAGCCGTTATCCCGCACAAAACAGCGCCAGATTTGCCCCTGCTCTTCCACATCTATAGTGATTTTCGGCTGCTCCTGATTTTCAGCGGCCTGTACTGCGTTGGCAAGTAGATTAACCATAACCTGCTCGATGCGGATCAGGTCACCGTGGCACCAAACCGGCTGCTCAGGACGGTTCCATCGAATATCAATGTCTGCGCTGCTTTTCTGTGCCGCAATAATTTTAAGGGACGCATCCACCGATAGGCGAAAATCCACAAGGGTTGGTGGCCCTTCGGACTTCCGGGCAAACACCTTAAACTGGCGCGTGAGCTCTGCCATTTTGTCGCACAGAAGCACTATTTCATTGAGGTTTGCATCCACCACATCGGCGGCGCCTCGCTCCAGAAAACGGCGGCTGTTTCTTGCGTAGGTTTGGATGGCTGTAAGGGGCTGGCTCATTTCGTGGTTAAGCCCAGCAGACATCTGCCCCAGCACCGCCAACTTAGCCGCCTGAATCAGCTCCTGCTGAGTTTCTCGCAACTCGCCCTGAGTGCGCTCGCGCTCGCGTATCTCATCCAGCAGTTTGCGGTTAGACCTCTCCAAGTCCGCCGTTCGTTCTGTAACGCTGAGCTCAAGCTGTTCCCCTCTCAGGGCCAGTTCTGCTTCGCGACGGTAACGCTCTCGTAAGTACAGCCAGGCCAACAGGCCGCCAAAGAATATCGCAATACCGCCTGCCACAAACCCGAGCCGCGTCCAGACCACTGAGCGCGTGCTCACCATGACCTGAAGCGTCCAATCCAACCTGGGCAAGGGTGTGCGAACGCTCAGATACTCGCGGCCCCCGCCATTTTCCCGAATGCGCAACGTTCCAGATGAACCCGACAACCCTGAAGGCTTACCAAGGTACTTTAGGGATACAGGCCTAAGATCCCTGTCTGGATAACGTTGCCGCGACGCCTCACCCGGCGCGTCTTCTGCATCACCGGTGAAATCCCGGTACAACCAATCAGGCTTGCTGGCCAGAAAGCTCACACCGGCTTCATCCAACACCACCATTTCAGCCTCACGCAAAGATGCAGGCCTATGCCACTGGGATTCCAGCTCGTGCACCAGCACCTTCACCGCCACCACGCCTAGCAACTGCCCTTGCCCACCACGCACTGGGTGAGAAAAGTACAGCCCGCGAACCCCCGAGGTAGAACCCAAGGCGAAGTAAATGGCGGAGCCGCCGTTATCCATGGCTTCAGAGAAGTAAGGCCGAAAGCTGAAATTGCGCCCCACAAAACTGCCCGTTTGCTGGTAGTTGTTGGCGGCGATAGTTAGGCCAGTTGTGTCCATCAGGTACACATCAGAGCTGCCAACAATAGTGGCCATGCGCTGCATTTTTTCATTCGCCTGATGAATGATCGCGGGGTTATCTGGAGAACAAAGGGCCGCCGCCAACAATGGGTGCTCCGCCATCAATTCGGGAATGGGCAGGTATCGGTTTAGCTCGTTGCCCACAAGCTGGCGGTAGCGAAAAGATTCCTCAAGGCTGTCCTGCTCAACCTGCCGGTAGCCAACCCAGCCACCCAGCATCCAGGACACCACGAGGGTGAATACAAATACAACAAAAGCGCCTATCCGGTAAGACATATCCCGGTTCCCGCAACACCATTAAAGGACGCCAGAGTATCCCCCGGCCCTTTGAAGGACAAGAGCCGGGGGATGAGTGCCGGCAATCGCTGGAAAGCTCAGGCGGCCGCTAGGCGACCCCTGCGCTGGCGCTGCATCAAGAACACGATCGCGGCAAGCGCGATACCTGCCAGGTCGGATACAAAGCCGCCTGCAATCATCAACAACGCAGCACCAATCAGTAGCAAACGAGCCACCCAAGAGGCCGACACATTGCCAAACCAGCCCAGCACACCGCCAGACAGCATGTACACACCAAACAATGCGGTAACCAGTGCACGGGCAATATCAAACCACCCAGCTTCCATCAACAGCGCGCCGTTGTAGAAGAACATGAAGGGCACGATGAACGCTGCAATGCCAATCCGGAAGGATGCAACAGAGGTTTCCATGGCCTTGGCACCGGAAATCGCAGCGGCCGCATAGGAAGCCAGCGCAACCGGCGGAGTAATAGCAGAGACAACCGCAAAGTAGAACACGAAGAAATGCGCCGTCAGCGGGTCAATCCCCAACTGCACAAGCCCCGGCGCCACCACAGAAGCGGCAACCGCGTATGCCGCCGTTGTCGGCATTCCCATGCCCAGAAGAATGGAGATGAACATAGCGAAGATCAGAGCGAGCAACTGACTCGCCTCTGCCACATCCAGCAGCAACACCGAGAAGCGGGCACCAACGCCGGTCAGGGAAATAACGCCGACAATAACGCCCGCGGCCGCACACACTACAACAATCTGTATTGCCATATAGGAGGCAATTTCCAGCGCGTGCAAAATCTGACGAATGCCCATCTTATTCGGTGAGAACCAGCTAACAACCGCCGCCGAAACCATGGCCAACGTACCCGCACGTATTACCGAATAGCCCATAAACAGCGACACGACCAGAATGATGATCGGCAAAAATAAGTAGCATTGCTTCACCATCGCTCGCAGCTTTGGCAGCTCGTCTTCGCGCATGCCACGCATGCCGGTTTTTGCAGCTTCAAAATCGACCATGAAATAAACGGACGCAAAGTACAGTATCGCGGGGATGATGGCTGCAATGGCAATCTCGGTATAAGGGATACCGGTAATTTCCGCCATGATGAAGGCGCCTGCCCCCATAATCGGCGGCATGATCTGGCCACCGGTAGACGCCGCCGCTTCCACAGCGCCGGCCGATTTTTTGCTGTAACCCACCTTTTTCATCAGCGGGATAGTCAGTGACCCGGTGGACACCACATTACCGGCGCTGGTGCCGTTGATCATGCCCATCAGGCCGGAAGCAAAGATGGATACCTTGGCGGGGCCACCCCGTGAGCGACCGGCTACCGCAAACGCGAAGTTTACGAAATAGTCGCCCACTTTGGATGCCTGTAAAAACGCTGCAAAAATAATGAACAGAATAATATAAGTAGATGATACCGCTGTGGTGGGCCCAAGAATGCCGGCATCTGTGTAAACCTGGCTAAAGAAGCGCTGCACAGACAGCCCAGGATAACCAAGAAAGCCCGGCAGATACGGCCCCGCAAATACGTACAACAGAAATATCAACCCAATAATCACCAAAGCCAAGCCGGCAACCCGGCGGGTAAGCTCCATAATCAGCGCGGTGCCAGCAACCGCAGCGAACGAAATGCCTATAGGTGCGAACGAAGTGCCCGTAGACATGCGCATAGAGGTGTTATAAGCCACAAGGAAATACGCGGCGACGGCGATTGAACACACAATCAAAACCAGATCCGGCACACTGAAACGTGAGCGTTCACGCTGATGGAACCAGCTCACTACAATGCCGGTAGCCGTTGTAGCCAGTAACGGCCAGCCAAAGTGCCAGGTTTCTAGGTTTACGGGAATCCGCAGGGCGCCATTCTGAACCATCTGCCAGAACGAAAATGTTTGATACAGCACATAAAAGGCAGGTATGAGCGCAACCGCGCCAATCCATGTTGTCCATCGGTGGCGCACCGAGCCCTCTTCAGCAGAAACAAACCGAGCCCCGGCAAACAAAACAAAACCCAGAACCAATGTCCCGGCAATGTGCACAATCCGGAACGACCAGGTTTCCAACGGCGCAATATTCAGCGAATACAGATGGAATGAGGAGTATAGAATTGCAAGCAAAGAAACAAACTTTAGCAGGCCGCCTTTAAACTGCCTGCGGTTTGCTTCTACAGGCTCTTCATCGACGTCGTGGGCAAGCGCGTGGTCTTCGCCCACCTCCACGTCGGAAAAATCTTTGGGGTGTCGTTCGAGTGTCATTGGGGGTCCTGCCAGCGAATCGGAGCCGGCAAGGTGCCAGCTATTGTACAGGGGGCCTTGCGGCCCCCTTATTTAAGCTCTTCAAATCAACAGCTTATTTGATCTTGCTTTCTTCGATTTTGTAACCGTTCTCGTTGAACCAACGAGCCGCACCCGGGTGCCAAGGCAGAACCTTGTTCTTGGTGTAGTTCTCAGGAATGGAGTTACTGGCAGCCTTGTGGATAGAAACCATTCGGTCGTTTTGCTCCATGGTCAGCTTGGTGATTTCATACACAAAGCTTTCCGGCATATCGCAGTTCACCATGGCAAAGTTCCACATGGAGACAACACGCGAAGGCTCATCCAGCGACTGATAAGTACTGGCGGGAATAATGAACTCAGAAACAGGGAAGTTATCTGTCACCTTTTTCGCTTCAGCCTCGGTCATGCCAATGATGTTTACATCGGTCTGAACTTCCAACTGGCTCACGGCTGGAATAGGAATGCCTGCGGCAAAGGCCACAACATCAATCAAGCCATCCTGAAGCTGACTGCCAAGATCAGACCAGCTGCCGTTACGGCGTTCGAAGTTCACCCCCAAGGTTTCCATCATGCGCGGAAAATAAGTATCGGACGTTGAGCCCGCCGGGCCGAAGCCGATGGTGGCACCATCTGGAATATCAGAAATAGAGGTGATACCCGAGCTGCTCAGCGCAGTCACCGAGAAAGGCGTCTCATACATGGGGAACATGGCGCAAACATTGTCCATTTTCAGGCCTGGGGCAATCGGGCTGTTGCCATCCATAGACTCCTGAGCTGGGCCCATGGTGGTCAGGCCGAACTTAAGGTCACCGGTGTGCACCAGTGCCATGTTCTGCATCGGGCCGCCTGTAATTTCAGCACCGCCGGAAACACCCAGGCTTTCTGCAACAAAGTTAGCCCAGCCAGAACCATAGGCGAAGTAGGTACCGCCCTGACTGGCTGTTCCAACAGTAAAGTTATCTGGCCATCCGGCCTTATCCTGGGCAACTACAGGATTAGCAACAGCAAGAGTAGAGGCGAATGCCGCCGCCATAATGGCTTGGGTTTTCATAGAGAATGCTCCCTGGTTCATTTTATTTATTGGGTGCTCAACGGAGCCCGAGAGGGCTTCGATAGAAAGAAAGCAGCAAGGAGCAGGCCAGGTTGAAAAAGTGCTTATAAAACAAATACTTTCTAGAAAACTGAAATACAAACGCTGAAAAATGGGTACGTTATCACCCATTAATGATGAGCCATGGGTTAAATTCCGCCATAACCGCGGCCAAATACTTAAAAATTGTTTCGTCTTTCAGAGCGGCCGCTCTTTCGTATTCTAAAGACTTTTCCCGCTATTCTGCCCGATTTTAATGACTTTTAGCGTTAAAGCCCGATTGCTCGGACTTTTTTTGCTTATTTGATATTTAGTCTTCAAACCATTAACCTTCGTTCATTGAATACTTGTTCAAAATTTTGAATACACATTCAAAATGAGCGTAACTCGAGGATGGCATGGCAAGATTAGGGGTGGAGTCCATTCGGCGTCAGCAGCTGATCAACGCAACGTTGAAGGTGATTGAAGAGCACGGCTTTCAGGGCGCCACGATTGGCAAGATCGCAGGCGCCTCGGAGTTGTCGGTTGGTATTGTCAGCCACTACTTCGGCGGTAAGCAGGGCTTATTGGAGGCAACCATGCGGTATTTGTTGTCGTCCCTGCAGAACGATGTGAAAACCTCAATGGCCGGGCGCCCTAATGCCCCCCGCGAGTGCCTGATGGCCATCGTGGATGCCAATTTTTCTGGTGTTCAAACCGACGCCCAGTCTGCCAAAGCCTGGTTGGGTTTCTGGACCCAGGCCATGCACAACCCGGATTTGATGCGGCTGCAGCGAGTCAACGAGCGTCGTCTGCTGTCCAATCTGATTTTCTACCTGCGCCAGTTGATGCCAGCCGAGCAGTCTCGTGCAACGGCGCAAACCATCGCCGCGCTGATCGACGGTTTCTGGCTGCGTGCAGCTATGAGTGAAGGCCGTATTGAGCCGGATCAGGCGGTTGCCTTGTGCAAAACCTACATCGACCAAGCCATTCACGCGAATAACGGAGCCTCCTAATGACGCTGCCCATCTACCAATCGTTTATCAACGGCCAACCCCTGGCAAACCAAAGCGGTGAGCGGTTCGACGTTGTGAATCCAGCCACCGGCCAAGTGATCTATCAAGTTGAACAGGCCGATGAATCGATCATGCAGGCCGCCGTTGCCAGCGCCCAGAAAGGTTTTGAGGCTTGGTCTGCCATGACGGGAATGGAGCGCGGGCGCATCCTCAACCGGGCCGCCTCCATGCTGCGTGAACAAAACGATGCACTGGCTATGATCGAGGTACGAGATACCGGCAAACCCTGGCAAGAAGCCAATGTGGTGGATGTCGTAACCGGTGCTGACGCCGTCGAGTATTTTGGTGGCCAAGCGTCCAGCATTGTGGGTGAAAGCCAGCAAGTCGGGCCAGATTTTTTCTATACTCGCCGGGAACCCCTGGGTGTGTGTGCCGGTATCGGTGCCTGGAACTATCCCTTGCAGATTGCCTGCTGGAAATCAGCACCAGCCTTGGCTTGTGGCAACAGCATGATCTTTAAACCGTCTGAGGAGACGCCACTGGGGGCCATCAAGCTCGCAGAAATCTACCTAGCCGCAGGCGTGCCGGCAGGTGTGTTTAACGTTGTGCAGGGTGATTACCGGGTCGGCCAAATGCTGACCTCAGACCCCGCCATCGCCAAGGTGTCTTTTACTGGGGAGGCGAAAACCGGTCGCACCGTGATGGCCGATTCTGCACGCACACTCAAGTCCGTCACCATGGAACTCGGGGGCAAGTCGCCGCTGATCATCTTTGACGATACCAATCTGGAACAGGCGGTATCGGCCGCGATGCTGGGTAACTTCTACACCCAGGGCGAGGTCTGCACCAATGGCACCCGGGTGTTTGTCCAGCGCAAGATCTACGACGCTTTTCTGGCTGAGCTGGTAGAGCGCACCGAGAACAACATCATTGCTGGTGATCCCGAAAACCCAAACACCAACTTCGGCGCCCTTATCAGCGCAGGCCACCGGGACTTGGTCCTGAAGTATATCGACAGCGGTAAAACCGAAGGTGCACGTTTGCTAGCCGGCGGCGCCACGTTACAGCCCGCAGGTTGTGAAAACGGTTACTTTGTGGCCCCCACGGTGTTCGCCGATTGCACCGACGACATGACCATTGTGCGCGAAGAAGTCTTTGGCCCGGTGATGTCGGTGCTGCCTTTTGATACCGAAGAGGAAGTTGTCCAGCGCGCCAACGACACCGAGTACGGCCTCGCCGCCGGTATTTTCACGGCGGACATCACCCGTGCTCACCGTGTCATTCATCAACTCGAGGCCGGGATTTGCTGGATCAACAGCTTTGGCGCCTCGCCCGCCGAAATGCCCGTGGGCGGCTATAAACTCTCAGGGCTTGGTCGTGAGAACGGCCGCGAGGGGCTCGCTCAATATACCCAGACTAAATCAGTTTATGTGGGCATGGCTCCTCTTGAGGCGCCGTTCTGATAACGCTATTCAAGCCATCGTCGCTGCGGATTGTTCGTCCGCGTCCGTGTGAAGGAGACAGTTTTGCAGTTTGATCATGAATTTGACTATGTGATCGTCGGTACCGGCTCAGCAGGCTGCGTATTAGCGAATCGTTTGAGTGAGAACGAGCAAGACAACGTGCTGGTACTGGAAGCCGGACGCCGGGATAACACCTGGAAGATCCACATGCCAGCGGCGCTGATGTTCAATCTGATGGACGACAAGTACAACTGGTATTACCACACCGAACCGCAGAAGTTCTTAAACAACCGGAAACTGTACTGGCCTCGGGGCAAAGTCTGGGGCGGCGGTTCAACTCTAAACGCCATGGTTTATGTTCGTGGCCACGCCTACGATTATGACCGCTGGCACGACGAGGGCGCGACGGGCTGGCGCTACCAGGATGTGCTGCCATACTTTCAGAAGGCGGAATGCCGGGAACAGGGCGCAGACGACTATCGCGGCGGTGATGGCCCACTCAATGTGCACACCGGCGACGAGCCGAACCCCTTGTTTGGTGCCTTCTTAGAAGCGAGCCAGCAGGCGGGGTACCCTTACACCAAGGATATGAACGGCTACCAGCAAGAAGGCGTTGGTGAGATGGACATGACCATCCGCAATGGCAAACGCTGGAGTGCGGCCCAGGCCTATTTACGGCCAGTACTGGAGCGTCCGAACTTGACCACCGAAACCGGCGCCATGACCACACGCATTCTATTTGATGGCAACACCGCCGTCGGCGTTGAATACGTTCAAAAAGGCAATACCATCCGGGTGGCAGCCCGCAAGGAAGTGATTGTTAGTGGTGGCGCCATCAACTCGCCGCAGCTATTAATGCTATCCGGCATTGGCGCAGCAGCCGAGCTGGAAGAACACAACATTCCCGTGGTGGCGGATCGGCCTGGGGTCGGCAAAAATCTGCAAGACCACCTGGAAATATACGTTCAGCACAAATCGACCCAACCGGTCACGCTCTACAAGTACACCACCCAGCCCGGTAAAACCCTCGCGGGTATGAAGTGGTTCTTGAACCATAATTGGGGTGCCTGTCGCACCGCGCACCTAGAGGCGGGAGGCTTTATCCGCTCGAAGGCCGGTGTGCAGCACCCGGATATTCAGTTTCATTTTCTGCCATCTCAGGTGCTGGACCACGGCCGTAAAGACGCGGAATGCCACGGTTTTCAAGTTCATGTTGGCCCCATGCGGCCCACCAGTCGCGGCTACCTGAAGTTGAAATCCGGCAAACCGGGTGACCACCTGATCATTGAGCCCAACTTGCTCAGCACCGAGCAGGATCGCTGGGAAATGCGCGAAAGCATCAAACTAACCCGTGAGATTTTTGCCCAATCGGCGTTCGATCCGTTCCGGGGTGAAGAGCTGCGGCCAGGGGCCAAAGCCACCTCCGACGAAGATATTGATGCCTTCGTGCGTGAATACGCAGACAGCGCCTATCACCCTTCCTGCACCTGCAAGATGGGTGCAGCCGATGACCCCATGGCTGTGGTAGACGAACAGGCCCGGGTTTATGGTGTTCAGAATTTACGTGTGGTGGATGCCTCTATCATGCCAAGTTTGGTGAGCGGCAACCTGAACGCGCCCACCATTATGCTGGCGGAAAAATGCGCGGATCACATCCGTGGCCTTGATCCTCTTGCGCCTTCATCTGCCCCCGTGTGGGAGCACCCTGAATGGAAGAACGCACAACGCTAACGCTGTGACCGATAACCTAAAAAGGAGAACAACCAATGAAAAAACTTATTCTGGCCTGTGCTGGCCTTGCGATCAGTGGCGCCGCAGTGGCTGCGCCGAACACCGAATGTAAAACCGTCCGCTTTTCCGATGTTGGCTGGACCGACATCACCGCCACCACCGCGCTGGCCTCCGAAGTGCTGGAAGGCATGGGCTATGAGCCAACAGCGAAAGTGCTGTCAGTACCCGTTACCTACCGGTCGCTTCAGAACAAAGACCTTGACGTGTTCCTGGGCAACTGGATGCCCACCATGGAAGGCGACGTGCGCTCTTACCTGGAAAGCGGTGATGTTGAAACCGTTGTCACAAACCTAGAAGGCGCCAAATACACCTTGGCCGTACCGCAGTATGTGTACGACGCAGGCGTGACCAGTTTTGCCGACATCGCCAAGCACAGCGATAAGTTTAATGGCCGCATTTATGGCATCGAGCCAGGCAACGATGGCAACCGCCTGATTCTCGACATGGTCGATCAGAACGCTTTCGGCCTGGGTGGCTTCCGAGTCGTAGAGTCCAGCGAAGCTGGCATGCTGTCGCAAGTTGGCCGCGCAACCCGTCGTGATGAGTGGGTGGTTTTCCTGGCGTGGGAACCGCACCCAATGAACGCCAATCATAATCTGGCCTATCTCGAGGGTGGTGATGACTTCTTTGGCCCCAACTACGGCGGCGCAACGGTGCACACCAATGTGCGCAAAAACTACCTTAACGAATGCCCGAACGTGGGCGCACTGCTGAAAAACATGACGTTCTCGCTGGCCATGGAAAACGAAGTGATGGGCGCCATCCTGAACGACGGCGAAGAGCCACGGGACGCTGCGCACACTTGGCTGGCCAACAACCCATCGGTACTGGACGGCTGGCTGAAGGGTGTCACAACCCTGAACGGCGATGCAGCACTGCCTGCAGTTAAGGCATCCCTTAAGTAACAGTAAAAGTAGTACTGAAAATGGTACTTGAATGGTACTTGAAAGAGTACCTTGCGGGCGCTCTGAGCTGACCGGTTCAGAGCGCCTGTTTATAGTAACGAACACCTCCCATTTCTGGTGCAGGCCTTGGCCTGCACCCAACAAGACTAAACGCCATGAGCTGGATAACTGAGCATCAACTGCCTTTCGGCGAATTCGTAGAAGACATTGTTGATTTTCTAGTCGTCAATTTCAGCGGCTTTTTTGACGCCGTTTCCGAAACCCTGAGAGCTATGATCCACGGCCTGACCGACGGCCTGTTATGGATACCGCCCGGCGTCCTGGTAGTGCTTTTAACCGTGGCGGCGCATCTTCGTCATCGCCGCTGGGGATTAACCGCCTTCACCGCTTTCAGCTTTATGCTGATTTGGAACATTGGATACTGGGAAGACACCATGGCGACTCTGTCGCTGGTGTTGTACGCCACCATGCTGTGTGTGTTGATCGGCATTCCCCTGGGCATTTATGCCGCCCATAGCCGTTGGCTATACAAATTTCTGCAACCGGTGCTGGACCTGATGCAGACCATCCCACCCTTTGTTTATCTGATCCCAACGCTGACATTATTCGGCCTGGGGGTGGTCCCCGGTGTGATCTCCACCGTGATCTTCGCCATTGCTGCCCCAGTGCGGCTGACGCACTTGGGCATCTCCCAAGTGCCGAAAGAATTGGTTGAAGCAGGCAAGGCCTTTGGCTGCACCAACCGACAACTGCTGTTCAAGGTTGAGCTGCCCGCCGCCATGAGTTCCATCGGGGCCGGCATTACCCAGTGCATCATGCTATCGCTCTCGATGGTTGTTATTGCCGCCTTGGTTGGCGCAGATGGTCTAGGTGTGCCGGTGGTTAGAGCCTTGAATACGGTCGATATCGGCAAAGGTTTTGAAGCCGGTTTGGCAATTGTATTACTAGCCATCTGGATGGACCGGTTCTTCCGCCAAAGTGATGCTAAGGAGACGTCGTCATGATCGAATTTGAGAATGTAAACGTCGTATTTGGCAAACAACCCAAGCGCGCCCTGCCCATGATTGAGCAGGGCATGGACCGAGACGCTATCCGTGACCAAACCGGATTAGTGGTCGGTGTTCAGAACGCCAGCCTGAGCGTTAAAAAGGGTGAGATCTGCGTTTTAATGGGTCTGTCTGGCTCTGGCAAATCCAGCCTATTGCGCTGTGTGAATGGCTTGAACGAGGTCACCAGTGGTGCCATTCACGTTCGACACAATGGCGAGATGGTGAACTTCACCCAGGCCAGCGAGAAAGTTCAGCGAGATATCCGCACCCGTCGCATCTCCATGGTGTTCCAGAACTTCGCCCTAATGCCCTGGCTAACGGTAGAAGACAACGTCGCTTTCGGCCTGGAATTGCAAGGCCTGGGCAAAGCCGAGCGCCGCAAAAAGGTCGCGCGTCAGTTGGAGCTGGTTGGCCTCGACGGTTGGGCCAAGCGCCGACCAAATGAGCTGTCTGGCGGCATGCTTCAGCGGGTTGGGTTGGCCCGGGCCTTGGCCACGGAATCGGAAATCCTGCTGATGGATGAGCCCTTCTCCGCCCTTGACCCGCTGATTCGTCACCAGCTGCAAGACGAGCTGCTAACCCTGCAGGAAGAACTGCAGAAAACCATTGTTTTCGTTAGCCACGACCTAGATGAAGCACTGAAACTGGGTTCTCACATCGCGATCATGAAAGACGGCCAAATCGTTCAGCATGGCAAACCAGAAGCCATCGTGCTGGAACCGGCGAACGATTACGTCAAAAGCTTTGTTGCCAGCACCAACCCACTCAACGTTCTGGCAGCGCGCTCCCTGGCGCTGCCCATCGGGCAAATACAGGAAGACGCAAGCGGTAACCGTTGCATCAACAAACGCTATGACACCTGGCTACATACACCCGATGTGGCGGAAAAAGCGGTGGTCACCAGCGGTGGCCAAACCTTCCAGACCCAAGCCTGGCAAGAAGGCCAAGACATCGAAGGCCTGGCCAAGCAGCCCACCCGCATCGCGCCAGACACACCCTTGCGGGATGCCGTGGAGATTCGATATTTCACCGGCCACAGCCTGCTGGTGGTAGAGAACGGCCAAATCACCGGCGCCATCGGCGACCGGGAGCTATATCACGCCATGCTGGGCAAACATTTAGACGACAGCTAAGGCGGCAACAACTGCACCCAAATAGCCATAAAAACGCCAACCGAAAAAGGATTTGAGTATGAACGTCCGTAAAGCCACAGTAGCAGCAGGGTTGATAACATCCTCCCTCATGCTGGCAGCGTGTGCACCCATGCAATCCGCACCGCAAGCACCGGAAAAAGCCAAAAACGTGATCATGATCATCGGCGATGGCATGGGGCCACAACAAATCGGCCTACTATTGGCATATGCCAAGCAGGCGCCAAATTCGGTAATCACCGACGGCACCACCGCCTTTGACCGAATCGCCGCCAACGGCCGCATGGGCATTTCCACGACCCACGCCAACAACAATCTGGTGGTAGATTCCGCCGCTTCTGCCACACAACTGGCAACCGGTCAGCTAGCCGGCGCCGAGATGATTGGCGCAGATAAAGACGGTAACAGCGCAGAAAGCATTCTGGAAAAAGCCAAAAAGCTAGGCAAATCCACCGGGCTGGTTTCTGACACCCGCATTACCCATGCAACCCCGGCCGGCTTTGCCGCGCACCAGAGCCACCGCAGCCTGGAAAATGAAATTGCAGTAGACCTGCTGAACAACAACGTAGATGTAATGTTGTCCGGCGGCCTGCGTTACTGGATTCCCGAATCCGCCAATGACGAGCAATCAGCCGCGCGCCAGGAACTGGAAGCGCTGTCCGAAGGCAGCGTGCGCATCAAATCCAAGCGTAAGGACAACCGCAACCTGATCGCCGAAGCACAACAGAAGAACTACGACCTAGCGTTCAACCGCTCGCAGATGGAAAAAGCCGACGGCAAAATTCTAGGCCTGTTTGCTTACTCGGCGTTACCGAACGCCATCACCGAGCACCAAACCAAGAACGACCCTGCCCGCACCATACCAACGCTGAAAGAGATGTCCGAAAAGGCGATTGGCTCGTTGTCGCAAAACGAAGAAGGCTTCTTCCTGATGATCGAAGCCGGGCAAATCGACTGGGCTGGGCATTACAACGACACCGGCACCATGCTGCACGAAATGCTGCGGTTGAACGAGACACTCAATTACGTACTGGATTGGGCAGAAGGCCGTGACGACACCCTCATTGTGGTGACCGCCGATCACGAAACCGGTGGTTTTGGCTTCAGCTACTCCGCCAACGACCTGCCCCACGGGCGTGACCTACCGGGCGATGTGTTCAAAGAGCAACAGTTCCAACCTGGCTTCAACTTCGGCGACGTAGCGACCCTAGACACACTGTACGAGCAGAAGTCCTCCTACGGCGATATCTTCTACAGCCAGTTCGACGCACTGGAAGCAGACCAGCAAACCCCTGCCAGCCTAGCTCGCATCGTAAACGCTGAAACCGGCTTCGACATCACCGAAGCCCAAGCCGCGCGCGTACTCGCAACCGAGGACAACCCCTTCTACACCGAAGACCACCCTTACCTGAGCACCAAAACCGTTCCGAAAATGGACGTTAACGGCGCCTTCTTCGTTTACCAAACTGACGACAACCGCCAGAACCTGCTGGCCCGCGAAGTGGCCGAACAGCAAAACGTAGTCTGGGCCACCGGCACCCATACCAACACACCGGTACTGGTATTCACCCAAGGCCCGGGAGACACCACCGCACCCTTCGGCAACGTGCTGCACCACACAGAAGTAGGTCAGTACGCTATTGAAGCGCTAGAAGACTAATACCCGCCTTATGATCTAACCGGCTCCCGATCCTTATCGGGGGCCGGACTACCTTCCGTAGCTTTCGTACCTTCTTTACCTTCCGCACACTGATTGAGACCCGCTGGGGTCTATGTTTCTCCCCCCCCCTCGATTCCTATAACGGTATTTCTATACAGCATGATTGCTTGCGCAAAATAGAGAGGTCACGCGATTACATGGTGGAGGCCGGAAAAGTGGGCTAAGCTGTTGTTTAATTTGAATCTGGCCAGTGTTCCAACTGCGATGTAAGTGTGGTGTTGAACTAAACCGCTTCGCGGTAGCGACTACGCCCGATCATTTCCTGCGAAATTGGGTGTCTTGACGGATACTTTTGATAAGCCCAATTGGGCTATTCAGAAGAGGAGTGACTGTCATGACACCATTACGTCAGACCATGATCCAAGCCATGTGCCAACATGGCTTTTCCCCCCGAACCCAGCACAGCTATCTTTACGTCGTCACCGCGCTGGCCCGTTATTATCGGCGCTCGCCCGCTGACCTGATCGCAAATCTCGGAGGTGCATGATGGCAGGCACACTGAGCGTTCAAAACATACTGGCGCGATTTCTGCCCGGTCAGACACTGGACAGTCACCGTCGCAAGGTCTGCGCTCGTTTAACGGGCTGCCGAACCGCACAGATGGGCGGTATGGAAATGCGTTGTGATCATTGCCAGGCCCGTTCCATCTGTTATTACGGCTGCCGGGATCGGCATTGTCCGCAATGTCAGGGGCGAGCGAGCCAGCAGTGGAGCGCACGTCAGCGGTCACTGCTGTTGCCGGTGCCTTACTTCCATTTGGTGTTTACGTTGCCCCATACCTTGAACGGCTGGGTTCAGCTCCATCCCGACGTGATCTATCGCTGTCTGTTCGCCGCAGTCTGGGACACGCTTAACCAGTTTGGGCGCAACACCCGGCACCTCGGCGGCGAACTGGGTATGACGGCGGTGCTCCACACCTGGGGACAGAACCTGAGCCGTCATGTGCACGTGCATTGCCTGATCCCCGGCGGGGTGTTGACCGGCACCGGTGACTGGCACAAAGCCAAAAGCCATTACCTGTTCCCGGTACGGGCCCTATCCCGGCGTTTTCGAGGGCGCATGGTGTCGTTGCTGAGAGCGTCGGTGAACGCAGACGAACTGCACCGGGTTACCCGCAACGGTGAGATTGATGGTGTGCTCGACGGCCTGATGCAGCAGGAGTGGGTTGTCTACACTCGACATTGCCTAAACCAGGCCGATAGCGTGGTGGACTATCTGGCTCGCTACACTCATCGAATCGCCATCAGTAACGGGCGCTTGTTGTCGATGGACGGTGACCGGATCTCGTTCCGATATAAGGATTACCGCGATGGTTCCCGAATTAAGACCCAATGGCTGGAGGGCCAGGAGTTCGTGCGGCGGTTCCTGATGCACATCCTGCCCAAAGGCTTCATGCGCATTCGCCATTTTGGCTACCTGAGCAACCGCACCCGACGCCGCAAACTGGCGGTTATCCGACACTGTTTATCGCAGCCGCCCAAGCCAGAAGCGACATCGGAGAGCCCGGCGTCTCAGCGATGCTGGCCGTGCCTCCTCTGCGACAACGGTCTGGTTCGTATGATTCGTCAGATCCCACGATTTAAACCAGCGGTGATCCTAACGGGCTAACCCATCCCCACCTGGTTCGATGCGTGGAAAACCTCAGTTCTAAAGGAGCTGGGAGTTTCTGCGGGCCAACGCTGGAAAAAGGGGTATCTGAGAGGTAATCTGAGGGGAATCACAATAAGGAACCGCCGCGTGAAGGATCGAATGAGACCAAAACCTGCCGGCATTGCTTCGCGCCTGGCCCCAGATGTACCGTTCAGGCTTCGCCTTCAAATTACTTTATCCTTAAGCATCGTTCGATAGCTGCGGAGTTGGCGGCTTAGTCCAACAGACATTTAATGGTCATGCTGCGCACGACCATTAAATGCTTAAGTGTTAGGCACTAAAATATGACTCATACCCCACAAGCTACCCAGTTTTTATCCGATTCCGAACATGCGTTAAGTCATTTATTTGACGCTATAGGTGAATATGGAAAAATACTAAGTGATTCGCAAATCACCGTTGAGAAGCTCAAAAAATCACAGGACTTTCTCTCAGATTTATTCATGTATCGAGATCAATGGTCTCCGAACGCGAATCACCACTATGCGCAATATATGAAACGCACGGAGGCCTTGGAAAAAGAAAAGGTCGAAGCTGCAAAAGGCACTGATGAAAAAATAGAAAGTGCCCTATTGAGAATTGGCTCAACTGTAGAATCTATGTCCAGCCTAGCTGCAGCGGTGCTACAAATAGCAAAACAAGCAATCAGCCTCTCTCATTCGGGTAAACCAAGTTTGCCTTTGGCCAGAAAAATTGGCTCGCAAAGCATTATTGAAGTTATCTGGGAAGGTAGGAATCACGGAATGCACTGGGATGAAGGAGCTCCTCGAGCCAAAGTGAAGGCAATGCTGGACGCACTGGTACTAGATATGGGAATAACAATAGAAGCGAAAACGAATAACTGCTTATCTATACTTGGCGCACTAGAATGGAAATGCAGCGCGGATGCTATCTCTGACCTAAAGTTATTAGTGTAACCAAGTGCCTAACAAATAAGGATAGGTCGCGCGCAGCCGCGACCTGATCCGGTGTTGGACGAGCCCGGTGCTTCTCTATTAAGGAAATATCATCGGCGAACTGAGAGGTGCTTTGGCCCTGGCATTGGGCGGTCATTTTCGTCAGGCCAGAGGTTCCCGTGACCCTCGGTGAAACCGATAGCCGATCTGTCCTGGTGGTGTCATAGGATGCTCTGATCTCTCCCTGTGAGGTGCATGTCGGACGGATGTGGGCCTATGCCAGACATCGTCGTCGGGTTATCAGCACGGGCCACCGGCAGGGGCGCCGCCAAAGCGTGATGCCCATGGGCTCGCCACAGCAGGGGCAAATGCGTTGTTTCCGGGGTTGGGTGACGATCCCGGGTAGCGCGACCCGCAAGAGCAACTGCAGCCGGTGTAAGGTTTTGCGGGCACCGCCATGCAGGAACCCGTATTCCCGCACCCGTCGCAGCCCCTTGGGCAGGACGTGCTGCAGAACCCGCCAGAGGAACCGGCTCGCCGGTTCGGTCAGGGTCTGCCAGCGCCGGGTCTGACTGTCCTGGTAGCGGAAGGTGACCTGCTCACCGTCGTAATCCACGATGTTCTGCTCCCGGAGTACGCCGCGATAGAGGTAGCGGGCCAGATAGGTCAGCGCCTGGTCGCCACGGCCGACCTGCTCGCACTGGGCGACCCAGTGCCCCGGAATCGATTTCGGTAAGGCAAAGCCCTGCTCGCGCATCCGGGTGAGGAATTTGGCGCGAAACACGGTGGCCAGGGCCCGGCCGTTGAACAGGTATCGCCCGGCCCGGGCGTGCCAGTGATGGCCCGTTAGCCCGCCCCCGGGGACCACGATGTGGACATGGGGGTGGACAGCCAGACGCCGGGAGTGGGTGTGCAACACCCCGACTAGCCCGAGCTGGCTCCCCAGGCGTTTATCGTTACGGGCGAACTGGGCGAGGACATCCCGGGCGACCTGGAACAGGGTGTGGCAGGTCCATCGGAGGTGGTGCCAGGCAAAGCCCCGCAACTGGGCAGGAAGGGTGAAGGTCACCAGGAAATAGTCCACCGGCAACAGCTTTTGCCGCTGCCGGTCCAGCCACTGGCTGTTGGCACCGTGCTGACAGGCCGGGCAACTGCGATGACCGCAGGACGGGTACGCCTGTTGCACCTGCTGACAGGGCATGCACTGATAGCGGACTTCGCCACACTCTGGAGTGTGGCGGGCGAGGATCGACTGAATGGCGGCATGGTGCTCCGGACGCATCCGCTCACCATAACGGTGCTGCAGACCCACCTGATGATCGCCCAGAATCTGCGCCAGAGTGATCATGAAGACACCCAGTCGACCTGCAGCCGATCAATCAGAGCATTGATCATCAGGGCGCTGTTCTGCTGGGCCTCTTGGGTCATCCGGGTATAGCGGGCGGTGGTCACCGGGCTGGCATGGCCGAGCAGGGTCTGGATCGACCGGAGATTGACGCCATTCTCCAGCAGATGAGTGGCAAAGCTGTGACGCAGGGAGTGAATGTGAACATGCTTGCGGATACCGCAGTTCAGGGCGACCTGCTTGATGGCCTTCTGCACCCCGCCCCGGTCCATCACTCGGGGCTTGCCGGAGGTGGCAACCGACGCATACGGCGGGTGCCCCCCGGGGAACAGCAGGTCCGGATGACGGTGAGTGGCCCAATAGCGCCGCAAGGCCTTGAGTGTCATCAGCGGCAAAGGCACGAAGCGATCCTTCTTGCCCTTGCCACAGCGCACATGCACCCGCATCAGGTGACTGTCGACATCGGCGATGGTCAGGTTCAGGGACTCGCTCAGTCGCAGGCCCAGACTGTAGGTGGTGAGGAAATAGACCTGATAACTGAGTTTGCGTGTGCGACTAATCAGGCGCTCGACCTCCTTCAGGGAGAGCACGTCCTGCAGGGTCTGAACCTTGGGGGCCTTGACGATAGGGACGTATTCCCAGGGCTTGCCCAGCACATACTGATAGAAACTCTGCAACGCATTGCGGGCAATCTTGACCAGACTCCAGGACCGATGCTGGACCAGATGCATGAAATACTGCTGGAGCTGATCGGTGCTAAGCTGATCGGGACAGGTCTGGAAATAGTCGCAGACCTGTCGCAGGCAACGGGTGTACAGATCGATGGTCTTGGGGCTTTTGCCGCGCAGGGTGAGTTCGGTGAGGTAGCGTTGGTGCAGTGCTTGAAAACGAGCGTGTTCGTTAGCGTTCATCACACTTCTCCTGACAGGCCCCTCCGGAATGGAGTGGGTCAGGGAAGTACAGACGAATTTAACCTCTGCCGCGTAGCGGCTTCGTTCAATCGGGTAGCCGAGGGTATCTAACCCTCAGCCCCCACAACACCCTGCATGCGGGTCCGCACAGGGCGTTTCACTTAGGATAGTGAAGCTTGATCCAACCATCACGCAACGAATAAAGCCCCTCAGATTTCAAATATTTTAAAGACAATGCTTGATTGATCCCTGGAGTTTTAGCGCTACGCCATGGCCCTTTGCTGGTAATGCCACACGCAACTGCTGACTGCACATGCACACCTCGTCTCATCAAGTTTCTTACCTTGGTTCGTGGCTTGCGCCACTGTCGCCAGTAAGCCATTCTGACCCTGCGCCGAATCCATTGATCTAGATCGACACAGAGTTGATAGCCTTTGGCGATACCAAAGTAATTGATCCAGCCACGTAAGTACTGGCTCAGCTTGAAGAGTTGGTATCGCATTGATACACCCCAGTTGCGATTCGTTAGTTTCCGAACTTGTTGTTTGAACTTATTCAACGTATTCGGGTGCCAATGAATGTTCCCTGATCGGAAAGTGAATCCCAGGAACTTACTATCATTGGTTTTAACGACGCGGCTTTTGATCGTGTTAACGATCAATTTCAAACGGCGTTGCAGGTATTTACTGATACTATGAAGTACACGTTCGCCTGCACGCTTACTCTTCACTAAGATCGTAAAGTCGTCTGCGTATCGGGCGAATTTGTGGCCTCGCTTCTCAAGTTCTTTGTCTAGTGGGTCGAGCATGATGTTCGCCAATAGTGGCGAAAGAGGCCCACCTTATGTATAGCTACTCGTTATGCAAAGTGGATCGCTGTATCCGCGTAGTGCGTACTGACTTGGAGAGAACACTTTGCATAACGAGGTGATGCGTATGCTACAACGTGCTCAACCACGAGAGAAGATTACGGTCCTTTGTCCAATGGGGTAAAGTGCTGGTGACGATGTCTGGATACGCGCCCTCAAGCGCTTTGCGCTTCATCTCGGTATCAGCCCTGGCATAGACCTCTGTGGTCGCGATATCAACGTGTCCCAACAGATCGCGTATATAGATAAGGTTCACTCCCGATTGAAGTAACAACATCGCCTTGGTGTGTCTTAAAATATGCGGCGTTACCTTTTCGGGAATGAGTGGTGACGTTGAACGAGCTTGGCATGCATATTTGCCGAGGATGTACGAGATTCCAGCACGTGTCATCTTGGTACGCATGCGATTGGAAAATAGAGGCTGATCAGCCACACCCGCAAGTTCGCTAAAAGCCTCGCTAAAATACTGCTTCAGCAGAGATTCGGTGTTGAGCATTAACGGCACCTGCCGTGTTTTCCGCCCTTTTCCTGTCAAAGTAATAATGGCTGGCGGATCAAACCTGACATCACGGACCCTGATATCAACCAGCTCTTGCACACGCGCTCCTGTATCATAGAGAACGCTGAGTAACGCCAGATCCCGCCGTCCAGAAGACGTTGACAGATCTGGTTGAGCCAGTATCAGTGTTAATGCCTCAGGCGACAGGTGCGACACCGCTGCCGCAGGTGCTTTTTTGCTGGGAATTGACAAGATCTGCTGATATTGAAGTAACCCTGCTGGATCCTCAATATGCATGTACCGATAGAACCCATGGATGCAGGCGAGTCGCTGATTACGAGTCGAGATACCGTTGTGCCGTTGTTGTTCAAGCCAGTCCAGAAAGCCCAGCACCAATGACTTGTCGATGTCCTTTAAGCACAGTTTATCCGCAGATCGGTGGTGCGATTGCTGGCAATAGATCAACAACAACTTGAACGTGTCACGATAGGACTTGATAGTATTCGTGCTTACGTTTCGCTGTCCAGGTAGATAGATCCCCAGATAGTGCGACAGCGCCTTGGCAAAATCAGTTGGTTTCATTGCCATCTCCTCCCAGTGTTGGAACAATGTCACCAAAAGCCCGCTCGGATTTGGCTGTAATATCTGGGAAGAGTTCTGCGGTCAGGCGTAGGTAATGCGCTGTATCCTGGAACGAATAGTGACCCATGTAAGTCTTTAGAATCGGCAAGTACGCGGCAAGGTCTGCACCTTCGAGAACCCATCGCCTCAGGCAGTGAACGCAGTGTGTATGCCTGAGATCATGCAGCCGAGGACCCTTTCCCCAGCCCCCGTGCGATATACCTGCTTGCCAAAGAAAACGCCTGTAATTCTTGTAGACGTTCCCGATGGTCATCGGATTGCCAGTTGGCGAAGGGAAGAAGTAGGCTTGATCATCCGACAGGGTGTGCGCTGCCTGGGCGTAGCGGCGGCAACGATCCAGGTTATTCATCGACATGGGGACCAACCGGTCTTTGTTGAACTTGCCATCGATGATGGTCAGAACACCTTCGTCGAGGTCAACGTCACTCCGGTGCAAATTCAGTGCCTCAGAAAGGCGTAAACCACAGCCGTACAGCAGACGGAACAGCAGCGGCATGATGAGGTGCCGCAATGGCACTTGCGAGCAGTAATGGCAGGCGTCGACTTTGCTCAAGATCGCAGTGACTTCTGCGTCGCTGAATATATAGGGTTGGTAGTGCTCCTTGCGCGGCAGTATTTTTGGCGGTAACACATAGGATGGAAGGCCGAGTCGTGTCATATACAGGGCTAGCTGCCTCAGGACCCCAGCTCTGTTTTGCTGGGTGGCGAGCGCTTCATTGGGTTTGCGCTGGATCCAGGCATGGGCCAGATCCCGAGTAATCACGGTTTCTGTATAACTCTGGCTGATACAGAACTGATCAAATTTGTAGAGAGACCAAGCGCTGGTGGTGTATTTGTACCCCACAGCGCGTTTCTCAAGGATGCAGCCACTGATGAACTCATGCAACGAACTCTGAAAGGGAAGTTTTCTCATCATTCCATCTCCCCGGCAGAATCCAGCGCACACTGACGTAGCTGTTGGATATCCACCTTCAAGTAAACAGCCGTGGATTCCGTACTGGCATGACCAAGAATGTCAGAGATGATTGGCAGTGGTGTGTTCTCTGCCAACAGACGGCTCGCCAGTGTATGGCGCAAGGAGTGCATGCCCTTTTTCTTGTTTGGCGAAATGGGGATTCTGGCAATCCTCATGTACTTAATGATGATTTGATGCAGGCGATGTTCATCTGAGAACGGTTCCAGAGGTGCTAGATGTCGCAGAAAAACGTAAGGGGAGTCGACTTTTGGGCGTCCATTTTTCAGATACTCAATGATGGCCCAACCAATATCTGGCAGTAGTGGCAAATGAACCAAGGCCCCTGTTTTTGATACTCGCAGTTCAATCCGGCTATCTGCCCAATTGAGATCCGTGAGTTTCAAGCGCTTGATGTCAAGTGTGCGAATACCCAGGCGAGCTGCTAACAGAATGATGGCGTAGTCTCGCTTGCCAGCGGGGTTGCCCCGATCAATGGCCTGAATCAGTTTCTCGACGTTTTCTTTGGTCCAGACTGATGGGATCCTGTTTTGTTTCCGCGCCTTTACCGTTGGTACCGCATCAAGCAAGGGCTGTGCAGGCACATCCTGCAGAATTAGAAAACGCAGAAAACAGCGCAGGCCACACAGCTGTAGCTCGACGCTCTTGTAGCTATAGCCCAGTAAGGTTTTGACGTAGTCAGGAACGTGTCTAGCAACGATATCTTCAACCTGCCACACGCGTTGTGACTCAACGAAGGCAAGAAATCTATCTGTCGCTTTTCTGTAATGATTGCACGTGACACCTGAATACGCCCGTTCCTGACAATGAGTCTCGAAGCGCTTCAACCATTGCTGGAAAGGCTTGCCGTTCAGCCGTATTTTCTGCTTGAAATAACGACGTAATATACTGCCGTGTTGCTGGAAATCACCCAGCATTCTGACGATTCGTAGTTGGTTGATCAGTGACTGAGTCAATGCGCCCGTTCTTTCCAACTCTGAAAAACCGTACTTAGCGTCAAGGAAGCGCATCCCAGCTTCTTCGCTAAAACCGGATAAGCACTCGTTATCGAGGAAGCTTGCTATGTGCTTCCAGGCTCTGCGATACCCGGCAATCGAACCCTCGGTGTAATGCAATCGGTGCAGTTCTTTCTCTAGACGATGAGTCAACTCATCAAATGTAAGCACGGACATGGTTACTGACTCCTGCGTTAATGGGAGTCTCCATTCTCACCACAGCAGTCAGGTTTTATGCAAAGTCAATCAGACGAGAATACAGCTACCTGCTGCTCTCCAGCGCAATACTTTGCATAACGAGTAGATATACATAAGGTGGCATATGAAAAGCTTTTCATATCCCACCTTGAGGAACACTCTCATGACTTTCACTATAGAGCTGGTTATCGATAACCCCAGCTCGGAGATAACGCTTAATCAATTTAAGAAGCCGTTTATCCTTCACTTTGTAGCCAAGGTACGTCATCAGTAAATCATGGTTAACTCGATCAAAGAACTTAGACAGATCAACATCAACAGAAAAACGGCGACCCGTTTTGATGATGCCTTGAACCTGCTTAACCGCTTGCTGCCCATTACGATTTGGACGGAACCCGAAGCTATTGTTCGAGAAGTCTGGATCGAAGATGGGAGTTAGTATTTGGGCAATGGCTTGCTGAATAACACGATCAGTGACCGTGGGTATCCCTAATTGGCGTTTGCCGCCATCAGGTTTATCTATTTCAACACGTCTGACCGGAAAGGGATAATAGAGACCTGTTTCCAGTTCCTCAACGACCTCTTTCCAACGGCCACACCTTGCCCAAGAGGGGAACTCATCAACGGTCATCCCGTCGATGCCAGCCGCCCCTTTATTGGCTCGAACGCGTTTCCATGCCGCCTGAAGGTTTTCAGGTTGCAACGCTTGTCCGAGTAGATCTTCGCTAAAGGCTGGCTTCATATCCATACGCTGAATCACGTCATCACCGGACGGTGTTCGTGTGTTCAAGTCTGTCATGGCTCCTCCTTTATTCAACTAAGTGTTCAGGCCTTCACCGTGTCCCAACCATTACGATGGGCGTTTGGCTACTATGCCGTCTGCTGACTTCTGCTCAATCACCGGCGGGATTGCCCCCATCGGCGCTATCGGTGTCCACCTCGTTCGCTCGCAACCGCCGATGGCAACGGGTGCGCCCAGGCTTGATCGACCAGTGTCCTGACTGGTAATTGACCGATCGCTCGTTGAGCAGATCCCGATGCGTCGGACCGCCCCAGATAAGAACATGAACTTTCACTGCACAACTGCATCATTTACGGTGGCCGTCAGATCACGTGGCTTCGTCGTCTTGTGCCAACTCGCCTCCGGCCTACGCCTCATATGATGTTCTTGTTCATCAGCTCGCAGCTTTGCTAGCGGCTTCCTCCAGACCGCGCCTCGCGGGTTGGCCCTTGCCATTCGCTAGTGGTTAGCGTTCAATCGGTAAAACCGGCTGAACGGTGATCTTTCCACAGGGGACTTTCACCCCATTAGCTCATGCCCATGCTGGGCGTACACAATACGCGCCACTCGGATGCCCTTTACGCCGCTTCGCTCTGTAAAGGCCACCGGTGCGCTCAGCGTTAACGAGCTTCATATGATCGGAACATTGGAAGACCTAAAAGATAAGATTGCTGAATACTGTGCAAATTATCGGCACCCTGACTTAGAGGCCTTCACATTAGGCCCTCTGTACGATTTGTTTCCGGAGCAAGAAGGCGGCACGGTAGGTGCTGAACGCGAATGGAACCAAACTTGGCCGAGTAACGGCCAGGCTGGAGTATATGCATTTCTCGATAGTGATGGCACCTTGATCTATATCGGGAAGTCATCAATGAAGAGCTCGGTTAGTGCGAGATTGAACGCATACACCAGATACGGCCCCGAGAAAAATTGTAAACTAAAGCACGATGGTTGGAATGTTCAGCCGCGATATGTGTTCATAATTGGTGTCCCTCGAACCACGTCATTTGAGGCCGCGGCTCTGGAAGAGTTCTTGATCCGAGAAATTCCAACCTCTGATAATGTGAACGGGATTTGAGAGCTTCGTTAATCGGGTAGCCGAGGGTATCTAACCCTCAGCCCCCACAACACCCTGCACCGATGCGTCGGACCGACGGTTCCGCACAGGGCGTTTCACCGGGAATGGTGAAGCCTGATCCACCCATCGCGCAGCGATACCAATCCCTCGGCTTTCAGGTAGTCATTCGACAGAGCCTGTTGAATGCCCGGAGTTTTGGAACTGCGCCATGGACCTTTACTGGTGATGCCACAGGCCACGGCCGACTGCACGTGAACACCCAACCTCATCAGATTTCTCACTTTGGTGCGTGGCTTGCGCCACTGTCTCCAATAAGCCATCCGGACGCGACGGCGGGTCCTGAAGAGCTGGCAGTGCATCGACACACCCCAGTGCCAGTTTTACTAGCGGCTTACTTCCGGCCGGCGTTTCGGAGACCGCTCTCCAGATAGTAACGCTTTACGTTACTAGTGTGTTGCGTCATTATTACCCCATGATCATAACGTTCAAGTGTAAGGACACCGAGAAGTTGGCAAGCGGTCGCCGCGTCAGGCGCTTTGTTAATTACGAGCGCGTTGCCTTGAGGAAAATTCGGCAACTCCAGGCTGCAAGCAAGCTGGATGATCTTAAAGTTCCGCCCGGTAATATGTTGGAGCCGTTGCATGGTGACCGCCAAGGTCAGCACAGCATTCGAATCAACAGGCAGTTCCGGGTTTGCTTCCGCTGGATCAAGGCCGGTGCGGAAGAGGTCGAAATTGTTGATTACCATTAGGGGGTAATTCATGCGCAACATTGAACCCATAACGCCAGGCGAGTTACTGAAAGAAGAGTTTCTTGAGCCGATGGGCATTTCTCAATATCGCCTCGCTAAAGAAATTGGCGTGCCTGCCCAGAGAATAGGCCAGATTATTGCGGGTAAGCGTTCGATAACCGCAGACACTGACCTGCGACTGTGCCGCTTCTTTGGTTTGTCTAATGGGTATTGGCTGCGGACTCAGGCAGCCTACGACACAGAGATTGCGGAAGAGGCTCTTGAGGGCCAGTTGAAAAAATATTCGTCCATGGAACTCGGTGTCAGAAATTGGGCACAGGGCATAATCGGGTAGCCGGGGGTATCTAACCCCCAGCCCCCACAACACCCTGCACCGATACGTCGGATCGGCCCAGATAAGTACATGCACTTTCACTGCACAACCGCATCATTTACGGTGGCCGTTAGATCACGCGGCTTCGCGGGAGGCCGCCCCATTAGTTCATGCCCATGCTGGGCGTACACAAACGGCTCCGCCGGGCGTTAACCCTTCAATGCACCTTGCCGAAACTACGTCATTGACGTATATTTATATTCATGTATACAGTCATCGAAACCCCAACATTTGAAGAAGACGCCCGAAAAATTTGGTCAGATGATGAGCGAAACGCTTTCTTTGCCTGGCTTGCTGCTGACCCGGAAGTTGGCGATGTGATTCCTGGTAGTGGCGGGTGCAGGAAGGTTCGGTGGTCTACTGCAGGCACAGGAAAGCGAGGTGGGGTACGTGTTATCTACTTCACCCGATTGGCAAATGGAGAAATCTGGCTATTGGTGATCTACAAAAAAGCCGCCAGAGAGAACATGCCTGTTCACATCCTGAAGTCAATTCGCGAGGTATTGGAAAATGAGTAAAGTAACCGAGACGCTCAGCGCTGAAGAACTTGGCAATAAGCTGCTCCAGTCCGTGAAGGAGATGAAAGCGGGTAAGGCAGCCCGTATCACCGAAGTAGAGCCTAACGAGGTTGCCGAGGCCCGAAGTAAAACAGGGCTTTCACAGCGTCAGTTTGCCGACGTATTGCATATCTCTGCTCGTACTTTGCAAGAATGGGAGCAAGGTCGGCGCAAGCCTTCAGGTGCTGCCAAAGCACTTATTCAAATAGCTTTTCGCCATCCTGAGGTTATCAAAGAGGGCCTGACACTCAGGGGTTAATCGGGTAGCCGGGGGTATCTAACCCCCAGCCCCCACAACACCCTCCACCGATACGTCGGACCGCCCCAGATAAGAACATGCACTTTCACTGCACAACCGCATCATTTGCGGTGGCCGTTAGATCACGCGGCTTCGCGGGAGGCCGCCCCATTAGTTCATGCCCATGCTGGGCGTACACACGGCGCTGCAGTTGACCGCTGCTTCGCTACACGGCAGCAACTGAGCTTTCACGTTATGTACGTATGAGGAGATTGACGCATGGAGAGCGTGATAATTGATTGAAATTACCGTGGCGGTTGCACTGCTCGTTCTGTACTTGATTTTTAATCGTGGGGAGGCCTACGAGGTTCAGGCCGTATTCGCATCAGTCATCATGGCGACCTATCTGGTGGTCTACCTGTGTGTTCCTCCAAAACTGGCGATAACATCCACATATCTAGGCCAAATTTTTGGATTTGTGCCGGCAGTGTCTTTTGGGGTGATTTTATTTCCGGACTTGAATGAGAGGCTTCCAGTCAGAGTAACGCGGTTTCTGGGTTGGCTTGGGTTGTTGCTGGTTCTCTCGATCCTCTGCGTGCTGAAGATTTTCATTTGGTGAGGTTTTCGACCAACACAGGTGCTAGGTGCAGCAATCACATAGCCAACCATTCAAGTACGTTCCCGGCCTGAAGGCCGCCCACCGGATGCCCTAGTCGGGCACCGCTCAGCTTGACGTTAAATGCCGGTGATCGCGAAGTCCAGGGCACCTACTATCTGGTCTCGATAGTGGGCTAATGAGCCTGCGGCGTTATTCAGTTGTTTGGTGGGCACTGAAGAAATTTGAGGTGTCAGCAAGAGAAGTCTCTGGCCATCGAAGGTGACTTCTGGCGTCAGGCCCTGCATCGTTTGGTTCCCGAAGGATGAGAGTCTGCCAAGCGGAATAACAATGCGCGTTGCCAGTTCAGATAAGTGCGGGCTTTGAATGTCGACTAAGTAGGGATAGAACGATTTGCTGGTTTTGCTAGGGTTGGAATATACGTCGAATTGGACCATCAAAACTCCCTAAATTCGTCGCCGAAGCAACCATGCTGCTCAACGAATTCGTTGTAACTTATGATGGCGGCGCGGTTCTCGTCGGCCCATTGAGCTGCTTTGCATTTTGCCAGCTCTTCTCTCAATGCTCGTTCTAGCGTGGCCGAGAGATTGATGTTCAGCGCTCGTGTTTTTGCAAGAAGGTCGCTATTCACGGACAGATTCGTTGCTTTTTTAGGAGAAGCTATATCGTAGAGCTCGTGCATTTTGGCCTCCGCAGAGAACTATTTTCTGACGTTAATATAGTTTATGCGTATATGCATGCGCATTCAAATGCATTTAACACGTCAATCAAGTTCGTTCCGGCCCTCTAGGCCTCCATCGGACGCCCTTGTCAGGGTGCCGCTTATTTCAGCGTTAAATTCTTTGGCGCTCTCTCATTGACTATGATGTAATACGTTGTAGTTAATGAGTTTGAGGATACAGAAATGAGTGTCACTACAGTCCGTCTACAGGCAGAAGTTGAGCAGCACCTGGAAGCAATCGCTGGCCGGCTCCATCGGAGCAAAGGCTGGGTGATCAATCAGGCACTGTCGGAATACATAGAAAAGCAGCAGCTTGAGCAAGAGCGCTGGAATCAAACGCTGGAGGCAATGGAATCTGCTGCCCAAGGGAAAGTAGTTGATGCCAGCGAGGTCCATAGTTGGCTCAATAGCTGGGGCACCAATAACGAGCAGGATGCGCCAAGGTCAGGTAAGTGAAACTGGTTTACACGGATGAAGCCATTAAAGATCTGAAACGCCTCAGGGAATTCATCGAAGTCCACAACCGTTCTGTGGCAGCCAAGATAGCTGCAGAGCTAGTTGTTGGCAAAATTGAGTTACTTCCAGAATTCCCCAAATTGGGAGTACCAGTTGAATTAGCTCCGGTGCCTGAATCAGTCCGCGACATGGTTTTTGGCAAGTATGTTGTCCGCTATTCAGTACATGCCAGTGCCATAATCATTCTCCGGATATGGCATGGTCTGGAAGGTGAACGATAGCAATTTAACCAGTCGCTGTTGTCGGACAATTTCTCCACCGCTTTGCTGCTCCAAAATTACCGCAAAGCTTAGAGTTAACTATTCAAGCGGCACTGGCGCTGTAATTACAGTGTAGGTATAGTGTAGTTATGCAGCACTTGAAATTTGAATGGGATACCGTAAAAAGCGCTTCCAATCTGAGCAAGCATGGTGTCTCGTTCGAAGAGGCCAAGACTGTGTTCACAGACGAATTCGGTCGCCTGCTAAGCGACCCGGAGCATTCCGGCATTGCAGAAGATCATTTTCTCCTGCTGGGGTCCAGCCTTCGGTCGAAGCTGCTTGTTGTCTGTCACTGCGTCAGAGAAGCTGAATCTGTGCGCATCATCTCTGCTAGGAAGGCCAACAAGAACGAGCGACAAATTTACGAGAGGTTCCGTTATGCGTGATCACTATGACTTTTCAGAATCCAAGCCCAACCCCTACGCAGCGAAACTGAAGAAGCAGGTTACGATCCGTCTCGACGAAGACACTGTTCAGTATTTCAAGCAAATGTCGGAGCAGAAAGGAATCCCGTACCAAAGTCTTATCAATCTGTACCTCAGGGATTGCGCAGCTTCAAACAGAGATCTTAAGCTTCAGTGGCAGTGATAGTTAATCGGGTAGCCGGGGGTATCTAACCCCCAGCCCCCTCAACACTCTGCACCGATGCGTCGGATGCTTGCTGCCCGCAGCAATGCTGGGCTGGGGTGTTATGCATTTAGTCTGGAGGCAGCGTGAGCGATTATGACACGAGTTTTATGGCAGCCGATGGCCATGAGCGCGCACTTGAGTTGTTGCGGGGCGCGCCAAGTGGACACATGTTGACGCCGCATGGGCGGGGCCGCTGCGCCTTAGTTCCGAATATGCCCATTTGCTCGAAGGTATTGAGGCGGCTGATTCAGTAGCAGTGTCTGCGCACAAGTGGTTGTTCCAGCCCAAAGAATCTGCAATTGTGTTTTTCAAGGATGTCGAACTCGCGCATGCAGCTATCAGCTTCGGTGGAGGCTATCTTGCAAAACCAAACGTCGGTGTACAGGGTTCCCGTGTGGCTGCGGCTAGCCCGATGGCCAACGTCAATCAAATCTACGGGGCGATAATGGAGGCGTGTCGGTAAGATGCAATCTGTGGTGCTTCTTGATGGTGGCCTGGGCCAGGAAATTTACCGGCGTGCACGCAATGTAAGCTCGCCGCTGTGGTCTGTTGCAGTGATGCAAGAGCAACCCGAGGTGGTAACGGCCGTGCATGCGGATTTTATCCGCGCCGGGGCAAAAACTTTGACGCTGAACACCTACACGGCGACACCGAGCCGCTTGCGCAAGCAGGACATGTTGGAGCAGTTGGCGACAATTCATCAGCAGGCTTTTGATGCACTGAGGCGGGCAATTGAAACCACCGGTGCGGAGGTGGATATTGCAGGGTGCTTGCCGCCTTTAGCTGCGAGCTATCAGGGCAAACCGCCACGCTCTTTTGAGGATTTACGGGATGAGTACGCCCTGCTGGCAAGGCTGCAGGGCTCTGCCGATGTATTCCTGATCGAAACCATGACAAACACTCTGGAAGCGCGGGCCGCCTGCGCCGCCGCCAGTGATTTGGGCAAACCCTACGGCATCGCGTTTAGATTAGAGGCGAATGGCAAGCTTAAATCTGGTGAGACTCTGGCCGAAGCGGTAGCTGCTGTTACTTGTTACGCGCCCACCGCGGTGATGCTGAATTGCTGCGATCCCGAGTTGATGACTGCTGCCATGCCCGCACTTGTCGGTATGTATTCATGCACTGGCGGTTATGCCAACGCCTTTAAGTCCGTAGAAACCTTGGCAAAGGGTGGTTCGGTGGATGCGCTGGAAGCTCGGGAGGATCTTACTCCGGCGGCTTATATTGCGCATGTGCAGCAGTGGCTGGCCAATGGCGCAACGGTTGTCGGTGGCTGTTGCGATATCACGCCTGCGCACATCAGGCATATGGCGAACGTGCTCGCAGACGAGTTTGAGTTCATTCGATTTTCTAAGCTCGCTTTGCAAGTTGCTGTTTTTTAACATACATTCATTAGTTGATTCAAAATTGGGCGTAGTTAAGTGGCGTAATAACAAAATGCGCGGCCTAATACGCTTGAGACCTCACATACCCACTGGAAAGCTCCATGAACAGTCCGATGTACACGTACTCCGTTCCTGTCCTAAAGCAAATGCTGACGGCCTTGCAAGCCATACTCGTGAAGACAGGCGAGCATGCTGCAGCCAAAGGCATAGAGCCAGACGCTCTGCTACAGGCTCGTCTGTCTCCAGACATGTTTCCCCTGATAAAGCAGGTGCAAGTTGCTGCTGATTTTTCACGCGGTATCACTGCGCGGCTCGCGGGTGTCGAGGTGCCAACTGTCGAGAGCAATCAGACGACCTTCGCTGAGCTTGACGCTCTGTTGACGCAGACCTTGGCTTTTCTGGACAGCGCGAACCCGGCGCAATTTGAAAGCAAAGAGCATAGCGAGATCCTCCTGCGGCCAGGTACGCCGAAAGAAAGGAAGCTGAGCGGCGAAGCCTATCTGGCCAGCTACGGTTTACCTCAGTTCTTCTTTCACGTCACCACCGCCTACGCCATCTTGCGCCACAACGGCATAGCCATCGGCAAGCGTGATTACATGGGCGCATACTGACACAATAGGTTTTTACGTGAGCTACGCCTTTCTCTTACCTAAGAGTCTGCGCGTGGCTCATCAGCGTGCACGCCCTCACCCTTCGGCCGCCGCTGGGTGTCACTTGCGATTCAAGCTGCTGAATCTGGTGTTAGTTTGAACCGTTTAATTTCGAGCAAGTGCAAGCGTTATTAAATCAGTAATGATACCGGAGCTGAACGATAAGCAGAGCGTCATCTGTGACCTTGTAGACCATGCGATCTTCTTCATTGATTCGGCGAGACCAGTAGCCAGCCAGACTATGCTTTAGGGGCTCTGGTTTACCAATACCTTCGAACGGTTCGCGCTTGGTTTCCTTAATCAACTTGTTGATTCGGTTGAGAACCTTTTTTTCGGTTTTTTGCCAATGCAGATAATCTTCCCAGGCATTCTCGGAGAAGATGCGTTTCATTCAAGAAGTTCCTTTTCCTGTCCGCCGCCTTGCTCCAATTCGGCAACGGATTCCAACAATCGGCGGGCATTCTTCGGTGCACGCAGAAGGTAGGCGGTCTCCTGCAGCGCTTCGTAGTCTTCAAGCGAGATCATTACCACGGATTGCGATTTGCTCCGGGTAATAATGATTGGTGAACGGTCTTCACAGACCTGATCCATGGTTTTGGCTAAATTGGTTCTGGCGGCTGTGTAGCTAATTGCATCCATAGGTTGCTCCTGTACAATATGTCGACCATGTACAGGATACCGTACGCATAAAGACTTAACAATCAGCCGCACAACAACCGGCGTTGGAGCCGGGAGTACCCATTGGCAATTAACAATTCGCAGCAGTGCGCGGCCTATGGCCACCGCTGTGCTCCGCGTTATGCATAAGGATGTGAACATTGAAGAAGGCATTCACAGTCGAGCTCTACGTTAAAGTCTCTCGAGACCTTTTCAAGATATCCTCGGTATCTGATCCCAGTCGCGAGCAGGTGTTTACTCCTTCCGAAGCGTTTACAACACAGAGGCTTCTGGTTGGTCAATTTTCCATTGCGGAACGTTGTCTAAAAGACGCCATTTCGTCAATGGTAGGCAAAAGCCTCATACCCAAATCCGTAAGGGTTGTTGTCCATCCAGAGGAAATGGTTGACGGTGGTCTCAGCGAAATTGAAGCGCGGCTGTTTAAGGAACTATGTTTAAGTGCTGGCGCGAGAAAAGTGGCTGTTTGGGTTGGTAACCCACTAAGCACTCGAGATCTGGCCAAACTGCTGGAAAATGCATAACAATACGCGTCACACGGGCGCGCTTCGCGTTAAACCCCACATAGGATCCTCCGCAAATTGTCCATCCAGGCTGTACTCTTCGATCACGACGGAACACTTGTCAACTCAGAACCAGTTCACCTAGAGCTCTGGAATGCGGTTCTTAGTACATACGGGGTTCAGCTGTCGGATCAACTATACAAGGACTTATATGCTGGCGTTCCGACCCCCGCGAATGCATCTGATTTGGTCAGTCGGTTTGGCATCCCGACCGATGCAGTCGTTCTTGTGGAAGCGAAGAACCTTGAAACCGTGCGGTATCTGAAGCAGCAATCTTTTCCTTTGATGCCGGGCGTTGCCCAAACAATTTCGTCTTTCCATCAACTAGGTTTAAAACTCGGCGTTGTCACCGGAGCGAGCGCCAATGGCGTGGGTGTAACGCTTCGTGCCAACGAGTTCGAATCGCTATTTAGTCTTACTGTTTCAGGAGACGATGTGCTCAGAAGCAAACCTGAACCAGATTGCTACCTGCTGGCTCTTGAACGCCTTTCCCTGCAACCAGAAGATTGCATTGCGATCGAGGATACGGAGCATGGACTTCGCGCAGCAGCGGTGGCCGGCATTAAATGCCTCGCTATTCCTACCGAAATGTCCAGGCATCACGATTTCTCTTTAGCCTCAGTGGTTCTTCCAAATATGAACGCCGCATGTGAGTATATTCAAAGGGTTTACTTGGATGGCGCACGTGAGGCTTAACTAATCGCTACAGTACGTTCCCGGCCCGTCGGTCGCCGGGCGTTCCTATCGCGCCGCCGCCTATTTCAACGTTATCCCCCTAGGAGGAGTTTTTTATGCAGCGTGCTTTTTCAAAGCGAGTAGCTCCCTACGTTGTAGCCGAGCTGGCGAATGCCAATTGCGCCGGACTTGGCCGCCTTGATTCAAGAGGTTAAGATCGGTGTGTAACCATACGCGCCATACCCCCAGAGTTGGGTTTGGAAGAAACGGTAGTTGCAGCTGACGGCCCTACAAATCCCGAGTCTTAAGCAACAAGGTGGTGAAAATGTCCCTCGAAGCTAAAGTTCCTCCTCCCGTGATCGCGGTAGCTGCCGCAGTTATCATTTGGGGCATCTCTTGGTTTGCCCCACAGGTAGCTATGCCCTCTGGCCTCCGATTGTCGGTGTCTCTCGCAATCCTCTTAATGGGCGTCGCTTTCAGCGTCGCAGGTGTCATATCGTTTCGGCTCGCGCGAACGACGATTAACCCCTCTAGGCCAGAAAAAGCCTCCGCGTTGGTCAGTACAGGCATATACCGGGTCACCCGAAACCCCATGTATCTGGGGATCTTATTAGTCTTGGTCGCGTGGGCGCTCTTTCTGTCTTCGGCTTGGGGCCTGCTCGCGGCGGTAGGCTTCGTGCTCTACATGAATCACTTTCAAATAGCGCCAGAAGAACACGCGCTCTCAGAGCTATTTGGCAAGGAGTTCGAGTCGTACAAGGCTAGCGTGCGTCGATGGCTGTGAAACCCAACCCGGCTGCATAGAGCGCATTCGCGCCTACCATCCCTCAGCGTCGACGCAGTAGTTTTTCCAGGCGCCTTATCATCGCCCGGACAACCTGTCGCCTCGCCTGAAGCTGATCGCGCCTCACCTGCTCAAGATCAATGCCTCCTTGCCCATTCTGATATCTAAGCGGGATGGATCCCTCGAGCGAATCATCGACACTCCTTTCTTTCACTTCACCGTCTTCCCTGCAAATTAACGGGCCCCTGCCCTGAAAGTACTGCTCTTCATCTGAAACCATCATGCCTCTGACCTCCATAACGTCACCCCTGACCACAGGGGCATTAGTTATCTCATGGGTTCATTTGCATGCTAGTCCTGTTCTATACTGCAAGCTATTCCATAAAAGTGAGTGCGAACTTTGCAAAAACGAACAGTGAGGTTGAGTAAGCAGCCCTCTCCCACTACGCAGAAAACACGGAGTCATTTGGCGTGGAATGACTTTGAGACCATCCTTGCCGTTGTGACCGCAGGCTCGCTGTCTGGCGCCTCTCGCGCCTTAGATGTAAGTCACGCCACTGTTTTCCGGCGGCTGGGTGATATCGAACAGCGGCTGGGCGTTACGCTCTTTGAGAGGAGCCGTACCGGCTATCGGCCAACTCTTGCGGGGGAAGAACTCGCCGACACGGCCAGGATTATGGATGAGGCCGCCTTGGCTGCCGAGCGTAAAGTCGCTGGTCGCGACCTGGAGCCCACCGGAGAAATCTGGACTACCACAACTGACTCTTTGCTGATGGGACTGCTGACACCTCTATTCACACAATTCCGGCATAAATATCCAAGCATCGTGCTGGATGTTGCCATCTCCAACCAGCTGTTCAACCTGACGCGCAGGGAAGCGGACGTCGCCATTCGTCCGTCCAACCGCCCCCCTGAAAACCTGATTGGCCGACCGCTGGCCACCATTGGCCAGGCTGTCTACGGACACAGAAGCCTCGGCCTAACCCCGGGTGCTTCCATCGAGACACTTGCCAGCCAGCCTTGGATTGGTGCAGGGCCACGACTACAGGATTTAGCGTTGGATCAGTGGATGGATAGCAACGAGCTGAAAGCGGCCTGTATTTACCGCGTTGATACCCTGGTGAGCATACTCAGCGCTATTCGCTCTGGCATGGGGCTGGCTGTGTTGCCGTGCTATTTGGCGGACGAAGACTCGGACATAATCCAGCTCACCGACCCTATCCCCGAACTGGAATACGGACTGTGGTTTCTAATGCATCCAGACCTGCGAGGCGTAGTGAGGATTCATGCATTGATGGATTTTCTGACGGAAGCTGTCCGGGCACAGAAACAGCGCCTGGCCGGACAACCTTGTCGCCGAGCTTTATGAAGGAGTCGAGCCTTTTAAACGCTAGTGTATCGGCCAAGAACACAGGCTTCGTTTCTTCAATCGAGTTTTCCATAGGTTATGAGCTGGGCGCCAGATACGGCACATCCACCAAATAGCCGCCGGCCTCCCGAAATTGTGACTGGAATACAACGCGGCCATTCGGCAGCACCACCACCGACGGGCCGTTGTTCATCACGTGAACGAAAGGCAGTCGGTTTTCAACGGCGCGCAGAATGCTCGCATTCACATGTTGGTAGGGTTGCACGGTATCGCCAAACCAGCCGTTGCTTGAAAGGCCAATTAAAACGGTACCCTGGGTTTGCGGCGGCACTGCTGCCTGAACAAAGCCGGGGAACAGCGTTTCATAACAGATCAGAGGGATTACAGTGAGGGCTCCCAGGTTGAAGGCCGCGTGCTCCGTGCCCCGCTGGAGCGATGTGGTAAAGCCCGCCAATACGCTGTTCGTTGCAGATTTTAGAATTGGAAAGGTTTCGGCCAAAGGCACCGACTCGCCAAACGGCATGGTTTTCATTTTCCGGTAATGGGCGAGCGCCTGACCATCATTTTGTACCATCACCGCGGAGTTGTACTGGTCGGAGTGCCGGTTTGCCTGCCCTGGTTTCCGATGCGCCACCTGCTCTGCATCCTGAAACAATAGCGCTACGCCAGCCTCAGCCAGCCGAGCCGCATAGGCATGTTGCACGTGGGGCCGATCGAAGTAGCCCTTGTAGCGGGTTTCGAGCCAGACAACCAGTTCGGCGCCAGCTTGGGCCAGTCGTTCTGTCATCGCCATCTCCGGCGGATAAGCGAGGCTGTATCCCGGAAAGAGCGCGGGCCTGGCAAGGGAAGGCGCTTCATTTGGCTGGACAATGCCCACGGTAACCGTCGCCCAGCTTGCGAGTTGCTCATCCCAAGCCCGCGTGACTACAGCGCCGTACACGAACCACGACACCACGATGAACGATGACAGTCCCCAGGGCATCCATACCGTCCTTATCGACAGTGACGTTGGCCTATTCGTCGATGCAATTGATGAGCGCCTGAATTGCCCAGACAGCCCCCTGTACACCATGATATTGACCAAGGCAATCAAGGCATCGAGGCCGTAGAGCCGGGTGAACTCGATGGCCTGAAGCGCACTCAAGAATCGGCTTTGAGTATCTGCCGGATGGAACGGAAACAGCATGGGCATCACGCCATACGTTGTCGCCACCACCAGCGGGAACAACACGAAATCGTGTACGGAAAGGTAACGCTTGCTCCATCGTCTAAGCCCATTGAGAGCGACCGCAATCAGAGCGGTAATCTGGGCGGAGAAAAGCCATAAAACGCCGCCCAGCAGGAGGCTTGGCGCCATGCCGTAACCTTTGGCGATCACCAGAAAATCGGTGATCCAATAGCCTGCGATCATACTGAAGATCAGGCCGCTGGCTAAGCCAAGACCATAGGAGGCCCGCAGACTGACCTGCTCAATAGCCAAAAGGAGGGGAACAAACGCAACCCAGGTGATCCAGTAATGCGCTGGGTAGAGAAAAGGAATGGCGACCAGTACCCCGGACAGTAGCGCCAGGAAAAGTCGCTGCCAGCCAGCGAGGAGCGCAGTCACGGTGTATTCTCCAAGTCAGTGCCCGATCGAAACTGCTCACTGGCGCGACCAAGCGCTTCTTGGCGCTGGGCTGCAGTCAGATCATGATTGGCCTGAATGGCCTGTCGCGCGATCAGATACTGTTGCAACCGTCGCTGCTGGCCAAACAAGTGTTGAGCGGCGGCAGTACCCAGATACTGATTTTGCAGGTTCACCGATCGTTCAAAGCGAGCCTGCGCCGCTGCCGGACCACTGCCATTATGAGCGGCCTGCTCTTGGGCGCGTGCAGCCTGTCGATAGCGGAGAAACCCTGTGAGCGTGCTGGCTAGATCGTCGGCAACACCACTGGCAATAGAGCCAGGCAAACCCTGCCGGCTTAAAAACCCGATGCGCTGAATGTCCGCTTGCGTCAGGTTCTCTGGCAGTGCAGAGGCAATGCGGCCCAACACCTCAGCGGTATAGTTGGTCAACTCAAGATCACTATCGGAACCGGGCACCAGCGCTTGCACCAGAGCTTCAACGGGCTGGTAATCAAACCCCCACTGATGGTTTGATATTGGCACCGGGTGCCTGCGTGTGACTTCGTCAGGCTGAACCCAATCCTGATCACTGCCTCCCAATGCCCGTTTTTCGGGCAGAGTCGCGGCTATGATTCCAAGGGCGGCCGCAAACACAATGGCCGCCAGCACCAAGCTCTTAATCCTATTGCGGCTGCTTTTGATCATAGAAAAGGTCAGAAACTATCCAACTGCAGGTACCGGACTTTGGCGAGTTCGTCAGGGTTGAAATGCTGCTTCATCAGCCTCTCGACCTGCGCCTTTTTCTCCTGGTCAGCAAGGCCCGCATTCACAATGCGCTGTTTGTCGGCCAGAAAAACGCTGTAGCGTTGGCGCCAATTGTCGACGGGAACAGTCGCATCGGTTAATCGATCGTTTAACGTTTTTTGCCGTTCAGCTTTGTCGTCAGCACTGAGCGTGGTGTCCGCCTCCAGTTGTTGTGCCTCAAACATATAGTATGCGCTGGCGTCGGCAGTGGCGAACAGCTCGGCCGCTACTTCCTGCCCAAGGTATAAGGTTCGAAGTGCTTTTAACTCTTCGTACTGCTGCGCATACGCGTCGTTGCTCAGGTCAGCCGTCGAGCCTTGCTGTTCGTACAAAGCGTTGAATTCGTCTTCCGCTTCCAGATAGCGGTAGTAATCAACGACGATTTCTGCGGTTTGTTCACCCGCTTTTCCAGGCACACCCACCTTGATGAGCTCCTGCAAGTCCGCAAGATTCTGTCTGTTTAACTCCACCTCACCGTATTGCAGGGTGCGATTAAGCGCTTCCAGTGCTTCATTATCCAGAACCACATCTCCATTCTTGTCGATTCTGACGTTCTGAAGCGCCTCGTAGAGTGCGTCGGCACTGAACGGAATCGTGTCCATGTTGTTTAACGGGTCGCGTTCTGCCGCAGCGTCTGCAGGTGTGTGCCATTGCCAGATGGCAGCAACGGTTCCCGCTTTGTCAGTGTTATTCTGGGTGCTGGGGCTCGGTTCAGTTGCCACCGCTGCGCTGTTTGGCTCTGGAGCTGGCTTCAAAAAATTGGCAACCGCGAGTACAAGCAGAATGGCGAGAGCGACAATGCCCAAAATGATGCCAATACGTTTGGGCGGAGTTGGTTGTGTCATGGTGTAGGCTGCCTATCGGTCATTGATTCCACGAGTGTTTGAAGATCGTCGTCAATAAATGTTTCCAGAAACGGAGGCTTCATGAATGTGGCGGACGGTGGCATCCCGTTGATGGCGCTAAAAGACCGCGAAAAATGTGCTGAATTTGAAAATCCGGCGATCAGCGCAGCTTCGGTTACCGAGTAGCCAAGCGCCAGTAGGACCACGCTAATAAATACCCGGTATCGCAAACGATATTGTGTCACCGGCAGCCCTACCTGGTCTTTAAACAGTTTCATCAGTCGAGAGTCCGAGAGGTGAACGCTGGCGGCCAGATCACTTAACGTGTGGTTCTCACTGACGGCGCCCCGAATCGTCTGCGTCACACTCAAAACCCGATGGTCAAACTCTCTGTAAGTTCTGGCGCCCAAGTCAGGAGGCACCAAAACCTCACGCAGCGTTGTGTAGGTCTCTTTTGGCGGCATCGGCTTCCCGTCGCGAAGCGACAGCAGACACTCAATTAACGATTCTTCCAAAGGATGGCCGAAGGACACACCAGCAAAAGCATGCTGCATGACGCTCGCCAGTGCGGGGTAGTCTTGAGAGAAGGGCTGAAAATAGTACACCGCCACCACCGCCTGTCCCACATCGATCTGGGTGGTATCCAGATAGACCCCGGTTTGTAGAAGGCAGCTGCGGGCGACGATACACTTACCTCCCGGGCAGTAAAGCGATAGCGTACCCTCAAGACAGACGATGAGTTTTTCCTGAACAACTCTGTGGGCGCGATGGGGAACGCTGAAGATTCCCAGAAACAGCATTTCACCGTTCCAAATATAGAGTTTCGGTGTCGCCGCAAGGGCAGACTGCTGGTTTATGTGGCCGCTCATGTTTGACCCGCTGTATCAACCTGTGTCGTTCACCGTTAACTGCTCATAATGCGAAATCACCTAGGCTTATTCAGCCCGGGTGATACACGCTAGCTTACAGACGAACCGATATTTAATACGGGCAGGTTCCACGATATTCAGAAATAGCGGAATCTGCGGCATGGTTCGGCCCACACAGGAACTGGTTATACCGATTGTCTTTATCGATATGGAGCTTCATCCAGGACACACCGTACTTGCCCAGCAATCCGCCGTTGCTACCACCGCCATTGGCGCAGGAATGCTGGCCATTGTTGATCTCAAAAAAGGCCTTTGCGGTGGTGCCGGGGATGCGATTGTAAAAGGGCGAGGCGTGCTGACCCACGGGTGCAGTGCCGTCATTCTCGCAGGCGAAGATCAGGGTGGGGGGTGTCGATCTGGTTAAAACTGTTGCTGCCAGTATTCCACGGTGCCAGAGGAATAGCCGCACTCAACCGCCCGCCGGAGGCAAGCCGGAGCGCACCCCCACCACCCATCGACCACCCCATAGCGCCCACCCGGGAGCTATCAACCATTCCAAAAATGGCGCTCGTGGGCGAATTGCTTCGCGTAATTACATAGTCCAACGCGCTCTCAAGCTGCGATGACCGGCTACCGGGCTGATCAAATACTGAGTTCGTACTGATCGTAAAAACGACAAAGCCGTGGGATGCCACCGAGGCCCCCACCATTGAATGGAGGATTCCGGCGCCAGAAACCCCGGAACTATCGCAATCGCACCCATCTCGCCGGTGGTGCCCGCTGGATAATGAATCGTGCCGCCACCAAACCCACTTGCAGATCGGGAAACGTCGATTGTCTGCACGGAATAAGGGCCGCTTGATGCCTCAAGGTACGACTCGGAAGGGTTCGGCCCCCGAGTGAACCCACAGTCTGTTTGGCAAGGATTGGGGTCTGGATCGGGGCTGGGATCTGTCGGCGGGTTAAAACTGAAAGCAGACATTGAAAACAGCACAGCCGTTGCTGCAAAAACGGATAGAGCTGACTTTCTAACGCTTATTATTGTCATACGAGTCACCTGAGGGGTCGAGTTTTATTTATTGTTCGGGATGACGACCATCCTCAGTAAACGTTACGTCAAGCCAATAGAGTGCCGCTTTCACGTTCTGGCACTAGTACCGGACCTGCATCACACTCTGGACATCGGAAAGCTGGCGGCCATGCGGGATCTCTCACCAACGCCCCTGCAACGTTGCAACGATCCGGCGGCCATCGGCTTTATCCCTATGCTCACAGAGATATAACCCCTGCCAATTCCCAAGCGCCAGGCGCCCGTGATTCACGGGCAGTGTGAGTGAAGGGCCAATCAGGATGTTTTTGATATGCGCCGGCATGTCGTCTGGGCCTTCCATAATATGCTCATAGTGCGGTGCGCGTTCTGGCACCATCACATTAAAGTGGCGTTCCAGATCGCCGCGCACATCTGGGTCGGCATTTTCATTCACCGCCAGCGAAGCCGAGGTGTGCTGAATAAACAGATGCAGCAGCCCTACTTCGCAGTTGCTCATGTCCGGCGCTTGGGCGAGGATTTCATTAGTTACTAAGTGAAACCCTCGTGGCAGGGGCGCCAGCTCAACGAATGTTTGATCCCAGATCATGACGGCTCCTGTAGATTATTTTTCAGGGTCATCCCAAGGGTGCACGGGCACAGAGGCTTCGGTCGCTTCAGCATCAAAGGTGCTACGGAAGTAATCCATGGCTTTTTCTGCTTCGTTCAATTCATCAAATCGTGCGATGTGATAAATCGCCTCTCCCTCATTTACTAAGGGTAGGTTGTTCACACAAATCACGATACCGGAACAGGGCGAGGTAATGGCTGTTTCGGACGCGCCAAAAGGATCAGCCACCATAGCCAGTTTTTGGCCTTTGCGCACTTTTTGGCCGAGCTTGGCAACGGGCCGCATAATGCCGTCTATATCCGCCCTCACCCACTGGGAATTGGCAGCAATTTCCGAGCGCTTTTTCGGGTTTTTACGGCCTTTCAGTGGCGGCAACATTTCCAATTCGCGCATAACGCGCATCACGCCTTTTACGCCGCTGCCGATAACAACATCGTCAAAGCGCAGCGCTTCACCACCCTCATAGGTGATAACGGGAATGCCTTGAGAATCTGCATAGGCGCGCAGGCTGCCATCACGTAAGCCGGCATTAATAATAACCGGCGCCCCAAAGGCTTCGGCCATTCGCGTGGTATCTGGGCTCTTCAGTTCTGCACGTATCTGCGGCAGGTTGAAGCGGTTAATGGCACCCGTGTGTAAATCAATAATATGACTTACCTGCTCCATAATCTGGGTGCGCAGCAGGTAAGCAATTCGCCCGCCCAGCGAGCCGGATTCGGTGCCGGGAAAACAACGGTTAAGGTCCCGCCTGTCTGGCAAATAACGGGTGCGCTGCAAAAAACCGAAGATATTCACAATGGGCACGGCTACTAATGTGCCGCGCACATGGCGAAGCGCCGAGTTAATCAGTACGCGGCGGACAATTTCTACGCCGCTGATTTCATCGCCGTGTATCGCGCCACAAACCATCAATACCGGGCCATCTCGGCGCCCGTGCACAATTTCCACGGGTATGGTCAAGGGCGTATGGGTATACAGCTTCGCCACGGTAATTTCTATGGTTTGCCGGGTGCCGGGCTGAACTTGCACGCCGGCCATTTCAAAGGGCGCTCGCGCCATCGATTAACCTCTGCCTTTGGTTTTTGTGCGCCAAGGCGCATGGTTTTTCTCAATCCAATTAAGGATCATGCCAGCGACGTTTTTGCCCGTGGCGTTCTCAATACCTTCCAAGCCGGGCGATGAGTTTACTTCCATCACCAGAGGCCCGCGGCTTGAGCGCAACAGGTCAACACCCGCCACGTTCAGCCCCATGGCCTTGGCGGCCGTAATCGCGGTGCGGCGTTCTTCTGGCGTAATACGTATCAGCGAAGCGGTTCCACCCCGGTGTAGATTGGAGCGAAACTCACCTTCAGCACCTTGGCGCTTCATGGCGGCGATCACTTTGTCGCCAATTACGAAGCAGCGAATGTCCGCGCCACCGGCTTCTTTGATGAACTCCTGCACTAGAATGTCGGCCTTGAGGCCCATGAAAGCCTCAATCACGCTCTCTGCGGCTGTGCGGGTTTCCGCCAGCACCACACCAATGCCTTGGGTACCCTGGAGAAGCTTGATAACCACCGGTGCACCACCCACCATTTTCAGCAGTTCGGGCACGTTATCTGGCTTGTTGGCAAAGCCTGTTACCGGCATGCCCACACCCTTGCGGGCAAGTAACTGCAAAGAGCGCAGCTTGTCACGGGAGCGGGTGATGGCCACTGATTCGTTTACCGGGAACGTGCCCATCATTTCAAACTGACGCAACACCGCCGTGCCGTAAAAGGTAACGGAGGCCCCGATACGAGGAATCACAACGTCAAAATTTTCCAGCACGTCCTCGTGGTAATGGATACGGGGATTGGCCGAAGTAATGTTCATGGAACAGTGCAGGCAATCAATCACCTTCACTTCATGGCCACGGTTAACCCCTTCTTCCACCAGTCGGCGGGTTGAGTACAAGTGCCGGTTGCGGGATAAAACTGCAATTTTCATTTTTCAGGCTTTAAAAGCCGGCTCTCCGGCGAGATAGGATGCTTCGGGGTGAATAATCGCGCGGCCCGCCATCGCGGTGCGCCCAAGCAGCATACGGAACTGCATGGAATCGCGGTTTGTTAGTGTCATTTCGATAGGCCAGCTCTGGTCACCAAGCACTAGAGTGGTCTCAACCATCAGCCGTAATTCTTTGTGGCCACCGGAATCCGATACATCGCGCTCATCAAGAACTTTGGCATCACACTCCACCACCTGATGCATATCATTCTGAACCGGATGAACCCAAAAACGCACCCGGCGCTCGCCGTCTTGTGTGTATGGCTCCGTTCGAAACGTGTGTAAACAAGAGGTACGGGCACCCGTATCCACTTTTGCCTTAATGCGCTTAATATCCAGCTCCGGCAGCGCTATCCACTCCCGCCAACCCAGGCTTACCTTGTTCTCAGCCGGTATCGGCGCTTCCGTGTTAATAACCTCAGCTGTCTTTTTGGACATCAAACCTTTCCTTTTCAATGGCTTGTTCCGGCCCCATCAGTTGTACACGGAAGGGCTCAGAATGACTGCCAGCGTATATACTGGTGTGTGGGAAGGGTATTTCTACACCTTCCCTATCTAGGGTTTTCTTGATGGCAACGAGCATGCCGCTTTTGCCCTCAAGCACTTTGTCTTTTGGCACCCAAAAAGAAAATTGCAGCTCCACCGAGGATGGGCCAAACGCGGTGACCAACACAAACGCTTTGGGCTCCTCCAAGCAGGCTGGATCATTTTCTGCCAGCGCCAATAGCAAAGTTTCTACCTTCTCTGCATCTTCAGCATAGGCAATCCCTACCTGAAGGTCGATCCTGCGTATGGGAAATCGCGAACGGTTAACGACCGGAGTCTTAATTAGCGTTTCGTTGGGGATACGCACATAAAGGTTATCTCTTGTGCGCAGCTTTACACTGAGCATATCAATACCTACGACTTCCCCCATAATGGTTTCCACTTCAATGAAGTCGCCGATTTCAAAGGGTTTTTCAACAAGCAGGAATAGCCCGCTGATCATATTCGACGCGGATGTCTGCGATGCGAAACCGATGGCAACGGTAAGAATACCGGCCGCGCCCAACACCACATCCAGTGAAAAACCAGCCTCGCGAAGCGCCGCTACACCAAACAGCAAAAAGATGACGTAAAACACCAACCGGCGAACCATAACGGTATGGTGCCGGGAGCTGCGCTTTGCCATCACCCGCGATACGCTGCGTGCCGCCAGCGATGCGAGAATCAAGCCTAGTATCAGCAAAAACCCAGAACTGACCCACTGCCCCCATGCAATACCAGTAAACCCCTGCACTGCATCTGTTTTCAGCTCTTCAACCACAATTGTTACTCCGCAAAATCGGCATTAACCAAATACCCGGTCGATGGCTCGCACCAAGCGGCCTCTGGAGGTCTTTTCCCGGGCTGGCGCCACTTGCTGGCAGGGGCCGGCAGCAACCAGCAAGCCTTCATCCACATGTAGGCTTGCTGAATTCATATCGGTTGCCACTTCTACAACCACGCCCGGCGTCCACAACTCCCCGCGCCCATTCTGATGCAGTGACAGTAGCGGTGTAGGCAGGTTGAAGCGCTCCAGCAGCAAGGGCTCAGCCCTACGGTTAATAATCGTGACCGGAGTTACGGCGCGCCATGATCGCTTCGGCACTGCCTCAAGCACTAAACGGCCAAAGCTCGCCGACGAATAGCACAGCTCGCCTTCCATGGTGTTTCGCCCCACCCAGGTAAACGATGGCACCGCCAAAGGAACCTCCGTGAGAAGGGTCTGATCCTGCCCGGCACAGACTTTCATCCAGATAACCGTTCCCACGTAAATCGTGCACCGCGCGCCGCCAGGGATGGTTAGCGGATGAAAAGGACGAATCACCGTCGGAAGATTAGCCACGGCCGGTATGAAGGTGACTGTTGACGAGTCTCCTTCTCGAATAAACCGTTGCAAGGACACACTTGCCAGTGGCCGCTGATGGTCTATGGATTCCGTCCAGCCCACAGGGTCGGTTTCTGGCGCACGGGTTTCGGAGCGAACCTGCCACTCTTTGTCCAGCAGGGTGACCCACAGCCGCACATGCCCCAGTTTGTGATGCTGAGTTTGGCCGGAGGCGAGCTCATAAGGCTGGGCCCAATTACCGTCACGCCGGTTTTCAGTTTCATTGTCCATAAACCCTGTAAATCCCTTACGAATACGGCTGGGAAAGTTGAGACAACTATAATCCAATCAGTGACCCCGGGCGAATATCTAACTACGTGATTTTATTGCCGCAGTGCGATGTAATTACCACTACACTCAAAGCCGGCACCCGATACGGAATAACCCATGACGCAACTGGTATGGTTCAGAAACGACCTGCGAATCGCCGATAACCCCGCCCTTACCGCCGCCTGCAAAGAATCCGGCAAAACGGGAGCTCGTGCAGGCACTCGTGCTTGCTTCATTCTTACCCCGGCACAATGGCAGGAACACGATTGGTCGCCTGCTCGGGTTCATTTTGTTGTCGCCCACGCGAACACACTGGCTGAGGAACTGGCCAAGCTCGGCATACCGCTTTCTTTTATAGAGGCTGATCGCTTCAGCGACAGCATTACAGCGCTTGAAACCCATTGCCGGGAGCATGGCATCGGCCAACTCCACTTCAATGAAGAGTATGGCATCAACGAACGCAAGCGCGACAAGGCGGTAAAGCACCGCTTTGACGAACTGGGTATCGCGACGCGCAAGTACCGCGACCAGACCGTGGCACCGGTGGGCGAAATACTGACGGGCCAACACGAGCCTTACTCCGTATTCACCCCCTTCTCACGCCGCTGGCGCACCTGGATTGACGACAACCAACCAACGCTTTATCCGGTTCCTGAAGCCCAGGGTGAGGCCATACAGCCGGAACGCATAACGAACATTCCGGAAGGCTTTGAGGATGCGCCTCCCGCCCTGGTAGACATCGGAGAAGATGCTGCACACGATCAGCTGGAGCGCTTTCTTAATGAGGACGGTGGCGCCTACAAAGAACAAAGAGATTTTCCTGCCTTAGATGGCACCAGCCAGCTCTCCCCTTACCTGGCCAATGGCGTGATATCCGGCCGCCAGTGCCTGATCGCAGCGCGACAAACGCAAGGCATGGGCGGCAATCAGGAGGGCCTATTCACTTGGGTAAACGAAATTGCCTGGCGGGATTTCTACATTAATATTCTGTATCACTATCCGCGAGTGAGCATGCACCGCGCTTACAAACCGGAAACCGAAAGGCTGCAATGGAACGATCCGAGTCAACATTTTGAGGCGTGGAAATCAGGCAACACCGGCATCCCCTTGGTTGACGCTGCCATGCGCCAACTTAACCAGACCGGCTGGATGCACAACCGGCTAAGAATGGTTACGGCGATGTTCCTGACCAAAAACCTGTTTATCGACTGGCGACTGGGAGAGGCTTACTTCATGTCGAAACTGGTGGACGGCTTTCTGGCCTCCAACAACGGCGGCTGGCAATGGAGCGCATCCACCGGCACAGATTCAGCGCCTTACTTCCGCGTGTTCAACCCGGTTACCCAGAGCGAGCGTTTTGATCCGAAGGGTGAGTTTATCCGTGAGTGGGTGCCGGAGCTGGCAAAGCTCGATAACAAGCGCATACACGATCCGTCTAAAGGCGGCGTTATACCCGGCGGGTACCCAAGGCCGATCGTTGATCTGAAAGAAAGCAGGAAAGAGGCGATAGCGAAGTTTCAGGCACTAAAAAACGAGACCAGAGAGCCAATGTAGAAGCGGCGTGTGAACGCTTGCAGCATGCGCACCCTTGGAATGGAGCCGAAGGCGCAATGGAAAGGGTGTCGCCGTGCCTGCACTGGTTATGTGGTGACTAACTCACAGCCCGGATTACCAACCTTCAAGCTCGATGCCGTTTTCTTGTAAAAATTGGCGGTGATCGTGATTATAGCGCTCCGTAATCTCGCGATAGTGCTCTCGATGGGTTTCAATTTTTTTTCCTTGATACCGCCCGACTTCGATAGCGTTCTCACCTCGGTTCATAATCCACGCTACAACCGTTCCGCCCGGTGCCAAGCCAAGAACAAGGTTATATCGCGGGCGCTCCACTACCTCGCCAAAGCGCTCGAATGGAGCAACTTCTTTCATTTTTCTTTCTATCTTTTCTGGATTCTCCAGCTTGATCAGCGCTTCATAGGATTGCTGCTCCGCGAACGAGAACCAGCGGATAAGGAATACTTCTGGCATCGTTTGCCAGTCGGCAGAAGCGCCGTGGGGCTTTTTCCAGCAACATGAGACAATGCCTATAGGTGCGCGCCAGCCAATGTCCTCGGATAAGGATTCAACGAAAAACTTATCCACCCAGACATCGTAGTGTTTCGGTGCTACGACATTGATATTGCGGAATGTGCTGTTTGGTCCGTGTCTTGGCCCCTCTGATTCCGTGGGTTCCGAACACCCGACCAGAATCAGAATACAGATACTAATCATCCAGCGCTTGATGCTCATATTAGTCTCCATCCATTCACTGGCTCTTGTTGGGGTGAATGGCCCGACGGCCACTTTTTGTTGGCCTGAACGGGTACAGAGGCCCGAGCTCCAGATAATGATCGGAGTGATGGATATACCTTTGCTTGAGCAGGGCTTTTGACTCAGATGATATAACTAAGTTCTGGCCATGCCAGACGTAAGCGGCAAGATTTCGGGCGACAGTCATTAGCTCGTTGGGAAGTACAAACTGAGGATTGTCTGCGGGAACTGGTTCAAAAGGCACACCGGCATCAACAGCCAATTTGTGCATCAGATACAAAGGAATTCTGGAGTATTCGCCCCGAACCTCCCGGTCAAGCCAGAGGTGCAAAGCCACATTATTTCCACTCAGACTCGGCTGGGTTGGGTTGGCAGCATTGGCAGGCGTTTCTGCTCAATTTCCAGAGTCGCCAGTGGGTCGTGTGAACCAATCCAGCCCTCGCCCCTAATGAGCGCCCGCTCCTGCAACATGCGCGAGAACTCAAAGCTGGCCTCAGGGTTTCGGCGGTCTTTGCCTGTGATCACCAATGGCGGGCAAACTTCAATTCGCTCACGAAACCTGTCTGGATACCCTCCACCGATATCCGAATGTGCGCCCGGTAAAACCCACTCGTCGAAATTCTCAGGCAAGTTACCCGATTCACTTCGAAGGCTGTTTAACGAAAAGTTGTGCCGGCGCTCATCCCAGGCAACAAACTGGACTGCTCGCTGGGCATGCTCCGATTTTACGTTGACGTTGACGCGTCCCGTTTCAGCATCGTGAGCGGAGAATTCCAGATTACCCACATCGGCGACTCCGGCAACAGTGTCAAACAATCCCAGAAACCGAACGGTAACTTTCTCAGGCCATGGGATGCCTTCTCGCTCGAAAGCTCTGACCAATGCCCCTTTGTATTCACCGTACAAAGAGCCTGTTGTGTCATAAACCTCCCGACTGACGAAATGCCGTGCCGTTGCCGCGCCCCTGCTAAAACCAAATACATCGATGACCAGTTCATCAACAGGATCATTGACTCGGTTAGCGATCTCAAAGGTGAGCTGTTCTGCACCTTCCTTAACCTTCTTGAGGATGCCTTGCTCTCCCAGTCCCAACCCCATACTTTGGCCGTCATCGGGCTGACCAAACTTGGTACCCACACCTGAGGCATAAACGGATAGCCTTGGGTAATTACGGCACCGCAGCCTGTCACATCACCTACCCGGGCAATGGGCTTGCCTTCAACAAGGATGCTGGAACCGTTGGGCATTATGGGGGATGAGCCGTGCCCGGGAATCGGGCAGACATGCTGGTCGCCAACGCAGGCGGCAATCAGGTTGCTCATAGTCAGAATTCCTTTCTGTGGCTCGTAGCTTCCTGGCTACTCGTTGTTAAACATTGTTCAAAACCCGCGAGATTAGCATGGCTGGCACCACATAACACTCTCCTAAACCTTGCGGAGCCATGGGTGAAGTGCGAAGCAGAAGCATTAGCGCTATATGGCAGAGCCGAGCGTACAAGGAGGTATTCACAGCGTGTTTTGGAGAGTACTCCTCCACCTGCTTCGGGCCGGCTTACTCCTAGCCACAAACCGGGCAATCAGGATCTTTGGTTAGCTTCATTTCGCGCCACTGCATTTCCCAGGCATCCAGTATCAAAAGTCTACCGACAAGCGAGCGGCCAACGCCTGAAATGACCTTAATGGCTTCCATGGCTTGGGCAGATCCGATCATGCCAACGAGTGGCGCAATCACTCCCGCCTCGGAACAGGTCAGGTCTTCATTGCCCTGCTCGGGATAGAGGCAGTGATAGCAGGGGGAGTCCGCCTGCCGGCTGTCGTAAACACTGAGCTGGCCTTCGCCACGGATGGCTGCGCCGGAGATCAGCGGCACGCCGGCAGCCACACAAGCGCGGTTCAAAGCGAACCGGGTGCTGAAATTATCTGAACAGTCCAAGGCCAAACTGGCTTCGGCTACCTCTTCCGCAAAGCCCTCCAAATCAAGGCGGCGGTTCACCACAGAAATGGACACCCCCGGATTGATACTGCGAACTCTCGCCGCCAAGGTTTCTGCTTTGGATTCACCAATCTGCGCGGTTTCAAACGCTATCTGGCGCTGTAGATTGGCCAGTTCAATTACGTCATCGTCTATCAGTGTTAAATGGCCCACACCCGCCGCGCCCAGATACAGCGCAACCGGGCAACCAAGGCCACCCGCCCCAACCACAACTACCCGAGCGGATTTCAACGCCTCTTGGCCTGCGATATCGAAACGTGGCATCAGTATTTGACGGCTGAAACGCAGAAGCTCTTCATCACTCAGCATCGTCGTCTCCTTGGGGTGCCCACTGCCCCAGGGTCATGCGATCGTTACCGCCGTAGTCTTTCCGGCTCTCTACGTTCGTAAACCCGCGGCCAGAAAACAAATCCCGAACAGCTTTAGCTTGATCAAAGCCGTGCTCCAGTAACAGCCAGCCGCCGCTGTTCAACCAAGCCGGTGCTTCGTCCACAATCTTGCGAATGTCATCAAGGCCATCCACGCCGGCTACCAGTGCGGAGGCGGGCTCAAAGCGCACGTCGCCCTCGCCAAGGTGGTAATCGCCAGAGGCTATATAAGGAGGGTTGGATACAATCAGGTCAAAACTGTCGGCTGGCAACCCGGTAAACCAACCGCTCTGAAACACATTTACCGGCAACTGTAGCTCCCGGGCATTGGTCTGGGCCTGTGTAATCGCTTCTTCTTGAAAATCGCAGGCCGTGACTAACCAGTTTGGCTGCTCGCTGGCCAGTGCCAGGGCGATGGCACCCGTGCCGGTACCCAGGTCGAGAACCTTGGCATTGTCTGCCAGGGGTATTTCCAGCGCCTGCTCCACTAGGCACTCGGTATCCGGCCTGGGTATCAGGGTGCTGTTGCTCACTATGAAAGGCAGTGACCAGAATTCTTGATAACCTAATAGGTAGGCGATAGGTACGCCTAGCACTCGCTGCGCCACCAAACCTTCAAATTGCGCCGCCTGCTCCGAATCTAGTTCCCGCTCCGGATAGGCACGGAAGCTGGATCGGCTCAGGCTACTTACGTGGGCAAGAAGTAGCTCCGCATCCAGCCTGGGCGTATCACTGGCAATTCGGCGAACCGCATCACCCAGCAATGCCTCACAGGTTAGTGAAGGCTTACTCATCATCGGAAAGTGAGGCCAGGAGATCCGCCTGGTGCTCTTGCTGAAGAGGCACAACCACAGAGCCCAGATCGCCGGCAATTACGTCGTCAAGTTTATAAAGTGTAAGGTTGATTCGATGGTCGGTTACCCGGCCTTGGGGGAAGTTGTAAGTACGAATACGCTCAGAGCGGTCGCCGCTGCCCACAAGGCTTTTGCGGGTCTCTGCCATGGTTTTTTGCTGACGCTCGGTTTCAATATTCTGCAATCTAGATGCCAGAAAACTCATGGCCTTGGCTCGGTTTTTATGCTGCGAGCGCTCTTCCTGACACTCCACCACTATTCCACTTGGCAGGTGAGTAATCCGAATGGCGGAATCGGTTTTGTTAACGTGCTGACCACCCGCGCCGGAAGAACGAAAGGTATCCACGCGCAGGTCTGCCTTGTTGATCTCAATGGCCTCGGCCTCATCCGCCTCTGGCATAACCGCAACGGTGCAGGCCGAGGTATGGATGCGCCCCTGGGATTCCGTTTCTGGAACCCGCTGCACCCGGTGTGCGCCGGATTCGAATTTCAGTGCGCCATACACAGCATCGCCCGCAACCCGGGCAATAATTTCTTTGTAACCGCCATGCTCGCCTTCATTCTCGCTCAGCACTTCAATCTGCCAGCGCTTGCGCTCGGCGTAACGGCTGTACATACGAAACAGATCCCCGGCAAAAATGGCAGCCTCATCACCGCCGGTGCCTGCGCGGATTTCCAGGAACACGTTTTTGCCATCGTTGGGATCTTTCGGCAGCATCAACCGCTGCAACTCTTCATCTAATTCTTCGGTTTTCTGCTCGGCAATGCCCAGCTCTTCTGCGGCCATTTCGCGCATATCCGCATCGCCGTCTTTGGCCAGTTCTTTTGCCTCTCTGATATCGCCTAGCGACTGCTGCCAAGCCTGAAAACACTGCACAACAGGCTCAATTTCGGCAAACTCCCGGGATAATTCCCGGAACCTGTCTTGGCGGGCAATGGTAGCTGGGTCGCTGAGCAACGCACTCACCTCCTCGAAGCGTTCAACGAGCTGCTCGAGGCGGGACTGAATTGATGATTTCATAGTTTTTCCGGGGTGGTCGTCGCGTCTGCGTCCAACACATCGAGCTGATGCAGCTCTCTCAGCCATTCAGTCACCTCGGTGCGCCCTTCGGTGGTGGCCTTGCGAACCTGAATAGACGGTTCGTGCAGGAGTTTGTTTGTAAGGCCTCGCGCTAGGCTGCGCAAAGCGGTTTCAGGATCGCCGCCATTACGCAGGGCGCGCAAGGCTTTTTTCGTTTCTACGTCTCGCAACACTTCGGCACGCTGCCGAAACTGCTTCAACGTAGAAACCGCATCCAATGCGCGAAGCTGGCTGAGGAACTCCTGCACACCGGCTGCTATGAGATTTTCCGCTTCACGGGCTGCACCCTCACGGGTACGGACGTTTTCTTCGATAACCTGGCGCAGATCATCCACGGTATAAAGATAAACGTCTGCGAGAGAGGCCACTTCCGGCTCGATATCCCGGGGCACCGCAATATCAACCATGAAAATTGGCCGATGCTTGCGTTTCTTCAGGGAGCGCTCAACCGCGCCCTTGCCAAGAATCGGCAGCGGGCTGGCCGTGGACGAAATGATGATATCGACATCTGCCAAATAGTCCGGAATTTCCGAAAGCAGAATACCCCGGCCGCCTCTGGATTCTGCCAACGCTTGGGCTCGCTCCAGCGTGCGGTTAGCCACAATGAAGTTTTTTACACCGGCATCTGCAAGATGGCGTGCAACCAGTTCGATGGTTTTACCCGCACCGATCAGCAATGCCTTATTGCGTGACATATCCGCAAAAATGCGGTGGGCCATGCTTACGGCGGCATAAGCAACAGAAACTGGGTTTTCGCCGATGGCTGTTTGCGTGCGAACTCGCTTGGCAACAGAGAATGTGTGCTCAAACATACGGGAGAGGAAAGAGCCACTGCCCCCGTGTTCCCGGGCCAGAGCATAGGCATCTTTTAACTGGCCAAAAATTTGCGGCTCGCCCAGAACCATTGAATCCAGCCCGGCCGCAACACGCATCATGTGCCGCACGGCATCTGCATCGCGGTGTATATAAAGTACTTCCTCAAGCTCGGCGGCCTCCAGCCCGTGGAAGCCGGCCAGCCAGCGCAGCACCAGCGGCGCGCAATCGTCGTCGCCCGCAAGGTAAAGTTCGGTCCTGTTACAGGTAGAAAGAATCGCAGCCTCACTGGCGCCAGACGCCGCCCGCAACTCTGCAAACGCCTCTGACATACGCTCAGGCGTAAACGCGACCCGCTCTCTTAACTCGACAGGGGCGGTGCGGTGATTGATTCCCAGCGTTAGCAATGCCATTTCTTGGTTTTGCAATCCTCTAAGGTGGCTGTGTGTATAAACGCCATTGTGCAGGCATTTTAGCGGCCAGAGCCCTCAGCTGCCACCCAAAACCATCTACGCTTCGGGAAGTGCGGACAGGTTGGGCAAGAACAAGAGCTTATGCCATTATAGGGGATCGGCGCACGCCGGAGCCCGGCTCAGCTCAAAAAAAAGAGGGTTTCTGGGTTAACCTGGGTGCGTAGTCAATAAATCACGGGAAGTTGCATGCACAAATCCGCACCGCTTTTGGTTACCTGTCTGTTCGGCCTTTCGCTGTCAGGTTGCGCCAGTATAACCGATTTCGGGCACTCGCCTGTTGTCGATGAAACAATCGCCACGGACACACCGAAAAATATCAAACAGATTAATAGCGAGCTGCCCATAGAGTACGCAGACTTTGAACCAGAAACACTATACCTGCTGCTCTCAGCCGAAATTGCCGCACAGCGGGGCCGATACGACGTCACGCTTGTTAATTATCTCAGGGCCGCCCAACAGTCCCGGGATAAGAAAGTCATTGAAAGGGCCATGCACATTGCTCAGTCACTCAATGGCGACAATGCCCAGAAGCAACTGGCGGAGCTATGGCTTGAAGTAGACCCAGACAACCTTCAGGCACTGCGAGTTTCTGCCATTCAAGCCGTCAAGCGCAATGAGCTTGAAGCTGCCCTAAGGTACATGGAAAATATTCTGGACCAAGGTGAAGACGCAGATTTCGATAGCCTTGCAGCCATGGCCGGAAACCTGCCGCCGGTACAGCAGCAGGAACTGCTTGCGCTATATGAGGAGATGGCGAGCCGCCACCCAGATACCCCAGAGCTGGAATACAGCATCGCGCTGCTGTTAAAAATTACGGGCAACCCTGAAGCAGCTCTTAACCGCCTGGAGCCTCTACTTGCTGCAAAGCCCAACTTTCAGCCTGCCATCATCCTGAGAGGCGATCTTCTATACCAGACCGACAGAGTAATCGAAGCCCTTGAGCACCTGATGGTAAACACCCGGCGCTTTCCGGCAAACCGCCAGATGGGCACGCTTTATGGGCGCATGCTGATCAGTGAGAACGAGCTACAGGCCGCTCAGGATGAATTCAGCCGACTGGCGGAGCGTTACCCGGATAATCCCGGCATACGGCTTTCACACGCACTTGTCGCCCTAGAAAACGGAGAGCTGGATCTTGCCAAAGAAGAGCTCACCCAACTAACCGAACAAGGCCACCACACCAGTGAAGCCAGCTACTACCTCGGCAGAATTGAAGACCAAGCCGGCAACACAGAGCAAGCTATCGAGTACTACCAGAGTGTGGAACAGGGTGCCTATTACTTCCCTTCTCTCGCCCGCGCCAGCTCGTTGCTGACCGCAGAGGGTAAGCTGAATGAGGCCCTAGAGAACATCCGCTCTATGCGCAGCGCCAACCCCAAACAGGCAGAACAATTCTGGCTGCTTGAAGTTAACCTGCTACTCGACCAAAGCCTGCGACAAGAAGCTCTTGAATCAGCTTCTAGCGCACTTAAAGAGTTTCCAAATAACCTCCAGTTACTCTATGCACGGGCCATGCTGTTCGACGCCCTAGAGCAGCCCAGCAAAGCCGAGGCGGACCTTAAGCAAATTTTTGAAAATGATCCCGAAAACGCCGTCGCCCTCAACGCCTTGGGATATATACTCACAACCCAACCTGGTCGGCTAAACGAAGCCCGTGGTTACATTGAGCAAGCTTTGGCTCTGGACCCTGAAAACCCCGCCATTCTCGACAGCATGGGCTGGGTTCTTCTTCAGGAAGGCCAAATTGAACCCGCACTGGATCACCTGTCCCGCGCATGGGCAGCCTACCCAGATCCGGAAGTTGCTGCTCATTACGGCGAAGCTTTGTGGATGAGTGGTGCGGAAGAGCAAGCCCAGATTATTTGGAAAGAAGGGCTTGATCAGGATGAAGATCACGCTGTACTGAGGGAAACCATTGAGCGACTGACCAACAATGGTGAGCAGTGATGCACAGGCTTTTTCGTGCATGCTCTGCCCTTTTACTGATCGCAGGCCTAAGCGCCTGCACAACCATTCAGCTAGAGCCGGTTCCAGACGGGCTTACTGATCAACCGCCATTCGATTGGCAGGATCGCTCTGCAAAACTGAGCCAGTTTGATCACTGGCAACTGCGGGGGAAACTGGCCGTACGCCAGCCCTCAGACAGCGGCACCGCCATCATCAATCATTGGATACAGCAAGGCGAAGCCTATGACCTCGCCTTGTCATCATCCTTTCTCGGAATGGGCAGCACGACTCTAAAAGGCGTGCCCGGGTTCATTGAGCTAACACTCTCTAACGGCGAAACATATCGCTCTGGCGACCCAGAGGCTCTGGTGAAGGCCGCCACCGGCTGGCAACTGCCATTGCAGAGCCTGACACGGTGGATACGCGGCCTGCCTGCCCTGGATGGCGATTTCCTCCTACTGTTTGACGATCAAGGCAAGCTGGCCATGATTCGCCAGGCCGGCTGGGAGATCCGCTACGACCGCTGGCACGAGCCACAAGGCGACAGACCCGCCTTACCTGCACGGGTTACCGCCCTGAAAGAGCAGAAGCGAATACGTGTGGCTGTAAGCCGCTGGAAGGACTTGAACCCGTGACGGCATCCATCACACTGCCCTCACCTGCCAAACTGAATCTCTTTCTACACATCGTTGGCCAACGCCCAGATGGCTACCACGAGCTCCAGACACTGTTTCAGTTTCTTGATTACGGCGACGACATTACCCTGACCCTGACCCCAGACCACCCCGGGGTACGGCTAGAAACCCCCATCCCCGGCGTTCCAGACGAAGACAACCTGATTATCAAAGCGGCCTTGGCGCTTGCTCAGAAGGCTCCTAGAGACCCGCCTGGGGTAAGCATCGCTCTTAAGAAACGCTTACCCATGGGCGGCGGGCTCGGCGGCGGAAGCTCCAACGCGGCCACCACACTGCTAGGGCTAAACCACCTATGGAAACTCAATCTCGGGCTTGATGAACTGGCTGAAATGGGACTGGCTCTGGGTGCAGATGTACCGGTTTTTGTGCGTGGCCATGCCGCCTTTGGTGAAGGTGTGGGAGAAAAACTGACCCCCGCGCACCCGCCTGAAGACTGGTTTTTGGTTCTAAAACCCGACTGCAACATCAACACCGGTAAGATATTTTCAGCGCAAGCCTTGACAAGGGACACCCCGAGAATCAATATAGCGCCCGCTTTTGAGGGAGACGCCTCGAGGTACCGAAACGACTGTGAAAACGTAGTTAAAACGCTATATCCGGAAGTCAGCACGAGCATGGAATGGCTCACACAATTCGGACCTGCAAGATTAACCGGAACCGGGGCTTGCATATTTGGACGTTTCCCTACAGAATCCGCAACCCGGATCATCTGGGAAAGCAAACCTTCCGGCATCACCGGGTTCGTAGCTAAAGGGGTGAACGTATCACCTCTTCACCAAAAGCTAACAGAGCTAAAATGATGCCAAAGAAGCACGATACTGGGGTGTCGCCAAGTGGTAAGGCAACGGGTTTTGATCCCGTCATGCGCAGGTTCGAGTCCTGCCACCCCAGCCATTTTTCTTCCGATTCTTCTGACTCTAACGCCGAAAACGAGAAGGATGCCATCGTGTCAAAACTAATGATATTCTCAGGCAACGCCAATCCAGAGCTTGCCCATGCTATCGCCAAAAAACTCCACATCCCTATGGGAGAGGCCACGGTAGGCCGGTTCAGCGATGGCGAAACCACCGTAGAAATCAACGAAAATGTACGTGGCCACGATGTTTTTATCATCCAGCCCACGTGCTACCCCACCAATGACAACCTGATGGAAGTGATCGTGATGGCCGACGCCCTGCGCCGCGCCTCTGCATCACGTATCACGGCCGTTATCCCGTATTATGGCTATGCTCGCCAGGATCGCCGTGTACGCTCTAGCCGTGTTGCCATCAGTGCCAAAGTTGTTGCCGACATGATTTCCAGCATTGGCGTTGACCGCGTACTGACCGTAGATCTTCACGCCGATCAAATTCAAGGCTTTTTTGATGTGCCGGTAGATAATATTTACGCCACGCCGGTGATGATTGAAGACATCGACAAACAGCGGTTCGAGAATTTTGTGGTCGTTTCCCCGGACGTAGGCGGCGTTGTGCGCGCCCGTGCCGTTGCCAAGCGACTAGACGACGCAGATCTTGCCATCATCGATAAGCGTCGCCCGAAAGCCAACGTGTCCCAGGTTATGCACATTATTGGTGACGTTAAGGGCAAGACCTGCATTCTGGTCGACGACATTGTGGATACCGCAGGCACCCTGTGCAAAGCTGCCGACGCGCTTAAAGAACGCGGGGCGGCCCGTGTAGTCGCTTACATTACTCATGCTGTTCTCTCCGGCCCGGCTATTGAAAACATCAATGCCTCGGAGTTAGACGAGCTGATAGTGTGCGACACGATTCCACTGGGTGACAAAGCGAAGAACTGTGCTAAAATCCGCCCCCTTAGTATGGCTGGACTGCTCGCGGAATCCATTCGCCGCGTTAGCAACGAAGAATCCATCAGCGCCCTGTTTGAGAACGCCTGAGTAGGCGCTAGGTCATAACACTCGGGAAAACAGGACGTTATTGGAAGCCACCAACAAGTTACCGAGTCGGGAGCCTAAACAGGCTCCCGACTCTTTTAGTCAGCCGGAAATATCCGGCTTTTCGAAAACATCACCTGTCCCAACGCCTGGTCGCGGGCAGTTCAGGTGACGATTGAGGTACAAACCATGTCTCAGGACTTTGTTATTCAAGCATTTCCTCGTGACGAACAGGGGAGAGGTGCGAGCCGCCGCCTGCGTCGCGAAGAGCGTAAGATCCCGGCCATCATTTACGGCGCCGGCAAAGAAGCCACTCCGATTTCCATTTGGCACAACGAGCTGAAAAAAGCTCTGGAAAACGAAGCCTTCTTCTCTCACATCCTGACCATTGACCTGGATGGCAAGAAAGAGAGCGTGATCATGAAGGATCTTCAGCGGCACCCGTACAAGCTGCTGCTGACCCACGCTGATTTCCAGCGCGTTGAAAAAGATCATGAAATCTTTGTTCACGTTCCGTTGCACCTACTGAACGAAGACTCAGCACCTGCGATCAAGACCTTTGGTGGCGTTGCGTTCCGTTTGATGACCGAGGTTGAAGTAGCTTGTCTGCCGCAGAACCTGCCTGAGTTCATTGAAATCGACATGGCTGACGTCGAAATGGATCAGATTGTTCACATGAGCGATCTGAAGCTTCCGAAGGGCGTTCGTATTCCGGCTCTGCAGCACGGCGACGAGCACGACCAGCCTGTCATGTCTGTCAGCAAGCCGAAAGGCGTCAAGGATGACAACGCAGAAGACGAAGCAGAAGAAGGTGAAAGCAAGGAGTAATAGCTCCGGAGGCGTTGGCAGATGGCACAGGATATTGTCATGGTGGTTGGGCTGGGTAACCCCGGTTCCGACTACAAGAATACTCGCCATAATGCCGGCGCCCTCTTCGTTGAAGCACTGGCCCGTGATGCGGGCCAGTCGCTCCGCCCCGAAAAGAAGTATCTTGGGCACCATGCCCGCATTCAGTGGCAAGGCATTGAGCTTCATTTACTGAACCCTGCAACCTTTATGAACCGCAGTGGTCTGTCTGTAAAAGCTCTCGCGGACTTCTTTAAGATTCCCCCCTCCCAGATTCTGATCGCCCACGACGAGCTCGACTTGCCTCCTGGCACCGCTAAGCTTAAAAAAGGCGGAGGTCATGGCGGACACAATGGGCTGCGAGACACCATCGCCCACTTGGGCACCAAGGAATTCCAAAGACTGCGCATTGGCATTGGGCACCCCGGCGACAGCCGTAAAGTAACCGGCTACGTACTGGGCCGTCTGGGCAAGCGCGAAACGGAAGATCTAAACGCGGTATTCGACGAAACCATGCGGGTATTACCCGACGCGGCTTCGGGCAATCTCGCTGCAGCCATGAACCGTTTACACAGTTTCAAAACCACCACCGCCTAAACACCTGCGCGACAGCACTTCCGGCTAATCCGCCACCGCTGGTATCCCTTACTCGCACCCACTGCCCGACACCGGTATAATCCGGCCAAACTTCCCCGTACCAACAGAGGCATTCCATGGGTTTTAACTGCGGCATCGTCGGCCTTCCTAACGTCGGCAAATCCACCCTGTTCAATGCATTGACCAAAGCAGGCATTGGCGCGGAAAACTTTCCGTTCTGCACCATTGAGCCCAATGCCGGCGTGGTAGCTATGCCTGACCCGCGGCTTGATAAACTGGCCGAAATCGTCAAACCGCAACGCACCGTGCCCACGACTATGGAATTTGTGGATATCGCCGGCCTGGTCGCAGGCGCATCCAAAGGCGAAGGCCTGGGCAACCAGTTTCTTGCCAATATCCGCCAGACTGAGGCCATTGCCCACGTGGTGCGCTGCTTCGACGACCCCAACGTAATCCACGTTGCCAATAAAATCGATCCGGCTGCCGATATTGAGATCATCAATACCGAGCTTGCTCTGGCCGACATGGACACGGTTGAGAAATCCATCAAGCGTGTTCAGCGGATTGCCAAAGGTGGTGATAAAGAAGCCAAAGCGCAGATTGAAATTTTTGAGCGCCTGTTGCCAGTATTGAACGAAGGCAAACCGGTACGCAGCATGGGTCTAGATAAAGATGAACTGCTGCTGATTCGTGAGCTATGTCTGCTTACCATCAAGCCCACCATGTACATTGCTAACGTCAGCGAAGATGGCTTCGAGAACAACCCATACCTGGATATCGTGCGTGAAATCGCCAGTGCCGAGAACGCCGTGGTTGTTCCCATCTGCAACAAGATGGAGTCCGAAATCTCAGAACTGGAAGACGACGAGAAAAGCATGTTCTTGGGCGAAATGGGCATGGAAGAGCCAGGCCTTGACCGCGTTATCCGCGCCGGCTACAGCCTACTGGGCTTGCAGACCTACTTCACTGCAGGTGTAAAGGAAGTGCGCGCCTGGACCGTTAAAATTGGCGCCACGGCACCGCAGGCCGCAGCCGTCATCCACACCGACTTTGAGCGCGGGTTTATACGTGCCGAAATCATCGGTTATGCCGACTTTGTGCAGTACAATGGCGAAGCCGGGGCCAAAGAAGCCGGAAAATGGCGTTTGGAAGGCAAAGAATACATCGTTAAAGACGGCGACGTTATCCACTTCCGCTTTAACGTTTAAGTAAAATGGCTGAGGCTGCGGGACATCCGCAGCCTCAGCCTAGTTCTACCGGACATTAGCGCCCGGCGGCACCAATCACAACCACCACAATGCCGATGATCAGGTTGACGCCCACCAGCTTGCGGATCTGACCTACCCGGCGGGCACCTTCTTCGGGGTTTTTCTCAGCAACCGCGTGCTTCAGCCGGCGAAAAGGCGCGAAATAAATATGGGAAAATAGAAGCATCATGATCAGGCCAAGAGCTTGCATCACATGAATGTGCCACCCTGCCCCGGCCATACCACCAAATACGTTGAAAATCATCCAGTAACCGGTTACCAGCAACAACGCGACCGACAGCCAGACCCAACGGAAAAACCGGGACAGAGTCTGACACCAGAGCACACCACGTTGGGATGCTTCCACCACCTCGACTACCGCCGGGCGCATCGCCATGTAGGCGAAGAACATACCGCCAACCCAGATAACCGCGGACAACACGTGCAGCGCAATCGCCAAACTCATAAAAAGCCTCCTGGCAGATAGAAATTCAGAAGCATCACACTAACACGGCAACCGACTACGGGCCCGCTAGGAAAAGGGAGGTTATCCTAGAGATCCCGGTTATAGACGAGCTGCGCCGCGTACTGAATATATTCCAAGTCACTTTTTAAAACACCAAAAATACTTCAAGCCACTGTTTTAAAAGTATTTATAGTCGAGTGCACGAACATTTTAGGGCAGTTTCAAGGTCAGATGCTACGGCCACCGCTTGACACGCCAGCCCTCCATTCATAAGATACGCGCCGCTTCCTTTGGTGAAGCGAAGTGGCAAGGTAGCTCAGTTGGTTAGAGCACGGCACTCATAATGCCGGGGTCGGCGGTTCAACTCCGCCCCTTGCTACCAGTATTCGAAAAAGGTCGCGATTCACGTCGCGGCCTTTTTTTATTTACGGGCAATGAACACGCGCAGCGCCCTGCCTTTGCGGAGATGCATCATGAGAACCACCGGCGACAGAATCCGGCAAGCGGTTTCGTTTGAAGTTATAGGCCTGCTGATTTCGGTTCCCCTTGCAGCTTTTGTCTTCGGCTACTCTCTCGAAAAAATCGGCGTGCTCGGGCTGATTGGCGCAACTCTCGCCACCACGTGGAACTACATCTTCAACCTTGGCTTTGATCACACGCTGAAACGGCTGACCGGCTCAACACGTAAATCCCTAAAAGTTCGTTTCCTGCACGCATCCAGTTTCGAACTGGGGCTGTTAGTGGCGTTTCTTCCGGTTATTTCTTGGTGGATGGATATCGGATTGCTAGATGCACTCTTAGTGGATGTGTCGTTTGCCCTGTTTTATCTGGTGTACGCCTTTATTTTCACCTGGAGCTACGACACAATTTTCCCAGACACAGATACAGAGGCCTCACCCAGTAAAAAAGCGCCACCCAACTAGTGAGCGCCGGCCCGGGACAGAGCATTCAGCACAAACACACCAGACACAATCAGCGCCATACCAACCATGCCCCAGGCATCGAGTTTCTGCCCGAACGCCAGCCAGCCAACTGCGGCCATCAGCACTATGCCTAGCCCTGCCCAGATCGCGTATGCGATACCCACCGGAATGGAGCGTAAGGCCAGAGACAGCAAGTAAAACGCGGCACCGTAACCGAGGATTACAATCACCGATGGCGCAAGCCGAGTAAATCCTTCACTCGCTTTCAGTGCAGATGTGGCGATAACTTCCGCCACTATGGCTATCCCCAGTAAAACCCAGTTATTCATCAAATATACCTTCCGCTCTCAATAGTTTGCTGCCACTTGGCCTTGTTTCGGGCCTTATTGGGCACCCATATTATCTTCAGGCATGTCACGATTGCATACCGTTATAAACCCCGCCAAATCTATATGGCATACTGGCACCCGAAACGAATAACACCGACTACTCATTCGCAAGGAAGTTAACATGAAATTCGAAACGCTCGCCCTACACGTCGGCTTTAAAGGCGACCCTACTACCAAGGCGGCCACCACACCGATCTACTAAACCACGTCTTACACGTTTGACGACACCCAGCATGGTGCAGATCTGTTCAACCTGAAGGTTGCGGGCAACATTTATACCCGAATCATGAACCCAACCAACTCTGTGCTCGAAGAGCGTTTGGCCGCACTTGAAGGCGGCGTAGGCGCCTTGGCCGTCGCCTCCGGCATGGCAGCTATTACCTACGCCCTGCAAACCATCTGCCGGGTTGGCAATAACATCGTCAGCACCAGCCAGCTGTACGGCGGCACATACAACCTGTTTGCCCACTCACTGCCCAATCAGGGCATTGAGTGCCGCATGGCCCGCCACGACGACTTCGACGCCGTCGAAAAGGCCATCGATGACCAAACCCGTGCTCTGTTCTGCGAATCCATCGGCAACCCTGCCGGCAACGTGGTAGACATTGCACGCTGGGCCGAGATTGCCCACAAACACGGTATCCCTCTAATTGTTGATAACACCGTGGCCACACCCTACCTCTGCCGCCCGTTTGAACACGGCGCAGACATCGTAGTTCACTCCCTCACGAAGTACATCGGCGGCCACGGAACCACCGTAGCCGGTGCCGTAGTGGATTCAGGCAAGTTCGACTGGAAAGCCAACGGCGCGAAGTTCCCAATGATGAACGAGCCGGATCCGTCTTATCACGGCGTGGTTTACACCGAAGCCTTGGGCGCCGCTGCGTTTATCGGTCGCTGCCGCGTTGTGCCGCTGCGTAATACTGGCTCTGCACTCTCGCCGTTCAACTCGTTCCTGATCATGCAGGGCCTGGAAACCTTGGCGCTGCGCATGGATCGTCACTGCGAGAACGCTGAGAAGATTGCTCAGTTCCTGCAGGATCACCCGGCGGTGGCGTGGGTTAACTATGCCACGCTGGCCAACAGCCCATTCAAAGCCACTTGCGAGAAAATCTGTGGCGGCAAGGCCTCTGGCATTCTGAGTTTCGGCATTAAGGGCGGGCGCGACGCGGGCGCCAAGTTCATTGATGCGCTCGATATGATCTACCGGTTGGTGAACATCGGCGATGCTAAATCACTGGCCTGCCACCCGGCAACCACCACCCACCGCCAGTTGAGCCCGGAAGAGCTCGAAAACGCGGGTGTAAGTGAAGACCTGGTGCGCTTGTCTATCGGCATTGAACACGTAGACGATATATTGGCCGACATTATTCAAGCTCTGGAAAAAGCCCAGGCTTGATTATCCTCAACTGGGCACGACGAAAATCGTACCCAGTATTCCTTCTTGCACCCTTCTAACGCTCTTCCAACACCCCGTGATTGCCCTTACCCACCTTGTAACTGCCCCGCCAGCGGATTATTCTCTTAGTCTCCCAAAGCCTTAATGAGAGTCCGGTTGCAATGAGCGAAAGCGCAAAGCCCCGCGTCACCAGTGGTTCCAAATTCCGCAACGAGCATGGCTTTTCGGCCATCAAAGATGGCGTAAAGCGCTCGGCAAACCAGGAATCTGCACCAATTGAGCGCAAGCCCAAGTGGCTAAGGGCGCGAATGCCCGGCGGTGAGCGCTACGAAGCCGTGCGCAAAAATGTCAGCGACAACCGGGTGAGCACCGTATGCCAAGAATCTCACTGCCCCAATATAGGTGAGTGCTGGACAGCCGGCACCGCCACTATCATGGTGATGGGCTCGGTGTGCACTCGCGCCTGTCGCTTCTGTGCGGTGGATACCGGCAATCCCAATGGTTGGCTGGACAAAGACGAGCCCGAAAACACAGCCAAGTCCGTCGAGCTCATGGGGCTGCGCTACATTGTGCTAACCTCGGTAGACCGCGACGACCTGGATGATGGCGGCGCAGCCCATTACGCAGCCTGCGTATCAGCCATCAAAAAACGTACGCCCGAAGTTGCTGTGGAAGCGCTGACGCCAGACTTTGACGCAGTGATGTCCGATGTGGAGAAGGTGCTCGATTCCGGCCTTGAAGTGTTTGCACAGAATGTGGAAACCGTGGAACGGCTGACGCGCCGGGTACGTGACCCTCGCGCCGGGTACCAGAAAACCCTCAGCGTGTTAGCGCATGCCAAACAATACCGCCCCGATGTGCTTACCAAAACCAGCCTGATGCTAGGCTTGGGCGAAACCGAGGAAGAGATCCATGCCACGATGGACGACCTGCGCGCCATTGGCGTGGACATCTTAACTCTGGGCCAGTATCTACGCCCTACGCCGAATCACCTGCCTGTAGAGCAGTACGTGACACCAGAAGCGTTCAACAGATATCGCGAGGTTGGTCTAGAAAAAGGCTTTATGGAAGTGCCCTCCGGGCCTATGGTGCGCTCCAGTTACCGGGCAGACAGGGTATTCGACAGAAACAATCTGGGGCTGGCGGTACCGGAAGTACCCTGTGCCAGCAATGCCATGCAGATTCCAATCAAACACGTTGAATAGCGCACAACTCGAGAATTTCGTTTAGGGCTGCCCTATCCCTCCAGCTTGCGTTTCACTGCCAAAGCACCGAAAACCTCCGGGTTCGCACGCCGTGCGTGACCCACCATTCGGATGCATCTTTGGTTGCGAGATTGGGGCTGCTCCGGTTGTTAAATTAATAGCAAAGAATGGAATTCTGACGATGAAAACTTCCCACTTAAATCTCTCCTAGTTGCCGCAACCGATACCACGGCTGTGCTGGCCGCTGGCATGGCTTCCGCACAGGAATCTGAGTCGAACGATATCATGATGGGTTTCAACCCGTTTTCTAACAGCACCAGCGTTTCAGCACCCTCCTACATGATTGGCTTCAAGGCCAGCGAGCAACTAATGCCGTTCGCTTATGCATCTTTGACAGACCGTGGCGGCGATAGCGACACCCGGATTGGCTTGGGCGGCGGTGCGCGTTTGTATTTGGGCGACATGTCGACCCGCATCCGCCCCTTCGCGGGTGGTGCCCTTGGCATCACTAGCGCCGAAGATACCGGCTTCGGTATTGGTGCTTTCTTTGGTGCAGAAGCCATGATCACTGACGGCATATCCATCAGTGGCCAAGTTGGCGCGGAGATCGGTGATGACGGTGGTGAGTATAGCGACACCACTATCGAACTGGGCACCGCCAACGTAATGTTCAACCTGTACTTCTAATCAGTCAGTTGAGTTGGGGCGGTGCGCACATTGGCTGCGCACTGCCCCTTTCCTATCTTAAACCTCACCCACCACTGCAGGGTAGATGAGACGACAGGCCAAAGCTTACTGGCCTTGCTGCTGCATCATCTGGCGCTGCTGCATTTGCTGACGCATCTGCTGCATTTTCTTATCCAGTTCGTCGCGCTGCTCCTGAGTAAACACGCTGTCTACTTTGGCCTGCATCAGGGTTGAAAGTGCTGCGATTTCACCGGTCACCTCACCAAGATCTTCAGCGTGGTCGCGGATAGCGTCTTCATCGTAATCCGCTTTGATTTCACCCTGCATCTTTTGCTGCAGTGTTTTGGCTTCTTCACGAAGGGGTTCGATCTCGCCCTGCATTTCATCAAGAATGCCACGGACTTCTTTCTGCTGATCCTTTGAAAGCCCTACCATCTGTGCTAACTGAGCGACTTGATCAGGCTGGCCACCAGCGGCTTGCTGGGCCAATGCCGGTGCTGACAGGCTCAATGCTACAAGAGCGGTACCGAACAGTTTTGCGAGCGTCATAGAAATCTCCGTTAACGATTTAGTTTAAAGGTGATCAACTGGATTAACACCCTAAAGCATCCCGCCCCATAAGCGCATTGAAACAAATGTGAAAGTTTAGTCATTCCCCTTCATAATGGCGCGGTTCTACCGGCGCCTGAATATCACGCTGAATACCAAGAGAGTATCAAGATGGCTATTAACTGGTTTCCAGGGCACATGCACAAGGCCCGTAAGGAGATCAAACAGATCATGCCTCAGATGGACCTCATCATTGAGGTCCTAGACGCACGCATTCCCTTCAGCAGCGAGAATCCGCTGGTGCCAGCCCTGCGTGGAGAAACGCCACTGATCAGAGTGCTGAACAAGCGCGACCTGGCCGATCCGGATATCACCGCACAATGGCAGACCTGGCTGGAGAAGGAGCGCGGCGTGCGCACCATTACCCTCACACAAAACCAACGGGGTGAGGCACTGGATATCCTTCGGTTAGCCGGTGAAATGACACCGAACCACGATCGCCAGAAAAGCGCTCTGCGGGTAATGATTCTAGGCATACCCAACGTAGGGAAATCCACTCTGATCAATACGTTGGCCGGGCGCCCGGCTACAAAAACCGGCAACGAACCGGCAGTGACCAGGGCACAGCAAACCATCAAATTGCCAGACAACATCCTTCTTTATGACACCCCAGGGTTTCTGTGGCCAAAGCTCTCGCCAGAAGAATGCGGCTACCGGCTGGCGATTACCGGCGCCATACGCAGTTCTGTGCTGGATTTCGATGATATCGCCCTGTTTGAGGCCGACTACCTGCGAGAGGCCTACCCAGAGCTGCTGATGGCCCGTTACGGCTTTGATGAACTGCCCGTAGATGGCTTGGCCGTGATGGACGGCATTGCTGCGAAGCGCCGGTTCCTGGGGCGCGGTGGCGTGCCCAACTTCAATAAGGTCGCAGAAGTATTGCTCAATGAATTCCGCGCAGGCACTCTTGGGAGGATTACTCTGGAAACGCCAGAGATGGTTGAGCGCGAAATCCAGGAAGCCGCCGTCGCTGAGGCAGAAAAAGAGTCTAAATTGGCAGAAAAGAAGGCCGCTTCCAAAGCATCCCGTTCTGGCCGCCGCCACTAGAGGAGAACTGTATGAGACGAGTCGTCGTCACCGGCATGGGCATTGTTTCCTGCCTAGGTAACTCCCTTAATGAGGTTCATACAAGCCTTAAAAATGGAACATCTGGCATCCGCTTTAATGAAGCCTACAAAGAAATGGGCTTTCGCAGCCTAGTTTCTGGCTCCCCGGTAATAGATACCACGGTTATCGACCGTAAAATGCGCCGTTTCATGGGCCCCTCTGCCATGTACAGCTACCTCGCTATGGAGCAGGCAATTGCCCAAGCGGGTCTTAGTGAAGAGCAGATTTCCAACGACCGCACGGGCCTGATTGCCGGTTCCGGCGGCTCATCCTGCTCAAGCCAGGTAGAAGCAACCGATATCATGCGCGCAAAAGGCGTAAAGCGCATTGGGCCCTATATGGTACCGCGCATCATGACCAGTACGGTTTCTGCCTGCCTAGCCACCGCTTACAAAATTCGCGGCGTGAATTACTCCATGTCCTCCGCTTGCGCCACCAGCGCGCACTGCATCGGCCACGCCATGGAGCAGATCCAATACGGCAAGCAGGATATTGTATTCGCCGGTGGTGGCGAGGAAGAGGACTGGAGCCTCACCATGATGTTCGATGCCATGGGCGCACTTTCCACCAAGTACAACGACGCACCCGAAACCGCGTCCCGCCCATTCGATTCAGGGCGAGATGGCTTTGTGATCGCCGGTGGCGGCGGCATGGTGGTGCTGGAAGAGCTTGAGCATGCAAAGAAGCGCGGCGCCAACATTATTGCGGAGCTCACCGGCTACGGTGCCACTTCCGATGGCTACGACATGGTGGCACCTTCGGGTGAAGGCGCCCAGCGCTGTATGAAACAGGCCATGGCAACCGTTCGCGGCAAGATTGACTACATCAATGCCCACGGCACCAGCACACCTGTCGGCGATGCAGCCGAGATAGGCGCGGTGCAGAAAACCTTTGGGGCAGACATCCCTGCCATTTCATCCACAAAGTCCCTCTCCGGGCACTCCCTTGGTGCTGCAGGGGTTCATGAAGTCATCTATTCCCTGTTGATGCTGCAGCACGGCTTTATTGCAGGCACCGCCAATCTCGTGTCGGTAGATGAGGCCATTGGTGATATGCCGTTGGTAGGCCCTGGAGGCCAGAGCGCAACGCTCAATGCCGTTATGTCCAACAGCTTCGGCTTTGGTGGAACAAACGCATCTTTGGTGTTTGAACGACTACCAGTCTGATGAATACGCGGGGGTCGACTCTTCGACCCCCGCGTATTAAAGTGGTAACTTGATTTGCATCAAATTGGACGGTTTATAAGTAATGGCCCAAGCACTAAAATTCCGCCAAGCTACCTCTCCTCTCAAAGCTTCCTGTCACCAGTGCAGCCTAAGCAACTTGTGCCTGCCTCTCGCCGTTCAGGATAACGACCTAGACAGCTTGGAAGACATCGTTCAACAGGGCCGCATTTACAATCGCGGCGAACATATTTTTGAGCAGAACTCGCCGTTTCGTTCGTGTTTTGCCGTAAAGAGCGGATCAATCAAAACATCGATTATTACCGAAAGTGGTGAAGAGCAGGTCACAGGTTTCTTTATGCCCGGTGAGCTTGTGGGCTTGGACAGCATGAGCGATGAATCTTACGTCTGCACAGCCAAGGCTCTAGAACGCACCAGCGTGTGCGAGTTCCCGATAGACAAGCTGGAGGAACTCACCGGCAAGCTGCCAGATTTGCAGCACCATATGTACCGTCTGATGAGCCAGGAAATCCAGAAAAGCCATCAGCTTGCTATGCTGCTGAGCAAGAACACGGCCGAAGAGCGCATTGCATCCCTACTTTTGTCGCTGTCTAGCCGCTTCGAGCGTCGGCGCATGTCCCCCACTAACTTTAGCCTGCCAATGGCCAGAAACGACATCGCCAACTTTCTGGGGCTTGCTGTAGAAACGGTCAGCCGGGTTTTTACCCGCTTTCAGAACCAGGGCATCATACGGGCAAGGGGCCGCGAAGTGGAACTGCTGGATGTTGAAGCACTGCAACTGGTAACCCGGGAGTTTTCCCGCCAGGTTTGCCAGCAGTAAACGGCCTTTTCCGGAACCGGCCTATACTAAGTGGTCGGTACTAATTGGTCGATATTCCGACCTCCGCACGCATCGCCTCATCCTTCAAAATTTCCAGCTCACCAAGCAGCCCTGAGCGCCAAGGGAACTGTTTGATGCCAAATGTATTGCGGATTTTTGTACAGATCAGTTTGGTGTTTGGTGGCTCCAGATGGCCCCATGACGGCATGCCGTCCACTACGTGAAAATCTTCCGAAATCTCCGGCAGGCCTACAATTGCTAGGCCCAGCTCGTACAGGCTAATGGCCTCAGCACCGGCATACTGGAATGTTCCCCACACCTCTGCACCACAATCTAACTGCCGTATAACAGCGGTCATAACCCTAGCGAGATCTCTCACTGATACAGGCTGACCCACACACCGCCCCGGCAATAGTAGGGGTTCGGTAGTGGCGGTGCTCGACTGAATCTTGCGTATAAAGCGGCTTAGGCTCCAGCCAGTACGTAAAATGATATGTCTGGGTAAGAGCGTGCGCAGCGCCTGCTCACACTCCCACTGCCAGTTACCCAGCTCATTAACCGGCTGGCCAGGATTAGAAGCCAGGTAGCCACTTTGTTTACGGCCATCAAAGACATAACACGATGATAATTGAAACAGTGCGATGCCTCGGTCACGGGCATATTCCGCCATGGCTACAGGTAGTGAAAATGCCGCTTTATGAGTGCCTTCGGGGTCCCGTTCTGCGGCCTCTGGATCGGTCAGCCACAGCGCATTAACAATGAGATCCGTGTCTTCCGGGATCCAGTTTTCCAAAGCACTGAAATCGGCAGTAACAGGGTTGCTGACCAGCAAGGGGCTAACATGCAGAGATGTCTCCCGAAGTCGCTCGAGCAGAACTTTCCCCAACGGGCCGTAATCGTGAACAACAAGTACATGCACTAGAGCTCAATGCCTCCGGATATAACTTAGTTGACGGATTCAGAATTCGATCAGGCCAATGGTTTCCCATCACCAGTTTATACAATGCTTCAAACAACGCGATACAGCCATAGCACCATGATGCTGGGCATGGCCAGAGTAGGCATCAGTAGCATGCTAAAAGGCAGTAAAATGATCATCCATAAAGTTCTCAAAAAACTGGATGATCGCAGCCTAGCTTCCATTCTCGATTTCATCGAGGAAATCATTCACGAGCCCGAAAGCTAAAGCTCGAATGCAAAAAAATACTAATAAGAAGTACGGGGAACCCGACTGGTAATACCCGTTAACAACTCATAAGAGATGGTACCGGCACAGCTGGCAACCTCATCTACCCCTACCGTGCGCCCCCAAAGCTCAACGAGATCGCCTTCGCCGGCCTCCGGCGCATTGCTCAAATCCACCGCCAGCATATCCATAGACACCCGGCCGATCAGCCGAATCCGGCGACCACCAATCGCGGCTGGTGTGTCGGTGCCAGCATGGCGGGGGTAGCCGTCGCCATACCCAATGGCCACCATACCCATTCGAGTATCGCGCTCTGCAACCCAGGCACCCCCATAACCCACGCTTTCACCGGCTTTAACCACCCGCGTCGTAATAAGCGGCGCTTCTAAGGTCATTACGGGCTCAAGACCCAAATCGGGCCCCGTCTTGCCGACTATGGGTGATCCGCCATAGAGCATGATACCCGGGCGGCTCCAGTCAAACAGTGGTTGGCCGGGAATGAAATGGGCTGCAGAATTACCCACGCTTTTCATCAGCAAGGGCCAGGGAGAGGTTGCCGTTTCAAAGGTGGCCGTCTGTGCAGCGGTCATTGGACTGCTGGCATCGTCGGCGCAAGCAAAGTGGCCTACAAAACCCTGCAGCTTGGCGCCAGCGCTCATTTTCTCCAGCCGGGCCATCACCGCAGGCAGGTCATCCGGCCGAAAGCCCAAGCGGTTCATGCCGGTATTAACCTTCAACCAAACATCGGGTGCGTAGCCCCCCTGCTCCAACCAGTCCAGCTGATGTTCTACATGTAGCACCGGCTCAAAATTACGATGCACGCAATCCGCAAAATCATCAGCGGCATGCACACCTTGGAGCAGCACCACTGGCTGAAAAAGGCCGGCAGCTCGAATAGCCACCGCTTCTTCAATGCAGGCAACGGCGTACTTAGGTGCAACATCCGACAGGGCAGAGGCGATCCGGGCAATACCGTGGCCATAACCATCCGCTTTTACAACAGCCATTGTTTTAGCGCTGCCCGCACGCTCGCACGCTGCGCGATAGTTGTTGCGAAGCGCATCCAGATCAATGCGAGCGGTTGTGCTACGCGGCATCAGTACTCACCACCATAATCGCCGTAGTCACCATGGGCCAAGTCTTCAAACTTTGTGTATTTACCGATAAACGCCAGGCGAAGAGTGCCGATAGGCCCATTACGCTGCTTACCGATAATGATTTCGGCAATGCCCTTATCCGGCGTGTCCTCGTTGTACACCTCATCACGGTAAACAAACATGATAACGTCCGCATCCTGCTCAATCGCGCCAGATTCCCGCAAGTCCGAGTTAATGGGGCGTTTGTTGGGGCGCTGCTCAAGGCTTCGGTTAAGCTGAGAAAGTGCGACCACAGGGCAGCTGAGTTCTTTGGCAATGCCCTTCAACGATCGGGAGATTTCAGAGATCTCTGCCGTCCGGCCTTCGGTGTTGCCTGGCACTCGCATCAGCTGTAGGTAATCGACCATAATCAGGCCGATCTTGCCCCCGTTCTCCCGGGCAATCCGGCGCGCGCGGGAGCGCAGCTCAGTAGGGCTGAGGCCGGGCGTGTCATCAATATACAAAGGCTTGTCTTTGAGCAGGCTAACGGCGGAAGTCAACCGGGGCCAGTCGTCTTCTTCAAGCTTACCGCCGCGGATTTTGGTTTGATCAATTCGCCCCAACGACGAAAGCATACGCATAGCCAGCGCATCTGCAGGCATCTCCATACTGAACACCAGAACCGGAGTGCCCGTGCTTATCAGTGCATTCTCGACAATGTTCATGGCAAACGTGGTCTTACCCATAGAGGGGCGACCTGCCACGATGATGAGGTCTGCAGGCTGCATACCAGACGTCTGCTCATCAAGATCTTTAAAGCCGGTGGTCAAACCCGTTGTTTGTTCGCCAGATTCAAACAGTTCTTCTATACGGCTAAGGGTTTTGGTCAGAATCGGGTTAATAGACTGGGGCCCCGAACCTTCCTTAACCCTAGACTCTGCAATCTTAAAGACGTTGCGCTCAGCTTCATCCAAAATCTCGTTACTGTTGCGCCCCTCGGGATTGAACGCAGAGTCTGCAATCTTGCCTGAAACCTCCACAAGCTGCCTCAGGATGGAGCGCTCACGAACAATCTCAGCGTAGGCGCGGATATTGGCAGCGCCCGGTGTTTTTTCGGCCAACTCGGCCAAATAAGACAACCCGCCAGCGTCTTCAATATCTCCCGCTCGCTCCAAAAACTCCGCAAGGGTAACAACGTCCAGGGGTTCGTTTTCGTTGGCAAGGCGCTCAACCGCACCAAAAATCAGCCGGTGGTCCTGGCGATAAAAATCGGCCGTAGAGATTATCTCGGTGATCTCGTCAAATCGACGGTTATCCAGCATAAGACCACCAAGCACTGCCTGCTCCGCTTCTGCTGAATGCGGGGGCACCTTGATGCGGCTGGTTTCCAAGTCGGTATTTGCGGATTTCAGAGTAGGCTTAGCCATGAACACATCTTCAGTTGAACGTCACAACCACGACAGTGCATGAGGAATGTCGCAGCAATGGGAGGGGGTTACTGGATGCTAACAGCATACCAGAAAGCAACAGGCCCGAAAGCCGTATTACACGGTTCGGGCCTGTTGGGTGTGCCGGGGTAAACCCAGCACGGCTTTCAAAGAAAGCAGATTACGCGGCAACTACCGCCAGCGTAACAGTCACTTCAACGTCTGAGTGCAGGTGAAGCTCAATTTCGTACTCACCGGTCGCCCGTAGCGGGCCTTCCGGCAGACGAACTTCACTCTTCTCAACGTCGGTACCTGCAGCGGTGATTACGTCTGCAATATCACGCACACCGATAGAGCCGAACAGCTTACCTTCGTCACCGGCTTTGGAGCTTACAGTGAAGGATGCACCTTCCAGAGCCTCAGCGCGGGACTGAGCTGTTGCCAGCTTGTCGGCCGCAGCCTTCTCAAGATCGGCACGACGCTCTTCGAACGCCTTCAGGTTTGCTTTAGTGGCGGGCGCAGCTTTACCATACGGAAGCAAAAAATTACGGCCGTAACCAGACTTAACTTTTACCTTGTCGCCCATGGAGCCAAGGTTTGCAACTTTCTCGAGCAGAATAACTTCCATCTCGTTAACCTCTTCGTGCTTTATTCAGCCGGCCCGGCAGGCTTTATTCGCCCCCGGATATCTAGCCAGCTATCCACAAAAGCCAGAACCACTAACAGAATCATCAGGCTTGGGCCCAGAAGCACCAGCGCAACGTAAAACATTGCAAGCCACTGGGAGCTCAGTTTTTTACGCCCAACAATGCCATGAATGAGTGCCAGTCCTGCCAAAAACATCGGCGTTCCGGCTACCCAGACCAGTAGCATGGCATTCAGCCCAATAAACGGGCCTACAACCATGGTGACGGTAAAAACCACAGCAACGGGGGGTGACAACCTAAGGCCATGAAATTCCTTTCGGAAACCTCCGGGATTATACAACCCCGATTGCCACGACCTTGCAAGCATTGTCATGCCCACGCCCACTGCCAGATAACTACCGGCCATACTGGCGTTCATCGTGTCCCGTATAACCGTCTCGAGATCACTCCCAAGCGCGCGGGCCACTTCAGCATTGTATTGTTCGTAAAAACTGATCCCGGCGCGCACGAGCTCGTCCATCAAGCCAGGATACATCATGGGCAACGTAAGCCCCATAACGATCGCCAGAAAGCTCCCTCCTAAAAGGGCTCTTTCCCAAGACAGCGTTGCTCTGATCAATGACGCCATCAGCATCACTTGCAGCAACACCGCCAAGGCCGTTGGATCGCCTCCAAACACACCCCAGCCAAGAGCCGGAAGTAATGCCCAGAGACCAATGGTAAGCCCTTGGCTGATGCCAAGCCTGAGAATAACCAAGCCGACAACCGCCGCGCCAATCCAGAACAGCAAAGGTATCGCAGTTGTGACTGCGGCTACCCCGCTGGCCTGCAGGGGACCGCGCATTACAAATTGTGCTAGAGCACGCATGGTCCCAAGTCCTGTTTATCTGTTACTTAGTTATCGTGGCTGTCCGAGTACGGCAGCAGTGCCAGGAAGCGGGCGCGCTTGATAGCGGTAGCCAGCTGGCGCTGATAACGTGCTTTTGTGCCGGTAATACGGCTGGGCACGATTTTGCCGGTTTCAGTGACATACCCTTTCAGGGTGTCCAGATCCTTATAATCGATCTCTTTAACACCTTCTGCCGTGAACCGGCAGAACTTTCGACGTCTGAAAAAACGAGCCATAACGTAACTCCTCAACTCCGGTTAATTACTCTTCTTCGTCCTGGGTTTCAGCTTTCTGGCTGTCTTCTTTGGGCTCTTCTTGACGCTCCTCAGAAGGTTCAGCTTGGCGCTTTTCAGAAGGTTCAGCTGAACGACGTGGACGATCATCTCCGCTCGGACGACGGTCCTCACGGGACTCAGCGGCTTTCATCGGAGAGATATCAACAACGGCTTCATCGCGACGCAGAATCAGGTCACGGATAATGGCATCGTTGAACCGGAAGTTGTGAGTCAACTCGTCCATTGCTGTCTGTGAACATTCTACGTTCATCAGCACATAGTGAGCTTTATGAATCTTGTTGATCGGGTATGCCATGTGACGACGACCCCAATCTTCCAAGCGATTTACCTTGCCGCCATCTTCAGTGATGAGGGCGGTATAACGCTCGATCATCGCGGGCACTTGCTCGCTCTGATCCGGGTGTACCATAAACACGATTTCGTAGTGACGCATGAGTTCTCCCTACGGTTTGGGCAGCTTTCCATATTCGCGGACTCGCCGGGAACTATGAAAGCAAGGAGGTGGCAGCCTGAGCCGCCGGTTTTTTTGCTTTATCAATGAAGCTTTACAAGAAAGGCTTGATCAAAAGCGAGGCGTTGCACACCTGACAAAAGGCAATACTAAACCTCCCCCTAAGAAAAGGGGTGACGCATTCTAGGCGGACACAGCCTTCTGTGCAAGAGCTAACCCAGACGCTGGCGTAAAGCTTCGTACAGACAGACACCCGTCGCAACAGAAACGTTGAGACTATCTACATGGCCAAGCATGGGTATATTGATCAGCTGATCGCAGTGCTCGCGGGTGAGCCTGCGCATGCCCTTTCCTTCCGCGCCCATAACCAGCGCAACTGGGCCTTTGAAATCGGCCTGGTACAGTGTTGCTTTGGCTTCGCCCGCGGTACCAATCAGCCAAACCCCTTGATCCTGCAGAGTGCGAAGAAAACGGGCCAGGTTGGTTACACGCACAAACGGCACGGTTTCCGCAGCACCACAGGCAACTTTACGGGCCACCGGCGTTAGCGAAGCGGACTTATCTTTGGGCACAATAACGGCTTGCACGCCAGCTGCGTCGCAGGTACGCATACACGCGCCCAGATTATGAGGATCGGTTACGCCGTCCAGCACCAGCAAAAACGGCGGCTTATCACTTGCTGCGAGCTGGGCCAGAAGATCGTCTTCTGTCCACTCGCGGCTCTCACTAACCGCCGCAACAACGCCCTGGTGAACTCCACCGACCCGCTCATCTAGCTCTCGGCGATGGACAACTCCCCACTTAACCCCGAGCTCGTCCAGGGTATCTGTGATGGTTTTTACCCGCCTATCCTGCCGGCCGGTCTGAATCCAAACCTGCTGCAACCTTCCCGACTCGCGTTTGAGGACAGCCTCAACTGCGTGCCAGCCAAATACATATTCGTCGGACACTGATTCAGCTTCCTATTACTTGTCTGTCTTGCGTGGTTTCCGCGGCTTGCTGGCACCGGCGGGCTTGCTCGCTTTTCCAGGCTTCGCGTCTTTGCCGCCTTTTCCGCCTTTCCCTGATTTAGCAGCCGCACCCGCTGGCGCACCGCGTCGGCTACGGCCTTTATCGGCCCGCTTGCCGTCCTTGCCTCGGGTATCTCGCTTCGCAACATCCAGAGCGTCACGATCTGCCTGGCGACGTTTTGGTTCGCTGACCAGCTCGAGATCGATCTTGCGATCCTCCATGCCAACCCGCATCACACGAACGCGCAGCTCGTCACCCAAGCGGAAACTAATAGCCGTGCGCTCGCCAATCAGGCGATGCTTAGCCGAATCGTGATGGAAATAATCACCATTAAGAGTAGAAACGTGCACCAGGCCTTCGATGTAAACACCCGACAGCTCAACAAAGAACCCGAAGGGCACAACAGCAGCAATCACCCCGTCAAATTCTTCGCCCACATGGTCACTGAGGAACTCGCATTTCAACCAAGCCATAACATCGCGGGTGGCGTTATCAGCGCGCCGCTCAGTCATAGATACATGCTCGCCCAACTGCACCATACGGGCATAATCGTATGGGTACTCAATCAGTTCCGGATCAAACACAGCCGGCGACACCACATCCTTCGTTACCTCAGGATTGTGAATCCGGGATTTGATAGCCCTGTGCACAATAAGGTCGGGGTAGCGTCGAATCGGTGACGTAAAGTGAGCGTAGCTTGGAAACCCAAGGCCAAAGTGACCACGCTCCTCTGGGCTGTATACCGCCTGACTAAGCGAGCGCAACATAACCGTTTGGATGACATTGGCATCTGCCCTGTCCGCTATCTGGGACAACAACTCCTGATAATCGCCTGAGACCGGTTTATCTCCCCCACCCAGCTGCAGGCCAAGCTCCCCGAGAAACAGGCGCACGGAATTGAGCCGCTCTTCCGCGGGGCCATCGTGCACTCGGTAAAGCGCGGGCATCTTGTGCTTCTTAAGGAAACGCGCCGCCGCTACGTTGGCGCACAGCATGCTCTCTTCCACAATTTTGTGAGCATCGTTGCGATGCACCGGCACAATCTCTTCTATTTTGCGCTCCGCATCGAAAACAATCCGGGTGTCGGTGGTTTCAAAATCAATAGCACCACGCTCTGTTCGCGCTTTGCGCAGCAACTTGTAAAGATCGTACAAGTTATGCAAATGCGGAAGCACATCGGCGTACTGGGCAGACAACCGCGAACCAGACTCTGAATCTGGCCGCTCCAGCATGTCACTAACCTTGTTATAGGTTAGCCGTGCGTGGCTGCGGATAACTGCCTGGTAAAAAGTGTAACCACTGATATTACCGGCAGCGCTGATGGTCATGTCGGCCACCATGCACAGGCGGTCTACATCTGGGTTCACAGAGCACAGGCCGTTGGACAGCTTCTCCGGAAGCATAGGCACTACGTGATCCGGGAAGTAAACGGAGTTACCTCGGCGCAACGCCTCCTCATCAAGAGGTGAACCGGTGCGCACGTAGTGAGATACGTCGGCTATAGCCACTACCAGGCGATACGCGCCTCGGCCTCGCGGCTCGCAGTAAATCGCATCGTCAAAATCCCGAGCGGTTTCGTCATCAATGGTTACTAACCGCATATTGCGGATGTCCACTCGGTGCTTCTTATCCTTCTCCGACACTTCACCCAGAATAGCCGCTGCCTGCTCACCCACCTCTGTGGGCCAGCTGTGAGGGATGTCGTATGAGCGAATAGCCACATCGATCTCCATCCCCGGGGCCAAGTGCTCACCCAAAATCTCGACGATCTTGCCGGTGGGCTGAGTACGAACCGTAGGCTGGCGCAAAATATCTACAACTACATACTGGCCATGATACGCCTCACCCACATGCTCTTCCGCTACCAGCACTTCGTGGTTGATGCGCGCGTTCTCTGGCATCACATAAGCGATACCACTTTCTTTAAAGAAACGCCCGACTGTCTGGTGCGTACGATGCTCAATCACCTCAACAATAACGCCTTCGCGACGGCCACGATCATCTACCTTGTCTACACGCGCAACCACCCGGTCACCATGAAAGACTTGGCGCATCTGGCGGGCGGTAAGAAACAAGTCCGACCCGCCATCGTCTGGCACCAAAAAGCCAAAGCCATCTTTATGACCGATAACCCGACCACTAACCAGATCGGCCTCTTCGATGGGCAAAAACGCATCGCGGCGATTACAGATAAGCTGGCCGTCGCGGCACATGGCAATCAGGCGACGCCTGAGCGCTTCGATGCCTTCCGGGCTTGTTTGGCTAAGTTCGGCACACAGCGTCTCGTGTGTTGCCGGCGCCCCCCGCTCTTTCAGGTGCGCAAGAATGAACTCCCGACTCTGAATTGGGTTTTCATAATTCTGAGCCTCTCGGTCAGCGTGGAGGTCTTTGTGCTCTTTATTCTTGGAAACCATTCGGATCCTTGTTCAATACGGCGCCACAGCGGCGCTGTTCATATTTATTTACAATATAGTATACGTTGGTACAGGTCGGCTGACTAACAACCCACCTTTTATACGCATAAATACGTGACATTCATTTACCAAGAAATTGTTTGACAGCTTCAGCGGGAATTATTAAAGTACGCGCCATCAGGTGAGTCATCATATCATCTTTGGCAGAAACCCCCAGTTTTCAACAAACTAACGGTAAATCTGCAAATCACCTGCCGAGGTGGTGAAATTGGTAGACACGCTAGCTTCAGGTGCTAGTGCTCGCAAGGGCGTGGAGGTTCAAGTCCTCTCCTCGGCACCATTCTAATTGAATGGCCTCCCAGATCAACGAATTACACCCTAGCCAATGGCTTAATTCTCTCTCTGGCACACAAAGCTTGCCCACAGATGTCTTGTTGTGGGCATTGAAAATGCGCCCACCATACCTCCCCGTCAAAAAATTAGCGCCGGCGGCTCGGGTAATCTTCGTCTTGTAAAGTACCTTTATTTTTGAGTCGTCATCGGCAGCAATAACAAAAACCAGCCTATCCGGAAGACCTAATGCGTAGGCTTCTCTACAGATATGTAGACACTACAGCCTGGGATCTGCTTTGGGAGGCCACCGCCAAACGCAAATTTGAACTGCTCATGAGTGCAGCCATCGCCTTTATTTTACTTCTCGTATCAAGCGCATTTCTTTACTTGTTCGAGGCGGAATCGCAGCCGGAGGCTTTTGAAAGCATCCCCAGGGCCTTCTGGTGGAGCGTAGCTACGCTGACAACAGTTGGATACGGGGACGTCACGCCTATCACCGCTGCCGGCAAATTCTTCGCGAGTCTCACGGCCATTTCTGGCATCGGCATTGTTGCTATGCCCACTGGAATACTTGCAGCTGCCTTCAGCGATGCTTTTCAGACCCGACAAGACACTACGCGGCTACCTTAGCCGTTCCACAAGGTATTCAGACAAGTTTTTGTAGGTGTAGTCTACCCGCGCGTACACACCAGAGGGCACATCCTCAAACTTGCGACCACAGGAGCGGTTGCTGCCGTAGCTTTTGAGATATGCCTCGCGGATAAGGTTGGGTGTTCCACCAAGAGGGGTCTCAGCATTTCTGTCTGGATAATACAAAGCCCACTCAAAACCTTCCTCGGCATCGACGTTATCGAGGCCTGCCATCTCTGGGGCGAGGAACCCGTACCTTAGGGGCCGGTTAATAAGTTCGCCTCGGGTATCAAATTCCAGAGAAAGCCCGGTAAACCCAGTTGGTTGGGGCTCATAGCCCCAGAATGCATAGCCATGAAACCCGGTCACTACTTGAGCTGCGTTCTCGGCATCTTCTTCAATTGTGCAGCTCTGGAGCCCTCCGCTGTAGATCAGGGATTCCTGCTCAACACCGTCTTCTTTGAGCTGATACCCGGGGAAACCGTCGGGGGCGCTAGATAACTTTGGAATCAGTGTTCGGGTAAGCGTGCTGTTTTGCTGGGGAATTTGGGCGACCAGTTCTGCTAGCTCTCCATCGCTATAGCTCCAACTGTAAGTTACCTCCGGATTTCCTCCCAGCTCAGTCGAACCCGGCTGAATGCTTTCAAGTAGGTGGCAGGTGGTGCCGGTTTCGAAGGTAGCCGTGCCTGCAGCCCAGTCAAACACCAAGCGCTCATCAATACCCGGATTGGAATAAGCAATACTGCTCTGGGGCGATAAGGACGCTGACGGCAACCACTGGGTACTAAGCTTTGCCATATAGCCTTTAACGCTCAACAACCTCGCAATTTCTTGCATAGAAGGCGCAAGGCAGCCATCGACGCTGATAGATTGCAGCCGCCCGTCTTCGCTGTAGTCAAACTTCAGTTCTGCCGAAATCAGCAAACTCGACCGGTTGGCCGGAAGCTCACCCGACTGTTTTGGCTGAGCGTAAACACGTTGACTGGTTAGCAGTACCGGGTCACTCAACTCCACAGGTACCTCAGGCAAATCGATCAGGTCTACACCAATGTTTGCGTAGTTGCCTTGAGCCTCTGAATCAACGGCCGCAATCACATCACCGGCGTTCTGCACCAGAGAGATACCAAGAAGGAACGCGCCTGGGCGGCTTAGAAAACGCTCTGTGCCATCACTCCCAGGCTCGGCCAGCGCATTGTTGTAAGCGTCGGGAAACTGGCTGGCCATAAAGCGCGCCATAGCTCGCGCATAAGCATGGGCGCGATCATCTTCGGCGAGCACATAATCCTTCAGCAGATTGATACCGGCCAGGCTAGAAAGAGAGGTATCTGTGGAGTTCAGCAAGGGGCCGAGCGCCGCAAGGCGGCGATAGCGAGCTAGGGTGGTAAGCGGGGTAATGTTGCGCACGCCCGGCGCTGCAGAGAGCAAAAACGCACGAGGAACCTGCACATCGCCCCTAAATGTTTGCTCTAGGGTTTTCCCGGGAATGGCCAAAGCATATAAAGGAAATTTGCGCGGATCAATATTGGGGCCCACTGTCGGACCTACCACAAGCTCCAAGGTATCCAATGAGAACTGGCCACCTTCGCCGCTCATGGCTGTCGGCTCCCCGGACGGCAAGGTAATCTTTCGGCCAGAGGCCAGCTCAAACTCCATAGGCCCGCGTGTGTATTGGCTATCGCCGTCCATATCCAGCCACACCCGGGCATTTTTCAGGTAGCCGTCTATTACCTTGCCTGTATAAGGGGCTGGTACGCTGTATTGCACACCATCAAAGTCGCGCCCATCCACAGGCAGCTCATCGGATTCCTTGCCGCAGCCGGCAATGGCGAGAAAAAGTACGGAAACAGGCAGGAAAATCAGAGATTTCATCACGGCAACCATTTATCCTTGTTAGAGGTTGTGCCGTTACTTTAGGGGATGTGGCTGTCAGAGACCTTGATAGGTTTGGCAATCTGTAAAGTTTAGTAACAAGAAAACCCCGGGGTCAGTTCAACTGGCCCCGGGGTTTTTGTTTAACGCGGCTTAGAATGCGCGCGAAACAATCTCTTTCATGATTTCGTTGGTTCCGCCATAAATGCGCTGAACCCGCGAATCTGCCCAGGCGCGGGCAATCGGGTATTCCCACATGTAGCCGTAGCCACCGTGCAACTGAACGCACTCATCCATTACTTTGCATTGCAGGTCCGTGGTGTACTGCTTCAACATAGCGGCTGTGGGGATATCCAGCTTTTTGTCGAGGTGCAGTTCCAGACAGCGGTCGGTAAACACCCGAGCTGCGGTGAGTTCAGATTTCAGCTCAGCCAGCTTGAAACGGGTATTCTGGAACTTGATAACCGGCTTGCCGAACGCCTTACGCTCTTTAACGTAGTCCAGCGTCCACTGCCATGCCGCTTCAGCGGAGGCAATCGCGGTTAAGCCAATCTGCAGGCGCTCAGCTGGAAGCTCCTGCATCAGCTGGAAGAAGCCCTGCCCTTCCATAGGACCGATCAGGTTAGCTACCGGCACTTTTACATCCTGGAAAAACAACTCAGACGTATCCTGGGCTTTCATACCCACCTTGTTCAGATTCTGGCCTTTCTGGAAACCTTCTGATGCGGTTTCAACCAGCAGCAAGCTGATGCCCTTTGCGCCTTCCTTCGGATCGGTTTTAACCACCACAATCACCAAATCTGCCATCTGGCCGTTGGTAATAAAGGTTTTGGAACCATTCAGAATGTAGTTGTCGCCATCTTTCAGCGCTGTGGACTTCACGCCCTGCAGGTCAGAACCAGCACCCGGCTCGCTCATGGCGATAGCCGTAATCATCTCACCGGAGACCATTTTCGGCAGGTAGTGTTTCTTCTGCTCTTCCGAACCGTAGTTCAGAATGTAGGGTGCAACGATATCAGAGTGCAGAGTCCAGCCGATGCCAGAAAGCCCGGCACTGGAGATCTCTTCCATCACCACCGCGCTGTAGCGGAAGTCGGCGCCAACGCCACCGTACTCTTCGGGTACGCCTGGGCACAGGAAGCCCAACGCGCCGGCTTTTTCCCATAGCTCGCGACTAACCTGTCCATCTTTTTCCCACTGCGCGTGGTAGGGCGCAGCTTCTTGCTCCAGGAATTTCCGAACGGAATCCCGAAAGCCATCAAGATCAGCGTCGAATAGCTTACGTGGAATCATGGTGAACCTCAGTTTGTGAACAGTGTTGTGATTAACGTTCACCAAGTCTCTAGTGGCAGGCGGGTTTGCTCAATGATGAAAACCATCAATCATGCTGGCCAAAACCATCGTCACGATCCACTTTTGCGTTAACTCGCGCCTCTCCCCAGCGAGGCATCAAGTCTTGAGGCACGCCCAGATGGTCGAGAATCCGCGCCACAATAAAGTCCACAAGATCCTGCACCGAATCTGGCCGGTGATAGAACCCGGGGCTGGCCGGCATGATCACAGCGCCCATACGGGTTAGCTTTAGCATGTTCTCTAGGTGCACCTCGGAATACGGCGCTTCCCGGGGCACCAGTATCAGTTGGCGCCGTTCTTTAAGTGCCACATCGCCGGCACGTTCAATCAGATTGTTGCTGGCGCCGGTGGCCAGCGCAGAAAGAGTGCCGGTGCTGCAGGGGCAAACCACCAAAGGTGCTTTCTCACCAGATCCCGAAGCCGGCGGAGAAAACCAGTCTTCCCGACCAAACACCAGAACTTGGCCCGGCTCTGCAGAGGCGTATTCAGAAAGGGTTTTCTGCATGGCCGGCGGGGTTCCCGGCAGTTTCAGATCGGTTTCCGTTGCGATCACGATCTGAGCCGCTTTGCTTATCATCACATGAACCCGGCAACCAGCCGCCACCAGGCATTGCAGAAGGCGCAGACCATACTGGGCGCCAGACGCACCGGTGAACGCTAAGTTAACCGTTCGCGCTTGCGATACATTATTACGGGTGGTGTTTGTCATGGTAATGATTTCCTATTGGCCAGATTAGCCACGGATACGCTCAAGCTCGGCAATGAGTTTGCCGTGCACACCGCCAAAGCCACCATTACTCATGATGACGATATGGCAGGGGCTGGGAAGATCCGCCAGCACACGCTCGACAAGCCCTTCTACTGTAGATTCCACAAGGTGTTGCCGGGATTCCGGGTAGTTTGCTTGCCACGCAGACACCAACTCCGGCAACCAGTCCATGTTGTTGAGGTTGGCCCAATAAACCTTATCGGCCAACGCGGCACTCGGCAGTAACGTATGCTGATGAACGCCCTGCTTCATGGTATTTGATCGTGGCTCGATAAGCGCTATCACTGGCTCTTCGCCCACCTGATTGCGCAAGCCATCTAGGGTGGTCGCTATGGCTGTCGGGTGATGGGCGAAATCGTCGTAGATCTTTACACCGTTAATATCCGCCAGCAACTCCATACGGCGCTTTACGCCAGAAAACCGACACAAAGCCGCTATCGCGTGATCCGGCGTTACGCCCACGTGCTTTGCCGCTGATATGGCTGACAGCGCGTTGCGAACGTTATGCAGGCCTGTCTGGCTCCATCTCACCACGGCGACAGGTTGCTCGTGGTGAATCACCATAAACCGGCTGCCGTCTTCAGAAAGCAATTCTGCGCGCCAGTCGACGGTACCCGCTATCTCGCTACCAATGGCTGTGTCTTGAACCGGGCTCCAGCATCCCATGGCCAGCGCTTTATCCAAATGAGTGTCTAGGCTCGGGCGGATGATCAGCCCCTGAGAAGGAACCGTGCGAACTAGGTGATGAAACTGGCGCTCAATGGCTTCAACGTTATCGAAGATATCCGCGTGGTCAAATTCAAGGTTGTTCAGTATCAGCGTATGGGGGCGGTAATAAATGAACTTGGAGCGCTTGTCGAAGAAGGCGCTGTCGTACTCATCTGCTTCAATAACGAAGAAATCGCTGTCTCCAAGCCTTGCCGATACGGGGAAGTCTTTAGGCACGCCACCCACTAAATAACCAGGCGCAAGCCCTGCCTGCTCAAGGATCCAAAGCAACATGGCGGTAGTGGTGGTTTTGCCGTGAGTGCCCGCAACGGCCAACACCCAGCGGTGCCGGAGCACCTCACGGGCCAGCCACTCTGGGCCCGACATGTAATCAATATTGCGGTTAAGTACCGCCTCAACCTCAAGGTTACCCCGGGACATGGCATTGCCGATCAGCACAAGATCGGGCTTTGGCTCCAGATGCTTCGCGCTGAAGCCGTCCATCAGGCTGATGCCCTGCGCCTCTAACTGCGTGCTCATGGGCGGATAAACGCCTTGATCAGAACCGGTAACGGTGTGGCCAAGCTCCCTTGCCAGAACAGCCAGGCTGCCCATAAATGTGCCACAAATTCCCAGAATATGAATATGCATTCGCCGACTGCCCTCTCCGTTGAAACCCGACAAGCCTCCCGTATCCGCCCGACTCCGTCAAGAGCACTGCTATCCATACTTCTTGCCATGAAAATGATCAGCATTTGGCGTATCATCTGCGCCATTGTCGAACCAGCAGGAGGCTCCATCCCGAGATGGCCATCAAGAACGCATTCTACGCTCAGTCGGGCGGTGTTACCGCCGTCATTAATGCCAGTGCCTGCGGGGTGATTCAGACCGCCCGCAAGCACCCAGATAAAATCGGCAAAGTCTTTGCCGGGCGCAACGGCATCTTGGGTGCGCTGAACGAAGAGTTGATTGATACCAGCCTCGAAAGTGACGAGTCCATTCGGGAGCTAATCCACACACCTGGCGGCGCCTTTGGGTCTTGCCGGTATAAGCTGAAAAACATCTCAGAAAACCGCCGCGAATACGAGCGCCTTATTGAGGTGTTCCGCGCCCACGACATTGGCTACTTTTTCTACAACGGTGGCGGCGACTCCCAGGATACCGCTTATAAGATTTCGCAAATGGGCGAGAAGATGGGTTACCCCATTACCTGTATCGGTGTACCCAAAACGGTGGATAACGACCTGCCGTTTACCGATTGTTGCCCGGGCTTTGGCTCGGTTGCCAAGTACATTGCCACCTCCACTCTGGAGGCCAGCCTGGATATCAAATCCATGTGCGAGACGTCCACCAAGGTGTTTGTTCTTGAGGTCATGGGCCGCCACGCGGGCTGGATTGCCGCTTCCGGAGGCCTCGCCGGTCAGAGCGAAGACGAGGCGCCCCACATTATTCTATTCCCGGAAATTCCGTTCAACCGCGATGCCTTCCTGGAGCGGGTTGATTTCTGCGTGAAGGAATACGGCTACTGCGTGATTGTGGCTTCCGAAGGCGCTCAGTATGAAGACGGCCGCTTTCTGGCGGATGCCGGAGCCAAAGACGCTTTCGGTCACACCCAACTCGGTGGCGTAGCGCCCGCGCTGGCTAACATGGTTAAACAAGCACTGGGATACAAGTATCACTGGGCGGTTGCAGATTACCTGCAGCGCAGCGCACGGCACATCGCCTCTGCGACCGACGTTGAGCAGGCTTACGCGGTTGGCAAAGCTGCCGTGGAAATGGCACTGGACGGCAAACAAGCCGTTATGCCCATTATCGTGCGGGTACAGACGAAGCCCTACGTCTGGAAAATTGGCGAGGCTCAGCTCAGCGAAGTGGCCAACCAGGAAAAGAAAATGCCGATCCACTACATCACTGATGATGGTTTCGGTATTACCAAGGAATGCCGCGAATACCTCGAGCCGCTAATTGCCGGCGAGAACTTCCCTCCGTTCGACAACGGGCTGCCTCGGGTCGCGAAACTCAAAAATACGCTGACCGAGAAAAAACTGAGAGCCGACTTTCAGCTCTGATTAGCGGGCCTGATCCACCTCTAGCTGCTGCACGTAGCTAGAGAACTCGTCGTAGCCACCTATGTACGTGTCCCCCACAAGAATCTGCGGCACGGTGTGAACAGGGCGCCCAATTTTGTCTGCTATGTCGGCCTTCGTCATGTCATGCTCGATCATATCAACCCAGGTATATGGCATATTGCGAGATTCACAAAGGCTCATTGCACGCGCGCAAAACCCGCAGCTTGGGCGACCATAAATAGTGACCTGCTCCATAAAACCTCCAAGATAGTGTTCTCCGGAACCTTCCGGAGTGTTAAAAATTATGAATTCATGATGACATGATTCTGAGAAACTAAAAATTGACGTTTTGAATGACAACCATAGTACCAGATGATACCTAGGGGATCGTTAATCCCTGAAAGCAGAGGCATGCACACCCGAGCAAGGAAAACTCTTTGATTTACCTGACGTTATTTCTGGTTTCATTCGCGGCGGCCACCCTGCTGCCGGCCTATTCGGAAATACTGACAGGCACGCTGGTTGTTCAGGGATACTCACTGTGGTGGCTGTGGTTCTGGGCAACCTTGGGCAACACGCTGGGGTCTGTGGTTAACGGTATTATTGGTAGGCAGATTGACCGCCTAAAGCACAAGCGCTGGTTTCCGATTAGCGAGGCTCAGCTTCACAAGGCCAGAAACAGTTTTAACCGCTACGGACAGTGGTCTTTGCTGCTGGGCTGGTTACCTCTGGGTGGCGACGCGTTGACGCTGGTAGGCGGGATCATGCGCGTGCCCTGGCTCAATTTTATTGTGCTAGTGGGTATCGGAAAAGGGCTGCGCTATGCTTTTGTAATCTGGCTGGTCGCTGAAGCGTCGGGGGTATCATCACCCTCACCGTAAAGGTACTTACGCAACAATGGTTCGCCATTGAACTCTGAATAAAGCACGGCAATAAAGGTATACACCCCAATCAGCTTGCGGTTAAGAAATACAAATTCGCTGGGCGGTACCCGAAAGTAGCGATTTATGGCCGACCGTGCCGCCTGTCGCGCGACCCGGGATGGCAGGTCGCTTTGCTTCCAGCGATACTGCCCCTTGCTGTTAACCGCTCCCTCTGGCCAACTTTCATGATCACTGGAAAGCGGCTCCAGAACCGACATGCAAACCTGACCAAATTTCTCCAACACTTCTTTCGGCCAATCTGAGCTCATGAAGCGAAGCTTTACGCCGCCGTCGATCACGGCTTCAAGATCGTCTTCATAGGAGGCCCGAACCATCTGAATAACCGGGTCGAGAAACTCTCTGGAATACGACTGCACCGCGCCAAAATCCAACAGTACGATGCGATCGTGATCATCATCCCCACCCTCTTCTCCAGCGATACGAATGCGGTAATTACCAAAGTTTGGGTCTGTTTGGATTTCGCCCCAAATAAACAATTCCCGGAAAAACAGCTCCAAAGCAGCCTTGCCCAGATCACTACGACGCTCAAGCGGTAAATCACCGACCACCGCAGAGCTAATGGAATGGCCGTGCTCGTAGGTAGCACCAATAATGTGGTCTGTGGAGTACTCTGGCAACACTCTGGGGACCACAAAACGTGGGTCGTCCGCGAGCATCTGTCGGAATTTTTCTGTTGTGCGGGCTTCTAGGCGGTAATCCACCTCTCGATGCATCATTCGCCGCACCTCTTCGAGCCAGTCCTCGAACTCCGGCCCAAAGTTCACCAGCCGGGCAACCCTAAGCAGCTGAGCCACGGCATTTAGATCGCTATCTACTGCGTCTGCAACACCTGGGTACTGAACTTTGAGTACGAGTTCCAAGCCATCGCTGCGCCGAACAGCTCGATGAACCTGCCCGAGCGAAGCCGCGCCTATGGGTTCGGGGTCTATATCAAGCTCTGCCAGTCTTTCGCTACTCAGCTGAGCTTTAAGCACGCGCTCGATAGCCGCCCACTCCAAAGAGGTGGTCTGGTCTTCTAGGGTATGCAGCGCTTCGGTCACTTCTTCTGGCAAGAAATGTTCGCCGTATAGCGCCATCACTTGGCCTATTTTGACCACACTGCCTTTCAGCTGGCCAAGCTCATCCACCAGAAAACGCGCCTGGCTGGAGAGCATGGCCCGGTGGCGCTCATCACGCCTCTCCTTGTTGCCGATCCAATTGGTGGCCATGTGCGAGGCCATACGGGTTCCTGCAAAGAGCCCCGCACGGGTCAGGCTCAGGCGGCGTTCGAAGCTTCCTGTCTTGATGCGGGACACTGACTTACCTGAACGCTTGGATGACATATGCGACCTGCCCAAATCGGAAAATTTAACCTTTTAACATTATACGGATACTGTAACCACCTGCCCTCTCTGATTCGACCCAAATTTGCGGCCTGGGGGCCATTGTGCGCAGACGCCTACCAGTTTATATCTACTTACGTTTTGACACAGTTCCGATTCTTATCAACTGGATAAGCGCGACTACCACTTTACTGCTAGTTTTTTATGCGTGGCGCTCGTTCGGTCGTGGCGATCAGCTAACATCAGTGCTACTCGCACTGTTTGCAACCATGATGGCTAGCAATATCTCGTCATAAAACCTTCCACCGTAGGGTTTTTATGATCGTTACGACGATTCTATTTACCTACCTGACTGTTCAGGCGGTGGAGGACGGATCGGCGATCATCTGGCTCTTTGCCTATCCGCCCATTGTGTTTTATATCAGCGAAGCCCGGGTTGGCAAACCGTCGCGAAGCGCTGGCGCAACTAGAAGCGGAATATGAGCGCTACCTGCGCAATGGCCGGCCGTTCGCCGTATTGCTTGCGGATATCGACCTGTTCAAGAACATCAACGATACCTATGGGCACCATGTAGGCGATGACTTAATTGTGCAGGTTGGGAAGACATTTCTGGACCAGTGCCGAAAGGTCGACACTATCGCGCGATGGGGCGGCGAGGAATACTTGGTGCTGCTACCGGAAACAGACCCAACTGAGGCGGTACACATTGCAAACCGGATTCGTGAGGCCATCGCTGAAAATGCAGTGATGGTAGAGCAGAAGCCAGTGACCTGCACGGCTAGTATTGGGGTAGCAAGCATCGGCGGGCGCGAGTCGATCGACAAGCTTCTTCAACGTTCAGATGAAGCCCTTTACCGTGCAAAATCTCTCGGGCGCAACCGTGTTTGCGCCCATCAAGAAGAATCGTTGGCTTAGCTCTCCCAGCCCTTGCGGTAACTCACGGTGGATTCACCCATGCCGGAGACCAGCTGGGTCACCAAGCGCTTTTCAATATCTACAATGGACGCAGTGGATACAAAGTCGCGAACCTGGCACATGGCCAATCCGGCATAACCACAGGGGTTGATTCTTTGGAAGGGCTCCATGTCCATATCAACGTTCAGTGCCAAGCCATGGAAAGAACAGCCACGGCGCACCCGCAACCCGAGGGAAGCAATTTTCGCATCACCCACATACACACCGGGTGCATCCGACCGGGGTTCCGCGGCAATACCAAGCTCGGCCAGTGAACGCACGATAGCCTGCTCAATAACGTCTACCAGCTCCCTTACCCCCATCTTACGCCGGGTTAGACCCAACATCAGGTAAACCACTAGCTGGCCAGGGCCGTGGTAGGTTACCTGCCCGCCACGATCCACCAGAATAACCGGAATGTCGCCCGGCGCCAGAATATGTTCGGCCTTACCTGCCTGCCCCTGGGTGTAAACCTTAGGGTGTTCAAGGCACCAGAGCTCGTCTTTGGTGTGATCGTCTCTTTCCGCTGTGAAGCTTTTCATCGCTTCCCAGGTTTCCAGATAGGGCTGCTGGCCCAATGATCTGACAATCAGTTCAGGCATTGCGCTTACAACACCATGTGCACACGACCACTGGCCTTGAGCTCCTCGAACAGGGCTTTTAGTTGCGGCTCGCCCGTCGCAATTATGTTCAGACGAACCGAACAGAACCGCCCCTTGCTGCTGTCTTGAATAGAAACATCCGCCTCGCAAAGACCCGGGGCGTGCTGCTCAACAACCCCAACCACAAATTCCTTAAAATCCGGAGCAGAGTTGCCTATCACCTTGATGGCGTAATCGCAGGGAAACTCAATTTTTGGTGCTTTCGGCTCACTCATGCCGCTTTACTCCCGGGCTCAACTCGCCCTTACTAAAACAACTGAATAAAAAACAGCTTGATGGCGTCCCAGATGCGCTTGAACAGGCCGCCCTCGGGCACCTCTGTGAGCGCGAGTACTGGTTGATCTATCAGTACCTCACCATTGAACGACACCTTCACTCGCCCGAGCTCATCGCCGGCCCGAACCGGAGCTTTGATCACCGAATCGAGATCCACGCTGGACTCCAAGCTGTCGCGAGACCCGCGAGGAATGGTCACGTAAGCATCTTCAAGCATACCTACAGAGAGCTGATCCGACTCACCGCCCCATACATCTGCTTTAATGAGCTCCTGACCCGCACGGAACAACCGCTCGCTCTCAAAGTAGCGGAACCCATAGTTCAGCATTTTCTGAATTTCTTGCGAGCGCGACTGTGAACTGCGGGTACCCATTACCGTCGCAATAAAGCGGGTATCATTTCGTTTGGCAGAAGCAACAAGACAATACCCTGCCTCTTCGGTATGACCGGTTTTCAGGCCATCAACACTTTCGTCGCGCCACAACAGGCTATTGCGGTTAGGCTGACGGATATTGTTGTAGGTAAAGTGCTTTTCCGCGTAGATCGGGTAGTTCTCTGGGTGATCATTGATAATTGCTCGTGCCAATACAGCCAAATCATACGCGGTGGAGAAATGATCGGGAGCAGGCAGGCCAGTCGCATTCTCGAAGTGGGTGTCCTTCATACCTAGCAGCTGAGCCTGCTGATTCATGATATCCACGAACGCGCCCTCACTGCCTGCAACAAACTCAGCCAGCGCGACCGATGCGTCGTTACCAGACTGGATGATGACACCTTTAAGAAGATCCTCTACGGAGACGCTGGTGCCTTCTTTAATGAACGTCCGCGACCCTTCAGTTTTCCAGGCCTTTACGCTGATCGGTACCAGGTCGGACATTTTGATCCGGCCTTCGTCCAACTCACGCTCAACAATGTACGCCGTCATCATTTTGGTCAGGCTGGCTGGTGGGAGCCGCTCGTTGCTGTTCTCCTCCATGAGGACGCTGCCGCTCTTCGGGTCCATGAGTACGTAGGAGCTGCCAGCGATCTGTGGCGGAGACGGAATCAGTACAGTCTGGGACATTGCGTTGCCTGATACCGAAAGCATCAGTACAAAAGCGAGTATCGCTGAAAGAAAGGAAAGCGAGCGAAAAACTGATTTTAAGGCCATGGGTCTATTCATTCGTCGTTAAGTGTATTTTTATGTGTGATCTAACGCTTAGTCAGAGTCGGTCAGCACAATTGACTGGAAAAACCCCTTTGCTTCCAGCAGGTTCTGCGTCTTTCGCGCACTGCCTTCATCCTGGAAAGGGCCAACCTGTACCCGGTGAAAGCGCCCGGACGCTGTATTCACCGCACGCACCCGCACAGGGTTGTCGAACGAGTTGCTGAGTGCGCTCTTGGCGCGACCCTGCAGTTTCTCCGCAGGATCAGGGCTGCTGAACGAACCAAGCTGAACAAAAAGCCCGCCACCAACATCTTGGCTGCCCTTTACAGCGACAGCATTTTCCGTTGCCGGGGCTGGCTGCACCCGTGGCTGACCATCGGAAGCAAACGGCTGGCCGGCAATGAACATGCTGCCATCCGGTTTAACGGTAATTGATTCTACCTCTACTCGAGCGGTGCCCCGCGACTGGTAGCCTAGTTTCTTGGCCGCCGCGTAGGACAAGTCGATCAGACGATCCCCATGAAACGGGCCACGATCGTTAACCCGAACGATCACGGAACGACCGTTATCCCGGTTGGTCACCCTTGCGTAGCTGGGAATCCTCAGGGATTTGTGAGCCGCCGACATTTGATACATGTCGAAGGTTTCGCCGTTGGATGTCTTGTGGCCGTGAAACTTCTCGCCATACCAGCTTGCAGTACCACGAGCGACATAACCATCACTGCTATTTAGCACAGTGTATTGTTTACCCCATACCGTATAAGGCGATTTATTTCCGGCTCTAACCGGCGATTGGTATACGGGCACGGCATCTGACAACCCAGTGGCATCAAAGTTGCCCGTGGGGGCTCTGTCTTGGGTGATGGTATAACGTGATGAATGATCAGTGCCGGCCGGTGCCGAAGTAGGTGTCGACGCACAGCCAGCCAGTGCAAGAACTGCCGGTATCACCAACCATATATATGAGCGATTTGAGATCACTGCCTGGATGTCCTCTGAGATACATGCCTGCGGATAAACGTAAACGCACCAACCGCTACCATTGTAACGGGTTCCCGGCGCCTATCACCATTACCAGCGTGACATCAGGCCGTGATCATCCTGCGATGGGTGTGTATGGACATCAGAATGCCAAACGCCGCCATCAGCGTTACGATTGACGTACCGCCGTAGGAAATCAGAGGCAAGGGTACCCCGACCACAGGCAGCAGACCACTCACCATGCCAACATTTACAAACACATAGATGAAGAAAGTCATCGTCAGTGCGCCCGCCACCAATCGGCTGAACGAATCCTGAGCAGTAACCGAAATATAGAAGCAGCGCAGTATAATCAGGAAATAAACACTGAGCAGAACCAAGATTCCGATGAACCCGAATTCCTCGGCCAAAACGGCAACAATAAAATCTGTGTGGCTTTCGGGCAGGAATTCCAAGTGCGATTGAGTACCCTGAAGCCAGCCCTTACCATTGAGACCGCCGGAGCCAATGGCAGTTTTGGATTGGATAATGTTCCAGCCTGCTCCCAGCGGATCGCTTTGGGGGTCCAGCAGTGTCAGTACACGCTGTTTCTGGTATTCACGCATTCCAAAAAACCACATCACCGGTGCCGCTACCGAAACCAACGCGAAAAATGCAGTAATCAGCTTCCAGCTCATGCCGGCGAAAAATACCACAAACAGGCCGGCCATGCCCACTAAAAGCGATGTGCCGAGATCGGGCTGCCTCACGATCAGGACCATGGGGAGCAGTACAATCGCCAGGCCGACACCTATGCGAGACAACCTCGGCGGCAAAAAATGCCGTGACAGGTACCAGGCTGCCATCATAGGCACCACCAACTTCATAAGCTCTGACGGCTGAAACCGCGGCAATCCCGGCAGAGCCAGCCAGCGCTGTGCACCTTTAGCACCGATACCGACAAGTAGCACAGCCGCCAAGCCGATCAAGCCAAGGCCGTATAGCCAAGGCGCCCAGCGGCGGAATACAGAGGGGTCCAACTGCGCGAATACCAGCATCACAATAAAGGCAATGCCAAAACGCACACCTTGCGCCTTGACCACATCAAGATTTCGGTCTGCGCCGCTGTAAAGCACGAACAGCCCCGCAGAGATCAGCCCAACAAGCAGCACAAGCAGAATGGGATCCAGATGCAGGGCCGACCATAGGCCTCTCGGGCGCCCAAGGGGATTGCTGGCAGTTGAGCTAAACACTTCCCGGGTAGCCATTAACGAACCTCGTCTTCTGAATCGGTTTTACCGTTCAGCGAGCCATCTTCCGTCGCTGCAAACTCCACTAGCCAGGCATCAAACAGTGCCCGCGCCACCGGTGCTGCAGTGCTACTGCCACCACCGCCATTTTCAACAATCACGGAAACCGCGATTTGCGGATTCTTTACCGGCGCAAAGCCGATAAACATGGCGTGATCCCGCAACCGTTCACGGATTTCTTCGGCATCGTATTCTTCATCTTCTGCAAGACTGAACACCTGTGCCGTGCCGGTTTTTCCGGCCATACGGTAAGAAGCTCCCCGGCCCGAGGCTCGGGCGGTGCCTTTAGAACCATGCATCACTTCGGCCATGGCCTCCGTGATGTACTCCCAATCACTTGGGTCTTTGAGCTTCAATGGCTCATGGGTTTCACTCGGCAAAAACTCATCTGCCGACCTGCCTCCCAGAATACTTTTTAGCAATCTCGGCTGAACCCATTCACCCCGGTTTGCAATCAGCGCCGTTGCCGTCGCAAGTTGCAAAGGCGTCGCGAGCATAAAGCCTTGGCCAATGCCCATATTTACCGTGTCCCCCGGATACCAGGGTTCGTTGCGCACCGCCCTTTTCCAGTCCCGAGATGGCAAGAGCCCGCTTAGGGCGCCGGATACATCCAAGGTTGCATCTTCACCAAAACCGAAGCGAGCGAGATAGCTGTGCATGGTGTCTACACCCATTTCCACAGCGGCCTCATAAAAATAGACGTCACAGGATTGTGCCATGGCATAGGTCAGATCGACCCAGCCATGCCCTCCTCGCTTCCAATCCCTCCAACGACGACCCCCAGAGTTGAGCTGAAAGTACCCAGGATCCCAGATGGTGTGATCCTTCGTTACAGCACCACTATCCAAGGCCGCGATCGCCAGCATGGGTTTTAAAGTGGAGCCGGGAGGGTATTGCCCACGCAGGGCCCGGTTAAAAAGAGGTTTATCTCGGCTTTCACTCAATTCGCGGTAGTCTGGCACGCTGATGCCGGTAACAAACTTATTGGCATCAAAGCCGGGCACGCTGGCGAGCGCCAGTATCCCGCCCGTTGCGGGCTCGATAGCGACGATAGCACCCCGGCGGCCATCCAAAAGCTCGTGTGCTTTATTCTGCAATCGCAGGTCTAGGTGCAGTTGCAGATCGTCACCCGGCACCGGGTTTTCGTGCTCCAGAACTCTAAGTGTGCGACCCCGCGCGTTGGTTTCTACGTGCTGGTAGCCAACCTTTCCGTGCAGCATTTCTTCATAAAATCGCTCAACACCGGATTTGCCAATATAGTTGGTACCGGCGTAATTAACCGGGTCGATCCGCTGCAACTCTTCACGGTTAATGCGGCCGACAAAACCCAGCGCATGGGCCGTCAGCTCGCTGTGCGGGTAATATCGAACCAGTTCTGCTTCCACTTCCACACCGGGCAATTCGTGCCGGTGTACCGCCAGGCGCGCAATTTCGTCTTCGGTTAGGTCGTAGCGCAGCGGAATCTCCTGAAAGGGTCGTCTCGGTTCACGCAGGCGGCGCTGAAACCGATCCAAATCCTCTTCGGAAACATCAATAATCCGGACAAGCTGCTCCAGCGTAGCGTCCATATCGCCAACCCGCTCCGGCACCAGTGTTACGCTGAACACCGGGCGATTTTCCGCCAAAAGTACATCGTTGCGATCGTATACAAGCCCGCGCGGCGGGGGCACTGACTGGACCTGTACCCGATTTTTATCAGAAAGAGTGGTGTAGATGTCATGCTCTACGATCTGAAGCTGATACATCCGCGCAACAAGCCCCACCATAAGCAGGAACACGAACAGCAGCATAGCGGTGACGCGGCGCTGGAATAGCCTGCGCTCGGCGGCAGTGTCTTTGAATTCACCCCACGGCATGGATGCGTCCTAAGCCCGATGGTACGGGTGGTTACGAGTAATAGACCAGGCTCTATATAACTGCTCCGCCAGCAGGATTCGCACCAGAGGGTGGGGCAAGGTAAGAGGAGAGAGCGACCACTGCTTGCCTGCGCGCAGGCGACAGGGTTCAGCCAGTCCATCCGGGCCGCCTACAAGAAAGCTCACATCGCGCCCGTCCTGCTGCCAGTTTTCCAGCTGGCTGGCCAATTTTTCAGTAGACCAAGGGCGGCCCGTCACCTCCAGCGCGACAACGTTGTCTTTGGGGCCGGTCGCGGCCAGTATTGCCTCGCTTTCGCGCTGCATAAGCCGGGGAATGTCGGGATTTTTGCCACGATGGGGCATGGCAATTTCTACCAGTTCAAGAGGCATTTCCGGAGGCATACGACGCGCATAGTCGTCGTAGCCTTCACTGACCCAGCCGGGCATTTTCTGCCCCACACAGATCAGGCGCAATCGCATGATTATTCGCTGCCCGCAGCACCGGGATCCGGTGCATCACGCCAGAAGCGCTCCAGATCATAAAATTCACGGGCGGCAGGCAGCATGACGTGTACAACCACATCGCCCAGATCCACCAGTATCCAGTCACTACCACCGCCACCTTCAACACTGTTGACACGAACGCCCTGCTCTTTTGCATCGACAACAACAGAGTCGGCAAGAGATTTAACGTGTCGGTTGGATGTTCCGGATGCCAGAACCATGAAATCGGTAACGCTGGTGCGATCCCGTACGTCAACAACACTGACGTCCTGTGCTTTCACATCTTCAAGTGCGTTCACTATCAGATTTTTAAGTTGTTCTGCCTGCATAATCACCCTGTTGTTCGGGTGCCGGCCGGAATGGCCACCCGAAAAGTCATAATTGATCGCGATTGTACCACTAAAACTTCGCTACGGGGCACGCCCATAAAGCCCTATCCGCCGAATCTCCGCCAATACCGTATCGGGAACCAGATAACGGGGTGACACGCCACGGCCAATACGCTCACGAATGCCGGTTGCGGAGATGTCTAACCAGGGCGGATCCAGTTCAAGCGCAAGCCCCGACGCTTGGCCACTAAGGGCTTCAACGCTTTCCACTCCACGCTCAGCAAGCAGCCGAGCAGGCTCACCCTCGGGATCCAGTGCAATGCCGGGGCGTCGCACAACAATAATGTGGGCAAGGTTCGGAATCTGCTGCCACTCTTTCCAACGGTCAAAACCGGCAAATGAGTCCGTGCCCACAACCATCACCAGCGGGGTATCTCCGCCCAATTCCTTGCGCAACTGGTGCAAAGTATCCGCCGTATAGGATGCACCTTCACGGCGCAGTTCTCGATCATCAATGCGCAAACAAGGTTCGCCAGCTATCGCCAACTCCAACAGGTGCAACCGCTGCGCCGCCGTTGCGCCGGTCTCGCCCCGATGAGGGGGGATATGACAGGGCACAAGATTGATAGGCACGCCTCCGAGCCTGTCGCTAACTTCTAGCGCAAGGCGCAGATGGCCATGATGTACCGGGTCGAAGGTGCCGCCATAAATCACATGCATCGGCATCAGGCCCGGATGTGACCATCGCCAAACACCACGTATTTTTGCGAGGTTAGGCCCTTAAGCCCAACCGGCCCGCGGGCATGTATTTTGTCTGTAGAGATACCAATCTCGGCACCCAGGCCATACTCAAAGCCATCAGCAAAGCGCGTTGAGGCGTTGACCATCACCGAGCTTGAGTCCACCTCTGTGATAAATCGCCGGGCCCGAGTGTAGTTCTCCGTGATAATGCTGTCGGTATGCTGGGAACTGTAACGGTTGATGTGCGCTATCGCACCATCCAGCCCATCCACTACGCGAATGGCCAACACAGGAGCCAGATACTCTTCCTCCCAGTCTGCCTCTGTGGCCACACTTATATTCGCGAGAACTTCCCGAGTCTGCTCGCACCCACGCAATTCCACACCTTTTTCAGCAAAGGCAGAACCCAACAGCGGCAGCATATCGGCGGCAATTTCCTTATCCACCAGCAAAGTTTCCATGGTGTTGCAGGTGCCGTAGCGATGAGTTTTGGAATTAACGGCCACGTTCAACGCCTTTTCTGGATCGGCATGGCTGTCAATGTACACATGGCACACGCCATCAAGATGCTTGATAACCGGCACCCGTGCGTCTCGGCTGACTCGCTCAATCAACCCTTTTCCGCCTCTGGGCACAATCACATCCACGTAGTCCGGCATGGTGATTAGCTCGCCGACAGCGGCCCGGTCGGTGGTTTTGATAACCTGCACCGCCGATTCTGGCAAACCGACCTCTGCAAGCCCACGGGCCAGGCACAAGGCAATGGCCTGATTAGAATGAATGGATTCAGAGCCACCACGCAAAATAGCGGCGTTGCCAGATTTCAAACAAAGACTTGCGGCCTCAACCGTCACATTAGGGCGGGACTCGTAGATAATGCCGATAACACCCAGAGGCACACGCATTTTGCCCACTTGGATGCCAGACGGCCGATAGGTCATGTCGGTAATTGCCCCAATGGGGTCGGGCAAAGAGGCAACCTGATGAAGCCCCTCAATCATGGCATCAATACGTACGGGCGTGAGCTCAAGCCGATCCAGCATGGCGGCATCCAGACCACTGTCCTTCCCGCCGGCAAGATCGCGGGCATTTGCCTCAGCCAATTCACTGCGGGCGCCATCCAACGCTTCGGCGGTAGCTAGCAGCGCACGATTCCGTACCTGCGTGGTAGAGCGCGCAATGAGTGTCGCCGCTGCCCGGGCCTGCTGCCCGACTTCGGTCATATAAACTGCAATATCCATCCCTTTACCTTATGTGTTTTCTGCCAGAATTCAGGAATAAGAGCTTAACTTTACCTTTCCCGTTTCAAGTACGCACCCCAAACAGATATTATACCGTTGCGGTACAACGGGAACTCCGAAAAAGGACGAATGCCATGGCCCAAACGGCCGACAAGTTTTTGCTGAACCGGTTATCACGCGCCAGCCTAGTCGTTTTTGTGGCCATAGCGGTTCTGTGCGCCTTATTTGGAGAGCCACTTACTGCTGCCTGCGCCGCAGCTGCGGCAGGCGTCGTGGCCAGCGGGCGCAGCTTCCATTCCGGGCGCGGTAACAACCCGTGGCCAACCATTCAAAAACTGTTTTTTGCAATGCTGATTCTGCTGCTGATGACCAGTTTCTGGACAGGCCCCTGGGCGCTCAGCCACTGGCTCTACGGGCTTGTACTCGTTGCATTTGCACTCGTGCCCCGAGGCATCGCAACCCTGGTAACCGTGGTTATGGTGGTTCTAGCCATGGCCGCAGCCCATTGGGCACAAGGTATTGCAGATCGCCACCAAATGATCAGTGCGTTTCTGCTGACCATTCTTCTTTCTACTGTGCTGATATTCCTGCGCGAATACAAAACCCGCCAACTGGCGCCCTTAAGACGCACCGACGAACTCACTCAGGCCGCCAGCCGCGAATACCTTTCGGCAGATTTACACAAGGAAATCCAGCGCAGCGAACGCGAAGGAACCGACATGTCCATTATTATGATCGGCCTTGACACCCATGCCAGCGATAACGACCCAGGCGAAGATATCCGCTCAATTCTACCGAGAATCGGGCGCTTCCTGCATTCTCAGATACGGGATTTTGATACCTATTACCGGGCAGCGGACCTGCAATTTTTGGTGATCTTACCTGGCATACCCACCCACGAGGCCATCACCCGGGCCGAATCCATCCGCAAAGGACTTGGCGCACTCCTTGAAACCCATGGCATGGGCCTTACCGTCAGCACCGGCATCGCCGGGCTGAACATCGGTGATGATGCCGACAGCCTGCAACAGAGCGCAGCCAATGCACTGCGCCGCGCGCTGCAACAGGGCGGAAACCGAACTCAAGCCTACAGCGCATGGAAACCCACCAACCCCCCTACAAAGCCACGTGCGGAAGGATCTGCGCCATGACAGAAACTCGGCTGAGAACCTGGACACACAGTGTTGGCTATAGCCTCGCCACCCTGTTTATATTTACCTTGGCCCTGCAAAATCTTCGCTATGGTTTTTATGAGCTCTTCTACCTGGCAACCGGCATGGCTATCCTAACCCTTGCTGGCGTTGCCTATACGCTCCTGAGCCGCAGGCATCAGCTCTCTGCACCTGGTCACCTCATTATTCTCTCTGGCCTAAACAGCGGCCTTCTGGCGGCGATGCTGACAATGAACAGCTCGGGCATTACCCACTGGGCCATGCCGTTACTGGTGCTTAACCTGCTGATACTGCCACTCCGTCAGGCGTTGATGCTGTCCCTGCTTTTGCTAACCCCCATGGCGATTCTGCTTTTTGTGAAGGAGCCTCCCGCAGAGGCCCTTACAGCTGTTAGTGGCCTACTTATTGTTCTGACCGTTGCAGCACTTTATATATGGCAATACGACCATATGGCGCAATCCGCAGAAGACCTTGCCATTACCGATCCGGTCACCGGTGCCCACAACGCCCGTTTTCTGGATGAGACACTGCAAAAAGAAATCAGCCGGGCCATTGCTACCGGCCACAGCCTTTCGGTGATCGACCTCACCATAGATTACGCCGACGAAGCGGCCGACCTCCACGGCCAGCCTAGCATGCAGGCGCTTTTTTATAACATGACCCAGCATCTGTTCGGGGTTATTCGTGCCGGCGACACTCTGTATACGCTGAACGGCTCAGAGTTCTTTCTGATCCTGCCTTTCACTCCAGAAGAAGGCGTTCGCGTGATTTCTGAGCGCATACGGCGCACCATCTCCGAACATCATTGGCCGATGATCGGTAGGGCAACGGTCAGCCTCGGCTGCACAACCCGAAGCACCAGCGACACCCGCACCGACATCCTGCGCAATCGTGCTCACCAGGCCATGCTTGAAGCCCGCCGGCGCGGGGCCGACTCTGCCTGGTTCAGTCCGGGAGAAACGCTCCGGACATGAGCAGCGCCTGGCTTACGGATGTAACCGCATGGCTAAGCGCCAACCCTGGATGGTTGTCGCTGGCATTATTCAGCACCGCGTTTATTGAGTCCCTGGCGATTGCGGGCATTCTTGTACCCGGCGTTGCGTTCCTATTTACCATTTCCGTCATGGCTGCCCAAATTGACATGCCCCTAATGGAAGTACTGGTCTGGGCTGGGCTGGGCGCGATCACTGGTGACTCGCTGAGCTTTGCCATTGGCAGGCTCTTTCAAGGCCGGCTAACAAGCGTATGGCCTTTAAGCCGCTACCCAGAACAAATCAGAAAAGCAGAAGGCTTTTTCCAGCTGCACGGTGGGAAAAGCGTCATTATCGGGCGCTTCGTGGGGCCGTTGCGACCTGTAATACCCATGATCGCAGGGGCATTCCTGATGCCTTGGCGCCGTTTTCTGGCGTTCAACATAGGGTCGGCCATTGCCTGGGCTCCGATTTATATTTTGCCCGGGTTTCTAGTGGGCGGCGCACTGGCAAGTGATGTGCAGCCGCCAGCACATGTGTATCTGGTCACAGGTATCAGTTTGGCGACGCTGGCGGTGATCTACTTGGTTATGTTTCGTTTTCAGCTAGGCCTTGGCGACAGCAGCCGCCTTTACCAATGGCTTCAGCGAAAGATGGCGCAATATGAAACCACCCATCGCTTTTGGCGGCTTTACACCAACGAACGGCCAGCACAAGAGGGCGAGTTTCCGCTAGCTTCACTGATGCTTGCCTTGGGATCACTTGCTTTATTCTTCCTCTGGGGCCAGCTGGCAACCATGACCAACGTGATTGCGCCGTTCGATCAACTGGCAATGCAGTGGTTCAGTGAGCTACGCCAGCCATTGCTTGATGCACCGGCCATAGCCGCAACTCTTCTGGGCGACCCACCTGTTCTGACGACTGCGGCGGTGCTGGCGTGTCTGGCTCTCGCGTTCCGAGGGCACTACGCGGCTGCCACTCATGTCCTGCTGGCCGCGGTTATGACTATTGTGTTGGTCTGGGCATTAAAGGCCGCCATTGGCACTGTGCGCCCAGATCAGGTCGTAAACCCACCGTCATCCGGTTCTTTTCCCAGCGGCCATACTGCGGGCATCACGGTGTTTGTCACATTGTTGGCCAGCTTTGTGGCTGCGGAAACCCGCAACCGCAAGCGCTGGCAAACATATATACTGTTCTCATTACCGCTAATCTCGGTAGCACTCAGCCGGCTTTATCTGGGCGTACACTGGTTCAGCGATATTGTGGGAGGGCTACTACTGGGGTTGGCGATCACCGGCGCAACAAGAGCCAGTTTCAGCCGGTTTGACCGGGTGCCTATTGCCCCAGATGTACTGACCAGGTCGGCCGCACTGGCCTGGTTAGTTTTTTGCGGCGGCTACATCTGGCTCATGTGGCCAGATGCCGTACAACATTACGCACCGGTTTTGCGAGTTTCGCTACTGCCCCTCTTCGAGGGCTTCCAGCAATGCCTGCAAATGACTTAGCCGGGCAAGTGGATCCTGCATCTCCATGAGGTGCTGCTTTTCCTGTCTATCCAGTGGTAGCAGCTCGGTCAGCCGCCAGCCAACATCACGAGCATCTTCATAATCAACGCTCATACCCAATTCATGAATAACCGGGTGCCGGAACAAAGCACGCAACACAGATGGTAGCTCGTGAAATACGGTGGGGATGTCCGCCGGGGCCTCCGCGGGTAAAAACTCTATCTCGCCTAGGTTCAACCCGTCATCCTGCTGCCAGCTGTTCGTAATCGACACCTTGGCATCGCCTTCCACGGTAATTCCCAGCAACCCATTGTCCAACTGCTGAAAATCGATGATGCGTACATAAGTACCGGTCTCATAAAAAGACGCCACACGCCCCGTTTCCGCACCCTCACGCAACAAGGTTATAACAAACCCATGATCATCCTTCAGGCAACGTGTCAGCATATCAATGTAGCGGGGTTCGAACAGTTGTAACGGAACCTTGCCTCTAGGCAGCACAACCGAATTAAGAGGAAAAATCGGAACCTTCATCGTATGGACAACAGTTGTTGAACTTCATCTACCCGCGCCCGCGCTTCAGTCAGCAGTTCCAGGCTGCGGGATGCGTTCAGTTCAAGGCTACCGAGCCTGCGATAAGCTGGCACCTGGTCGAATGACGGCAGGCCTTCATTTTGGCTAGAGCCAATCATCGCGTGAAGCTGCGCCACGATAACAACATCCACCAACTGTGGCTCCGCTTCCCGACTCTCAAAACCCCAGTCTTCTGCATGGCGTACAGCATTTACGAAGGCCGGCGGGAACGTCCAGCTTTCCAGAACGGCGGTGCCAACATCCGCCCGAAGTTCACTGATGGCATTTTGTAGGTTAGTGTCGTCGGCAAACAAGTTTACGTGATGCTCCGCCTGCACCAAAATGGGAACCACACCTATATCGTGAAGCAATCCGGCCAGCAGCGCCTCCTCTGGGTTCAGGCGGGTGGCATGATCTGCCAATACCCAACAAAGCGCCGCCACCTCACGGGAGTGGCGCCATAGCTTCTCCATTTCTTTCTGTAGCGACGGGCGCTGGCTTTTGAACACTTCCCGCAGCGAGAACACGGTTACAAGTTGGCGAGTCGTTCGCATGCCCAGCCGAATTACCGTCTCGCGAACATTACGCACATCACTGAACCCTCGGTAAAGTGGGCTGTTACACGCCCGCACCAGCTTGGCCGCCATGGCAGGATCGGCCGACACAGCGCTGGCTATCTGATCCGCAGTGGAGTCGTCTTTGTCTACCATGCGGCGCACTTTCCACGCCACGTCAGGAACGCTGGGCAATTTCAGCTGGTTGGATCGAAGCTCCGCGTAAAACTCCATTAGGAGATGATGCTCCTCGCTCTCACCGTCGCCACTACCCTCCCCTGAGTCCATCTCCACCTGGGCAACCGGCGCTGCCCGCAAAAGCTGGTTGAGCACATCTTGCTCCACCACCAGAAACTCACAGGGCTTTAACGCGGTGACGTCGTACATTCTTGGCTGCAACCTGGCGATGGGGTTCAGCGCTTTCTCGGTTTCGGCTTCGATGACCGACGTGCGACCGTCCATCGATTCCAGCTCGACCTTCCCGGTTATCAAGAAATAATCCAGCCCATCACGCGCACCGCGTTCCAGCACACGCTGGCCTGCGCCATGAGACCTACGTTCGGCGCGACTGGCGAGCAATACCAACTGGCCATCGGTCAGCCGGTTTAGCGGCTGAAACTCCTTCAAACGGCGTAGCGGCAGGCTGTTCTGGCTAGCCATAAGAAAACTCCTTAGTCGGCTCAGGGCGGGGGCGTTGATTTATGGTATCTATTAGCTATTGTAACCACGTCGCCGGAAAACAACCATGCGCCGTGAGGGATCTGGGAAAGTTCGGCTAATACAAACTCTCATACAAAAAAACCCGCGCAGATGGTCTGCGCGGGTTTTTTTGTTATTAGATGCTTGTATCAAAAGAATGACCAGCCGCCATCATCCTCTTCTTCAACGACCTCTTCCTCGACGACCGGCTCAGGCTTAGTGGTGGCCGCAGGCTGGGCATTTTTCGGCTTAGAAGCAGGCGCGGCAGCGGCAACCTGAACACTGACCATACCCAGCGCTTTTTTGGTTGCTTCATCCAAAATTCCGTTCGCCTGGAGCCCGTTGTCTTTCTGGAAACGAGACAGTTCAGATCGGGTGGCATCATCCATTCCGGAGCCGACGTTGGTAATATTGTAACCGGCGCCGTACAGGGCATTTTTGAGCGCAATCGCTTCATCGGCGAACGCAGCGGGCGCCAAACCCAGTATTGCTACTGTGCCGGCTGCGAGCGCTAAGCGGCCCAAAAGGTTGGTCGCATTATTTATGATACTCACCTGCTTTACTCCTGATATCTCTGCGATATCCGTTTCTTTCTTGTTATGTGGTGCCAATCTCCACGGGCTGGGGCGAATCAGTAAAAGCCTAGCATACTTTTGTCTTGTATCGCCTTAACCGACATCATCATTCTGACCTTCGGTTCTTTGCGACTCTTCGCTGAACTCCCGAATGAAAATCCCCCAGAACGCCATAAACAGTGCTGCGACCAGCGGGCCCATCACAAAACCGTTAATACCAAACATTGCAAGGCCGCCTAAGGTAGATAACAGAACAATGTAATCAGGGAGTTTTGTATCGCGCCCAACCAGAATCGGTCGTAAAACGTTATCGGCGAGCCCTATCACTACCACACCGAATATGGTGAGCACCACGGCCTCAACGACATTGCCTACAGCGGCCAGATAAATCGCTGCTGGCACCCACACCAACGCTGCGCCAACGGCTGGCAATAAAGAGAAGATGGCCATCACCACGCCCCAGAGCAACGCCCCACCAATACCCAGAATCCAGAAAATAGCAGCCCCCAGAGCGCCCTGAATAATGGCAATCAACAGGTTGCCTTTGACCGTTGCACGGGTTACCTCGGCAAATTTGGCAAACAGCAGGCGCTCACGTTCATCACCTAGGGGAAGCGCGAGGATCAACAGGTCAACCAGTTTGCTGCCATCGCGCAGTAGGAAGAACGCCAAGTACACCATAAGAGCCAGCCCGAGAAAAAACTGGAAAGTATTTTGGCCAACGCCCAGAGCCTGCTTGGCAAGAAACTGGCTACCACCCACAAATAGGCTGACCACTCGGTCACGGATTTCACTAAAACTGATATCAAACTGCGCCAAGAACGATTGTATGGCGGGGAAAGAATTGTTCACCTGATCGATATACTCGCCGGGCTTTATTTCTCCGTCCTGAATCTGCTGATAGATTCCCAGCCCCTCAGCCACCAGGGAGGTCACCAACACCAGCACCGGAATCACCACAATCAACATGCACACGGTTAAGGTAATCAGCGCGTTCACGTTTGGCCGATCGCCAAGCCTGCGCACCAGAAACATTTGGAACGGATGAAAAATCACCGCGATAGCGATCGCCCAGAAGATGGGCCCGAAAAAAGGCTTCATGAGAAGCACGAAAGCCAGAGATACTCCGACCAGCATGGCAAGAAAAGTTCGTGCCTCAAGTTTTGCGTACATAATTCCGTTTATCCCAGCTAGGTTCAGTCGCGCTTTATCTTAACATGACCGCATGGCCACTGACGCACGCTTCAGCGTATAGTGAAAGGTTGTTGATCAACTATTAAACAGGTCAAGGTATTGGAACTGGAAACGTTTACCACGGAAACTGCTCTGGATGCTGCAGCGGAGCTAAGCCGAGTGCTGGCTGCCAGAACCCATCGCCGAAAGTTTCTTGGCCAAGAAATTCTGGTGCCGGGGCAGCTGGGCGAGGCTCTGCAACTGCCGCGAATTATTAACCGCCTCCAGAGCAAGCAGCAACGTTTTCGAGACCAGGGGCTGGACGACTTTCAGGATCTCTGGCCAACGCTGTCAGCGGCGACACGCGAGAAAGTACTCAGCGCTATCGGCTGGTACGACCCAAAAAACCTGGACTGGGAAGATAAGCGCTCTAACCGACTGCCAATAGTCGACCCCGACAAGGCTTGATTCAAAGCCGCAACGCGCTGTTACGTAACTCAAACACATGAAATCGCCAACTGGCTTATCCTATTGGACTAAGATTGTTGTCGTGGCTCCGGACACGAGCGACCCATAACAATCACGCAACCAATCAGTCAGGACAGTCGATGGCATGCGTATTTTGAGAACCGATGAAGACCGCTTTGCAGGCCTCCCGGATTACCCTTTTCGCCCGCATTATTTGGATGTCGAGCCCGGCCTCCGAATGCATTATGTTGATGAGGGTCCAGCTGCTGCCTCGCCGGTTCTAATGCTCCATGGCGAACCCTCTTGGTCGTATCTGTATCGCCACATGATTCCTGTTGTCGCCGCTGCGGGACACCGAGTATTGGCACCAGACCTTGTAGGCTTCGGTAAGTCTGACAAACCGGCGGCCATCGACGACTACAGCTATGACCGCCATATTTCATGGCTCACTCAATGGCTGGAAGCCCTGGATCTCAGAAACATAACTCTGGTTTGCCAAAACTGGGGGTCGCTTCTGGGCTTGCGACTTGCAGCAGAACTGCCACACCGATTCCAACGTATCATTGTTGGTAATGGCATGCTGCCAACCGGCGAGACCCGTGCACCTGCGGCATTCAGCGTATGGAAAGCTTTCGCTACCCACAGCCCTTGGTTTCCGGTCAGCCGGATTGTGCAGCTAGGTACCGAGAGAACACTGAACAAACACGAACTGGCAGCCTACGAGGCGCCCTTCCCCTCAAAAGAGTACAAGGCTGGTGCGCGAGCCTTCCCCAAACTGGTGCCTATGTCGCCAGACGACCCGGCAAGTAACGCCAACAAAGCCGCGTGGAAAGTTCTGGAGAAGTGGCGGAAGCCGTTCATTACCTGTTTCAGCAGCGGCGACCCAATAACCCGCGGCGGAGACCGCTACATGCAACGCCGTATTCCGGGCGCGCTAGGGCAACCCCACATCACTCTGCGAGGCGGGCACTTCCTGCAGGAAGACTCTCCCGAAGATTTTGCGCGGATTATAATTGATGCGCTAAAGGCAGAACTGGCGGCCTGAGCCGCCCATTCTTTACTGCACCCTAGGCCGCATTGACTGGATTAACCGAATACGGTCACCGTCTGGCGGCTAATTGCTAGCAGCTCACCCCGAGATGTCCAAATCTCTGCGTCATAGTGGCAGTAGCCATTGCCTGCCTGATCAATCTTGGACTTGTATAATAGCCAATCGTCAGCTTCTAGGGCAGGCCTTGGGTGGATAATGTCGAGCATCCAGGTGAGTGAACTGGCTGGCACTGCGGTTTTGAAATGCTGGAGAACCGGCGCGGGCCATGCATCGACTAGCGCCAGAATATGAGCATCTGTTAGCACCGCTGGCACTTCTCGAAAGCGCATCCACCCACCCATTTCACGCCCGCTTCCGCCGGTGAACGGCATGCTCCCGTAGGCCCAGCGCATCTCGATGTAATTGATAAATCCCGGGGTCAAGCCCTCGATAAAGGGCAACTCCTGACATTGGCCCACGGGCTTTGCTTGCGGAGCAGTCACGCCATCAATCCGCACAGCCGACTCCCGATCACCGGCAAAACCCGCAAGGCATACGACCTTAGGCTCTCCATTCTGGATAATCCGGCCCTCTACCTGACTTACCGACCTGCCCTCCCGCAGAACCTGGGCATCAAAAACAGATGGCACATCAGGCTCTACCGGACCCACAAACGACACGTGCATGGAGCGCACGGGTCTGTTTTCAGCAACCATGCGCTCCATACGATCAAACAGTAGGCCCGTCACCAAGCCGCCAAACGTCGCACGCCCCTGAGACCAGCCCGCAGGCATAACCAACTCTTTGCTGGCACGGCCAGCGGCAATCAGTTCATCAAAGGTCATAGCACATTCCTGTTAGCAACCTATCGGTGAAAACAGAAAGATTGCCCAAAATACGGAAACAACGCAATCCCAGCGCCCCGGCAACTACCTACAGACCACAAAATATTTTACGTATTAAAGTCAGCCAAAAGCGGTTATAATATCGCCACATAATGCATTGCCCGGCAATGCTCTACCTTCCGAATTCCGAGTAAATCAATGTCTGAATTGTCCTTTGCCGAACTGGGGCTTGATCCAGCCGTACTGGAAGCTGTATCCGCTATTGGCTACGAAACCCCAACGCCCATCCAGGCTCAGTGCATTCCTGCGCTGCTCGCTGGCAAACATCTTCTGGGCGTTGCCCAGACCGGCACGGGTAAAACCGCAGCCTTTGCACTACCACTACTGAGCCGAATTGACGCCTCAGTAACCGAACCTCAGATTCTGGTTCTGGCACCCACGCGGGAACTGGCAATTCAGGTTGCAGAAGCGTTTACGTCCTACGCCGCAAAATTCCGCCACTTTCATGTATTACCGATCTACGGCGGTCAAGATTTTTACCCGCAGATCAAAGGCCTTAAGCGTGGCGCGCAAGTTATTGTCGGCACCCCCGGCCGTATGCTCGATCACCTTCGTAAAGGTACACTGAGGTTAGGTAACCTGAAGGCATTGGTACTGGATGAAGCAGACGAAATGCTGCGCATGGGCTTTATTGATGACGTAGAGGCTATTCTTGCCAAAACGCCAGCTGACTGCCAGCGCGCGCTCTTTTCTGCCACCATGCCGCCGCAAATCAAAAAAGTTGCACAAACCTACCTGAGCGACGCAGTCGAAGTAAAAATCGAGAGCGCAACTCGTACGGTTGAAGGCATTTCTCAGTTTGTTCTGCCGGTTTATGCAGAGCGCAAACTGGATGCCCTAACCCGTATCCTGGAAGTAGAGCCAATCGAAGCCGCGATTATCTTTGTGCGCACTAAGGCCGAAACGACACTTCTGGCCGAGAAGCTCAGCGCCCGCGGCCACACAGTAGCCCCTCTAAACGGAGATCTGAACCAGCGGCAGCGCGAGCAAACTGTTGAAGATCTCAAGCGTGGCAAGAAAGACATCATCGTTGCTACCGACGTAGCCGCCCGCGGCTTGGACGTGCCCAGAATCTCACACGTCATCAACTACGATGTGCCCTACGACACCGAAGCCTATATCCATCGGGTTGGGCGTACCGGCCGTGCGGGGCGCACGGGCAAGGCTATTCTGCTGGTAACCCCCCGTGAGCGAAGCTGGCTGCGCACGCTTGAGCGTGCCACCAACTCGCCAATGGAAGCTTACCAGTTGCCCTCGCCCGTTGAACTGAAAAAAATGCGCGAAGAGCAGTTTGAAAGCCAGCTTCTGGGCTTCGCTGAAGACAAGAAGCTTGCCAAGGCCATGGGCTTGCTGGACGACATCGCCGAGCGCAACGAAATGGATATAGCCATGGTTGCCGGCGCTCTCGCCTGCTGGATGGAAGCAATGCAACCTGGCTTACTGCCTCTGGAGCAACCGGAAGCACTGCCGGTGGTGTCTGCAACTCCACCTCCACGTCGTGACCGTAAAGGCGGACGCCCAGGCGAGTTCCGCAAGGGACCACCAAAGGGTCGCGGTGGGCCAGGAGGCGCTGGTGCCCGTGGCAAACCACCGGGTAAAGGTGGCAAGCCAGCCGGTAAGCGCTGATAGACGACGAAGCTGTAGTCGTAAGGATTGTTATCGGACGCGGAGAAATCCTCCCGTCCGATTTCTTCCCACTCACCCCAGTTCACTTCCGGGAAATACGCATCGCCATCCACTTCGGCGTGCACCTGTGTGATATAAATGCGGTCTACCATGGGTAGCGCTTCGATATAGATCTGCCCTCCCCCGATAATCATCACTTCATCACCACCATCCAGTTCGGCCTGCGCTTCAGCCTTTACTAGTGCCTGTTCCAGCGATTGGGCGGCAACGGTTCCTGCGGGCGCTTCACGGTCTGCATTCCTCGAAATCACCACGTTCATCCGGCCCGGCAATGGTCTACCAATAGAATCCCAGGTTTTCCGGCCCATGATGATGGGCTTGCCCATGGTGGCTTGCTTGAAATATTTCAAATCGCCCGGTAGATACCAAGGCAGATTATTATTCCGGCCAATAACCCGGTTTCGGGACATGGCTACTATGAGTGCCTTGCGCATGTGTTTTTCCTCTGATTCGGGGGTTGCAAGGATGCGGGAAGGGCTCTCCAAAAAACGCTGTGAATACGTCCGTGTACGCTTGGCTCCGCCATCCATGGCTCCGCACATTTTTGGAGAGCCCTTCCCGCATCCTTGCGGTCGAATTGTGAGATCGGCCTGCCAGTACTAGATAGCGATGGGTGCTTTTATACCGGGATAAGGGTCATAGCCCTCAAATTCGAAGTCTTCTAATTCGTAATCAAAAATTGAGTCTGGCTTCCGCTGAATAAGCAGTTTCGGCAGGGCTTTTGGCTTGCGCTTTAGCTGCTCAAACACGATGTCGTCTGTCAGGTGGTTCTGGTACAAGTGGCAATCGCCAAAGGTATGTACAAATTCACCGACTTCCAAATCACACTGCTGAGCGATCATGTGCGTTAGCAGTGCATAGGATGCGATGTTGAACGGCACGCCGAGCATCAGGTCTGCACTGCGCTGGTACAACTGGCAGGAGAGCTTGCCGTCGAGTACATAGAACTGGAACAGGCAGTGGCAGGGTGCCAGTGCCATGCGGCCTTCACGGGCGTTTTCCTGGGGGCCAACGGACTCATCCGGGAGTTCCGCCGGGTTCCAGGCGGAGACAATCAGGCGCCGAGAATTTGGTTTATTGCGTATCTGATTGATGACTTCGCTGATCTGATCCACCACCCGGCCATCCGGGCACTGCCAGCTTCGCCACTGCTTGCCGTAAATCGGCCCAAGATCGCCGTTTTCCAGCGCCCACGCATTCCAGATAGAGACTTTTCGCTCTTTTAACCAGTTGTTGTCTGTGGAGCCCTTCAGGAACCAGAGCAGTTCATAAATAATGCTGCGCAGGTGCACTTTTTTGGTGGTAACCAGAGGGAAACCATCTTGGAGATTAAAGCGGATTTGGCGCCCGAAGACGGAACGGGTGCCCACGCCGGTTCTGTCGCCCTTGTCGAACCCGTTATCTACGACGTCCTGCATCAGATCGAGATAGGCTTTCATTCGGCGTTTCTCCGGTAAGCAATAAACATCAGAACCGCCCCGCCCAGAAACATTGGGAAGGAAAGCACCTGCCCCATGGTCAGCCAATCGAATGCCAGGTAGCCCAGCTGCGCATCAGGCTCGCGTACAAACTCCACCAAAAAGCGGAAAACGCCGTAGCAAACCAAGAACAGCCCAGACACTGCCATTCTTGGGCGAGGCTTGGCGGAGAACCACCAGAGAATGATAAATAACAACACCCCCTCAAGGGCAAACTGGTAAAGCTGGGATGGGTGACGGGCCAGCGCATCTGGTGCTTGGCGGAACACCATGCCCCAAGGCATGTCGGTAGGCTTACCCCAGAGTTCGCCATTGATAAAGTTACCAATCCGCCCTGCTCCAAGGCCTACCGGCACCAACGGGGCCACGAAATCGGCAATGCGCCAGAACCCAGTTCCAAGTTTGCGGCCGTACCACCACATGCCGAACGTGACACCCAACAATCCGCCATGGAAGGACATGCCGCCTTCCCATACCCGCAGGAGCCATAACGGGTCTGATAGGAAGAGATCAAAGTTGTAGAAGACGACATAGCCAAAGCGCCCACCCAAAATAACGCCAAGGGCGAGATAAAACAGAAGGTCGCCCATCTGCTCTTCGGTAACCGGGGACCAGGGTTTACGTGTACGTATCCGCCCCAGCCACCAGCCAGCCAGAAAGCCGACCAAGTACATCAACCCATACCAATGAATCTTGAGTGGCCCGATGGCGAGGGCAACCGGGTCTATCTGTGGATGCTGAAGCATCAATAACCTCTTAGCTTAGTAGAAAACGAAGGCCAACCAGCAATAGCAAGATGGCAAAAACACGCTTCAGCACCTTGGCGTTGAGCCGGTGTGCCAAATTAGCTCCTACCCGCGCAAACAGCACGCTGGTGATAATAATTCCGATCAAGGCAGGCAAATAGATAAAGCCAAGGCTGTATTCCGGCAGCGCTGGCTCATTCCAGCCAGTCCAGGCATTGCCAAGAGCACCTGCAATAGCAATCGGTAACCCGCAAGCAGCAGAGGTACCCACTGCTTGCTGCATTCGAACGTTGCTCCAAGTCAAATATGGCACGGTGAGCGTTCCGCCGCCTATACCAAATATGGCCGAGGCCCAGCCAATACCTGCTCCAGCCACACCAAGACCCGGCTTGCCCGCAACGTCCCTGCCCGGCGGTGGGTTTACGTCGAGCAGCATCTTGATGCCCACCAGAATGACAAATAGTCCGATTATCAGTTCCAAAGCGGCACCACTCAGCAACGCAGCGGTCCAGGCACCGATAAAAGCACCGGCCACAATGCCAACAGCCATTGGCCGGAAAACATCCCAGCGAATAGCCCCATGACCATGGTGAGAACGAATGGAGCTAAGGGATGTGAAAACAATGGTCGCCAGCGACGTTCCAACGGCCATGTGAGCGGCAACCTCAAGACCGAAGCCCTGCGCCCCAAAACTAAAAATCAGTACCGGCACAATAATAAGTCCGCCACCAATGCCGAACAGGCCTGCAAGGGTGCCGGCAAAGGCTCCAAGCACCATATAAATGGCAAATACGGATAACAGGGACATAGTCACTCACACATCCGGGAAAACAAGGCTGGTATGATACACACCAGCAACAATTTCATCATCTAGGAATGCCCCATTAGCCCCCGGAGAGCAACTTAGCATGTGCCTAATCGCATTTTCTCTTGGCCAGAGCGCGCGTTTTCCGTTGGTGGTTGCCGCCAACCGAGATGAGTTTTTCCGCCGGCCCACGGCGCCGCTGCAGTGGTGGACAACAGAAGCCGGTGACCGGGTGCTGTCCGGCAGGGATCTGCAATCCGGAGGTACCTGGCTGGCCGTGTCCCCCGAAGGCCACGTGACCGCCGTAACGAATGTTCGTGAAGGCACGCCAGAAGCGGGCCTTGCGAGCCGTGGTGAGTTGCCCCTGAGGGCACTCCGGGAACAAGAATCACAGCTACAAGAAAGCTTGGCGAACACCTCTGCACGGTACGCAGGGTTCAACCTTGTAAGCCTCAGCAATACCGCCGGCTGGTACTTCAGCAACCGCGACGCTCGGCCAGGCCGCAGCATTCACCGGGGCATTTATGGTTTGAGCAATCACCTGCTTCAAACTCCGTGGCCCAAGCTTTTACGGCTCAGAAAAGCCGTGGGCCACACCGTGACATCCGCCGGGGGGAGTGCGGGGAATCTACACAAAGACCTTACCCGGTTGCTGCAGGATACAACGCCGGCGCCGGATCATCTGCTCCCTAACACTGGCATACACCGTGACACCGAGCGCTTTCTTTCGTCGCCATTTATAACCGGCGCAGAATATGGCACTCGCGCCACCACAATCGTTAGCGTCTCCCGCACCGGCGAAATCCATGTTACCGAGCAGAGTTGGGCGCCTGAAGGCCGCCCGGAGGAATACCGGGAATTCCACTGGCAGCGATAGCGCTCTGCCTCTGATATAATCCGCGAAATTCGTCCACCCGATCGGAGGGCCACCGATGGCCGGTCAACAAGACGCCACATCCATTGCCGACTTTGAGAAGTCTCTTGATGAGCTGGAAACGTTGGTTCGCAACCTAGAGGAAGGTGAACTCTCCCTTGAGCAATCCCTGGCTGCCTTCGAGCGAGGTGTAAAGCTGACCCGCGCCTGTCAGCAAGCCTTGAAAAGCGCCGAGCAACGGGTTGAGCAACTGGTACAGAACGATGATGGCACGCTGGAAACCCGTCCGTTTTCGCCGGATGACGCCAGCTAATGCATAACGAGAACCCGTCTACCATGGATTTTCTGGAAACCTGTCGCAGCCGCGTGGACGCAGAACTGGATCGCCGCATTGCATCCGGATCTGCCTCTGAGCGGCTTCAGGCCGCCATGAGTTACAGTGTTCTGGGCGGCGGAAAACGTATCCGCCCTGCGCTAAGCTTGGCGGCTGCAAACGCACTGGGGCAAAGCATTGATGTCGCTTTGGTGCCTGCCTGTGCCATCGAGCTGATCCACGCCTATTCGCTTGTGCACGACGACCTACCGGCGATGGATAACGACGAATTACGTCGGGGCCGACCAACCGCACACATTGCCTTCGACGAAGCCACCGCCATTCTGGCCGGTGATGCCTTGCAGGCGCTGGCTTTTGAGTGGCTTGCGGAAGCCCCCGGCATCGAAGCGTCTGCACGGCTGACGATGATTCAGGAACTGGCCCGGGCAAGCGGTCATGGCGGCATGGTGGGTGGCCAAGCCATTGATCTGGAGTCCGTAGGCAAAATCCTGACGTTGGCTCAGCTCGAAACCATGCACCGACATAAAACCGGGGCGCTGATTGAAGCCAGCGTGCGCATTGGAGCACTGACGGTGCCCGGGGTTAGTGAACACTCACTGAATGCGCTAACACGTTACGCCCAGGCTCTTGGGTTGGCATTCCAAGTTCAGGATGACCTGCTAGACATTGAAGGGGATACAGAAACCATCGGAAAACCGCAGGGGTCTGACATTGCCCGCGCAAAACCGACCTATCCCGCTTTGCTAGGGCTGACAGGCGCACGGGAGCACCTCGCCGCACTACTCGACAACGCGCTTAAGAACCTGCAGGGTTTTGGGCCAGAAGCAGACCCCTTGAGGGCCATGGCAGACTATGTGGTGGCAAGAACACATTAAATCGGCCATTGAAGCCCGGTGCCACCAGAGCGCACACTGAAGAAATACATTTTCACCACATTCCGGAAAAGACCCGAGCAGATGCAGGACACGTATATTTTTAAGGAAATCCCGTCACATCGGCCAAACACACCGCTGCTGGATCGGGTTGACATACCCGCCCAGTTGCGGGAGCTGCCGTCTGACCAGCTTACTCAGTTTGCCAGAGAGCTAAGGGCATTCCTGCTATGGTCCGTGGGGCAGACCGGCGGCCATTTTGGTGCCGGGCTCGGCGTACTTGAACTGACTGTGGCACTACACTATGTGTTCAATACACCGGAAGACCGCTTGGTGTGGGATGTTGGCCACCAAGCGTACCCTCACAAGATTCTTACAGGCCGCCGTGAGCGGATGGGCAGCATCCGGCGCAAGAACGGCTTGGCCGGCTTCCCAAAACGCACTGAAAGCGAATACGACACCTTTGGTGTAGGTCATTCCAGTACGTCCATCAGTGCCGCGCTGGGCATGGCCGTAGCTGCTCGCCAGCAGAACACCGGCCGCAAGAGCATTGCCGTTATCGGTGATGGCGCCATGACTGCCGGTATGGCTTTTGAAGCACTGAACCATGCCGGCCACCTGCACGCCGACATGCTGGTAATTCTGAACGACAACGACATGTCGATTTCGCGCAACGTGGGCGGCTTGTCTAACTATTTTGCCAAACTGCTTTCAAGCCGCACCTATAACCAAGTGCGCGATGGCAGCAAGAAAGTCCTTCAGGGCACGCCAAACCTGATGGCTCTGGCCAAGAAAACCGAAGAACACTTCAAAGGTATGATGGCGCCGGGCACCTTGTTTGAAGAACTGGGTTTCAATTACATCGGCCCCATTGATGGCCACGACCTGCCACTGCTGGTCGAAACCCTTGAGAATATCCGCGAGCTGGAAGGCCCACAGTTTCTCCATGTGGTGACCACCAAAGGCAAAGGCTTCGCACCAGCTGAGGCTGACCCAATCGGTTACCACGCCATCAACAAGATTGAGCCAGTGCCAGCCAGCAAGCCCGAACCGGTCAAACCTGCACCCTCGAAGCAAAAATACGCGAACGTGTTCGGACAATGGCTGTGCGATGCAGCGGAGCAGGATGAGCGCGTAAGCGGCATTACGCCTGCAATGTGCGAAGGGTCCGATCTGCTGGCATTCTCCGAGCGCTTCCCGGATCGTTATTTCGACGTGGCCATTGCCGAGCAGCATGCCGTAACACTTGCAGCGGGTATGGCCTGTGATGGCGCAAAGCCGGTGGTTGCGATTTACTCCACGTTTTTACAGCGGGGGTACGATCAGTTAATACACGATGTGGCGATCCAGAACCTAGATGTACTGTTCGCAATCGACCGCGCCGGGCTGGTAGGCGAAGACGGCCCTACCCACGCAGGCGCCTTTGACATCAGTTACCTGCGATGCATTCCCAACATGGTTCTGATGACGCCCTCAGATGAAAACGAAACACGCCAGTTGCTTCATACCGGCATGTTGTTTGAAGGCCCGGCAGCCGTTCGGTATCCCAGAGGAACCGGGCCAGGAGCAGACATTCAGCAAGAACTTACTCCTTTGGAGATCGGCAAGGGGCGCAAGGTTCGCGAAGGCAGCCACATTGCCATTCTCAACTTTGGCACGCTGCTCGCTCCGGCGCTGAAGGCCGCAGAAAGGTTGGGGGCGACGGTGGCCGATATGCGTTTCGTTAAGCCGCTCGATGAGGCCCTGATCCTTGAGCTGGCAGAACAGCACGAGCTTCTAGTAACCCTGGAAGAGAACGCCATTGCCGGTGGTGCGGGCAGTGCCGTCACCGAATGCCTGAACCGCCAGGAAGTGTCCATGCCGGTGCTTCAACTTGGGTTGCCGGACACCTTTATTGATCACGGCAAACACGAAGAACTGCTCAAAGACTGCGGGCTGAATGCTGATGGCATATTCTCTGCCATCAGCACTCGAATGGAGCGGCTACAGCATCAGCGACTGAAAGCGGTCAAATAAAACGTCCCTTAACCCTGGAGATCATCGTCCTGATGGCTCTCCAGCCAATGTCCGAGCTTGCTCTGCTTGGTATTCAGATAGTGCTCGTTATGGGGGTTTCGGCCCACGTTCAGGGGAACCCGCTCGGTGATCTCGATACCGTATGAGGTCAGAGCATTCACCTTACGGGGATTGTTTGTCATCAGGCGCAAGCTTTTGATATCCAAGTGCTCCAGCATATCTTTACACATGCTGTAATCACGTAGATCCGCCGCAAAACCAAGTCGCTCGTTTGCCTCCACGGTATCCGCCCCCTGGTCCTGCAGATTGTACGCACGGATCTTGTTGAGCAAACCAATACCGCGACCTTCCTGGCGCAGGTACATCAGAACGCCTCGCCCTTCACGGGCAATGCTGCGCAATGCCTCTTCTAGCTGGTAACCACAATCGCAACGCATGCTGTATAGCGCATCGCCGGTCAGGCATTCGGAGTGCGTTCGAGCCAGCATGGGTTCGTCACCATCCAGCGATCCCAGGGTCAGAGCAACATGCTCCTTTCCCGTGTCCAGCTCTTCAAAGCCGTGCATGTCGAATACCCCGAAAGGGGTCGGCAACCGGCAAGATTCGATGTAACGAACAGCCACAATGTTTCCTCGTGGTTCAGTAAATCGGGGCGCGCATTCTACCATGGGCCGGGGCACTGTGCAGATCCGTTATTACGGGTTGCCGGCCATCCAATGTCCGCTGCGACCACCCTTTTTCTCCAGTAGACGCACGCCACCGATCTCCATACCCTTGTCGACAGCTTTGCACATGTCATACAGCGTAAGCGCTGCCACACTCGCTGCAGTCAACGCTTCCATTTCGACACCTGTCTGGCCCGAAAGCTTGCAGCGGGTCAATATGTGCACCGATGCGCCATCAGCCCCCGGGGTGAGCTCTACCTTCACCGAGGTGAGATTTAGGGAGTGACACAATGGAATTAGATCGTGTGTTCTTTTGGCCGCCATAATCCCAGCAATACGGGCAACAGCCAGCACATCACCCTTTGGGTGCTCCCCTTCGGTGATCATCCTGAGGGTCTCCCCGTTCATGTGAATCCTTGCTTCGGCACGGGCTTCTCGCTCTGTTACGGCTTTGTCCGTTACGTCGACCATTCGGGCTTCGCCCTTGTCATCAAGATGTGTCAATTTACTCACTGTGTCTCCCGGGGTTCAGATTCAACATAGGGTTAAATACGGGGCGTTTTAAATAAGGATCAAAGCGACGAATTATAATCAGCTTTGTGGCCACCAGTAACGAATACCAGCCACGCCCTGACCGCCCGCCTGCTGCACCTCATCAAGATCAGCTAACCCCAACCCGCCTAGCCCAAAAACCGGGATCGGCGCATGGGAAACCAGATCGCGGAATTCCGCCCACCCCATAACTGGAGCCTCAGGATGGGTAGCCGTCGGCTTTACCGGGCCCAAGGTCACATAATCCGCTCCAATGGCGACCGCATGATCTATCTCGCGGGCATTGTGGCAGGAAACCCCCAACCAAACCCCATCTGGCACAGGTCTCGCATCCAACTTTTCGGCCTCACGCCAGGGCAAATGCAGCCCCGCAGCATCCGGGTTGCCATCAAAAACTCCAGACGACCCATGAAGCATAAGGCCGGCACCGGCCGCCTCACAAACGTATAGCGCAGACTCAGCCAAGCAATCATAATCCTCTGCGGCCAACCCCGGCGCCCGCAGCAGTACCAACCTGGCGCGATCACTCGCTGGCAACTTGGCAAGTGCCTTATGCAGCTGCTGTAGGCCGGCATCACCCGTGCGCACATGGCCGGTTATAGCCAGCAAGAATGGCAACTGCAGCGCCCGGATAATGGGCCGGTTAGCCGCAGGAAAGTCTTCGTCCCGCAGACGGTTTGGGTTCACCCAGTCTATGGACTGCCCTTCACGACCATGGGGTTCACCTTGGGCCTGCTCCGTTCTCCAAACATCCAGAAACACTCGCTTGTCGCCGTAATCGTGGCGAATACCAATCATTGGATGCAAACTGTCCAACGGGATATGTAACCCGGTTTCCTCGGCAATCTCACGAACCAGCGCAGCCTGTACCGTTTCTTCCGGCTCAACCTTACCGCCGGGAAACTCCAGCAAGCCACCCTGGTGAACATAGTCGGGCCGGCGGGCGATAAGCACTCGCCCTTCCCGAATAATAACGCCGACTGCTACATGCACTTCCTGAACATCCGCTTCTGCTCTGGTCATGCTTAGCTACGGTAGTCGGCGTTAATGGTTACGTAGTCATGGGAAAAATCGCAGGTCCAAACTGTTTCGCTGACATTTCCCCGTTTAAGGTCAATGCCAATGGTGATCTCTTCCTGATCCATAACCGCCTGCCCGCGCTCCTCAGAATAATCCTCCGCTCGACCGCCATCCCGCACGAGGCATACGTTCCCGAGGAAGATTTCCAGGGCATTAACGTCCAAATCTGCAACGCCGGCCCGGCCGACCGCTGCCAAAATCCGCCCCCAGTTGGCATCCGATGCAAACAACGCGGTTTTCACCAGTGGCGAGTGCGCAACTGTATAAGCCACATCCAACGCCTCTTGCTGAGCCGCAGCACCGCTAACATGAATGGTGACAAACTTGGTTGCACCTTCGCCATCACGCACAATGGCGTGCGCGAGATTCAGATAAATTTCTTTTAACGCATCCCGAAGCACCGGCAAGTGCGGGCTGTCCAGAGTAATTTCCGGCCCGTCATACTGGCCACTGGCTATCAACGTGCAGGCATCGTTGGTGGAGGTGTCCCCATCGATAGTAATGCGGTTAAACGACTGTTCCCCAAGCTCTGATGCCAGTGCCTGGAGCGCGTCTGGCGCAATACAGGCGTCGGTGGCAATAAAACCCAGCATAGTAGCCATGTTGGGTCGAATCATGCCCGCGCCCTTACTGATGCCGGAAATAGCGACTATGTGACCACCTAGATCGATCCGCGCTGTGGCGCCCTTTGGGCGGGTGTCGGTTGTCATGATGCCGCTGGCTGCTTCCGCCCAGCGGTTGTCCCCAGTGCTAGCCAGGGCCGACGGCAGTGCATTTACGATTTTTTGCACCGGCAACGGCTCACCAATCACCCCCGTTGAGAACGGCAGCACCTCGGCGGCACTCACGCCGGCTTGCTGTGCCAGCGCTTGGCAGCAAGCAAGAGCGTCTTCCACGCCGCGCGCGCCCGTGCCCGCGTTGGCATTTCCAGTATTGATCAAAAGGTAACGCGGCGCTTTCTCCGCCAGGTGCCTACGGCTCAAGGTGACCGGCGCAGCGCAGAACTGGTTGCGGGTAAACAGACCGGCAGCCCGGCTACCCGGTGCTAGCTCAAACACCACTATATCGTTGCGCCCGGGTTTTTTAATGCCGGCGCTGGCAATGCCCAGTTTAACACCCGCTACTGGGAAAAATTCGGGTAAGGTTCCGGGTCCGACCGCCATCCTGCCACTCCTTTTGATGCTGTTTCTAATATAAATATGTCTTAAAACGAAAAACCCGCAGCCTGCCAGTCAACTGGTCGATTGCGGGCTCCTCCATTCTTTACTTTCTGTCAGCGCGGCGGAGTTAGCTCACCTTTCCACAACACTGCTTGAACTTTTTGCCAGATCCGCATGGGCAGGGCTCGTTTCGGCCCACCTTGCGCTCTTGTCGCACGAAGGTTTCGGGAGTCGTTTGCCGCGAATCGCCGGCGCCACCACCATTCCCTCTTCCGCCTTCGCTCTGGGTAACACTGGTCTCATCATGACGCAGGCGTGCCTTGGCAAGCTCCTGTTCAAGCTCCTCTTTACGACGACGTTCAACCTCTTCCAACTCTTCGCGGCTCTGCACACGAACATGGCAAAGAACACGGGCTACATCTCGCTTCATGGTTTCAAGCATGGTTTCAAACATGCTAAACGCTTCACGCTTAAATTCCTGCTTGGGGTTCTTCTGGGCGTAGCCGCGCAGATGGATACCACGGCGCAGGTGATCCATGTTTGAGAGGTGTTCTTTCCATAGCGTATCCAGAACCTGCAGGAACACCTGCTTCTCGAATTTGCGCATGGATTCAGCGCCGGCAACCTCTTCTTTGGCTCGGTAAGCTGCCACAATTTCGTCCAGAATTTTCTGGCGCAGGTTGTCTTCGAAAAGCTTTTTATCTTCTTCCAGCCAGGCCTGAACTGGCAGGTCGATTGACATTTCCGATTGCAGCTGAGTTTCAAGGCCACCCACGTCCCACTGCTCGGGCATGCTCTGGGGTGGAATATGCTCGCTAATCAACACATCAACGACGTCCTCACGGATGGTGTTAACCATCTCAGAGACATCCTCAGACGACATAACTTCGTTACGCTGGTCGTAAATGACCGTGCGCTGATCGTTGGCTACGTCATCGTACTCAAGCAGCGTTTTACGCATGTCGAAGTTACGGCCTTCAACCTTTCGCTGGGATTTTTCAATGGCGTTCGTGACCATGCGATGCTCAATGGCCTCGCCCTTCTTCATGCCCATCGCCTGCATCAGGCTCTTAACCTTATCCGGCGCAAAGATGCGCATCAGATTATCTTCCAGGGACAGAAAGAAACGGGAAGAACCTGGGTCACCCTGTCGCCCGGCACGGCCGCGCAACTGGTTATCTATACGGCGGGACTCATGGCGCTCGGTGCCCACAATGTGCAGGCCGCCGGCGTCCAACACCTGATTATGCCGCTCGGTCCATTCGGCTTTGAGGCGCGCAGCTTCCTCTTCCGTCGCAGAGCCCATGGCATCGGCTTCGTGCTCCCAGTTACCGCCCAATACAATATCTGTACCTCGGCCAGCCATATTAGTGGCGATGGTCACAGCACCCGGGCGGCCTGCCTGGGCAATAATCTGCGCTTCTGACTCATGCTGTTTAGCGTTAAGGATTTTGTGCTCAATGCGCGCCTTTTTCAGAAGCATAGAGAGCAGCTCAGAGGCCTCAATAGAAGCGGTACCCACCAGGATGGGCCTGCCTTCGCCCGTGACATCCTTGATCTCATCAATGATGGCGTGGAATTTCTCATCCTGGGTCAGGTAAACAAGATCGTTGTAATCAATTCGCTGGATTGGCTTGTTGGGCGGTATAACCACCACATCAAGGCCGTAGATTTGGCGGAACTCGAAGGCCTCCGTATCAGCGGTACCCGTCATACCTGCTAGCTTGTCGTAAAGCCGGAAGTAGTTCTGGAATGTGGTTGAAGCCAGGGTCTGGCTCTCAGCCTGAATCGTCAGGCCTTCTTTGGCCTCCATTGCCTGGTGCAGGCCTTCACTCCAGCGCCGGCCTGGCATGGTACGGCCTGTGTGTTCGTCAACAATGACAACTTGGTCGCCCTGAACAATGTAATCCACATCTTTTTGGAATAAATGGTGAGCACGGAGCGCTGAGTGCACGTGGTGCAGCAGGCTAAGGTTGGCGGCCGAGTAGAGGCTCTCACCTTCTCGCAGCAGTTCGCGGCTTAATAGCAGCTCTTCAACTCTTTCATGACCCGCCTCAGTCAGCTCAACTTGGCGCGATTTTTCATCAATGGTGAAATCGCCAGAGGGCTCGCCCTCTTCGCTTTCCTCACCCTGCTCCAAGCTTGGGATCAATTCATTAATGGCCAAGTACGCTTTAGAGCTGTCTTCTGTGGCACCCGAAATAATCAGTGGCGTACGTGCTTCATCGATAAGAATGGAGTCGACTTCGTCCACAATCGCGTAGTAGAGGCCACGCTGCACCTTGTCGTCAGTGCTGAATGCCATGTTATCGCGCAGATAATCAAAGCCGAATTCGTTGTTGGTACCGTAAGTGATGTCCGCCTGGTAAGCAGCGCGCTTGTCTTCCGGCGGTTGGCCGGCAACGATGACACCTACCTGCAACCCAAGGAAGCTATAGAGCTTACCCATCCAATCCGCGTCGCGGCTGGCTAGGTAATCGTTCACGGTTATAACGTGTACGCCCTTGCTAGGCAGGGCGTTGAGATACACAGCAACGGTTGCGACCAGTGTTTTACCCTCACCGGTCTTCATCTCCGCAATCCGACCCTCGTGCAGGGTGATACCGCCAACCAGCTGTACATCGTAGTGGCGCATGCCCATAACGCGGCGCCCTGCTTCACGAACCGTCGCAAAAGCCTCAGGCAGCAGTGCATCTAGACTCTCGCCTTCATCGAGCCGGCGACGGAACTCGGCCGTTTTGCCCTGCAACTCGGTGTCCGCTAGATTGCCAAACTGCTCTTCAAGCTCATTAACACGCAAGGCCCACTTGCGCATTCTCTTGATTTCCCTGGCATTTTTACTGCCGAACATCTTGGTTGCAAACTTTGAGAACATAGACCACTGCTTCTTTGATTAAACGGAGGAAGCCGACATTCTAACCTTATTTCGCGGTAGGGCAAAAGGTAGGGCTCACATAGCCGGTGTTCAGGGGCTATCCTGTGCCAAATACCGGGAGCTAACGAACTTAATGGCGTTGGTGGGGACTGGGGCAAACGTCAGGCAGAACCTGAAAATTATCGACTTGCCCTTTTAATGTACGTTTCGGGATTCTCGGTTTTGCTGTTACGAATGACTTCAAAGTGTACATGGGGCCCGGTAGAGCGGCCGGTACTTCCCATAAGCGCCAGCACTTGGCCCTTCTGAATAACATCGCCAACCCTAACCTTGACCGTCTTGCAGTGCGCGTAGCGGGTCACCAGGCCATCACCGTGGTCAACCTCAACCAGGTTGCCGTAACCGTTACGCTCGCTTGCATACGTTACTACGCCGCCCGCAACAGAAATAATATCGCTGCCGTCTTTGCCTGCAAGATCCACTCCCGCGTGCCAAGTACGCTTTCCGGTAAACGGGTCAGACCGATATCCATAGCGCGAAGACAACCAGCCCCACGTAATCGGGCGACCTTCGAGATACAGCTCATCTTCCAGTTTTTGGCGAGAAGAAACCTGATCCAGCAGCCGCAATTGCTGCTCACGATCCAGCATCTTGCGTTCCAGCTCATCGATCATCCGGGTGAGCTCAGGCGCCGAGAAGGAATCCGCAGGAAGCGCGTCTTCAGGGCCACCAACCGCCGCCGGTTGGTTGAAATCGAATTCATCACTGGCAACCAAGCCGGATTCCACAAAACGCTGGCCCAACGCATCAAGCCGCAAAAGACGACCCTGAATCTGGCCAAGACGCAGTGTCAGTGCATCTACCTGGTACTGAACGTTCTGCTGTAGCCCGGCCAGTTCCGTCTTTTGTTCATTTAGCTTGCTTCGCCATTCTGCTACGAGTTCAGAATCCGAAGGTTCACGGGCATCCGCTTGGCTTACCGCTACGCTGTATCCAGCCCAGCCTGCAGCAACAATTAATGCTGCCGCCGCAAACGCTAGGGTAAAAGCAACCGTGCCATTTAGCGCCAGCACACGGGATTTCCCATGGTTTTTACCAACAAGAATGATATTCATATTGTCTTCAGATTTCATAGATGAGCCGCAACCGTTTCCTGTAGTGTTGCAGCCCGGAATAATCCGAGCGGGTTTGCCATCCTTAGCAACAACTACGTACTGATAAATCGTAGCGCCCGGTAGACATACTCATTTACAACAAGGTAAAACAAGAGCATCACTGGCACTACGCACAAAACGTGCCGAAGTGTAACCAATCGTTATCGTGGCCGTCGAGAAGAAAACGTCTTATGAAACGAAAAAATGAGCAAAGAATGACCTTCGACAACCTGGGAAGAACCCCAGTTTTGCGAGAACTGGTAGCAAAAGCCAACACCCACAGTATGGCAGAGGCACAGGTTATTTCCTCACTACCACCAGCGCTGGCACCGGGCACTCGGTTTGTTTGTTGCCTGGAGGGGGAACTTACCTTATCGGCAGAAAATGCAGGAAAAGCCAGTCAGATTCGTTTCCGCCAGCACGAGATCATGGAAAAATTACGCGAGAACGAGCTATTCCGATTTGTGTGGAAGCTCAAAGTAAAAGTGGTACCACCACGGTTTCATGAAAAACCGCCCGCGAAAAAAATTCCGCTTAGCAAAGAAAACGCCCGACTCCTCCAAGAGGAAGCCGGGCACACGAAGGATCAAAAACTACGCGAGGTTCTCGAAAAACTCGCAAGCCATGTCCGAGATTAAGGCATCCCGCCTTAAACCGGTACCGCCAGCACAGGCTTCATGTAGGAGATAGGCGCGGTTTCTTCATTGTCAAAGGTAACCACCTCCCATGCATCCTCTTCTGCCCTAAGCTTGCGCAGTAGCTTATTATTCAAATCGTGACCAGATTTGATACCACGGAACTCACCGATCAGGCTGTTGCCTAACAGGTATAGATCCCCGATTGCATCCAGTACTTTGTGCTTAACGAACTCGTCCTCATAACGAAGACCGTCTTCGTTCAGGATTTTGTAGTCGTCTACCACAATGGCGTTATCTACACTGCCACCCAGCGCCAGATTCATCGCCCGCAACTTTTCAATATCACGCATGAACCCGAAGGTTCTTGCGCGGCTAACTTCCTTCACGAAAGACGTGCTCGAAAAATCGACGGTCGCGGTTTGAGCACGGCCTTTGAACACAGGGTGATCAAAGTCGATGCTAAAGCTCACCTTGAAGCCTTCAAACGGCAGGAAGGTAGCCTTCTTATCGCCTTCTTCAATGGTGACTTCCCGCTTGATGCGAATGAACCGCTTGGCAGCTTCCTGCTCGGCAATGCCGGCAGACTGCAACAAAAAGACGAATGGGCCGGCGGAGCCGTCCATGATCGGCACTTCAGCAGCGCTCAGTTCAACAAAGCAGTTATCGATACCGAGACCAGCCATGGCTGACAGCAGATGCTCAACTGTCGCCACACGGACACCGTCTTTTACCAGCGTCGTGGACAGCATGGTCTCACCCACATTTTCGGCGCAGGCACGAATCTCAACCGCAGGGTCAAGATCGGTACGCCGGAAAATGATTCCCGAATCTACCGGAGCGGGCTTCAGGGTAAGGTAAACCTTTTCCCCCGAATGCAGCCCGATGCCGGTAGCACGGATCGTGTTTTTTAGTGTCCGTTGTTTGATCATCGGTTCGTTATTCCGTAAAAAATTGCGATATTCCAAAAAAAACTTAAATACAGAATATCAAAAAATACGACTGAGTACCATTTGCGCAACTCCATATTGCCTGAAATTCATGCAATATGGCCGTCGGCAGTCAGCGCATCGTTATCCGAATTCGTGATGTATCTTTACAGATATCTACCCAAATCGGATGTCAATCGCACTAGATTATCAGTCAGCCTGCCTACGAAGGAATGCGGGGATATCGAGATAGTCGACCCCCTGCTCTTCGCTTTCTTTGCTCTGATCAATCGCCACATTGCCGCGTGATACCGCGCGACGACGCAGGATTGCAGGGCGATCCAGCTGGTTATAATCTGTTTTTCCATCCAGAGTGCGGGTGTTATCCACCACTTTGGTCGGCTTTTCACGATCCCCACCAAGGCCTGTTGCAACAACGGTTACCTTCAGCTCTTCGGTCATTTCCGGGTCGATAACAGTACCCACTACAACCGTAGCTGTATCAGATGCAAACTCACGCACGATATCGCCAACTTCGGAGAATTCGCCCAAGTTCAAATCCATACCCGCGGTAATGTTAACCAGAATACCCTTGGCACCCTGCAGGTTGACATCTTCCAGCAATGGGCTACGAATAGCGGCTTCGGCAGCTTCTCGTGCGCGGTTCTCGCCGGTAGCGGTCGCCGTACCCATCATTGCCATGCCCATTTCGGACATAACGGTTTTAACGTCGGCAAAGTCGACGTTGATCATGCCATTGCGGGTAATCAGATCAGCAATACCCTGAACCGCACCCAGCAGAACATCATTCGCAGCAGCGAAAGCGTCTAGCAGGCTGGTCTTTTTACCCAGCACAGCAAGCAGCTTTTCGTTGGGAATGGTGATCAGCGAGTCAACGCATTCTTCCAGCTCTTTGAGCCCGACGTCGGCCAAACTCATCCGCTTGCCACCTTCAAAATTGAAAGGTTTGGTAACCACGGCAACGGTCAGAATACCCATTTCCCGCGCAACTTCGGCAACGACAGGTGCTGCACCTGTGCCGGTACCTCCACCCATGCCGGCGGTGATAAACACCATATCCGCGCCCTTCAGGGCTTCGGCGATACGATCGCGATCCTCAAGAGCAGACTGGCGACCGATTTCCGGATTTGCCCCTGCACCCAGCCCTTTCGTGATGCTACCACCGAGCTGAATGATCTGGCGGGCATCCATACCAGCCAATGCCTGGGCGTCTGTGTTGGCGCAGATGAAATCTACACCTTCAATGTCACTGTTCAGCATGTGCCGCACGGCGTTACCGCCGCCACCGCCAACACCAATTACCTTGATGACTGCGTTTTGTTGGACATTATCGACAAGTTCAAACATTCCCCTTCTCCTTCGTGCTGTTTCAGCCTTGTTCCAGACTGTTTAATAGAGATTGTATTTTCGAGATACCTTCGTTTACTGCCGCCCGGGAACCGTTAGAAATGACCGGTAAACCAGGCTTTCATGCGCTCAAACAGCGAGGGTGCATCTTCACCCTTGAGCGCCGGTGTCCGGCCAAGATCCATCTGCCGGAAACCATGAATCAATAACCCGACGCCGGTGGCGTAGATGGGGTTATTAACAACTTCTGTCATACCGGAAACTGCCTGCGGACAGGCCAGCCGAACCGGCATATGGAAAACTTCTTCAGCCAACTCCACCACACCTTCCATGGTGGCGGAGCCACCCGTAATCACGATGCCTGCCGGAATTAGATCCTCGAAACCTGAGCGGCGCAGCTCTGATTGCACGAGGGCAAACAGCTCCTCGTAGCGTGGCTCAACAACTTCCGCCAGCGCCTGACGTGAGAGATCACGGGGCGCACGGTCGCCAACGCTGGGCACCTTGATGGTTTCGTCAGCGCCCGCCAGTTGCGTCAAGGCGCAGGCGTACTTGATTTTAATCTCTTCGGCGTTCTGCGTGGGCGTGCGAAGAGCCATAGCTATGTCGTTGGTAACCTGGTCGCCGGCAATGGGTATAACGGCTGTGTGGCGTATGGCGCCGCCAGTGAACACAGCGATATCCGTGGTACCGCCGCCCATATCCACCACGCAAACACCCAGTTCCTTTTCGTCCTCGGTGAGGATCGCGTGGCTGGAGGCCAGTTGCTCCAGAATGATGTCGTCTGCCTCAAGGCCGCAGCGGCGAATGCATTTTTCGATGTTCTGGGCGGCGTTTACAGCACAGGTCACCAGATGCACCTTCGCTTCCAAGCGTACACCGGACATCCCCATGGGTTCTTTGATGCCTTCCTGGTTATCGATCACAAACTCCTGCGGCAAAATGTGCAGAATTTTCTGATCCGCAGGGATGGCTACGGCCTGAGCTGCATCGATTACCCGATCGATATCCGCTTGGGTCACTTCCCGATCGCGGATGGCAACAATGCCGTGGGAGTTGAGGCTTTTAATATGGCTGCCCGCAATCCCCGCGTACACGGAGTGAATGCGGCAACCCGCCATCAACTCGGCTTCCTCAACCGCGCGCTGGATCGCCTGAACCGTGGTTTCGATATTGACCACCACGCCCCGCTTCAGTCCCCGGGACGGATGAGAACCAATACCCACCACCTCAATGGTTCCGTCCATCTTGCGTTTGCCGACGATCGCAACCACCTTCGAGGTTCCGATATCGAGACCGACAATCATGTTTTCCGTTTCAACCGATGACATGTGTTCCACCAAACCGTAGGTCTGAATTTGTTGTTTCTATGTTTTCGGGCCGGAAGCGGCCTGGGCCGGCTTCCATTGAACCGCTACACCGTTGGTATAGCGGGCATCTACCCGGCTAACTTCGTCCGACCGTGATGCCAGCCGGTTTTCATACACTGTAATAAAGCGTTCAAAACGCTTCGCGACCTGATCCCGGCCGAGTACCACTTCAATTCCATTTGAGAGACGAAGGGTCCAAGCCCCCCGCCGCTCCAGTGAAAGCCCTGAAAACCCCAGACCGTGCCCCACCAGTTTGTCGCTCATGGTACGGGCCATGCCAATCACATCGCGCACCCGCTCATCAGGCCCGGAAAGCTTCGGTAAACGCCCTGCCACTGCTGGATTGGGCGGCATGAACAGCTCGCCAGTGCGGCTAACCAAGCGGCCGTCGGTCCAGTAGGCCAGGGGCTTCTTCTCCCGAATGTTGATTTCCAAACGATCCGGCCATACTCGGCGTACCGCCACTGTCTCAACCCACGGGCGCTTCTCGAGGTCGACCTTTATGTCGGAAAGATCCGTCGAGAAGTAACTTTTGCCAATCCAGTTCCCGGCCTGGCGCTCAATGGCAACTCGGCTATCGCCGATGAAATCGCCATTTACATCAATGGCCAGAATTTGCTGATCCATGGCGCCCAGCACTTTGCCAGTTCCCCAAGGCACCAGGCCCGCCGCCAGCAAAATCGCGATACCCATACCAGCTTGCAGCCAGGGCACAGCGTCCAGCACAGCCCTAAACACGCCAAACCGGTCTTTCTCCGGGCCAAGGGAGGTTGCTCCCCGGCGCCGGGGAGGGTCGGACGGTATCGCCCCACTCCGGATCAGCAGTGTCTCAAGCATTGGCACTCTCCAAGCTGTCACCCTCCAAGGTGTCCTGAAGGATCCGCACAACTAATTCCTCAAAGCTCATGCCCGCGGCTCTCGCAGACATGGGCACTAGGCTGTGATCGGTCATGCCCGGCACGGTATTTACTTCCAGGAGCCAGAACTCGCCATCGGCATCCTGCATGATGTCTACCCGGCCCCAAGTGCGGCAGCCCACTACCCGGAACGCTTCCAGTGCGAGGTTCTGCAACCTCACTTCGTCCTGAGGCGCTAGGCCACAGGGAATCCGGTAACGGGTGTCGTCCGCCAGATATTTTGCGTCGTAGTCGTAGAACACGTGATCCGTGCTCAGCCCGATGGCCGGCAGAGCACTGTCCTGCAGCAGGCTGACCGTAAACTCCGGCCCTTCTATCCATTCTTCTATCAGTACCAAATTATCCAGCGCAGCTGCGGTCTCGTAGGCTTCTGCCAGCTCAGCAGCCGTGTTCACCTTGCGGATTCCGATGCTGGAACCTTCCCTAGACGGCTTAACACTCAGTGGCGGACGCAGCTCCTGAATAATCTGCTCAGCGTCGTCCGCAGCCGACATGGTTCTGAATTTCGGTGTTGGCAGGCCACAGCCTGCAAACACGTATTTTGTGCGCAATTTGTCCATCGCCAGAGCTGAAGCCAGCACTTCGCTGCCGGTATAGGGAATTCCCGCTTGAGACAAAATGGCCTGTAGCGTTCCGTCTTCGCCGCCACGACCGTGCAGGGCTATAAACACCCGATCAAACTCAGGCTTCTCTACGGTCTTTAACAGGCAGCCCTGAACATCCATGGCAAAGGCGTCGACGCCTGCAGATATCAACGCCGCAAGAACCACCTTGCCGCTTTTGAGAGAAACATCGCGCTCGGCAGAGTCTCCCCCCATAAAGACAGCCACACGTCCCAGCGCCCGAACCACTTCTGGCTCAGCCTGATACGCTGGTATCTCGGGATGCTGCATATCACTCACCTGCAATTACTCCTGCCGCTGCCAACCGGGTCGCTACGCCACCGATGTCTCCTGCACCCTGTGTAATCAGGAGGTCACCGTCCTGTAGCATGCTTTCCAGCAAGCTCTCGATTTTGCGATTATCTTCTACAAACACCGGCTCTATCTTGCCGCGCTGCCGTATGCTCCGGCACAACGCCCGGCCATCCGCACCTGGAATAGCGGCCTCACCGGCGGAGTACACATCCATTAATAACAGACCATCGACTTCCGATAGAACGCGCACAAAATCTTCATACAGATCACGGGTTCGGGAGAACCTGTGGGGTTGATACAGCATCACCAGACGCCGGCCCGGCCAAGCATCGTGGGCTGCGCAAATGACAGCCTCGACCTCTGTGGGGTGGTGCCCGTAATCATCAACCAGTGTGATCGTGCCCTTCGGCGTTTTGTAATCGCCGTAAACCTGAAAACGACGCCCAACTCCCTCGAAAACGGCCAGGCCACGACAGATCGCTTCGTCTGCAACGCCCTCATCGGTCGCTACGGCGATCACTGCCAGCGCATTCAGCACGTTGTGACGACCCGGCATTTTCAGTTCCACGGTCAAATCACTGCGTCCCCCAGGGCGCTTCACGACAAAATGGGTTCTCAGACCATCGGTCACTATGTTCTCGGCCCGGTAATCCGCATCTGGGTTGCTGATGCCGTAGGTGATAATGGCTCGAGAAATCCGTGGAATTATCTCCTGCACATAATCATCATCGACACACATAACGGCCAGGCCGTAAAACGGCAAATTGTGGAGAAAATCCACAAACGTTTGCTTCAGTTTTTCAACGTCGCCGTCGTAGGTGTCCATGTGGTCGGCTTCAATGTTCGTCACCACCGAGATCACCGGGGTCAGATGCAGGAAGGAGGCATCGCTCTCATCCGCTTCGGCCACCAAATAACGGGAACCACCCAGTTTGGCGTTGGTACCTGCACTGTTGAGCTTGCCGCCGATCACGAACGTAGGATCAAGCCCCGCTTCACCGAGCACCGAAGCAATCAGGCTAGTGGTGGTGGTCTTGCCGTGGGTTCCGGCTACGGCAATGCCATGTCGGTACCGCATGATCTCAGCCAACATTTCCGCCCGAGGCACAATAGGCACCCTCCGGCTGCGGGCTGAAGCCACTTCAGGGTTGTCAGATGCCACGGCGGACGAGACCACGACCACGTCGGCTTTCGCGCTGTTCTCTTCCCGATGACCAATCTGAACCTCAATACCCATAGCCTTTAGGCGGTTTGTGACCACACCTTCTTTCAGGTCTGAGCCAGATATGTCATAGCCTTGGTTTTTCAGTACTTCCGCAATGCCACTCATGCCGGCGCCACCGATACCCACGAAGTGAATGTGGCGAATCCGGCGCATTTCCGGTACTTGAAAAACAAGCGGCGTATTGGTTGAATCAGCCATTAGCGGCCTCCAGACAATAATTTACAACTCGCTCCGTTGCGCCGGGGCGAGCCAAAGTACGTGCAGCCTTGGCCATATCCATGACCCTAGCGCGATCCCGGACAAGATCGCCCAAGGTTTCTGCCAGCACGGCTGGTGTCAGCCGCGACTGTGGTATGAGTACGGCCGCTTTGGCATTCACCATTTGCTCGCCGTTTTTTGTTTGATGGTCATCCACCGCGTGGGGAAATGGCACCAGCACCGCGCCGATACCTGCAGCACAAAGCTCTGAAACCGTTAGGGCGCCCGCGCGGCACAACACAATATCGGCCCAGCTATAGGCTTCCGCCATGTCTTTAATAAATGGCTCAACATCGGCCTTTACTCCGTGCTCCGCGTAAGAAGCTCGCGCCGCTTCAATGTGCTTTTCACCACACTGATGACGAACCTGCGGCCGCTCTTGCTCGGGCAGCATTGCCAGAGCTTCTGGCAACTGCTGATTGAACACCTGGGCCCCCAGGCTACCGCCCACTACCAGAACACGAAGTGCATGTTCCTGATCGTTCTGCCCACGCTTACGCTCAGCCATTCTTTGTTCCGGTTCCGGCAGGTTCACTAGGTCTTCGCGTACGGGGTTGCCCGTGCATCGGGTAATCACATCCGAGCCAAAGCTCCCCGGGAACGCCTCTAGTACCGCTTTAGAAAACCGCACCAGAATGCGATTGGTCATTCCGGCAATGGCATTCTGTTCATGAATCACCAACGGCGTTTTTGTTAGCCATGCCGCCACGCCGCCAGGGCCAGTCACAAACCCGCCCATACCAACCACACAATCTGGGCGAATGCGGCGCACGACAGTAAATGCCTCGCCCAACGCACGCATCAGCCGGAACGGCGCCATGATCAATGCCAGCTTGCCTTTGCCCCTAAGCCCGGAGATATGAATCAGCGCCAGCGGAATACCCGTGTCACCTATCAACCGCTCCTCCATGCCCCCAATGGCACCCAGCCAGTGCACTTCGTGCCCCTTGGCCTCAAGCGCCCGGGCAGTGGCCAGCGCTGGGAACACATGGCCTCCGGTACCGCCGGCCATTATCAAAAACCGGCGCGATTCAGTCATAGCGCGCTCCTCCCCGCTTTCGCGGGCTGGTCTTTTCGGTCGCCAGTTTTTCCTTATCTAACCGTTCCATCTCAACCCGAGCTAGAATTCCGATGCAAATACAGCTGATCATCAGGCTGGAGCCGCCGTAGCTCACCAGTGGCAAGGTCAGCCCTTTGGTTGGCAACAATCCGGTGCTGACTGCCATGTTGATACCCGCTTGCAGGCCAATCAGCAGCGTAATGCCGTAGGCGAAACAGGCACCAAACGGCATATCAGCCTTCTCGGCGCGGCGAGCAATCACAAAACCGGTGACAACCAGAACCGTAAACAGCCCGAGCACAATTAACGAGCCCAGCAACCCGAACTCTTCAGCGATAATCGCGAAAATAAAGTCTGTATGGGCCTCCGGCAGAAAGAACAATTTCTGTATCGAGTTACCGAGACCCACACCGGTCCATTCGCCACGCCCGAAGGCTATCAGCGACTGAGTTAACTGGTAGCCGGTATCAAACTGATCTTTCCAGGGGTCGAGATAACTCACCACGCGCTTGAGGCGGTAGGGCTGGGTAAGAATCAGAACAACGCCGATTACCACCAGCGTCGCAATCAGCGGCACAAACCGACTAAGGCGCACCCCACTTAGGAAAATCATACCTGCGGCAGCCGTAACCAATACAACGGTGGCTCCGAAGTCAGGCTGTATAACCAGCAACGCCGACGCTATGCCCAAAACCCCGAGCGGCTTCAAAAAACCCGGCCAGGTGTTCAATAACTCATCACGCCGCCGCACAACATATCCCGCCAGATAAGCGATTAGGCACAGCTTGGCAACTTCCGACACCTGCACGTTGAACAAGCCAAACGGAATCCACCGTGTTGATCCGTTTACCGTGTGGCCCAGTGGTGTAAGAACCAGCACCAGCACCAGCAGACCTATGCCGAGCAACAACCATCCACTGCGCTCCCACCAGGCCACTGGCACATTGACCGACACCAGCGCGAGCATGCAGCCCATGACGGCGAACATAAGCTGGCGAATCACATAGTGGTAGCCATTGCCCATGGTTTCGACCGCTATATCCATGGAGGCCGAAGAAATCATCACAACCCCAATAATCAGCAGAGCTACCGAGCTGAGTATCAGGGCCACCAGCGGTTGAATTTCGCCCAACCACTGAGTCCGTGAGGGTGCCGCTGACAGTCCTGCCTGCATCACAGCACCTCCCCAAGAGATTGAACCTGTGCGCGGAACTGATCACCGCGGTCTATATAATCCCGGAACATATCGAAGCTTGCGCAAGCCGGAGAAAACAGTACGCGATCTCCTTCCAGCGCAAGCTCTGCAGATTTTTCTACCGCCTCCGCCAACGTGTCGGCACGGTAAACCGGAAGGTCGGAGCCGACAGCTTCAGCAATGCGATCTGCGTCATGCCCGATCAATACCACTGCCCGGCAACAGGCTCTGACCTGCGACGCCAACTCAGAAAACTCAGCGCCTTTGCCTTCGCCACCCGCAATCAACACTATTTTCCCGTTGCCTTCGGGCACCAGACTGTTTAAGGCTGCGACGGTAGCTCCGACATTCGTCCCCTTGGAGTCATTGATGTAATCAACAGCTGCAAGCCTGCGTATGAACTCACACCGGTGCGGCAAGCCATTGAATTGCCGCGCGGCACCCAGCATGGCGTCCATGGGTAGCCCGGCTGCGTGACCTAGCGCCAGTGCCGCCATCACGTTGCTAAGATTATGCCGGCCCAACAGCTTCAGCTCCCCGGAGTTTAGAATGCTGTCGAACCCGAACGTTACCCAAACACCCTGGTCATCTTCCCGGGTGCTGAAGGTTTCCGGATTAACGCGGTGAAATCCAAAACAAAGAAACCGCAAGTTATCCCGCTCCATGGGCGTGCTCAGTGCGTCGTCCAGATTCACAATGGCATTCTGGCAGCCACGGTAAATTCGCTGCTTGGCTTGAAAATAAGCCATCTTGTCTGGGTAGCGATCCAAGTGATCGTCACTGACATTCAATACAGTGGCCGCCAGCGCATTCAGCTGCGCGGTGGTTTCCAATTGGAAACTGGAGAGTTCAAGCACGTACAGCTCGGCACCTCTGCCCAGCAAATCCAACGCTGGGGTTCCGATGTTTCCGCCAACTTCAACTCGTCGACCGGCAGCGCGAGCCATATCACCCACCAATGTAGTGACGGTGGTTTTACCGTTAGAGCCGGTTATGGCTACAACGGGCGCTTCGGCAGCTTCAGCAAACAAATCAATATCGCCCCGGATACGCGCGCCCTGTTTAGCGGCGTGGGCAATAGCCGGCTCAGCAATACTGATACCCGGGCTTACAATAAGCTCGTTGAATCCGGCAAACCGTTCTGGATCAAACCGGCCCAGGTAAACAGGAATGTCGGGCCACTCGGCACGCAGGTCATCCAAGCACGGCGGCGCTTCGCGGCTATCAGCTACGGCGATTTCCCGACCCTGTGCAGACAGATAGCGCACGCAGGAGAGCCCGGTTTTACCGAGCCCTACTACCAATGTGCGACGATCTGACGTGATGACACTCATAATTCGTCCGATTTCCTATCGTATCTTCAGACTGGCCAAGCCAATCAGAACAAGAACCACGGTGATGACCCAGAAGCGCACGATCACACGTGGCTCGGGCCAGCCTTTGAGTTCAAAATGGTGGTGCAGTGGCGCCATCCTGAAAATGCGTCGACCGGTCAGCCGGAAGGACGCCACCTGTAGAATTACAGAGACTGTCTCCATCACGAACACACCGCCCATGATGAAAAGAATGATTTCCTGGCGCACGATTACCGCGACCACGCCCAGTGCCGCACCCAAGGCCAGAGCACCAACATCGCCCATAAAGACTTGGGCGGGATAGGTGTTAAACCACAGAAAGCCGAGCCCAGCGCCAACGAGTGCTCCGCAGAAAACAATGAGTTCGCCGGTTCCAGGCAAATGCGGAATCAATAAATAGTTTGCGAACTGAACGTTGCCAGAAACGTAGGCGAAAATGCCCAGCGCGCCGGCGACCATGACTGTTGGCATAATTGCCAGGCCATCCAGACCGTCCGTCAGATTCACCGCGTTGCTACTGCCGACGATCACAAAATAGGTCAGCAGGATGAAAAACACTGGCCCGAGGGTCAGCGACACGTTTTTAACAAACGGCAGATACAGGGATGTTTCCTGAGGCAGTACCGAACTGAAATACAGCACGATGGCCGCAGCGGCACCAATCAACGACTGCCAGAAATACTTCCAGCGCGCGGGCAACCCGCGGGGGTTGCGCTCAACGACCTTACGATAATCATCCACCCAGCCAATCGCACCAAACAGCATAGTGACCAACAAGGTCACCCAGACGTAACGGTTGCTCAAATCCGCCCACAGCAGTGTACTGATACCTATTGCCACCAGAATTAACGCACCGCCCATGGTCGGCGTTCCGGCCTTACTAAGGTGCGACTGCGGCCCATCTTCCCGGATGGCCTGGCCAATCTGGTACTGGCTCAGCTTGCGGATCATCAGCGGCCCGATAACCAGAGAGATCAGCAAAGCCGTCAGTATTCCCAGGATCCCGCGCAGGGTCAGGTACTGAAACACCGTCAGCGCTGAAAAATATTCTGATAAAATCCCTGTCAGCCAGAGCAGCATGCGTTACTCACCTTGTTTTTAATCCCTTCCACCACGAGATCCATGGCAGAACTTCTGGATCCTTTCACCAGCACGGTCATCGGCGGCTCATTTGTGCAAACGATGGCCTGTATGGCCTCGTCGTGTGTTTGATACATCTCGGTGGTTTCACCAAAACCGTCGGCATAGCCGTCGCAGCCAGCCCCCACGGTCAGCAGGCGTTCAATTCCGAGGTCGGAGGCAAAGCCTCCGACCTCGCTGTGCAATTCACGTGCAGTTGGCCCGAGCTCTCCCATGGCGCCAAAAACCGCAATGCGCTTACCCTCACGTTTTGCCAGAACACTCAGCGCCACCTTCATGGAAGCGGGATTAGCGTTGTAGCTGTCATCAATAACCGTAAAGCCCCTAGGCAGGTTGATCTCCTGCAGACGCCCCGGAATGGACTCCATGCACGCCAGCCCGTCGGCAATTGCGATATCTGTCGCGCCCAACTCCCGGGTTGCCGCGATAGCAAGCAGGGTATTAGTTACGTTGTGTTCGCCTTCCAGTAGCAGTGTGACGGCACAAGACCAGCCATCTGGCCCGGTCACCACGATTTCCGGCTTCTGAGCGTGCGGCTGCTCTATAACAGAGTGATAGTCTGCCTCGGGGTGACCACACCGGCTGACACTGACAACCCGACGGTTGCCGGCACAGGCAAGCCACTGATCAAACGCAGAGTCGTCCCGATTCAGAACCACTAGGCCGCCCTCGGCAACGCCTTCAATGATTTCACCCTTGGCCTGCACAATATTTTCGTAGCTGCCAAAACCTTCAAGATGCGCTTGGCCCGCGTTCGTGAGGATCACAACCTGCGGCTGGGTGATGGCAACTGTATGGGCAATTTCGCCAATGCCGCTGGCGCCAAGTTCGATAACGCCATACTGGTGCGTAGGCTCTAGGCCAAACAGTGTCAGTGGAACACCAATGTGATTATTCAGATTGCCTTGAGTCGCTAGGGTATTGCCCATACGAACCAAGATGGCCGCGCATATTTCTTTAACAGTGGTTTTCCCGCTACTGCCTGTTATCGCAATCAGCCGTGCATCACTTTGGCTGCGGTTACCCGATGCCAAACCCGCCAGCGCGTCAACGGTGCTAGTCACGACCAGCTGAGGTATATCTAGAGTGCGGTCAAACGTGTCAACGACCGCTGCACAGGCCCCATGCTTTTGTGCGGCCCGCAAAAATTGGTGGCCATCAAAATTCTCGCCACGCAGAGCAACAAATAAATCTCCCGACCTCAAAGCACGCGTATCGGTGGACACACCCGCATATGAGACAGCATCCAGCCCCTGAGATGTACAGATGGCGCCGGTAAATTTCACGGCCTGGGCGAGTGAGAAAGTGCCTATCATGCTGCACCTCCTTCAAGCTTCAGCATCTGTCGAACCTGAGCGGCATCGCTGAATGGCAGCTTTTTACCAGCGACTTCCTGCCAGGACTCATGGCCCTTACCCGCTATAAGCACCAGGTCTTCCGGTGCTGCCATGCTAATGGCAAAACGGATGGCTTCAGCCCGATCATGAATGACCGTTGCCGAGCCCGGGCTGGAGAAGCCAGCCTGAACATCCTGCACAATAACCACAGGTGACTCAGTGCGGGGGTTGTCATCCGTAACGACGATGACATCCGCGCACTTTTCTGCTTCCTTGGCCATTTCTGGGCGTTTACCGCTGTCGCGATCACCACCACAACCAAACACACAAATCAGCCGGCCAGTTACATGCGGGCGCAATGCAGCCAAGGCATTAGCCAAGGCGTCCGGTGTGTGGGCATAGTCCACAACCGCGCGGACGCCATCTGCGCTACAAAAACGCTCAAGCCGGCCCGGAGGTGGAACCAATTGTTTCGCTGCGCTCTGAACCTGCTCGACAGTCACACCCAGTGTCATAACCGTTGCAACAGCGGCAAGTACGTTGCTGGCGTTAAAGCTGCCCATCAGGGGCACAGACAAGTCAAAAGTGCCCCACTCACCATCGACCACGGCATCAAAGCCATCATCTGTAGATTGGAAATCTTTCAGCCACAACTCTGTCTGTGGCTCATGAAGGCTGTAACGAATGCGATCACATTTGCCATCAAGGGTTTCGTATAATTGGCGGCCAAACGGGTCGTCGAAGTTGATCACCGAGAAATGCACATCTTCGCGCTCAAACAGGCGTGCTTTGGCGGCCCCATAGGCCTCCATTGAACCGTGATAGTCCAAGTGATCCCGTGTCAGATTAGTGAAGATGGCCCCGGATATGGTCAAGCCATCCACGCGCCCCTGATCTAGACCATGGGACGACACTTCCATCGCAGCTGCCCGACCGCCCTTGGCAAGAATATTCGACAGCGCTCGGTTGATCTGAACCACATCGGGCGTGGTATGGGACGATTTCTGCAAGGCTTCCGGCATGCCATAACCCAGGGTCCCCATAACACCGCAAGGCGTTCCTGCATGGCCCAGCAACTGCGCTACGTAATGGCTAACGGAGGTTTTACCGTTGGTGCCAGTCACGCCTATCAACCGGAGTCTGCGTGATGGATGCTCATAAAACCGCGCAGCAATCTTGCCCAGCAGCTGTCGGAGCCCCGGGACCGGCACCACAAGTGCCCCGTGATGTTCCCAGCACTCCCTCTCGCCTTCCGACTCAAGAATGACAACAGTCGCACCTGCGGCTATGGCTTTATCCACGTAATGCTCAGCCAGCGTAGCGGCACCAGCCAATGCGACAAAGGCATCGCCAGATCTGACTTCACGGCTATCGGTTTGCAGCCCATGGATGGTTACATCAAAGACTGACGGCACAGATACAATGCCCTGCAACAAGGTGCTGAGAGATGTTATGCACATAGGCTTACCCCCTCTCCCCAGTTTTTCCCGCTCGCAGGCCGGCGGCACCAACTTCCAGTTCGGGCTTTACGTTTAGGAGGCGAAGTGCACCGTTCATCACTCGCGAAAATACCGGCGCGGCCACTTCACCACCGTAGTATTCCCCAGACTGCGGCGCATCCACGGCCACAACCGTTACAATCCTCGGATTATCAATGGGCGCCATTCCGGCAAAGATCGCCTTATACTGACTGTCTTCATAGCCTTGAGCGCCCACCAGGTGAACCGTTCCTGTTTTGCCTCCTGCGCTGTAAAAGCCCGGCTGAGCCCGCTTTCCCGACCCCCTGGAAACCACTTCTCCCAGCATGGTTCGCACTTGGCTGGTTACTCGCTCCGAGAGCACTCTCTCGCCAACGGGCTTTTCATTCAGCTTCATCAGGCTTAGCGGATACCGCATGCCGCCATTGGCAATAACCATATAGGCCTGGGCCAACTGGAGCGCATTCACACTCATCCCATAACCGTATGAGAGAGTAGCTTCTTCTGAGGGGCGCCACTTAGGCGGTGCTGGCAATACACCAACAGCCTCACCCGGGAAGCCCGTACCGGTTGGCTGGCCAAGCCCAAGCCGTGCGTATAGGTTGCGAATCGTGTCACCACCCAACTCAGTGGCAATCTTGCTGATACCCACGTTGCTGGACTTCACAATAATGTCGGTAAGGCTGATGACGCCGTAGTTCCGATAATCTCGAATCGTAAACCTGCCAAAGCGCCTATAGCCGGGCGAGGTATCAATCGTTGTCTGAGGGGAGTACTGCCCCGATTCAAGCGCAGCAGCCATCGAGATTGGCTTCATGGTTGAACCTGGCTCAAACAAATCCGTGATGGCTTTGTTGCGAAGATTTCCCGGTGCAAGCTGGCTGCGATCGTTAGGGTTATATGACCCCTGATTGACCATGGCCAGCACCTCGCCGGTCTCAACATCCAGCATAACGAGGGTTCCGCCGTGGGCATCGTGAGCGCTAACAACGGCCTTCAACTCGCGGTAGGCCAAATACTGCAGACGCAGATCAATGCTCAACTCAAGATTGCGACCGGGGCTAGCATCCCGGATCAGCGTAAGGTCTTTGATGACGCGTCCGCGATTATCCTTCAGCACACGCTTGCGGCCAGACTCGCCAGACAACCACTCGTTGTAGGCCAGTTCCAAACCTTCCTGGCCACGCTCATCAATGTTGGTAAACCCGACAACATGGGCAGTGACCTCGCCCGCCGGATAATAGCGCCGGTACTCTTGGCGCGTATAAACGCCCGGGATATCCAGGTCCATCGCCTTCGTTGCCAGCCCCGGCTGAACTTTTCGGCGCAGGTAAATAAACTCACGGCCCGCGTAGGTAACTAGGCGCTCGCGCAGCCTCGCCTCACTGATATGCAGCAACCGTGCAAGGTTAGCTAGGCGAGGCTCATCAGGATCTGTCTCTGAGGGATTTGCCCAAAGTGTTTGCACAGGAGTGCTCACGGCCAGCGGCTCACCATAACGGTCCGTAACCACACCACGGTGAGCATCAATTGCCTCTACACGAATGGTACGAACATCACCCTGCTGACGCAGAAAATCATTATCGACAACCTGCAAATCCACCAATCGCCAGCCCAGCGCCAATACAACCAACAAGAAAACGCCCAACACAGAACCAAAGCGCCAGGCTTTCAAGCCTGCCGCCACTTTTTGGATCAATGTTCTTGCTGATTCCTGCTTGGACAATCAGATCACCCTACAAATTGTTGTATCGTGAATTACCGAGCCGCTAACGGCGACATCAGAGGCACCAGAACAATATCCTGACGCCCCGGTGCCACCATGCTGAAACGCTCAGCTGCAAGCTTCTCTACCCGACCATAGCCACCCAAAGCACTTTGCTCCAAAAGCAACTGACTCCACTCGGCTTGAAAGCCGTCACGTTCGGCGTGAAGCTGAGACAGCGTATTGAACAGCGTTCGATTCTCATGGGCACTAACGACAACGCCAATCGATGAACCTACAAGCAGTACGGCTAGTGCCAGCGACACGAGAACCCTCTTCTGACGCGTGGCATCGAACACTCGCCGCGAAATCCGGACGGCTGCAACTACGCCTTCGCGCACCTTTTCTTTATTCAGCTTGGCCGGCTTTACTGCCGGCTCTATGGCTACCGCGCCCATATCTACGCGCTCCCCTGAGAATTTTGTTCATGATCAATGCGCTCAAGCACCCGCATAACAGCGCTGCGCGCACGAACGTTCTCACTAACCTCACCGGCACCGGCCTTGTTGGCCTTGCCTATTAATCTGAAATCCGAAGCCTCCTGATCAGCCGTCACGGGTATGCCTTTGGGCAACCTAGGGCCGCGAGCAAGGTCTCGCATAAAGCGTTTCACCAACCTGTCTTCCAGCGAATGGAAGCTTATAACAACCAGGCGCCCACCAGGCGCAAGCCGGTCGACTGCCGCCTGCAGCCCAACCTCAAGGTCTTCCAGCTCGCGGTTAATAAAAATGCGAACGGCCTGAAAGGTGCGGGTTGCCGGATGCTTGTGCTTCTCTTTTTTCGGTACCGCCGTACTCACCAGCTCGGCAAGCTGGAGCGTGGTTTCAATCGGTGCCTCTTGCCGGCGCTCGACAACCAAACGGGCGATGCGGCGGGAAAACCGCTCTTCACCGTAGCGAAAAATCACATCAGCGATTTCACGCTCCTCTGCACTGGCGAGCCATTCAGCCGCACTTGGCGACTGCTGCGGGTTCATGCGCATATCTAGCGGGCCTTCACGCATAAAACTGAAGCCTCGCGAGGCATCATCAAGCTGTGGCGACGACACGCCAAGATCCATCAAAACGCCATTGACCTGCTCCCAGCCTGCTTCCGATACCGCGCGGCTGAGCTCAGCAAACGAGCCATGGAAATATCCGAAGCGGGGATCATCTGCAGCAAGTTCTTCAGCCACACTGATAGCTTCAGGGTCTTTGTCGATACCCAGCAACTGGCCAGACGCGCCCAAGCGCCCCAGAATTAGGTGGCTATGACCGCCGCGACCAAACGTGGCATCCACATATTTGCCATCGGGGTCACTGACCAAATAGTCGACCGCCGAATCCAGAAGTACCGAGCGATGGGAAAACTCCGCTCCAGCCTCCGGCTTGCGATCAGAGGTCATAGGGAAAGCGCCTCCATCTCAGGTGGCATATCTTCATCACAGGACGACTCATCAAGCCATGCAAACCAGCGTTCCTCACTCCATAGCTCCAGTTTTTTGCCCTGCCCGATCAGCATCAATTTTTTCTCAAGATGGGCATAGCTGCGTAACGTGGGCGGCACCAGAATACGCCCGGCAGAGTCCATCTCCATCGGCGCGGCATTACCAAGCAGCAAACGCTGCAGGCGTCGTGCGGCCTTATTCATGTTGGGAAGTGCTTCAATTTTAGGGCGGAGAATATCCCACTCGGGCTCCGGGTAAACCAGCAGACACCGCTCATCATCGGCATTGGCCGTCAATACAATGCGGCCACCACAGGCTTGCGCGAGGCCTTCGCGCACCTTGGTAGGGATCGCCAAGCGACCCTTCGCATCCATATTGATGGCATGACTGCCGAGAAAATTACTCATTTAATCCGTCTCTGGGGACTCGAAAACCACAAATAACCACTAGAAACCACTTTTTCCCACTTGTGCACACTATAGAAACACGCAATTCACAATGCAAGCGCCGCAAACAGCGGCCCTCGTGGGAAAGTTCCTTTTATGACAACAAGTTACAGCCAGAGACGTAAGAGAAAGGTGACATTACAGAAAAGAAAAGAAGTGAAATCAACTACCTGCAGAAAGGTCTGAAGAAGACAAGTGAGGTTTAAGATTTTTTGGGCATAAGAGGCGTGCTGTGAGAATAAACACGCCCCATAAAAGAGAGGAAAAAAACGAGCTCGCCGATAAGCCGGGTTCTGTCTTGGACAGTCATTCATCTAGGGCCTGCGTCACCACAGGCCTCAAGCAACCTACCCGAGTCCAGCGCGGGCCACGCCATAGGACTCCTATTTGGTCTTGCTCCAGGTGGGGTTTACCATCGCCGTGAACTGTTGCCAGTCACGCGGTGCGCTCTTACCGCACCGTTTCACCCTTACCGGTGCTCGCGAACAAGTCACGAGCACTTAGGCGGTCTGCTTTCTGTTGCACTTTCCGTCGGCTCACGCCGCCCAGGAGTTACCTGGCACCTTGCCCTGCGGAGCCCGGACTTTCCTCCCCCGGTAAACCGGCGGCGACTGCCTGGCGAGCTCGGTCGAGACAATACTACTGCGCCACGCACCATGCAAGGAAAAGCGCAGGCTCAAGGTTCAGCTCTCCTTAAGACCAAGGGCACGCTGATACAGTTCGTTTTTACCCAGCCCCGTCAGCTCAGACGCCATTTTTGCGGCTTTTTTTAGCGGCAGCTCCGCCATCAAAAGGTTCAGCAACTGGTCTACATCCACCGCGCCGGCCATCAAACCACTTTCAGTCTTTTCAGCGCCCCGCACCACGATAACAAACTCACCACGGCTGCCATGAGGGTCTTCCGTCAGTGCGGCATGTACATCCGCGGCACCACCAGAATAGAAGGTCTCAAAGGTTTTAGTGATTTCCCGCCCCAGTACAACCTCTCTTTGCGCTCCCATAACGTCTGCAATATCCGCTACGGTGGCCAGTATCCTGTGAGGCGACTCGTAGAACACTAGAGTCGCAACCTCCTTACGGAGCTCCTCCAGAGCTGTGCGCCGGCCGGTACGTTTTGCTGGCAAAAACCCAACAAACAAAAAACGATCGGTGGGCAAACCCGCCGCACTCAGTGCAGCAACCAGTGCGCAGGGCCCAGGAATTGGGCTCACCCTTAGCCCTTCAGCTCTTACGTCCCGCACCAGTACATAGCCTGGGTCGGAGATCAGAGGCGTACCGGCATCTGAAATCAGCGCCACATCCGCGCCCGCCATTAACTGGCTTACAATACTCTTAACTCTGCCGCGCTCATTGTGATCATGCAATGCAATCAACGGCTTGCTGATACCCAGATGCTGCAGCAGTCGCCCACTATGGCGGGTATCCTCCGCCGCAATAACCGCCACATCCGAGAGCACTTTAACGGCGCGGGGAGAAAGATCCTCCAGATTGCCAATGGGGGTAGCGACGATATAGAGCGTCCCCTGGTTATCGCCTGGCTTTATTACCTGCATGACTGACTGATCCGATTCAGATTTCAAAATGTGTGCCTCGCGTATAGAGACGGCGTCAGCATGACACCTGCGTCATGTGAATTGGCCCGGGAGCTGTTAAACTTGCCACCATCAGATCGGCGCCACAAGCCCAAAACTCCGGAATCTATAGAGCTTGCCATGACCAAGAACCGTATTAACCATCGCGCCCTGGCCAGTATATTTACACTGTCCCTGCTGTTTGCCGGTTGCGCCAGTATCAACCTGGATGCGCAGGTTGCCCAGTCTCCCTCCCAGGCTCTTGAGCTTGCAGCAAAGGAGAGCAACACTGAAACGGCGCAAAAATACTTATTAGAAGTCGCCCGCCGGTTTCAGGATCGCGGAGAACACCGGGCGGCCCGAACATTACTTCAGAGCACTCAGCTGGCGCAACCTGCACCGGCACTACAGGTAGAGAAGCAGCTACTCGCCATGGCGAGTGCGGTGGCACTCGAAGACCGTGAGTGGGCCGGCAACATTGTCACGAAACTCTCGCCAGACAACTTCAGAAGCTACCGCTCAGATCTGGTTAACCGGGCGGCCAGCCTTCAGGCCGAAACCTATGCATTGGTAGGCGACCGCCTCTCAGCGGCCATGACACTGATGCTGCTGTCCCAGACAGATGGCAAGGTTAACCCGCAACAAATTCACGATCAGATCTGGGATTTTCTGAAAGCGGTTCCGGATCAGGAACTTACTTCCGCAGGCACGGACTCGATCGGCTTTGAAACCGAAGGCTGGTTAGAGCTTGCAGCCAGTCTTCGGGCACCGGAACTGAGCATTGATGATCAAGGCCGCATCATACGGCGCTGGCAAAATAACTGGCCCGGCCACCCCGCTGCCCAGATACCACCTTCCGAGCTACAACTCATTGCGAGCTTGGCCGAAAATCGGCCCGAAAAACTTGCCCTAGCCCTCCCCCTCCAGGGGCCATTGGCCAGCGCTGGCAAGGCTATCCGCGATGGCTTCTTGGCTGCCTATTACCAGGATGACTCAGTAGACCGCAGCAAGACCGACATCCGGATTGTGGACACTTCCGGCCAGCCGTTTGATGAACTATATAAGGAGCTGGCCGCTCAGAATATAGACCTGATCATAGGCCCTCTTGAGAAGGAGGCGCTGGCAAGCCTTACCAGCATGAGAACCCTTCCGGTTCCCGCTTTGGGGCTCAACTATTTGCGCGACGACCAAAACGCCCCCGACGGCCTGTATCAGTTTGGCCTTTCGGCAGAGGACGAAGCCCGGCAAATTGCAGACCGACTTGCTGGGCAAAGCATCAATCAGGTGCTGGTGCTGATCCCTCATGGTGAGTGGGGCGACCGGGTGGAGGCAGCCCTGCTCAAGCGCATGCAACAAAACGGTGCGGTGGCTCTGGATATCAAACGATTCTTTCGCGAGGATAATCTGCGGGCAGTCACTGCAGACTTGCTGGGCATTACCGTATCCCGGGATCGGGCTATCCAGGTGGAGCGCACCATTGGCCTGAACGTCGAGTTTGAACCACGACGCCGCCAAGATGCCGAAGCCATTATTATGGTCGCCGAGCCTGCGGTGGCTCGTCAGTTCAAGCCTCTGTTTGCGTTTTACTTCGGTGGCGACCTGCCCGTTTACTCACCTTCGATTGTTTACGAAGGTGCACCAGACGCCGGTCGGGATCGCGACCTCAACGAGGTAATGTTCACCGATATTCCTTGGGTGCTTGACGACAAGAACCCACTGCGCGAGGAAGCCAGCAGAGTTTTGTCTGGCACTCGCGGCCAGCTAGGCAGACTGTTTGCCATGGGAGCCGACGCATGGCAGCTCAGCAAACGCCTCCCCCTGCTTCGCCAGGTTCAGACCGCAACAGTCGATGGCCAAACAGGACTGCTAACCATGACCCGTGAAGGCAGCATCCACCGAACCCAGCTTTGGGCGGAGTTCCGAAGCGGAACGCCCAACCTGCTACCTCAGCCAGCGGCCTCTGGCGGCGAAGACAACCAAAGCCCGCAGACCCTGAACAACTGACATTATCCCGAAATAAAAGGACAGCAGAGCCATGGAAGGCCGCAAAGCTATCGGAACACATTTTGAGGGCGTAGCGGCGCGGTATCTCGCCATTCAAGGTGTGCGGATTCTGGAGCGCAACGTTTATAACCGAGGCGGTGAAATTGACCTGATAGGGCAGGACAAGAATACGCTCGTTTTCTTTGAGGTTCGTTACCGAGGCAGCGGTAGTCTCGTAGACCCGGCGGGTTCCATTTCATACCCAAAACGGCAGCGGCTATTGAAAGCCGCTTCGTTTTATCTGCACCGGCACCACTTATGGGACACCCTCTGCCGTATAGACGTAGTGGCAATCAGCCCAGGAACCATTAAAAAATACCGGGTACAATGGATCAAAAATGCAATCCAGGCGGACGTATAAATTCTGATGAGCAAAACGGAAAACCTGATTAACCAGTTGTTTGCGAGCCACATGGAGCATACTGCTCAGGCAGCCAGCAGCGTTGGACCGGCTATTGAGCAGGCTGCAGACGCCTTCGTAAATGCCCTCTTAAATGACGGGAAAATCGTTACCTGCGCCAACGGTAACGCCAACGTGATTGCTCAGTATTTTTGTACGGCATTCCTGAACCGCTTTGAGCAAGATCGGCCGGCGCTGCCTGCCATCAATCTGGGAGCCGACGCAACCACCTACTCAGCTATTTGCCGTGATAACCGTTTCAACGATACTTTCTCACGCCAGGTTAAAGCCATTGGCAAGCCCGGCGACCTGTTATTCGTGATTGTAGACAATGGCCACAAAGCGAATCTCATTCAGGCCATTCAGGCAGCCCATGACCGGGAAATGAACGTGGTGGTTTTGAGTGCACGGGAAAAGTCTGACATTACTTCCCTGATGCACGCTGAAGACCACGAGATCGCTCTGAATGACCTCTCGCCCACAGAGGCCACGCCACTGTTACTGCTTGTGATTAACGCTCTGTGCTCGTTGGTGGACGGAAAACTTTTCGGGGGCTAACAAAAAAGCCGGCACGGCCGGCTTTTTTGTTAGAACTGCTATTCGCTAAAGCCTACTTCACGACCTTTAACGTGGGTCGACCAGAAGGCCGATCTTCTTTGCCAGACTGCTTAGAACTCTCACCATCATCGGTACCATCAGGATCAGGAGAGCCCGGCTCGCTGCCAAACACCATGCCTTCCCCGTTTTCCTTGGCGTAGATGGCCAAAACAGCTTGGAGAGGGATGAACACCTGCATCGGTACTCCACCGAAGCGCGCGCTGAACTCCAGTGCACTATTACCAACTACCAAGCTACGCACGGCCCCGGGGCAGATATTTAGAACGATTTGTCCGTTCGCCACGTGCTCAGTAGGCACCTGAACACCTTGAATGCCTGCATCCACCACTATGTATGGCGTGCAGTCGTTATCCAGTATCCACTCATTGAACGCACGAACCAGATACGGGCGGCTGGATGTCATGGTGATCTTGTTATCAGGCACTGCTAGTCTCCTGTTCCCTAAAGCGGAACCCTGCCAAATAAATCAGCTACGGATGTCTTCTTCAAGATCGGAAAGGCTTGCCTTGAAACCTTCACGCGCAAAAATGCTATCCATATACTTCTGCAAGGGCTTAGCCTGCTTGTCATTGAGTTCTATGCCCAGTGACGGCAAACGCCAGAGTATAGGAGCAATACAGCAATCCACAATGGTAAATTCCTCAGAGAGGAAAAACGGCATTTCACCAAACAGCGGCGCGGTTGCGAGCAGGCTTTCACGCAATTCCTTACGAGCCACCTCTGATGCTTTGACGTTTGGCTGGTTTAGAATCTGATCTACCAAGCCGCACCAATCTTTCTGGACCCGATGGATCATCAGCCGGCTGTTCGCACGGGCCACCGGATAAACCGGCAACAGCGGTGGATGCGGGAAGCGCTCATCAAGATATTCCATCATGATGTTGGGCTCATACAGAATCAGATCGCGATCCACCAGAGTCGGCAGGGCGTTATACGGATTCAGATCAGCCAGCTCTGCCGGTGGATTATCCGGGTCAACATCAACGATATCAACGGTAACGCCCTTCTCTGCCAACACAATACGCACTCTATGGCTATAGTGGCTGGTCGGATCTGAGAAAAACGTCATCGAGGACCGCTTGGTAACAACGCCCATAGAACTACCTCACCAGTAAACAAACCGAAATGGCCCTGAAAAACGCAAAAGTTCCAGCGGGCCGATTAACGCCCGCTGGAACTCAGGGAACGGGATTATACCCTATTTCTCAGTGTACGTCCTTCCAGTACTCACGATTGAGCAAGTAAGCGAAGACAAAGAAAATAGCAACAAAGATCAGTACGAATATCCCTAGGCGCTCACGCTCAACCTTGATCGGATCCGCCATGTAGGACATGAAGTTGGTCAAGTCGTACATTGCACTGTCGAATTCAGCGCCAGACATGCTGCCTTCCGTAGCGTATTCCGGGCACGCACTCGCGTTATTGATGTTGCCGCTCAACGGCTCAACACTAGGCTTTGTGCCAATGTTGGGCTCGACCGCACACAACCCCTGCAGACCTACCATCACGTGGGGCATGCCCACGTTGTCGAACACCACATTGTTTACACCCAGCGGGCGTGATTCATCTTTATAGAAACCACGCAGGTAGGAGTAAACCCAGGACTCACCGCGCAAGCGGGTTTCCAGCGTAAGATCCGGTGGCGGAGCACCAAACCAGTCCGCAGCCACATCCTTATCCATGGAGTTTTTCATCAGCTCGCCAATCTGGGCGCCGGTGAAGATAAGATTCTCCTTGAACAGATCAACAGGAATCTCAAGATCGTCAGCAACCCGCTTGTAACGAGCGTACTGCATGGAGTGACACCCCATACAGTAGTTGGTGAACATAGCAGCACCACGCTGGAGAGATGCCTTATTGGTGTGGTCCGTCTCAATATGATCAAGCGGAACACCAGCACCGGCTGCCAGCCCGAGAACCGGCAGGAATGCGATGAAAAGACCAAAAATCAGCTTTCTCATTATCCTGTCACCCTCTCTGGTACTGGCTTAGTTTTCTCCATGCGCGTATAGAACGGCATCAGAATGAAGTAGAGGAAGTACACGGCTGTAAGAATCTGCGCCACAGTGGTACGACCTTCGGTCGCCGGCACAAGGCCGAGATAACCGAGAATAACAAAACTCACTGCAAACAGCGTCAGCGCGATCTTGCTCAGCCACCCTTTATAGCGAATGGAACGCACTGGGCTTCTGTCAAGCCAAGGCAACACAAACAGAATCGCAATGGCACCACCCATGACAACCACACCCCAGAACTTCGCCGGCAACCCGAAGAGATCAATCGTGACTGCGCGCAACATGGCGTAGAAGGGCGTGAAGTACCACACAGGTGCAATATGCGCAGGCGTCTTCAGCGGATTCGCAGGCTCAAAGTTTGGCTTTTCAATAAAGAGACCGCCCATCTCAGGAAAGAAGAACACCACAACAAAGAAGATAAAGAAGAATACCGCCACGCCCACCAAGTCGTGCACAGAGTAGTAGGGATGGAACGGGATACCGTCTTTCGGAATGCCGTTTTCATCCTTATTCTTCTTGATCTCGATACCGTCGGGGTTGTTGGAGCCCACTTCATGCAACGCAAGAATGTGAAGAACCACAAGGCCGAGCAGAACGATCGGCAGAGCAACTACGTGCAGGGCAAAGAACCGATTCAGTGTAATACCGGAGATCAGGTAATCACCACGAATCCACAGAGACAGATCTTCACCAATAACAGGGATGGCACCAAACAGGTTCACGATGACCTGAGCACCCCAGTAGGACATCTGCCCCCAAGGCAGCAAGTAGCCCATGAAAGCTTCTGCCATCAGCACAAAATAAATTAGCATACCGAACAGCCAGATCAGCTCCCGGGGCTTCTGATAAGAACCGTACATAAGACCACGGAACATGTGGAGGTAAACCACAATAAAGAAAGCGGAAGCACCCGTGGAGTGCAGGTAGCGCAACAGCCAGCCCCATTGAACATCACGCATGATGTACTCAACGGAGGCGAACGCACCTTCACCCGTCGGGTTGTAGCTCATAGTGAGCCAGATACCAGTCACCAATTGGTTAACCAGTACCAACATCGCCAAAGATCCGAAAAAATACCAGAAATTGAAGTTTTTCGGCGCGTAATATTTTGCCAGGTGTTTATTCCAGGCATCAACAACTGGCAGACGCTCGTCTACCCAATTTAGAAGCTTCTGCATTACGCGTCCTCCGGATCAAGACCAATCGTGAGAGTCGCGTCATCGTCGTAACGATAAGGCGGAACCTGCAGGTTCAGCGGAGCAGGCATCCCTGTATATACCCGCCCGGCCATATCGAACCGGGACCCGTGGCACGGACAGAACATGCCGCCAAGCCACTCATCACCCAGATCTGCCGGAGCTAATTCCGGGCGATACGAGGGTACGCAGCCCAGATGGGTGCAGATACCGACCAGAACGGCCATCTCGGGCTTCAGCGACCTCAGTATGCCGTCAATGTATGGCGGCTGCTGCGGCTCTTCAGACTGAGGATCCCTCATCTTGTCGTTGAGCTTTATTATGTTGCTCTGCATCTCGTCTGTGCGGCGGATAAGCCAGACCGGCATACCCCGCCACGCAACGGTGACCTGCTGACCCGGTTCAATCTTACTGATATTGACGGTTACCGGCGCACCAGCCGCCTCCGCTTTGGCACTGGGATTCCAGGATGCCACGAAAGGAACTGCCGCACCGACGACGCCGACTCCACCGACCGCAGCCGTAGCGCCGATCAGAAATCGGCGTCGACCTTGGCTCACGTCGCCATTATTCATTATGGTTTTCTCCCATCAGGCGATGTCACAGCCCGCCAGAAAGCCGACAGTGCGCATCAAAAAGAACTTCTCAACCCAAAAATATAAGCGTTCAAATGGTAATGAAATTACCATGTTCTTACAAGTCAGAAAGCCGCCACCAGAGCCTGTTCTCTGCCCCAGATCAATTTGGATAACATTGATCCTGAAACAAAAAAACCCGACCAAAATAGCCGGGTTTTTTGAGATCTGCTCCAGCGAAACTTAACGCTTGGAGAACTGAGGACGCTTACGCGCCTTACGCAGACCAACTTTCTTACGCTCAACTGCACGAGCATCACGAGTTACATAACCCGCTTTACGCATCGCCGGACGCAGAGTTTCATCATAATCCATCAGCGCGCGAGTCAGGCCGTGACGAATAGCGCCTGCCTGACCACTGCTGCCACCACCTTTAACGGTGATGTTCAGATCAAAACGATCCACGGATTCAGAAAGAACCAGAGGCTGACGCACGATCATGCGAAGAGTCTCGCGACCGAAGAATTCTTCAATCGTGCGACCGTTAATGGAGATGTTACCGCTTCCCGGCTTGATGAACACCCGAGCCGTGGACGTTTTGCGGCGACCAGTACCGTAATTTTGTGCTACAGACATATCCGCCTTCCGTTAAATGTCGAGTTCTTTGGGCTGCTGGGCTGTATGAGGATGCTCAGTGCCAGCATAGATTTTCAGCTTCCTGAACATGGCGCGACCAAGCGGGCCCTTCGGAAGCATGCCTTTGACAGACTTCTGAATTACTTGCTCAGGCGCTTTTGCAATCAGCTTTTCAAAGCTAATTGACTTGATCCCACCCGGAAACCCGGTATGACTGTAGTACATCTTGTCAGATGACTTATTGCCGGTAACCCGCACCTGGCCTGCATTGATAACAACAATGTAATCGCCAGTGTCTACATGAGGGGTATACTCAGGCTTATGCTTGCCCCGCAGACGAAGGGCGATTTCGGTTGACAGACGACCCAGCGTCTTGCCGGCTGCGTCTACAACGTACCAGTCACGTTTTACGGTTTCTGGTTTCGCACTCAGAGTCTTCATTAATTCCGCCTTGAACGCTATAAAAAGAAACGTTAAAAACCGCCACCGGAAAGTGTAGTCCACCCGGAGGAAGTTCTGTACCTATAATTTGATCGGCAGTGACACTATTCGGGGCTGAGATAGTGGCATCGCCATGAAAAGCCAGGTGGCGAAGTATACTCGAACGATTAATGAAAACCAACCCTGCTTTGTGTAGTTTTATTGCTCTAATATCACCATAAAGACTGGCCGTATAACAGTTGCGTATTGGCAAATAAAACAGAAGCCAGTAAATCGGGTTTCTCGCTCCGTATCTCAGACAGACATTCAAAAATTCTGCGAAGGTATACTGGGGAATTTGCACCCGCCTCAACGCCCTCTGGCGCCATGTCTGGCGCATCTGTTTCAAGCACTAGGGATTCCAGTGGCAAACGGGCAACGGTATCTCGGGTTTTGCGCGCACGGGGGTGCGTAATGACCCCTCCTACCCCGATAAAACACCCCTGGCCTACCAGCTTTGTGGCTTGCTGATAGCTACCGGAAAACCCGTGCAGCAGCGCCCTACCGCCCCAGCTCCCACGCTTTAGGGTGGCATGAACTTCGTCGTGGGCTTTGACTGAATGAATAATCAGAGGAAATCCAAGCTTTGACGCCAGCTCAATTTGAGATTCAAACCAGGGGTATTGAGCACTCATATCGCCCCGCAAACGATCCAACCCGCACTCCCCGATACCCACACAGCGCTCCGGCCGTGACCCTAGAATCTGCTCTAGACTCTCCAGATCTGCGATGGAATGCTCATCCACAAACCACGGGTGGATGCCGAGACAATAATACAATCCAGAATGCGCCAGAGCCGTTTCCTGCACACGTCCCCAGTCCGGGCGGCGCACGCCGGGAATGACCAACCCGACAATACCGTTACTCAAAGCAGCATCAAGCGCACTGAAGCGATGCCCATCAAACTGTGGAAAATCAAAGTGGCAATGGGCATCAACCAGTTTCAAACCAACCTCCACAGGCTACAGGATCAGTGCTCGCGGGTCTTATGGAACTCGACGTCTGGGTAGCGCTCCTGAGCCAGGTTGAGATTTACTCTGGTCGGTGCGATATACGCCAAGCGATCTCCACCATCAAGCGCCAGGTTATCGTTATTCTTTCGTTGGAACTCGTCCAGCTTGCGATCGTCGGCGCAGGTTACCCAGCGCGCGGTTGCAACGTTGATCGGCTCATACATGGCCTCAACCTTGTACTCAGTCTTGAGACGGCTAACGACTACGTCAAACTGCAGTACACCCACTGCGCCTACAATTAAATCGTTATTACGTAACGGCCGGAAGACCTGCACAGCGCCCTCTTCTGAGAGCTGAATCAGCCCTTTCTGGAGCTGCTTAGCTTTCAAGGGATCTTTCAGCCGGATACGACGGAACAGCTCAGGCGCAAAGTTGGGAATGCCAGTAAACTTCATATCCTGACCGGCGGTAAACGTATCCCCCAGCTGGATAGTGCCGTGGTTGTGCAGGCCGATGATATCACCGGCGTAAGCTTCCTCTGCATGTGCTCGGTCACCAGCCATAAACGTCAGCGCATCCGAGAAGCGAACATCTTTTGCAATTCGAACATGGCGGGCTTTCATGCCTTGACTGTATTTGCCAGACACAACACGCATAAACGCAACTCTGTCCCGGTGTTGCGGGTCCATATTAGCTTGAATCTTAAAAACAAAACCGGAGAAGCCTTGGTCGTCGGGCTGCACCAGCCTCTGATCAGTCTCTCGGGGCTGAGGCTCTGGTGCCCAGTCGACCAAACCTTCCAGCATATGATCAACGCCAAAGTTGCCTAACGCTGTGCCGAAAAATACCGGGGTCAGTTCGCCCGCCAAAAACGCCTTAAGATCGAATTCGTGAGAAGCACCCTTAACCAGCTCTACCTCTTCTCGCAACTCGCTGGCGTATTCACCAAGAACGGTATCAAGCTCCGGATTATCCAGCCCACTGATTACTCGAACGTCCTGAATGGTATGGCCGCGCCCGCCCTGGTACAGAATGACCTCATCCCGGAGCAGGTGATAAACGCCCTTAAAGCTCTTACCCATGCCGATCGGCCAAGTAATGGGCGCGCAGGCAATTTTCAGAACGTCCTCAACCTCATCCATAAGCTCAACTGGATCACGGGTATCGCGGTCCAGCTTGTTCATGAAGGTCAGAATAGGTGTGTCCCTGAGGCGCGTAACTTCCATCAGTTTGATGGTGCGCTCTTCAACACCTTTGGCGCTGTCGATTACCATCAGACAAGAGTCTACGGCCGTAAGAGTGCGGTAAGTATCTTCTGAGAAATCCTCGTGGCCCGGCGTATCTAGCAGGTTCACCAGCTTGCCACCGTAAGGAAACTGCATCACGGACGTGGTTACCGAAATGCCCCGCTCCTTCTCCATGTCCATCCAGTCAGATTTGGCATGCTGCCCGGATTTTTTACCCTTGACCGTGCCCGCTCTCTGTATAGCGTGCCCGAATAAAAGAACTTTTTCGGTAATCGTGGTTTTACCCGCGTCTGGGTGAGAAATGATTGCGAAGGTGCGGCGTTTGGCCACTTCCTGGGAAAGGTCAGACATAGTCAAAGAGCAACCTGCGTCAAATGTTCGGGAAAGGCTGTCATTATAGGGACTAAGGGGTCATTACGCGAACAGAAGCGACAACCTTCAAGGCTGTATGAGCAGGGACATTATCCGCGCATCTTCTCGCCCCGAAGAAGCAGGATAGTATTGAGGGCGACGACCTATTTCCTCAAATCCTTCTTTGCGATAGAGCTTGCACGCAACGCTGTTGCTCTGCCGGACTTCCAGAAGAACCTGATTCATGCTCTCGCGGAGCGCCTCTGCAACAAGGTGACGCAACAAACGTTTTCCGGCTCCATGGCCGCGCGCGTCCGGGTGGACACAAAGATTCAGGAGGTGAACCTCATCAAGTATATAAGTCACTACCGCGTATCCAACCAGCAAATCATCTAGGCAAGCCCCCCATAAACGATAACTTGGTTTGAAACAGTCCAGAAACACCCCTTCGGCCCAAGGGTGAGAGTGGCCCTGATGCTCGATATCTAGCATCCTAGGTAGGTCTTCGGACACCAGCGGCCGTAGCGTTAGCTCAAGCCCTAGGGAGGAGTTATATAAGCTTTCTCTTTTCTGCATCAGTTTTTGACCAAAGGTTTAAGCTGTTGCCACAAAGAGCGTTTCAGGCCCGGGTTGCTGGCAAGCTCTGTCAGGGAGTGTTCAGATTCAATATCGGGAGCTCGTTCAAGAACCTCAGCCAGCCAGCCGTTGCTTGCACCTGCACCCTCTAGGCGACCTAGAACAACCACTGTTTTGCCGCTGGCACTGCTAAGAACCTGCGCCATAACGGATTTTAGATCAGCCAAAGAGCTTCCCGGCACAAGGCGATTATTGAACACCGGCCAGTGAATCCATTCCGGGCCGCCCGGCCGTTCCTCGCCAAGGCTTTTCAATATATTGGTAGCAAGAGTTTCCTGCAGGCGCAGGCTTGCTTCTTTGGAGATATGCGCTACAAGAATGTGCCGATCGCATGGAAATATCCCCAAACTCAGGTTAAATGTCTGAGCAGTGTTCGCCTGGGACTCCTGTGCTGCCGGAACATTATTTTCAGAACCTTCTGGGGGCGGATCTGCGGCCACAGACGGCTGCCGCTCTTGGGGCTCTTTGTCTGACGCCGGCTCTTTCTTGATCTCCATCAATGCTTGGAGGCTGGCAATTCGCTGGATTCCCCGCTGATTAGCCTCGGATGGCGGCGGTGCGGTCTTAGGTTTTGCAGACAACCCGGCAACGGGAACCTCCCCGAGTACAGGTTGTCGCACCGGCTCGTCCGGCTCCGGAAACTGAAACTCCGGGCTAGGTGCAGCTCCTGGCAAAGGTTCACGCGCATACCATAGACGGATGCCCGCAACACCGAGGTAGAACTGCCTCTGTGCCTCAGTGTGTATCATTCAAACATCCGCAACCTGTGGGTGATGCCGAATGCCACCGCGGCTGATCAGGTTAAGCGCTTCAATGTAGGCCTTGGCTGAGGCAATAATAATATCTGTATCCGCGCCCACGCCGTTTACAATCCGCCCACCACGCTCCAACCTCACCGTTACTTCACCCTGAGAGTCTGTACCACTGGTAATGTTGTTCACTGAGTAGAGCTGCAGGTTACAACCAGAATCGACCAGCGATTCAATGGCTTTGAACGTCGCATCCACGGGGCCACTGCCTTCGGCTTCTACCTTATGCTCTTTTCCGTCCATTGTTAGCGTCAGAACGGCCTTTGGCATTACGCCTGTTTCAGAGCACACCTGAAGACACACTAGGCCATAACGGCCTTCTTCGTCCTTCTGCCGGGTGTCGCTCGCAATCGCCTGAAGGTCTTCGTCAAAAATTTCATGTTTCAGATCAGCTAATGCCTTGAACCGAGTAAACGCTTCATTCAGCTCCGTTTCGGTTTCAAACTGAATCCCCAATTCCAATAACCTAGTACGGAAAGCATTGCGACCGGAGTGTTTGCCAAGCACCAAACTGTTTGTGTGCCAGCCAACATCCTCCGCCCGCATAATCTCATAGGTTTCACGATGCTTAAGCACACCATCCTGGTGAATACCCGACTCATGAGCAAACGCGTTTGCTCCCACAATGGCCTTGTTCGGCTGCACTGGGAAACCCGTAATCGTTGAAACAAGCCGCGAGGCTGGCACGATATGACGGCTATCTATCCGGGTATCTATTTTGAACAGATCCTGTCGAGTGCGAACGGCCATCACAATCTCTTCCAAAGACGCGTTGCCCGCACGCTCACCTAGCCCGTTAATCGTGCACTCTACCTGCCGAGCGCCACGGGTCACAGCGGCCAATGAGTTTGCCACTGCAAGCCCTAGGTCGTTATGGCAATGCACGGAAAAAACGGCGTTATCGGCATTGGGGATGCGGTTAAGAAGCTGATGAATGGTTTCGGCAAACTGCTCTGGAATCGCGTAGCCAACTGTATCCGGGATATTGATTGTAGTGGCACCTGCATCAATGGCGGCTTCGATAATCCGGCAAAGGAAATCTAGCTCCGAGCGGCCAGCATCTTCACAGGAAAACTCAACATCATCTACATGACTTCGGGCGCGTTTTACAGACCGGACTGCCTGCTCAACTACGTCATCCGGCTGCATTTGCAGCTTGTGCTTCATATGGATAGGCGAGGTAGCAATAAACGTATGGATGCGCCCTCGCTCAGCGGGGCGTATGGACTCTGCGGCACGGTCAATATCTTTATCCAGAGCGCGCGCGAGACTGCAGATTGTTGACCCTTTGATTGTCTCGGCTATGGACTTAATAGCATCGAAGTCACCCTGGCTTGCGATCGCGAAGCCAGCTTCAATGACATCCACACGAAGCTTCTCAAGAATCTTGGCAATCCGAAGCTTTTCAGCTTTGTTCATGGTGGCACCGGGGCTTTGCTCACCATCCCGGAGCGTCGTATCAAAGATAACCAGATGATCGTTGCCAGACATTGAAGTGCTCCATATCGCATTTGGTTTTGTGCAGACAGTATATCACTGGGAGGTATAAGGAGCAGCGCCCCCACTACACTGCATACTAAATTCGAAGCAAAAAAAAGCCCCTGCAGAACTTCTGCAAGGGCTTTAAAAATTAAGAGTCTGACGATGACCTACTCTCACATGGGCAAATGCCACACTACCATCGGCGCAGGCCTGTTTCACTTCTGAGTTCGAGATGGGATCAGGTGGTTCCAAGCCGCTATGGTCGTCAGACAAAACGGTTGATCACTGGGGGATGAGATAGAACTGGCTTTTTAGGCCGTGATATTGATTTTTTCGTTGCGATATCCGCAATTGTCTTGGGTGTTATATAGTCAAGCCGCACGAGCAATTAGTATCGGTTAGCTCAACGCCTCGCAGCGCTTACACACCCGACCTATCAACGTCCTAGTCTTGAACGGCTCTTCAGGGGCCTCAAGGGCCCAGGGAGATCTCATCTTGGAAGGGGCTTCCCGCTTAGATGCTTTCAGCGGTTATCCTGTCCGAACATAGCTACCGGGCAATGCCACTGGCGTGACAACCCGAACACCAGAGGTTCGTCCACTCCGGTCCTCTCGTACTAGGAGCAGCTTTCCTCAAATCTCCAACGTCCACGGCAGATAGGGACCGAACTGTCTCACGACGTTCTAAACCCAGCTCGCGTACCACTTTAAATGGCGAACAGCCATACCCTTGGGACCGGCTTCAGCCCCAGGATGTGATGAGCCGACATCGAGGTGCCAAACACCGCCGTCGATGTGAACTCTTGGGCGGTATCAGCCTGTTATCCCCGGAGTACCTTTTATCCGTTGAGCGATGGCCCTTCCATACAGAACCACCGGATCACTATGACCTACTTTCGTACCTGCTCGACGTGTCTGTCTCGCAGTTAAGCGGGCTTGTGCCATTACACTAACCGTACGATGTCCGACCGTACTTAGCCCACCTTTGTGCTCCTCCGTTACGCTTTAGGAGGAGACCGCCCCAGTCAAACTACCCACCACACAATGTCCTCATCCCCGATAAGGGGACGGAGTTAGAACCTCAAACATGCCAGGCTGGTATTTCAAGGTTGGCTCCACGCAAACTAGCGTTCACGCTTCAAAGCCTCCCAGCTATCCTACACAAACATGTTCAAAGTTCACTGTGAAGCTATAGTAAAGGTTCACGGGGTCTTTCCGTCTAGCCGCGGATACACCGCATCTTCACGGCGATTTCAATTTCACTGAGTCTCGGGTAGAGACAGCGCCCCCGTCGTTACGCCATTCGTGCAGGTCGGAACTTACCCGACAAGGAATTTCGCTACCTTAGGACCGTTATAGTTACGGCCGCCGTTTACCGGGGCTTCGATCAAGAGCTTCGCGCAAGCGCTAACCCCATCAATTAACCTTCCGGCACCGGGCAGGCGTCACACCGTATACGTCCTCTTACGAGTTTGCACAGTGCTGTGTTTTTAATAAACAGTCGCAGGGGCCTGGTATCTTCGACCGGCTTCCGCTCAACCCGCGAAGGGCGTCACATACCACCGGCGTGCCTTCTCCCGAAGTTACGGCACCATTTTGCCTAGTTCCTTTACCCGAGTTCTCTCAAGCGCCTTGGTATTCTCTACCTGACCACCTGTGTCGGTTTGGGGTACGGTCTCAAATAGCCTGAAGCTTAGAAGATTTTCCTGGAAGCAGGGCATCAATGACTTCGCTCCCGTTAAGGGTGCTCGTCGTCGCGTCTCAGAATTGTGGATCCGGATTTGCCTAAACCCACTCCCTACTCGCTTAAACCGGGACAACCGTCGCCCGGCTCACCTAGCCTTCTCCGTCTCTCCATCGCAGCTATCCAAGGTACGGAAATATTAATCCGTTTCCCATCGATTACACCTTTCGGTCTCACCTTAGGGGCCGACTCACCCTGCGCCGATTAGCGTTGCGCAGGAAACCTTGGTCTTCCGGCGTGGGAGTTTTTCACTCCCATTGTCGTTACTCATGTCAGCATTCGCACTTCTGATACCTCCAGCAAGCTTCTCAACTCACCTTCGCAGGCTTACAGAACGCTCCCCTACCCCGCATACAATGTATGCAGCCGCAGCTTCGGTGACCAGTTTGAGCCCCGTTACATCTTCCGCGCAGGCCGACTCGACTAGTGAGCTATTACGCTTTCTTTAAAGGATGGCTGCTTCTAAGCCAACCTCCTAGCTGTCTGAGCCTTCCCACATCGTTTCCCACTTAACTGGTACTTCGGGACCTTAGCTGGCGGTCTGGGTTGTTTCCCTCTTCACGATGGACGTTAGCACCCATCGTGTGTCTCCCGGATAGTACTCACAGGTATTCGGAGTTTGCATCGGGTTGGTAAGTCGGGATGACCCCCTAGCCGAAACAGTGCTCTACCCCCTGTGGTATTCGTCCGAGGCGCTACCTAAATAGCTTTCGGGGAGAACCAGCTATCTCCGGGCTTGATTAGCCTTTCACTCCGATCCACAAGTCATCCCCTGGCTTTTCAACGACAGTGGGTTCGGTCCTCCAGTTGATGTTACTCAACCTTCAACCTGCTCATGGATAGATCGCCCGGTTTCGGGTCTATGCCCAGCGACTAAATCGCCCTATTCAGACTCGGTTTCCCTACGGCTCCCCTAAACGGTTAACCTCGCCACTGAACATAAGTCGCTGACCCATTATACAAAAGGTACGCCGTCACAGAACAAGTCTGCTCCGACTGCTTGTACGCATACGGTTTCAGGATCTATTTCACTCCCCTCACAGGGGTTCTTTTCGCCTTTCCCTCACGGTACTGGTTCACTATCGGTCAGTCAGGAGTATTTAGCCTTGGAGGATGGTCCCCCCATATTCAGACAGGATATCACGTGTCCCGTCCTACTCGATTTCACTAGACTCAGGTTTCGGATACGGGGCTATCACCCACTATGGCGGCACTTTCCAGAGCCTTCTCCTACCAGTTGTCTAGCTTAAGGGCTAGTCCCCGTTCGCTCGCCGCTACTTAGGGAATCTCGGTTGATTTCTTTTCCTCGGGGTACTTAGATGTTTCAGTTCCCCCGGTTCGCCTCTTACACCTATGTATTCAGTGCAAGATACCTAGCCGAAACTAGGTGGGTTTCCCCATTCAGAAATGCCCGGATCACAGCTTGTTTGCCAGCTCCCCGAACCTTATCGCAGGCTTCCACGTCTTTCATCGCCTCTGACTGCCAAGGCATCCACCGTATGCGCTTAGTTGCTTGACTATATAACCCCAAGACAACTGCTCTCCATGGATCAACATCCTGGTAAACCAGGGGGCCAATACGTGGAGACAGTGCCTTGACGTGATATAACAACCACTTCAACGACAACACCGGATAACGCTTGAAAAAATCGTTATCACATTGAACACTTTCTCTCGGAGATTATGAGAAAAAGTCTTCGTGTTCTATCTCATCCAATTTGTTAAAGAGCAAATCTGACCCAGTGATCAGAAAGAAAAACTTCAGACTTAGCAGACGCTAAACTGAAATACTTGTTTCTGTACACTGACCGAAGTCAGGTAAATAATGGTGGAGCTAAGCAGGATCGAACTGCTGACCTCCTGCGTGCAAGGCAGGCGCTCTCCCAGCTGAGCTATAGCCCCATTTGGTGGGTCTGGGTGGATTTGAACCACCGACCTCACCCTTATCAGGGGTGCGCTCTAACCAACTGAGCTACAGACCCGATTATCACGTCATCTTGTTGTGCCTGGACTGCGTTGCGACTCTCGCTCAGTTAGTCACGTACTAATGTACGCTCCCGTCTTCGCTCCATCCGCGCCTTGCCAGACTCAACAATCTGTCGCGCTAATTCAGCGGGTCGGTCGAGACCCTTGCTCTCTTTACAATTAACCAAGTAATTCGTGTGGACTCTGACCGAAGCTTCAACTTCGTTTAAGGAGGTGATCCAGCCCCAGGTTCCCCTAGGGCTACCTTGTTACGACTTCACCCCAGTCATGAACCACACCGTGGTGATCGTCCTCCCGAAGGTTAGACTAACCACTTCTGGTGCAATCCACTCCCATGGTGTGACGGGCGGTGTGTACAAGGCCCGGGAACGTATTCACCGTGACATTCTGATTCACGATTACTAGCGATTCCGACTTCACGGAGTCGAGTTGCAGACTCCGATCCGGACTACGATGCGTTTTGTGAGATTAGCTCCCCCTCGCGGGTTTGCAACCCTCTGTACGCACCATTGTAGCACGTGTGTAGCCCTGGCCGTAAGGGCCATGATGACCTGACGTCATCCCCACCTTCCTCCGGTTTGTCACCGGCAGTCTCCCTAGAGTTCTCAGCCGAACTGCTAGCAAATAGGGATAGGGGTTGCGCTCGTTACGGGACTTAACCCAACATCTCACGACACGAGCTGACGACGGCCATGCAGCACCTGTGTCAGAGTTCCCGAAGGCACCAATCCATCTCTGGAAAGTTCTCTGCATGTCAAGGCCAGGTAAGGTTCTTCGCGTTGCGTCGAATTAAACCACATGCTCCACCGCTTGTGCGGGCCCCCGTCAATTCATTTGAGTTTTAACCTTGCGGCCGTACTCCCCAGGCGGTCAACTTAGTGCGTTAGCTGCGCCACTAAGGATTCAAGATCCCCAACGGCTAGTTGACATCGTTTACGGCGTGGACTACCAGGGTATCTAATCCTGTTTGCTCCCCACGCTTTCGCACCTCAGTGTCAGTGTTGGTCCAGGTAGCCGCCTTCGCCACTGGTGTTCCTTCCTATATCTACGCATTTCACCGCTACACAGGAAATTCCACTACCCTCTACCACACTCTAGCCGAGCAGTTCGAAGTGCCGTTCCCAGGTTAAGCCCGGGGCTTTCACATCTCGCTTACTCAACCACCTACGCGCGCTTTACGCCCAGTAATTCCGATTAACGCTTGCACCCTCCGTATTACCGCGGCTGCTGGCACGGAGTTAGCCGGTGCTTCTTCTGTGAGTGACGTCAATCCTCAAGCGTATTAAACTTAAGGCCTTCCTCCTCACTGAAAGTGCTTTACAACCCGAAAGCCTTCTTCACACACGCGGCATGGCTGGATCAGGCTTGCGCCCATTGTCCAATATTCCCCACTGCTGCCTCCCGTAGGAGTTCGGGCCGTGTCTCAGTCCCGATGTGGCTGATCATCCTCTCAGACCAGCTACGGATCGTTGCCTTGGTGAGCCATTACCCCACCAACTAGCTAATCCGACTTAGGCTCATCCAATAGCGCAAGGTCCGAAGATCCCCTGCTTTCCCCAAAAGGGCGTATACGGTATTAATCCGAGTTTCCCCGGGCTATCCCCTACTACTGGGCAGATTCCTAAGCATTACTCACCCGTCCGCCGCTCGACGCCTGGTAGCAAGCTACCTTCGTTTCCGCTCGACTTGCATGTGTTAAGCCTGCCGCCAGCGTTCAATCTGAGCCATGATCAAACTCTTCAGTTTAAATCATACAAGATCCGAAGATCTCAATTCTTGCTCAAGACAAAACTCAATGTTCGACGAGTCGCTTGCCTTGGTATTTCTTGTCGAAATACTCCAGCCAGCGCCCACACGAATTACTTGGTTAATTTGTTAAAGAGCGTTTGAGCCGTGGCTCAATCAAGGAGGCGAATTATACATCGTTTCGCTACCCTGTCAACCGTTATCTCGAAGAAAGCTTAAATCGTTTTCTTCAACACTTTCAAACAGTTAACTCTCTCAAAACACCCCGCTGTTCTGGCGTATCCCTCAAGCGAGATGCGCATTCTACAGAGCTGGGCGAAGGTGTCAACGGCCAATCTCAGCTAATTCTAAACTCTCTCGGTTTCCACCTATCAATATGGTGAAAACCGCTCAAAAATCACACTATTACGCAAAACTCCAGAGCGCTAGTCCTTAGCCTTGGTGGGACGACGCAGCTTGTCACGGAACAATGCACGAACCGGCCCCGACAACGCATAGATCAGAAAGCCGGTAAACAGCACGGTTGCTGGATCTAGCGCAATCACTACAAGGATCAAGACAACAAGCAATATAGCCGCGAACGGCACACGGCCACGGAGATCGAGATCCTTAAAACTACGATAGAGCACATTACTAACCATCAGCATACCCGTACCACCAACAACCACTACAGTGAGAAAGGTAAGCCACGCAGATGGCTCAAATGCATTAAAGCACCACACCAAGCCTGCAACACACGCTGCCGCCGCAGGGCTAGGCAATCCAACGAAGAACTTCTTATCTACAGAACCAATCTGCGTGTTGAATCGCGCAAGACGAAGGGCCGCACAAGCCACATATATGAAGGTAATCGCCCAACCGATTTTATCTAGCCCATTCAGGGACCAGAAAAACGCAACAAACCCGGGCGCGACACCAAACGCCACCATATCCGCGAGGCTGTCGTACTCTTCGCCAAATTTGCTCTGTGTATTGGTCATACGAGCCACGCGCCCATCAAGCCCATCTAAGATCATGGACACAAAAATCGCAATCGCAGCGTTGTCGTAAACCCCGCCTGCCGCCGACACGATGGCGTAGAAGCCAGAGAACAAAGAGGCTGTTGTCAGAGCATTTGGCAGAAGATATATCCCCTTCCTGCGCACTGACGCCCCCTCAACAAACTCTTCCTCTACCACTTCACCGGGCTCGATATCGCATTCCGCCGCGGACTTTGAGGAAGTCTCTGGATCGCTGTCTTTGGAGCTCATCTCGGCACTTTTTCTTTTTTCAGTCATTCCCACTACTCCGGAAAGCATTTGGGCAAAGTATATACGAAAAACGCGGCCACCCGGGCCGCGTTTTGTTAAACCAAGCTTAACTCCGCTTAGTTTTTGTCCCTATCTACGATCTTATTGGCCGAGATCCATGGCATCATTCCGCGCAATTTCTCGCCTGTTACTTCAATGCCGTGAGCCGCGTTCTGGCGACGGCGCGCAGTCATTGACGGGTAGCCCAGAGCACCCTCCGAGATAAACATCTTCGCGTACTCACCGTTTTGGATACGCTTCAGCGCATTGCGCATGGCCTCACGGGACTGCTCGTTGATGATTTCGGGGCCAGTCACGTACTCGCCATACTCTGCGTTGTTAGAGATGGAATAGTTCATGTTGGCAATACCGCCCTCGTACATCAGGTCTACAATAAGCTTCAGCTCGTGCAGACACTCAAAGTACGCCATTTCCGGGGCATAACCTGCTTCGGTCAGGGTCTCAAAAGCTGCTTTTACCAGCTCAACCGTACCGCCACACAAAACCGCCTGCTCACCGAACAAATCCGTTTCAGTTTCATCTTTGAACGTTGTTTCGATGATACCGGTACGACCGCCGCCAATGCCGCTGGCATAAGAAAGCGCTAGGTTCTTGGCGTTGCTCGACGAGTCCTGGAAGATGGCAATCAGGTCAGGAATGCCACCACCGTTGGCAAACTCGGTGCGAACAGTGTGGCCCGGCGCCTTGGGGGCGATCATGATCACGTCCAAATCTTTGCGCGGAACAATCTGGTTGTAGTGGACCGCAAAGCCGTGAGCAAATGCGAGGGTAGCGCCCTGCTTCAGGTTGGGCTCGATCTCTGCTGTGTACAGCTGCGACTGGAACTCATCCGGAGTCAAAATCATAATCACATCAGCCGCAGCAACGGCAGATGGCACGTCGCTGGTTTTAAGACCGTAGGCTTCGGCCTTGGCGATAGAGGAAGAACCAGGGCGCAGACCCACGGTTACATCAACGCCGGACTCTTTCAGGTTGCACGCGTGGGCGTGGCCCTGCGAACCAAAACCGATGATGGCAACCTTCTTGCCCTGAATGATGGAAAGATCGCAATCCTTATCGTAATAAACCTGCATGAGAAACCTCTGTTATTTGTGATGGCCTTTCAGGAGGCCAAAGCGTTCATAATATATAAAATAGTTTAAAGGCTTAAAACCTTTTCGCCTCTGGCGATCCCGGAAACACCCGAGCGCACCACTTCGAGCACCCCCGAGGTGCCAATAGCCTGAATAAAGCCATCTAGCTTTTCGCTGTCGCCCGCCAACTGAACGGTGTAAATCGAGCTGGTGACATCAACAATCTGGCCCCGAAATATATCCACGGTGCGCTTGATTTCAGAACGCTGGGAACCGGTTGCTTTCAGCTTGACCAGCATCAACTCCCGCTCTATATGGGGGCCTTCAGTCAGATCCACCAGCTTGACCACTTCAACAAGCTTATTGAGCTGCTTGGTGATTTGCTCAATCACCCGGTCCGAGCCAGATGTTGTAACCGTCAACCGAGACAAGGTTTCGTCTTCGGTCGGCGCCACGGTCAACGTCTCGATGTTGTAGTTTCGCTGTGAAAACAGCCCAACGACACGGGACAGCGCGCCAGGTTCGTTTTCAAGCAACACAGAAATGATTCGACGCATGATCACACCCTCTCCGTCTTGCTGAGCCACATATCGTTCATTTTTCCGCGGGCCACTTGCATCGGATACACATGTTCGGAAGGGTCCACCTTAATATCCACGAAAACCAATCGATCCTTCATGGCCAGAGCTTCTTTTAGCTTCGACTCCAGGTCTTCTTTCTTATCGATCAGGATACCCACGTGACCATAGGCTTCCGCCAGCTTGACGAAGTCTGGCAAGGATTCCATATACGAATGCGAATGACGGGACTCGTAGTTCATGTCCTGCCACTGCCTCACCATTCCCAAAGATCCGTTGTTCAGGTTGATGATTTTCACCGGCAACTTGTACTGACTACAGGTGGACAGCTCCTGAATGTTCATCTGGATACTGCCTTCACCGGTAATACAAAGCACTTCATGATCCGGATGGGTCAGTTTGACACCCATAGCCGCGGGAAAGCCAAAGCCCATGGTGCCGAGACCGCCGGAGTTGATCCAGCGGTTAGGCTTGTCAAACTTGTAGTATTGGGCTGCGAACATTTGGTGCTGCCCCACATCGGAGGTAACAAACGCATCTCCGTTAGTGAGGCGCCACAGCATTTCGACCACTTCTTGCGGCTTGATCACATCCGGGCTGGTTTCGTAACGCATACCATGGAATGCGCGCCATTCATCGATTTGCTTCCACCAAGACGCGATCGCCTCTGCATCCGGCTTTTCCTTGCTTTCTTTAACAAGCGCAAGCATTTCCTTAAGGACCGCGTCTACCGGCCCAACAATCGGAACATCTGCGTCGATTGTCTTGGAAATGGACGCAGGATCAATATCGATGTGAATGATGCGGGCCCCGGGGCAGAACTTCTCCGTGGCATTGGTTACTCGGTCATCGAACCGGGCACCAACGCAGAGAATCAGATCCGAATGGTGCATCGCCATATTGGCTTCATAGGTGCCATGCATGCCAAGCCAGCCGAGGTGCTGTTTGTCGCTCGCTGGGTAACAACCAATGCCCATGAGAGTATTGGTGATCGGATAACCCAGATTGCGCACCAACTCTGTCAGCTGCCCGGAGGCCTTACCCAAAATCACCCCGCCACCGGCATAGATAATGGGACGGCGCGCCGCCAGCATCATATCTACCGCTTTTTTAATCTGGCCCGCGTGGCCGCGTATGGCTGGGTTGTAGGAGCGCAGCTTCACATTTTTAGGATAAGCGTATTCAAAACGCTCGTTCGGCGCAGTCATGTCCTTGGGTATATCCACAACAACGGGGCCCGGACGGCCGGTCGAGGCAATGTAATACGCCTTGCGGATAGCGCCAGGAATCTCCGAAGGATGACGCACACTAAGATTGTGCTTAACCACAGGGCGGGAAACACCAATCATGTCGGTTTCTTGGAAAGCATCTTCACCAATTAGGGTAGATGCAACCTGCCCGCACAGAACCACCATGGGGATGGAGTCCATAAAAGCGGTGGCGATACCCGTAATGGTGTTGGTGGCTCCAGGGCCAGAGGTCACAAGCACGGTTCCTGGTAGCCCGGTAGCGCGAGCATAGCCGTCAGCCATGTGCACGGCTGCCTGCTCGTGCCTTACCAAAATATGCTTGACCTTGTCCTGTCTGAACAGCGCATCATATATATGAAGGGCTGCACCACCCGGATAGCCGTATATGTACTCGATCCCTTCATCCTGTAGGGAACGGATCAACATTTCGGCGCCAGACAATAACTCCACGATTTTCTACCCTCTTCTACGAGTGAATGAGCCGGGCACACGCCCGGTTGCCTGGATTCACGGTTTCCCTGCTTCTTGTGAAAGCGGAACCGGCTGCTGCTCCACACCTTGTAAGAGGTTGTCTCCTGGCCAGCCGCCCTCCTGAGGGTTGCGGAGAACGGCCAATCGACGGGTTGCGATGCAACCACTATTCCGCGACAGATGCGCGGCACGCTCAGTGTGGTAAATAACGGGGGATACTCGCACGGGATTGCCTGCCGTATTGACCCCAGTCTTCAGGCAATTAGCAATTCTGACAGCGCGAAACTCCCTGTCAATAGCCGCTGTTGCTTTGTGTGTTCATACTGATGCAAGGTTTGCCATAATTATCCGCAACTATTATTCACAATAAGGGTGCGGAGTTTTGAACCAGGCGGAAGAAAATGCTTCGCACAAATGGCATGATAGACACACGTAAAACAGAACACACCACGAGTAGAGCCATGAACAAAACAACCCTGATGCTGACACTATTGATGGCCATAGCACCCGGCATGGCAATGAGCGCCTCCGTGTACAAATGGACGGATGAAAACGGCATAACCCATTTTGGTGATCGTCAACCTGTGGGGGCCAACTCTGAGACTGTCAACGTTCGCTCCGGCACCTCTACCGGAGGAAACAACCGGCCTAGCGCTCAGCAGCGCCTCGGTGAGCTTCAAGAGCAGCAACAGGCCGACGCTGAAAAAAAGCAGGAAACCACGGTAGAGACGGCCCGCAGAAAGCAGCGTGAAGCCAACTGCGAGACCGCTCTCTCGAACCTGAAGATCATAGAAGACAATGCCCGTATCCGGATTGAGGAAAACGGCGAAATGCGCTACCTGACCCCGGACGAGATCGCCGAAAAGCGCAATAAATTGGAAGAGGTTACCGCTGAAAACTGCGAAGCTGATGCCCAGCAATAGGCTTTAAGTCTAGTAAAAATAAGGGGGCTGAACCTAAGGCTCTGCCCCCTTACTTCCCTTCTTCACTCAGGCCTTTTCAAAGACCAGCTTGCTTCCATCCACAGTAGCCCGAATTGTGTCATCAGGAACAAAGTCACCCTGCAATAGCCTCTGCGCCAGCGGGTTTTCGATCATGCGCTGAATCGCCCGTTTGAGCGGCCGGGCGCCGTATACTGGGTCGTACCCGACTTCCGCCAGCAAATTCATTGCAGCTTCATCCAGCTCAAGCTTCAGATCCTGCTCCTGTAGCCGCTTATTGAGAATCTCTATCTGGATTTTTGCAATACCGTGAATCTGGCTTCCCGCCAGCGGGTGGAACACAACCACTTCATCCACACGGTTAATAAACTCGGGGCGAAAGTGCGTTCCTACTTCCTCCATTACGGCACTTTTCATGGCCTCGTAATTCTCTTCTCCGACCTTCTGCTGAATAATGCTCGAGCCTAGATTCGACGTCATCACGATAACCGTATTGCGGAAATCGACTGTACGTCCCTGCCCATCTGTAAGGCGGCCATCATCTAGCACCTGAAGCAATATATTGAATACATCCGGGTGCGCCTTTTCAACTTCGTCCAGCAGCAGCACGGAATATGGGCGACGACGAATGGCTTCCGTAAGGTGCCCGCCCTCTTCGTAGCCCACGTACCCCGGGGGTGCACCTATTAAACGGGCAACGGAGTGTTTCTCCATAAACTCAGACATATCGATGCGCACCATGGCCTCTTCGGTATCGAAAAGGAATGCGGCCAGAGCCTTACACAACTCTGTTTTACCAACGCCCGTCGGCCCAAGGAACAGGAACGAACCGTTAGGCCGATGTGGGTCAGCCAAACCCGATCGGGAACGACGAACGGCGTTCGATACCGCTTCTACAGCCTCGTTCTGGCCAATAACGCGATTGTGTAGCTCGTCTTCCATGCGTATCAGTTTGTCGCGCTCACCTTCCAGCATCTTGGATACCGGAATGCCCGTCCACTTCGAAACAACCTCTGCAATTTCCTCATCCGTAACCCGGTTACGCAGAAGCGTCATTTCCATCATTTCAGCCTGGCCGGCCATATCCAGCTGGCGCGCCAGCTCCGGAATGCGGCCATACTGCAGCTCGGACATCTTGCCCAGATCGCCTGCCCGGCGGGCGCTTTCCAAATCAATACGGGCCTGCTCGAGCTGACTTTTTACATTCTGAGAACCATGCAGTGCGGCTTTCTCAGCATTCCAGACTTCTTCAAGATCGGCATACTCGCGCTCAACGCCCTGTATCACGTCAGACAATTCTTCCAGGCGCTTCTTCGACGCTGCATCCGTTTCTTTCTTTAATGCCTCGCGTTCAATTTTGAGCTGAATCAGGCGACGCTCCAAACGATCCAGAGGCTCCGGCTTGGAATCCATCTCCATGCGGATTTGGCTCCCGGCCTCATCCACCAGATCAATGGCTTTATCCGGCAGCTGGCGATCAGCAATATAACGATGAGAGAGCTTGGCCGCCGCGATAATCGCGCCATCCGTTATCTCTACGCCGTGGTGAACCTCATAACGTTCTTTCAGGCCGCGCAGGATGGCAATGGTGTCTTCTACGCTCGGCTCGGTCACCAGCACCTTCTGGAAACGGCGTTCCAAAGCGCCATCCTTCTCAATATTTTCGCGGTATTCATCCAGAGTGGTCGCACCTACGCAATGAAGCTCACCGCGGGCCAGTGCTGGCTTCAGCATATTGCCGGCGTCCATAGAGCCTTCAGCTTTACCAGCACCGACCATGGTGTGGATTTCATCGATAAACAGGATGATCTGGCCTTCCTGTTTTGTTAGTTCATTCAGTACTGCTTTCAGGCGTTCTTCGAACTCGCCCCGGAACTTGGCACCGGCAATCAAGGAACCCATATCCAACGACAAAACACGCTTATTTTTCAGGCCTTCTGGCACCTCCCCGTTCACAATACGCTGGGCCAACCCTTCCACTATGGCGGTTTTACCCACCCCTGGTTCACCAATCAGCACCGGGTTGTTCTTGCGACGACGCTGCAAGACCTGAATGGTGCGGCGGATCTCGTCATCACGGCCAATCACCGGGTCGAGCTTGCCAGCCTCCGCCAGTTTGGTCAGGTCGATGGTGTATTTCGAAAGGGCCTGTCGGTTTTCCTCAGCGCCTGCATCATCCACGGCTTCACCTCCACGTACAGAATCAATCGCCTTTTCCAACGCCGCTTTATCCACGCCCTGCTCGCGCAGCACACGGCCGAGCGTGCCACGGTCTTCCAGAGCAGCCAGCAGCAGCAACTCGCTAGAAACAAACTGGTCTTTGCGCTTCTGTGCCAATTTATCGGCAATGTTGAACAGACGCCCCATGTCGTTGGACATAGAAACATCACCCGCGCTGCCACTTACTTCCGGTAGGTTCTCGATTTCCTGCGCGACGGCCTGGCGCACACGACCTGGCTCAGCGCCGGCTTGCTTGATGAGCAGCTTGATGGAGCTGCCTTGCTGGTCAAGCATGGCCTGCATAAGGTGCAGCGGCTCAATAAAGTTATGATCTTTGCCCACCGCTAGTGACTGCGCATCGGACAGTGCAGTTTGCAAAAGGCTGGTGAGTTTATCGATTCTCATGGATTTGTTTCCCCGATTTGTTCGGTAAATGCGGTCAGTTAGCACACACTCGGTTTGCTTTGACAACTAATGTAGGGGCAATCGGGGAAACTTCAAGGTCAACACGGAGAGTAAACGTCAGAAAATTGACAAGGCTCAGTTTTTCCAGATAACGGTTGCCATGCGGCCGGTTTGGCCATCGCGGCGATAGGAATAGAAGCGCTGGCTATCGGTAACCATGCACAAGGCACCGCCGTAAATATTCTTTACGCCTAATTTTTTCAAGCGCTGCCGGGCAAGCAGGTATATATCGGCCATATAATGCCCCTCACGAGCGCCCACTGAACTGAAAGCAACTTCGGCTTGCGGGTCTTGCGTCAAAAAAGCCGCTTTAACTTCCGGCCCAACTTCAAACGCCTGCGGGCCTATTGCCGGCCCAAGCCACGCCATCAACGCATTCCCCGGCAACGCCATACTGGCCACCAGGTTTTCCAGAACCCCGCCACAAAGGCTGCGCCAGCCGGCATGAGCAGCGGCTACGGTGGTTCCATTGTGATCACAGAGAATCACGGGCAGGCAGTCTGCGGTGAGAATGGTACAGGCCTTACCAACTAAACGGGTATAGCTTGCATCTGCCTCCGGAACCGCACGGGCATCTTCTGCGGGCAAATTGACAACCTCAATGCCGTGAACTTGATTCAACCAACCGAATGCATCAACTGGAAGACCACAGGCCTCGGCCAATTTTATGCGATTTTCGCGCACATCACTTGGGGCGTCACCCACGTGGTCACCCAGATTCAGGCTCGCCCACGGGGATTGGCTGACCCCACCCAACCGGGTGGTACACACCGCACGGATGTTCGAGGGAGCAGGCCAATCCGGGCGGATAAGCGACAACCCCGACACGGCATCAGAGCTCATTGCTCTCCAGATCCTGAACATGCTTACGCAACGCTACGAGCAAACCCACGAAATCCTCTGGCAATGGCACCTCCCAGCTCAGGATCTCGCCGGTTTCTGGGTGCTCCAGTGTGAGTTTGCGCGCATGCAGCGCCTGCCGGTTAAAGGCTGCCAGCACTTCGCGCAGCGCTTCCGTTGTGCCTTTGGGCAAGCGCAGCCGGCCACCGTAAAGAGGATCACCAACCAACGGGTGCTTTACATGGGCCATATGCACACGGATTTGGTGGGTGCGCCCGCTTTCCAGTATGCAGCGCACATGAGTGTGAGCCGCGAAGCGCTCGATCAAACGATAATGGGTGACCGCGGGTTTACCGCTTTTGACCACACCCATTTTTTTGCGCTCATGAGGGTGGCGACCAATAGGCGCGTCGACGGTGGCGCCCCCCGTAAGCGTGCCAACCACAACTGCCTCATACTCTCGGCCCATGCTGCGGGTTTGTAACTGGTCAACCAACGAGGTGTGAGCAATCAAGCTACGCGCGACCACCATCACACCGGAGGTGTCTTTATCGAGGCGATGAACAATACCCGCACGGGGCAGGTTCTCCACCTCCGGAGCATAGTTCAGCACCGCATTTACTAAGGTGCCATCCGCGTGGCCTGCCGCAGGGTGAACAACCAAACCTGCAGGCTTGTTGATAACAAGCAGGTGTTCATCTTCATAAACGACATCTAGGCTTATCTCTTCTGCCTGCCAGGTCACCTGGGCTTCAGGTTCGGCATCAAGCTCTAGCCGATCACTCAGCATCACCTTGTCTTTTGGCCTGCGAGTTTCTCCGTTCACGGTTAACGCACCGCTGCGAATCCAGGATTGCAGCCGCGAGCGCGAGTGCTCGGGCATGAGCTCAGACACCGCTTGATCCAGCCGCCGGTCACTCAAACTCGGCGGCACATCAAAACTGGCAGTTATTCGGTTTTCAGATGACATTAAGCCCCCGGGCCTGTGTGTGATATAATGACGCACTCGAATTTATCGACATTATACGGGATTTCGGCATGAGATCAGGTTTTCGTTTACTGCTACTTTCTGCACTGGCTGTCCTGATCAGTGCCTGCGCCTCCAACAAGCAGGAGGAAGTGCTACCGGAAAAAACCTATTACGACAATGCGCGACAGGCCATGAACTCCGGCAACTTCAACGAAGCCGAGCAGAACCTCGATTCCTTGGAAACCTACTATCCGTTCGGGCGTTACGCAGAGCAAGCACAGCTTGATCTTATTTATGCCCGCTACCAAAACTTGGATCTTGAGGGTTCCAGAGGAGCGGCAGACCGCTTCCTGCGCCTGAACCCCCAAAGCGACCACGCTGATTATGCACTATACATACGAGGGCTCGCTTCCTATAACCTGAATATCGGCTTGGCAGCGCGTTATTTCCCAATTGACGTGGCCGCCCGGGATGCAGGGGAGCAGCAACAGGCATTCCGTGATTTCAGCGAACTGCTGAATCGTTACCCAGAAAGCGAATACGCGGCCGATGCCCGCCAGCGCATGATTGCCGTACGCAACCGCATGGCGGAACTGGAGCTTCATGCCGCTCGCTATTACATCAAGCGCGAAGCCTATGTAGCAGCCAATAACCGGGCGCGCTACATCGCAGAAAACTACCCCACCTCACCGGCCGTTGAAGAGGCGCTGATTATTCTGGCGGAGACCTTTGACTTTCTGAAGCTCAAAAAAGGCTCTCAGGATGCAGTGGCCCTGTTGCGCCAGAACTTCCCGAAGAGCGATGCGTTCAACAGCGATGGCGAGTTTGAGGCCAACCTGCTGCGGCGTGAGAACCGCTCACTCTCCAGCGTAGTTACCTTCGGGCTTATGAGCGACGAGTAAGCCAAAATCTGCTACTTGCCGCTCTTCCAGCCACTGGTAATGGGATAGCGGCGATCCTTGCCAAAACCACGCTCGGTAATGCGCACGCCTATAGGCGCTTGCCGGCGCTTATATTCGTTGATATCCACCAGACGAATCACACGTTTAACGTCTGCTTCATCAAAACCCTTCGCAACAATCGCATCCGCGCTAAAATCCTGCTCTACGTAAAGGCTAAGAATCTGATCCAGCACGTCATAGCCGGGGAGGCTATCTTCATCTTTTTGGTCTGGAGCCAACTCCGCTGACGGTGGGCGCGTAATCACCCGCTCAGGGATCACCGGCGACAATGAATTACGGTACCAAGCCAAGCGAAACACCCGCGTTTTCGAAACATCCTTCAGCACATCAAAACCACCAGCCATGTCGCCATACAACGTGGAATACCCCACAGCCACTTCGCTTTTATTGCCGGTGGTAAGCACTAACGAGCCAAACTTGTTGGAAAGCGACATAAGCAAAACACCACGAATACGGGCCTGCAGGTTCTGCTCGGTGGTATCGAGGGTTGTGCCTTCAAACGGTGCGGCGAGGGTTGCCATGAACGACTCATACATGGGTTCTATGGAATACACATCGTACTGAACTCCCATAGCTGCAGCCTGGGCCTCTGCATCTTCTAGGCTGATACCCTGGGTATACCTGAACGGCATCATCACCGCGCGAACCCGCTCCGGCCCCAGCGCATCCGCCGCCACAGCCAAGGTGACGGCAGAATCAATACCACCAGAAAGCCCAAGCACCACAGATTTGAACCCGTTTTTATTTACATAATCGCGAACACCGGTAACAAGCGCGCTGTAAATGCTCGCCTCCAGCGCCGGCTCCTCTGGCAGTGACTGGGAGGCTGGTTGGCAATGGGAGTCACACAGAAACTCTACCGGGAACAGTCCATCTACGAACTGCGGCGCTTCTACAGCAAGGGAGCCAGTAGCGTCGAAAACCATAGAGCCACCGTCAAATACCAGCTCATCCTGGGCTCCCACTAGATTGGCGTAGACAATGCTCACTTGGTTCTCACGGGATTTTCGCTCAAGCAGCGCCTTTCTCCGTGCTTGTTTATGGATATCATAAGGCGACGCGTTCAGATTAATGATCAAGCGTGCACCTAGCGCCACAGAATCCTCAACCGGGCCATCTTCCCAAATATCTTCACAAACCATGAGGCCCACCGGTACGCCACAGATTTCGACTACTACCGCATCCGCACCATCGGCAAAATAACGTTTCTCGTCAAACACTTGGTAATTAGGTGGAAACCGCTTGAAGTAGCGGCCGGTAATTTTACCGCTTTCAATCACTATCGCCGCGTTATATAGCAAGCCATCACGTCGAACAGGCGCACCGATAACGATCGCCGCATCAAGATGAGCAGCTTGCAGTTGCTCCAGCGCCTCATCTACCCTGATGTCCATACTGGGGCGCAGTAACAAGTCTTCCGGCGGATACCCGGTAATGCAAAGCTCGGGGAACACAACAATATCTGCTTTGTGATCGGAGTAGGCACGCTTCGCCGCTTCTATAACTCGATCAGTATTGCCGGGAATATCCCCCACAAGAAAATCCAACTGCGCCATCACAACCCGTAACGTGCGGGGTGATGTACTGGAAAGCGGAGTGCTCCCGGGAACAGACATAGCTAGGCTCCTGTAACTGATTGCCACGAAAAGGCTATTATAACCCCGCACAGACTTTGATTTCTTCCGCTCAACAACGGATTTCTGAAAACCATGGCGACAGATACGGTATCAGCAGTCAGTACCGGCAAAAAAACATCCGGCTTACAACAGGCCAAGTTGTTCCGCATCTACAACTACTACCGGCTTGTCATCAGCCTGATGCTGGTGGCTCTGTTATTTGTTGATCCGGTGAATTTTGACACCCGCTTCCGGCTCTTGGACTACTACCAGTTTGGCGTAGTGGGCTACCTAGCTCTGAACAGCTTTGTTGCTCTCATTATGTTGGCAGGCTTTCAGCCTGGGACGCGGCACGTCACCCTCTCAATTCTGCTGGACATTCTGATCATGCACGGGTTGCTGTTTACCAGCACCGGCATCACCAACGGGCTGGCCAACCTTGTTATTATTTCCGTTGCGGCGGGTAATATTCTTAACCCTAGCCGCATGGGTACGTTCTATGCAGCACTCGCCGCCATCTGCTCACTCAGCATTTCCGGCTGGGCTGTACTAACCCTCAATGCCCATGGCGATGATATCGTGCGTGCCGGTTCGCTCGGCATTCTGTACTTTGCAGCTGCATTTATCTTGCAGAACATTTCCCGGCGAATGATGCGCAGTGATGCGCTCGCCACCAGCCGGGCGCAAAGCATCGCGGAGCTGGAGCAAATCAACCAGCAAATTATCCAGCGCATGCGCACCGGCATTCTGGTGCTCGACCGATATGGCCAGGTGCGCCTGGCGAACGCTGCAGCCGAGGAACTGCTGTTTGGCACATCAACAGACAGAGATAAACCAGCAACCCGATCCCGAACCCTCCCCCAACCCCTGAAATTGGGGCTGGAGGCCTGGCTGAATAATCCTGAAATGCGCACAGAGCCGTTTCAACCGGCCCCCACCTCTCCACTGCTGCAAGCTAACTTTACCCAACTTGACCAAGAGCGCGGCGACCAGATTCTGGTGTTTATCGAGGATATGAGCAAAGTGACCCAGCAGGCCCAGCAAATGAAACTGGCCTCCCTGGGGCGACTGACTGCCGGCATCGCCCACGAAATACGCAATCCGCTTGGGGCTATAAGCCATGCGGCTCAACTAATGGAAGAGTCACCTCACATTGATGCCAGTGACCTACAGATGCTGGACATCATCCGACGCCAATCCCGTCGTGTGAACGGGATTATAGAGAATGTGCTCAGCCTTTCCCGGCGCGAGCAGGCCAATGCCGACCGGGTTGATTTAGCCGGCTGGCTGAAAGAGTTCCGGGCCGATTTCCTCCAAACTCAGGAAACAACCAGCCCCCCCACCAACGTGATTTTGAAAATCGCATCCAAGGTGCCAGAGGGCCGATTTGATAAAAGCCAAGTTGAACAGGTGCTGGTAAACCTGTGTGACAATGGGTTGCGTTATAGCCAGCAGCAGTCTGGCGAACGCAAAATCGAACTGCGTGCAGGTGCCACCGCCGATGGCGAACGCGCTTATGTGGATGTGAGGGATTTCGGCCCCGGAGTCGCCACAGGCACCAGCCACTCAATTTTTGAGCCGTTTTACACCACCGACAAGGGCGGCACCGGCCTCGGGCTTTATCTGGCAAGGGAACTGTGCGAGGCTAATCAAGCTCACCTATCCTTGGTGCAAGACGACCAACTTGGCTGCTGCTTTCGCATTACCTTTGCCCACCCAGGGCGAATGATCTGACATGGACCCACACAACAAGATGACCACTCCCACAGCGCTGATTGTTGATGATGAACCGGATATCCGGGATCTTCTTGAGATCACCCTTACCCGTATGGGTATTAAAACCCTGACAGCTCCAGACCTTACCAGCGCACTCAAACTGCTGGAAACCCATACGCCTCAACTCTGCCTAACGGACATGAACCTGCCAGATGGCAGCGGTATCGAGCTGGTGCAATGGATTCAGAAACACCGGCCAGCCACCCCTATTGCCGTTATTACCGCGTACGGCAGCATGGATACGGCAATTGAATCACTGAAAGCCGGCGCGTTTGATTTTGTTTCCAAACCGGTGGAGCTCACCAGGCTTAGAGACCTGGTAAGCAGCGCATTGAGGCTCTCGGAACCCGGCCCCGTCACAGACGATGAAACTGACGAGCCTGGCCTCCTCCTCGGCAACTCAATACAAATCAAAAAACTACGCAACCAAACCCGCAAACTCGCCAGAAGCCAAGCGCCGGTCTTTATCAGCGGTGAATCCGGAAGCGGAAAAGAGTTGGTAGCTAGGATGATTCACCTGCAGGGCCCCCGCAGTGACGGGCCCTTTATTGCCGTTAACTGTGGCGCTATACCTTCAGAATTGATGGAGAGTGAATTTTTCGGCCACAAAAAAGGCAGCTTTACAGGGGCAGTGGAAAACAAGGATGGTCTATTCCGCTCCGCCAACGGCGGCACTCTGTTTCTGGATGAAGTCGCCGACCTGCCCCTAGCCATGCAGGTAAAACTGCTGCGGGCTATTCAGGAAAAAGCAGTACGACCCGTAGGCGACACCAAAGAACTACCTGTCGACATACGATTGCTGAGCGCCACCCACAGTAATCTCGCTGAACTGGTTCAGGGTGGAAGCTTCCGACAGGATCTGTTTTACCGAATTAACGTGATCGAACTGGCTGTACCTCCCTTACGGGATCGCACCGATGATATTGCGCTTCTCGCCAACCACATACTGGAACGGATAGCCCGAGAGTATGAATGCGACCCAGCGACACTCACCCAGGATGCCGTCGATCGGTTAAAAGAGCATCACTTCCCGGGGAATGTGCGGGAGCTGGAAAACATTCTTGAACGTGCTTTTACTCTGTGTGATGCAGAGCAAATTAGCGCTACAGACCTGCATCTTGGCAATGGTTTGGAGGGGTCAGGTAGTGCCAGCGGTAGCGCGATTTCCGATGCCTGCCCGTCGCTGGTGCCTGAGGGTGATATTGACCTTGAGGGTTATTTGGAATCTATCGAGCGGCAGGCTATTGAGAAGGCGCTGGAAGCGACCCGCTGGAACAAAACGGCTGCGGCGAAGAAGTTGGGGATTAGTTTTCGGGCTTTGCGGTATCGGTTGAAGAAGTTGGGGATGGAGTGAGTTTCAAGGTATTTTGAAACTATAATGGCAGCGATACGCAGGATGCGGTCGTTATATAACGGTTTATACAAGGATGTTGAGAAATGTTTGCACGCAAAAATCGTGGCTTTTCGCTTTTGGAATTAATGATTGTAGTGGTTGTCGCGGCAATACTTATGAATATAGCGCTACCCTCATTCACTTCTTTTATAAATAATCAGGAGCGAAAAAGTGCTTTGTATGGCCTGATGGGCATATTTGCTTTTGCAAGGCAACATGCTGTGATGAACGGGGCAATTGTTACGGTCTGCCCGCTTGACACCACTAACACTTGTGGCAAGGATTGGAACGGCGACATCCACGCTTTTCTGGACCCTAATAACACCAGAAAATTGGGTGCAAATGAAGTCCTGCTTAGAACAATCTCGCCGAGTGGCAACGGGCGCCTTATCGTCCGCTCATTAAACCGCAGCTTTTTTCAGTTCAGGCCCACAGGGTTGGTCTACAGTGACTTGGGAAACATAACATGGTGCCCTAAATCACGGGACGCTTCGCTCGCGGGTCAGATTATAATCAACAGAGGCGGTCAGATAAGAATCGCCAGAGATACGGATAATGACGGCACCCCCGAGGACTCAAGAGGGCGCCCACTACGCTGCTGACCTTTCTACAATCAACTTGCCTGTGCCGTTGACGCTCAGCATCTATTAAGCACTTACCAGCAGGATGTACCGTCAGCGGTTTTCGTGCCGGTATGTGTCAACCCCAGACTGCCGCAAGAGTCGCCCGCCTGGGCAGACCCCGCCACAGCTGCAGCCGTTACCGTATAGGTACTCTGGGCCAGGTCGCTCAAAGCAAAGGTGTAGCGACCGGCCATATTCGACTCAGTCGTACACCCCAGAGCAGGTGCAGCCCCCACATACGTAAGGTTAGTACTGTAATAGCGCTCCATGAACTGAGCATGCTGAGCCAGACAGGCTTTCGCGCTATCGCGGTAGGTACGAACGACATGCTGCTGGTAGGCCGGCAAGGCAATCGCCGCCACGATACCGATAATGGCAACCACGATCATGATCTCGATCAAGGTGAAACCCGCTTGGCGTTTAATTGTGCTCGTCGCTCCGCAACATTCGCTTATCGGCGTCATTTCAGTTTCCTGTATTGATCAGTTCGCGCCAGGAGGTTCTGCTGGCGCCGGTGCTGAATGGATTGATGTCCTGGGTTGAAATACTGCCGTCATCGGTTGGAATATACATCTTCTTGTCGAGAAAGGACGGATTGCTGAATCCTGTATTCAATCCCAAACCGGAGACCACAGTGAGCACCCCATCAATCTCAACCATGTCCCCTGCATCGAAGACACCATCACCATTGATATCGAAAAACGTTTCGACGAGCCGTGCCCCGGTGAACGGATCGATCGACATGATAACGCCGCGACCGGAAGGAGCGCAGGGGTCGCTTGCATCCGGAATCCGAGTATTACCGATCAAGGCACTGCCCTGGAACTGGTTTTGCGTCACCATACGCTCACCAACAGCCGGGCCGGTTCCGTTAGGCAAGAGTTCGATATACCACCCGCGCTTGCCCAAGAGATCTTCCCGGGCGCCGGACTCTATGATCCGTGCCGAAGCGTCTTCAGACACTTCAACATCGAGCAAAATCTTACGCTCCAACAAATCACTACGGCTGGCAGCGGTGGTCGATCCATCATCATTTATACCGTACCAGGTCTGGACCGAGGTATCGGACAGATCGCTATTATTAAGATACTGGCCAGTACCGAAAAACAACCATACTTCTTGACTGTAAGGCGATCTTCCCGCTAAAGGCGAAGACGTGATTGGCTGAGGATTGTTAGAGGCATCCACCGCCTGAAACAGCTTCTGCACAGTTGGGTTGCTGTTGTCCAGATCTGTCATCTTCCAGAGGTTGCCTTGCAGATCACCCGCGTAAAGTGTGTCTGTGAGGCCATCTCCGTCGCCATCCCAGGCCCTTACCGCTGAAAGTCCATTGTTGGTATCAGCGGACAGTTCCGTAGTCTTTACAGTGCCGTTAAATAGACCAATCGAGATAACCTGCGCTTTACCACCGCTACTGTTGGGCCCATTGCCCAGCAACACAGACCAGTTGCCATCGGCAATCTGCGCTATGATCGGCTTACCTATGTTGATACCAAGCTCGGAAATGTCTGTGGAGTTTTTCTCCCACAGAAATGTCACGTTGGTCGGATCGGTTACATCCAAAGCAAAAATCGCATTACGGGTGGTAGAGCGATCCTTAGCCACACCGCCGGCACTTAAGGTACCTACGAGAATGGTGCGCCACTTTATTCCGTCGTAAGCGTCTGCAACTGTCAGCTCGCCGTCCACAAAGTATCTGTGATTGTATGCAGGATTTGCCAGCTCCCCAAGCCCATTCTCGATGACAGTCTTGGGGATGTAGGCGAACGTCTCGACACCGCTGTTCGCCTCATCAGTAGTCGCGTTGAAGCCATGCAACATACCATCGTTGCTGCCGACATAAACCGTGGGCGTCCGACTCGAGTTCCCTGCATAACTATCATAGTCGCTCGAACCACTAAAGGTCTGGCCACGGAATAAACCGGGCTTTGGATTGCCAATGAAAACCGGTTGAGAGTTGACGATATCGCCTAGCACGCTCTGGCGCACTCGTAATCCGGTTGCATTATTTTCGTTAGTACGTACGCCTCGCAGATAGTTAACAACGTCTGAAGCGGTATAGCTGGAACTAGTGCCGGAGTCAGTTTTCAACAAACCGGTCAGTGTTGCATTGTCGATACCGCCGGCGATGGTATCGAAGTTGACAAAAGCACTACCATTCCAAGTCTTGATTTTACGGTTTGCCGGTAAAGGAAGTTTCGACGATGCCGTCCAGGCCGGGATCAACTCACCCGTATTTTCATCCAAGGTTAACTCACCTGTATCCTCATCCAAGGTAAACGCATTCAGTTCACCGGTCCAGATACCGCTGGTGTACTCCGCCTGAAAGGTCGCCGAGCCAGCTTTGAGCGTGGTTGAGTTCAGCGCCAATGAAGAGCGGTTGCCAGTTTGCTCTTTCTGGATGTCGGTAAAGGCTTGGGTCAGACCATCTACCATATCCTGCGCGCTGGCAACGACATAAAAGTTATCAGGCCGCAGGTTTTCATTCGACAGTGTCTCGCCGGTGGTATGCCACCATGAGTTGGGGAAAGTACTCGGGATTGAATAGGGATCGAATTCATCCGGAACCTTAAGACCCCCATACTTCGCGGCGAGCCAGTAGGCGTTATTTTGTCGACCTTTCAGCCCCGACTCAAGAATATCAATCCAGTAAGTCGATGCAGTCTGTTTGCCGTTCATGTTAGGACGGAGGTCTGACGTGTTGGCGTCATATGCAAGTGCGGAGATGTAGTCGGAACCTGTGCCAGCCCCTGTAACGTTAACACCTCCCTCTTCGTTGCTGATCTGGGCGCGCAGGAGGGCAAAATCAGCAGCACTCAACGGATCATCATCCTTGGGCAATTTGGTATCTCGATGCGTATTTGTATCACCGATCCCCAAGAAAAAGTTGTTCTGACATTCAAACTGAATGGGGTCGTCAGCTTCGCTTGCAGTCCAGTCAATGATGGGTAGCCCACCTACCCGGCTAGCGCGGGCGTTCATATTGGAGGGCAAGTCGATATATTCTGCGCGATTACCCAAACCTTTCATATATCGATAGGCAGTATAAAAAAGCTCACTAACATTATCAAATCGTTTGAATTCGGTGTCGTTTCGAATCATACCGCTTTTATTTATGTAACTGATAACCCCACTATTGACAATGGTCGAGTTGCCACTAGGTGTAGCCAATGCATCTGCGGGATCCGGATTAGCTATAAAGACCCCGGTAATCTCATCCCACTCCTTATTAAGATTGGACTGTTCATTATTATTGTCATCAACCCGCTGAGGGCCCACATACTTCATACGGGCGTGCATGATACCGCCCTCGCTGTTGCGGTTATTGCTGCCGGACGAGTTGTCATTTATATAACCGAAGGCGCTATACCGCATGTTACTAGAATTAGTCTGAATCAACCCTTCCGGCTTGTATCCATTGTCGTACTGACGGCAATTAAACTCCAGCAGTCCAGCCACACAAACCTTTACACGAACGGAAGCCTCATAGACGGTGGAGTCACTAAATGTCTGGCCGCTCTCGTTATCGTTACCATGTACGGCAGGATCATACTCAGTAGGATTATTGTTATTCAGGCCACCGTTGCGAGTAAACCGCATCTTGTTACCCATCCGCGTACCAGATCTGCCAATACGAGTAGTGAGCCCAGACCAAGTGGTCGGCGTTGCGCTCGACACATTCGATGAAAGAACAGCGTCGGGAAAGTTATTACCAGAAGCGCCCTGCCCAGTTTGGACACCCTTCTCCAGCCAGGTCTCAGTGCCCGTATCTACATGGCGGTAACCGCCGGTCAAAATATGCCGGAAAATATCGATCGACTGCATGGTCGCCCAGTTAAGGTATTGACCACTCCACTCGTCAGGCCGATCACAATCTGTGCCAAACCTCTCAGGATAAAAATGTCGATCAGTTTCTGTAGTGCTATAACTGTATTTGTAGCATTTAGCATTATCAAAATAACCGACATATTCTCCAGTAGTAACAAAGCCTGTCTTGTAAGCACGAGTTACCATTGTCGGAAACTCAAACGAACCAATGATCGCCATATTGCCCGGCACAGGCTTGGCCACCAGCAAAGGTTGTTGGTCGATAGTGACGCTGGCATAGGCGTTACCAGCGCCGAGCAACAATGAAACCAGGAAAGCCGCGGTACCTGACCGTACGCGCTCACGCATTGAAATGCTCATGGATGACTCTCCTCTCTGGTGCATCACAGATTCTGTTTGACAGTAATTTGAAGCGCTACAACCGAACGCCCGTCCGCCGCAGGTGTTCCGCTGCGGCCGGTAATACGAAATGAGGCCGCACTTGGCGGTGCCTCATCGCACCCCCCGTAATTAGAGCAGTTAGCGCTGCCATCTAACCCAAACTCGTCACTACCACCAACAACACCCATCCGCTCAACGTAAAACTGCGGCGTTGAGCCTAGCAGAGTCTCATTCACCTCGAAGTCCGCGCCTACCGAGGTCCAACCGGTAGTAGTGCTGGTAAAAGTGGTGCCTGGTGAAGGGGGGCATTCAACATTCACAAGGGTACAGTCTATTGCGATGTCGGGGTCGGCCAGTAGCGCAGCCTCGCCAGCAAGGAGTGCAGCCTCTGCTCCTTGATAGGAAAGCGAGCGGTCGTACATATTCGAACTCATCTTTTCATTCATCGTGGTACCCCGCATAGAAGCCAGCCCGACCATTGTCGATATCAGAAGCATGATAAGGGCGACCAAGAGTGCAGCGCCGGATTGTCTACCTGCCGATTGATACGTATTCATAACGAATGGCTCCTAATGGCTACAACACTGGTGAAACTGCGCTCAAGACGGCCATTTTCAGCATCTGACGTGGATATATTCTGATCTTGGCTTAGAAGGCTCATGGAGACTTCGACCGCATTAACATCAGCCCATCGGTTAGCAGCTGTAATGGTGTCGGCATCCACAAAATCCGCAGTATCAATCAGCCTGAAACGGAAATTCAGGTCGGTCACTCCAGAGGCTATTTCAATACGGCGCAGAACCGCATCTCCGGAATTAGTGCCTAGACGCGCCATATAAAGAGATCGACCACCTTCGTCAGGCCGGCCATTATCACCGATGTACCATGCAACGCTGCTCAGACTCGCAATCACCGCATTCTTATCAAAAGGACCGGCGTTCCCATTCGTGTCGCAGGGCTGGCTGGAATTGTTCCCAGGTATGACAGGTCCGAGTCCCTTGCTGCAGTTGCCGGGACTAGTACTACCGCCTGTATTGACGACCACGTTTTCGCCAGAATTACCGCCACCTCCATTTCCGCTGTTTCCGCTGTTTCCGCTGTTTCCGCTGTTTCCAGATTGAGTTAGCTGAAAGATAGTTGCCTGTTTTTCATTGCATATCATTAAAATCTCACCATCAGCCAGTCCGGTCGGTCCACCGCTAGCGGTGTCGATAGTGAAAGAGGCGCCGTTGTTATTTATGGGGTAGTCCGATACATAGATGTCCGATGCGGCGCCAGACAGCATTACAATTGATTCGGTATTCTGAATCTGGTTATTAACGCCCTCTAGGCTGGTGTCGCCATCGAAACCAATAAATGCGTTATTAAAGTCGTACTCCCATGGCACATCATCAGGATCCCCTTGAGCATCGTTCAGTACATTAACGACCGGTATGTCATTTCCACATGGAACGTTACCTGCTTGGCGAATGTCTCGCGCAAGTAGCTCAAAACCTACCCTTGCGGCATCTTGCACTTGCGACAAACCGCGCGTGGTGCGAAACCCCTGCATATTGGAAAGCATGATGCCGGTCACTGCACTAATAATGACCAGACCCAGTACGAGGGAGATCATCAGTTCCACTAGCGCCAGACCCCGGCTACGAAAATAGAATGCAGTTATAGATCGAGAAAAATTGCGGCTCATAAATGCACCTCGGTCATAATTTCCTGCGTGTTGTCGCCAGCCAGCCCGCGGCTGTCGTCCCATTGGATAATCACGGTGCAGCTAGTTCCATCACAGTCGACCGACCCAGTCGCGGCGGCGCCCAGATTTTGTGTCAATTCGCTACGCCACATCGTCAGAGTATTCGCTGGGAAAGTGCTGCCTGAGGGTGTATCACCTATAGCTATGTTGAAGCGCCCGCTCTTCGCGGAGTCCGGGTCGGCTCGTATTGCTTCGATGATGGAATAGGATTGCACCACCCCCATCGAACGCTCCATAGCGCTCTGGTTATTGCGTATGGACGCCTGCTGAAGCGACGCCAACCCGAGCAAACCAATGGCCAGCACAAGAACCGTAATCAGCACCTCGATGAGGCCGAGCCCGTGTTGTGTGTTAAGGCCTGTCGTTGCTTTTAGTGTATTCATGAGCAGGTACCCGCAATTTTGTACGTAGACACCCGGCTTGCAGCCCCAAAAGTGACATTTCTAATGGACTCACTAGGGCCAGAAGTACTGCAGATGGAAATTTCGGATCCACTCTCACTGACGATCACTCCACCTGAGCGGGCCAGGCCGTCGCCTCCGAAAACGACTTCGTCATCCGTCAGATCAGAGGACACCTCGATCGTTGAGTTGTGGCTGTTAACCTCACCCCGACGGATCACATCCGTACCTGAAAGAATGACCCAATGCGTCCACAGGGTATCCGAATTGCAAGCGGTCGCGGTAGCGCTTGCGACGCGGCAAAGAACAACCGGGCTATTGCGTTTGATTGATTCGGAGCGGGCAAAGCTGATCGCATCTACCATTTCAGTGGAAAGTGTATTCAACCGATTACTCACGATCAGGTTACGGAATGATGGCACCGCGATGCTGATCAGGATCGCCGCTACGGCAATAGTCACCATCATTTCAATCAGCGTGAAACCATTCACACTTCTCATCAAAACACCCCTCTCTTGCGCATGGGCTCGGTTCCTGAACAAATTTTCATGTTTGTAAGATACAACAGCACTAAAAAACCGCCAGTTGTTCCAGACAAGTGGCGGTTTGCAGAGGATGAGCGGCCTTCAGGGTTTTAATGCGTGATACACATCACACATTCACCGCATCAATCCGCAACTCTTTAGGCATAGAAAAAACAATATTCTCCTCACGCCCAGCAATCTCCTCCGGCACGCTACCTCCAAGATCCTGCAGGCGGCTAATCACATCGTTAACCAGAACTTCCGGGGCGGAGGCACCCGCGGTAACGCCTATGGAGGATTTACCCTCCAGCCATTGAGGATCAATCTGTGAGGCTTCGTCGATCAGATAGGCAGGGGTGCCCATGCGTTCCGCCAGCTCGCGCAGGCGGTTGGAGTTGGAGCTGTTTGGGGAGCCCACAACCAGCATTAAGTCGCAGTCGCCGGCCAGTTGCTTTACGGCATCCTGGCGATTTTGGGTGGCGTAGCAGATGTCGTCTTTGCGCGGGCCTTCAATCTCGGGGAATCGCTCACGCAGCGCGTCGATCACGCGGGCGGTATCGTCCATGGAAAGCGTGGTTTGGGTAACATAGGAGACGCGGGCTGGGTCGTTTACTTCCAGGCGTGAGACGTCTGCTTCATTCTCAACCAGATAGATATCGCCACCGGTACTGTGATCGTACTGGCCCATGGTGCCTTCCACTTCCGGGTGGCCTTGGTGCCCGATTAGTACGCACTCGCGGCCGTCGCGGCTGTAGCGCACGACTTCTAGATGTACCTTGGTGACCAGCGGACAGGTGGCATCGAACACTTTCAGGCCACGGCGGGCCGCCTCTTTCTGCACGGCCTGGGAGACGCCGTGGGCGCTGAAGATAACCAGCTTGTCGTCTGGCACTTCATCCAGTTCTTCCACAAAGATGGCACCGCGATTGCGGAGGTCGTCAACAACAAACTTGTTGTGTACCACCTCGTGGCGCACGTAAATGGGCGCACCGAATACATCCAGAGCGCGATTCACTATCTCGATGGCGCGATCTACGCCAGCACAAAATCCACGGGGGTTTGCCAATCTAATGTGCATAGTCAGTGCGTCTGCCCTGCCGGTTCTACGTCAACAATTTCAACATCAAAGGTCAGTGTACGCCCGGACAGCGGGTGATTGAAATCCACTTCCACCTCATCCCCTTCCACGCGGCTGACTACTCCTGGCAACTCCTGCTGGCGCGCGTCGGCAAAGGAGATCATTACGCCTGGGTCTAGCACCATATCGGCACTGAATTCGTGCCGTTTAAATGTTTGCACATTGCTAGGGTTGTGCTGGCCAAAGGCTTTTTCAGGTGGCACTTCGTAGCTAGCTTTGTCGCCGGCTTTCATACCCATCAGATAGGCTTCAAAGCCCGGCGGCAGGCTTTCATCACCTATTTCCAGCGTCGCCGCATTTTTATCGAAGGTGGTATCAACCACTTCGCCGCTCTCGAATTTCAGCGCAAAGTGCAGGGTTACGCGTGTTCCCTTATCTACAGGCAGTTCTTTCATGGGCTTTATTCGCTCCCGTTCGCCGGCTTGCCGGAATCGGCAGGCTTGCGGAACATATCAAGAATCATCATGGCTGCACCTATGGTAATGGCAGTGTCGGCCAGATTAAATGCGGGAAAGTGCCAGTCCTGCCAATAAAAATGCAGGAAATCGACAACATAACCATGCACAAGCCGGTCGTATACGTTACCAAGGGCACCGCCCAAAATCAGCACGATGGCGATGGCTGACCAGGTTTCATGGTGCTGCAGCTTTCTCAGCCAGCCGACCAGCACTACACTAACCACCAACGCCAGCGTTACGAAGAACCAACGCTGCCAGCCGGCCGCACCGGCAAGGAAGCTAAATGCGGCCCCGGTATTGTGCAGCAAAGTGAGGTTAAACATGGGGATAACCGGCACCGGGTCACCGTAGGTCAGCATGGCTGTCGCTATGGCTTTGGTGCCCAGATCAAGCACCAGCACCAGCGCCGCCAGCCAGAGCCATTTCAGTTGGGTTCCGGTTGTTTTCTCACTCATCATTGCCGTATCCATTAGGCAAACGATCGGGTTTCACCCGCCCCTTCCACATTGGTCACACAGCGGCCGCACAGGTCTTCGTGCCCGGGCTGGGTACCTACGTCTTCCCGATGATGCCAGCAGCGTTCGCATTTGGCGTGGGTAGCAGGCGCCACTTTTAGCCGCAAACCTTCGCAGCTGGTCATCTCGGCACTGCCCGCTTCCGATACTGGCCTCACAGTTGCCTCGGACGTAATCAGCACAAAGCGGAGCTCTTCTCCAAGCTTCTCTAGATCGGCCGCCAAATCGCCTTCACAATAGAGCGTGACCTCGGCGCTCAGAGAGCCCTTGATTTCACCACGTGCTCGGGATTCTTCCAGGCATTTGTTTACAGCTTCTTTCACGCCGTACATCCGGCGCCAGTAGTCGCGTCCCAGCTCGGCGTTTTCAGGAAGTGCCGTCAGGCCTTCGTACCAGGTTTCGTAAAACACGGTATCACCATGCTCACCCGGCAAGTGCTGCCAGATCTCATCGGCGGTAAAGCTCAGAATGGGTGCAATCCAGCGCACCAGTGCTTCGGCCACCTGGTAAAGCGCAGTTTGGCAAGAACGCCGCGCCAGGCTATCGGCTTGGGTGGTGTATTGTCGATCTTTGATGATATCGAGATAAAATCCGCCCAGCGTAGCTTCACAGAAGCTATATACTTTCTGGTAAATCCTCAGGAAGTCGTAGTTCTGGTAGTCCTCATGCAGCTCGTTCTGCAATTGCAGGGCGCGATCGACCATCCAACGGTCCAGCGCAATCATGTCTTCTGGCGCGACCGCATGCTGCTTCGGATCAAAGCCTGTGAGGTTGCTCAACAGGAAGCGCGAGGTGTTGCGGATACGGCGATACCCGTCGGCGGTTTGCCGCAAGATGTCCTTGGAAACCGTCATCTCGCCGCTGTAATCGGTTGCTGAAACCCACAGGCGGAGAATGTCTGCGCCCAGCTCATTCATAACTTCCTGGGGCACGATCACGTTGCCCAGCGACTTGGACATCTTAAGGCCTTTGCCATCCACGGTGAACCCGTGGGTCAACACCTGCTTGTAGGGCGCCACGCCGTTCATTGCGATGGAGGTTTTCAGTGAGGATTGGAACCAGCCACGGTGCTGGTCAGAGCCTTCTAGGTACAGATCCGCCGGGAACTGGCCCAGCTCGGGTCGCACGCGCAACACGGAGTCGTGAGTCACGCCGGAATCGAACCACACATCCAGCGTGTCCAGAACTTTTTCGTAGTGGTCGGCATCGTCACCCAGCAGTTCACGGGTATCAATCTCGTACCAAGCGTCAATGCCACCGGTTTCAATGGCCTGGGCTACTTTCTCAATCAGGCCTTGGGTATCCGGGTGCAGTTCCTGAGTTTCTTTGTGGATAAACAGGGTGATCGGCACGCCCCAGGTGCGCTGGCGTGAGACACACCAGTCCGGAGACTGCTGGACCATGCCTTCAATACGGTTCTGGCCCCAGGCAGGAATCCAGCGCACGCCCTTAATAGCTTCCAATGCGTCTGCGCGGAGGTTCTCTTTCTCCATGCTGATAAACCACTGCGGCGTGGCCCGGTAAATCAGAGGCGTTTTGGTACGCCAGCAATGGGGGAAGCTGTGGCGGAATTTTTCCTTGCGAACCAGTTTGCCTTCGCGCACCAGTGCATCGCATACGGGATCGTCGGCCTTGTAAACATGAACACCTGCGAACTCACCGGTGGCGCTGGTGTAGGTGCCATCGGCTTGAACCATGTTCAACGTACCAATGCCGTAGATTTTGCCGACCACAAAGTCTTCCATGCCGTGATCAGGCGCTGTGTGCACGGCGCCGGTACCGGCATCGAGAGACACGTGGTCACCCAAAATTGCTGGTACCTGCTTGTCATAAATCGGGTGGTGCAACGCAAGGTGCTCAAGACCTGTGCCCAGGCAGGTGCCTAGCACTTCAAAGTTTTCAATTTCCCAGCGCGCCATAACGCCTTCGACCAAGGCAGCCGCCAGAATCATCCGTTCTGGGCCATTGCCCGCGTCAACCTGTACCAGCGCATAATCCAGATCGGCATTGAGCGATACCGCTTGGTTAGCAGGAATAGTCCAGGGCGTGGTGGTCCAGATAACCACGGACACATCACCTTCGCCTTTGTCTGTGCCAAACAGCGACAGGGCTTTTGCCTGATCTACGGCGGTGAAGCGCACATCAATCTGCGTCGAGGTTTTGTCCTGGTATTCCACTTCGGCCTCTGCAAGCGCGGACTGACCCACCACACTCCAGTAAACCGGCCGGTAACCCCGAATCAAGTGGCCCTTGGCGACGATCTTGCCCAGCGCCCGCACAATGCCCGCTTCTACTTTCGGGTCCATGGTTAGGTAGGGCTTATCCCACTCACCCATGATGCCTAGGCGAATAAAGTCGGCTTTTTGGCCAGCGATCTGCTTGGTGGCGTAATCCCGGCACGCTTGGCGGAAGGTTTTGTAGTCGACCTTCACACCGGCCTTGCCAATCTTCTGCTCAACCTTGTGTTCAATCGGCAAGCCATGGCAATCCCAGCCTGGCACGTAGGGCGCATCAAAGCCCATGAAGCCACGGGATTTAACAATCATGTCCTTCAGAATCTTGTTGACCGCATGACCAATGTGAATGCTGCCGTTGGCGTAGGGAGGGCCATCGTGAAGGATGAACTTTTCACGCCCTTCGCGCTGCTTGCGCAGGTTGGCGTATACGTTCAGATCCTGCCACCGCTTGAGCATTTCAGGCTCACGGTTGGCTAGATTACCACGCATGGGAAACGCGGTTTCCGGCAGATTCAGGGTGTGCTTATAGTCGCTCATGGTTCGTGTGCGTACTCTTTAGGTCAGTTTATTTGGTCAGCCACGCTCGTGCAGCGTCGAAATCCCTGGCGATCTGCGCTTTGAGCGCATCAATAGAATCAAATTTCTCTTCATCCCGCAGCCCGTGGCGGAACACAACGCTAATATGCTGGCCGTAAAGTGTGCCAGTAAAGTCGAACAGGTGCACTTCCAGCGCTGGCTGCTTGCCATCCACCGTGGGGCGCAGGCCGATGTTGGCAATACCGTCGTGTGTGGTTCCGTCGTCAAGCGTAACGCCAACCACATAAACGCCCCGCAAAGCCGGCATCTGGTGTAGCAGGATATTTGCTGTGGGCGATCCAATTTGGCGGCCCAACTGCCTGCCATAAACGACGCGACCGTGAATAACGTATGGGCGCCCAAGCAAAGACTCGGCCTTGCTCAGCTGATTATCAAGCAGCAGGTTGCGAACTCCCGTGCTGCTCACACGCTCGCCTGCCACGGTTACGGTGCACGTGTTTTCCACGGAAAAGTCGGCGGTTTTACCCACCTGTTCCAACAGCGCAAAATCCCCCGCACGGTCGCAGCCAAAACGAAAATCATCGCCAACAACCAAGTGGCGCACTGCCAGCCCGTCAATCAGAACGTTGTTTATGAAATCCATGGCGGAATAACTGCGAAAGGTTTCATCGAATCTCACGCATAACACGATATCAATGCCTGCGATCAGCAGAGCTTCAAGCTTTTGTCGGAACCCCATAAGCCGGGGAGGCGCTTCCAGACCCTGAAAGAATTCCCTTGGCAAAGGCTCAAAAACCATAACCACCGAAGGTAAACTTAAAGCCGTGGCTTTGCGCTTTACCTGATCGATGATGGTTTGATGGCCAAGATGAACGCCGTCGAAGTTGCCGATGGTGGCAACACAGCCTTCTGCCAGCGGTGCATTCACCTGCCTGGAAAGCATTTTCAGGTTGGTCAGGCCCCGGATCAGACGCATGCAATGCGAACCTTCATTTGCCAGTTGGCTTTCAGCGCTTACCCATGGGCAAAGCACTGTCGAGAAAACGCGCGATTATACCTCACCTCTGGCGGAAATGTCTTACCCGCACCCCCGTCAACGCCAGAACAACGAAGTAGGCACCACCAGCAGCAACCACCAGCATACCCATATACAAAGAACGCTCGATGCCATCCGCCGACAGCCAGCGCATTACAGGCATATTAAGCCAGAGGATAACAGCGACCATAGCAGCGTTAGCCAGGCCAATCTGAGTGAGGTATTTCCCCCAACCTGGCTGGCTTTTCCAGGCGCCTTGTCGCTTGAGACCTCGCCAGAGCAACACGGCGTTAAGCCAGGCTGATAGCGACGTTGCCAGTGCGAGGCCCGCGTGGGCCAGGGGTACAATGAGCGCCAGGTTGAACACCATATTGGCAACCATGGCAATAATGCCGATTTTGACCGGCGTGCGGGTGTCTTGCCGTGCAAAAAAGCCCGGCGCCAACACCTTGATAACCATGAAAGCCAGCAACCCGGCGGAGTAAGCTCGCAAGCTCTGGGCCGACATGGCCACATCCATATCGGTGACTTCGCCATAATGGAACAGCGTCGCAATCAATGGCTCGGCCAGTAAGACCAGCGCCAGCGCCGCCGGAACACCGATAATTAGCACCGCACGAACTGCCCAGTCTAGCGTAGCGGCAAATTGATCCGTTGAAGAGGCCGCATGCTTACGAGACAGGCTTGGCAGAATAACGGTTGCAATCGCAATTCCGAATACACCCAAGGGCAGTTCCGCAAGCCGGTCTGAATAATACAGCCAGGACACGCTACCTGTTTGCAGAAACGACGCCAGAACGGTATCCAACAGAAGATTTATCTGGCTAACCGACACACCAAACAGAGCGGGCACCATCAGTTTGAGTATGCGGCTGACGCCTTCGTGCCGGTAATCAACTCGGGGCCGAGGCATAAGCCCTAGCCGCATTAGAAATGGCAACTGGAAGAACAGCTGCAATGCGCCGGCAATGAGCACCCCCCAGGCCAAAGCCATAATCGGCTCGTTCATCAGGGGGGCAAGGTAAACGGCCGCGCCGATCATCGAGAGGTTGAGTAACACGGGCGTGAAGGCCGGCACCGCAAAGCGGTCATAGCTGTTGAGGATGCCGCCGGCAAACGCCGTTAGAGAAATCATCAACAAATAGGGGAAGGTGATGCGCAGCATGTCGCTGGTCAGCGCAAATTTAACGTCGTCACCCAGAAAGCCAGGGGCAAAAACGGCGGTGAGAAGCGGCGCGCCCAACATGGCGACCAGCGTGATGCCCAGCAGAACCAGACCCAGAGAGCCGGCAACTGCATCCACCAGGCGTTTTACCTCAGAAATTTCTTGCTTCGCACGATATGAAGACAACACAGGCACAAACGCCTGAGAGAACGCGCCTTCGGCAAACAACCTGCGTAAGAAATTGGGTATTTTGAACGCGACAAAGAACGCATCCGCCCCGGCACCAGCGCCGAAATAGCGCGCAATCACCATATCTCGCACCAGGCCCAAAACCCTGGAAAACATGGTCATAATGCCCACTAAGCCAGAAGAACGAAGCAGGCCGGGCGCTCGGGCAGGTGGCTGTTTTTCCGGTGACGTTTCGGGTTGCGATGACATGCGGGTTTTTATCCGGGGTTGCACACACTTTCGGCCGGGTATCTCGGGAATTACCTGCTTCCCTGCTGCACCCGTGTCCGGCGAGCCGCGAGTTTACCACAGGCCTTTTGTGCCGTGGATCTATATGGAGCCCGGTATTGACATTTACGGGTTTGAGCGGCATAGTTCCGCGTCATTTAATTCGACGCGCCGGTTATGGCGCGCCCGCGATTTAGGGAGCCTCTGGATGGTATGTTGCTCAGAGCTTTCCGTACGAATCATTCAGTAACGAACTTTCAGTACTCAGGAGTTTTACGGTGGCAAATACCCCGCAAGCCAAAAAACGCGCACGTCAGAACGAGAACAGCCGCAAGCACAACGCCAGCCTGCGTTCCATGACTCGTACCTACATGAAAAAGTTTCAGACCAAAATTGAGTCCGGCAACTACGAAGAAGCTCAGGCTGCCTTCAAGACTGCCCAGCCAATCATGGACAGCATGGTTAACAAGGGCATCTTCACCAAAAACAAGGTTGCCCGCCAGAAGAGCCGTATGGTCACTAAGATCAAGGCGCTGAAGAGCGACTGATAGCGCACAGCGCTAGAAAGCTCTTACTGCGAATAAAAAACCGGCCTTTTAGCCGGTTTTTTTGGTTTAGATAACCCGTTTCCGTTTACACAATAACCAAGTTATCTCGGTGAATCATTTCCTCATCGGAAATGTACCCCAAAATGTCGGCAATACTACTGCTTGAGCGGCCGGCTATTGCACTCGCCTCATCCGCACCATAATTTACAAGCCCGCGGGCAATCTCATTGCCATCTTCGCCCACACAAGACACCATCTCGCCACGCCGGAATCGCCCGACAACACCCTTCACACCAACCGGAAGCAAACTGCGACCACCTTGGCGAAGCACTTTTACCGCACCTTCATCCAGCGTTAGCTTGCCGCGGGTCTGCAAATGGCTGGCCAGCCACTGCTTGCGTGCTGCGATACGCCCCTGCTCCGGAAGCAGCAGAGTGCCAACAACATCACCTTGGCGTAGCCGGCTGAGAACACCTTCAATACGGCCGCCCACAATGACCGTGAACGCTCCCGACCGCGCCGCCAAACGCGCAGCACGAAGCTTGGTTTGCATGCCGCCTCGGCCTAGCGCACCAGCGCTGTCACCCGCCATGGCATCCAGCTCACGATCACCGGCAAAGCGCTCTGTGATCAGGCTGGCATCTGGGTTTTTGCGAGGGTCTTTATCAAACAAACCAAGCTGATCGGTAAGAATAATCAGGCCATCGGCTTCAACTACGTTGGTAACCAGAGCTCCTAGGGTGTCGTTATCGCCAAAGCGGATCTCATCGGTAACCACCGTATCATTCTCGTTTACGATAGGCACAACGCCAAAATCCAGCAGCGCCCTGAGCGTACTTCGACCATTCAGGTAGCGCTTACGATCAGAAAGATCGTCGTGGGTCAGCAGAATTTGGGCGGTATGAATACCGTGGCGCTTGAATTGCGCTTCCCAAGTTTGCACCAACCCCATCTGGCCTACGGCAGCGGCGGCCTGTACCTCATGCAACCGCTCCGGGCGTTTTTTCCAGCCCAAGCGGCTCATGCCCTCCGCCACGGAACCTGAGGAAACCACCACCAACTCTACGCCCTGCTTTACCAGCGCAGCCATCTGATCAACCCAAAGCCCCAGCGCATCCACATCCAGGCCACGGCCATCATTGGTCAGCAAGGCACTTCCGATTTTTACAACCAAGCGACGAGCCTGTTGCAATTGGGCACGCTCAGTCATGGTGCAGACACTGTTCCTTTCAATTTAGTCCGGCGCATATACCACTTCAACATCGTAATCATCGTCGTCGTCTTCGTCGAAGCCATCATCAGCTTCGTCGCGAGCAGCCCGGATAGCCTGTTTTTCTTCCTCTATACCGACTCGGGCCTCTTCGTCCATCCGCTGGCGCCTTGCGGCTTCCTGCTCGGCGATCTCAGGGTTCTCAGCCTCTTCCTCTGCGCGCTCTTCAATCCAGCGCATGATCGCTTGAGTCAGCGGCTTGGTGCCCTCACCGGTCAACGCTGAAACACGGAAAACCGGGCCTTGCCAGCCAAGCTCATCAATGATCGCCTGACAATGAGCCTCACGTTCATCTTCCAGCACCATATCGACTTTGTTCAACACTAACCAACGATCGCGGCTGGCCAAGGTTTCACTGAACTTTTCCAGTTCATGAACAATCGTAGTGACCGCATGAGCTGGCGAGGAACCGTCGTAAGGTGCCACGTCTACAAGATGCAACAGTAAGCGGGTGCGAACCAGGTGCTTCAGAAAACGAATACCTAAGCCTGCCCCTTCTGCAGCACCTTCAATCAGGCCGGGAATGTCCGCAATTACAAAGCTCTGATGCGCTTGCACGCTCACCACACCCAGGTTAGGGATTAGTGTGGTAAACGGATAGTCCGCAACCTTGGGCGTAGCGGCTGACACAGAACGTATAAACGTGGACTTGCCCGCGTTGGGCAGCCCCAAAAGGCCAACATCCGCCAGCACCTTTAGCTCCAAACGCAGATTCCGGAGCTCGCCTTCAGAGCCTTTGGAGGTTTGGCGAGGCGCACGATTGATAGAAGATTTAAAACGAGTATTGCCAAGGCCATGGAAACCACCTTGGGCTACCTTTAAGCGCTGACCAATACGGGCTAGGTCGCCGAGCACCTCATGGGTATCCATATCAACCACCGTGGTACCGACTGGCACCGGCAATACCAAATCCTCACCCTTGGTGCCCGTGCAGTTACGACCAGAACCCTGCTCACCGCCATGGGCCTTATGCTTACGCTGAAAGCGATAATCAATCAGAGTATTGAGGGAATCGACCGCCTCAAGATATACGGAGCCACCATCCCCGCCGTCGCCACCATCGGGGCCACCTCTGGGAACGTATTTTTCACGCCGAAAGCTCAGGCAGCCGTGCCCGCCTTTACCGGCTTCTACAATAATGGTGGCTTCGTCTACGAATTTCATGAAATAAACCCTTTGCGCGTGGCGCATAAACTAAAAAGCCCCGCAGCCTCAAGGAAGCTTTGCGGGGCTCCGGGTGGCTCTGACTTCTGACTGTATTAGTAGAATATCAGGGCTACCCAAGGTTCGACAGAACCGAATCGCCGCTGCTTACGCAGCCGCTGGAACGATGCTTACAAACTTGCGGTTCTGCGGACCTTTTATTTCGAACTTAACCTGGCCGTCTGCTTTCGCGAACAACGTGTGGTCTTTGCCCAAGCCAACATTAACGCCTGGGTGGAAACGGGTTCCGCGCTGACGAATAATAATGCTGCCTGCAGATACTGATTCGCCGCCGTAGCGCTTCACGCCAAGTCGTTTCGACTCGGAATCGCGACCGTTACGGGTACTACCTGCTGCTTTTTTGTGAGCCATGAGAGCCTCCTGTTAAGGGGTTTTTCGGGTTTTTATCGAGACTAGCCCTGAATACCCGTAATCTTGACTTCAGTAAACCACTGACGGTGGCCCTGACGCTTCATTGAGTGCTTACGACGACGGAACTTGATGATGTTAATCTTATCGTGACGACCGTGGCTAACCACTTCTGCAGTCACTTTGGCACCATCAACAACTGGCACGCCAACTTTAAAGTTGTCGCCGTCAGCGATCAGCAGAACGCGATCGAACTCGATGTTGCCGCCAGTTTCCACTTCCAGCTTTTCCAGCTTCAGAGTTTCGCCTTCTTTAACACGGTGCTGTTTACCACCGCTTACAATAACTGCGTACATTAACTTTCTCCGCGATTGACCCATCCCTGCTCTTATCCGCCTGATTCTAAGGGAAGCGCTTTGGCAACCCTATAACAGGGAGCGCAGGTTGGGATGAGTTGGGCGCGTGATTGTACGAAAAGGCGACCAGAAACACAAGCTAGGTTGACACTAACGGGTGCAATATCTAGCATTGCCGCGTCCTGCCTGTATTATCAGCACACGAGATAGCTACATCACTACGACTCCAGCAAGGGATCTACAAGCCGCATGACAGCCCAGCGCATTTACGACACCGTGGCGAACGACTTCAACCGCGTTAATGACCTGATCATCCAGCGGCTTTCTTCAGACGTTCCTCTGGTAGAGAAAATAGCCCAGCATATTATTGAAAGCGGCGGTAAGCGCCTGAGGCCCCTACTGGTCTTACTTTCCAGCCGCGCTGCAGGCTATAGCAAAGATGAACATCTAAAGCTCGCCGTGGTGATCGAATTCCTGCATACAGCTACCCTGCTCCATGATGATGTTGTGGATACATCTGCTATGCGCCGGGGCCGGAGCACAGCAAATGCTAACTGGGGAAACGCCCCCAGCGTGCTGGTAGGTGATTTCCTATACGCCCGCGCGTTCGAGATGATGGTAGAGCTGAAGAGCCTCCCTATTATGGAGATTTTGTCTCACGCCACGGCGGTGATCGCCCAAGGCGAAGTGATGCAGCTGATGAACATAAAGAACCCGGATCTTACCGAAGATCAGTACATGACCGTCATCCACAATAAAACCGCTATGCTTTTCGAAGCGGCATCTCATACCGGCGCCTTGCTCGCCAATGCCGACGATGCGCAAGTGCAGGCACTGAAAAATTACGGCAAACATCTGGGGCTGGCCTTTCAGCTGGTAGACGATGTGCTGGATTACCGCGGCGACGCCGAAACCATGGGTAAAAACGTCGGCGACGACCTGGCAGAAGGTAAAACCACGCTGCCCCTGATCCACGCCATGGCCCACAGCAACGAAGAAGACCGCCAGCTTATTCGCCAGGCCATCCGCAAAGGCGGGCTGGATGATTTGCCGCAGGTTCTAAAACGTGTTGAGGCCTCTGGCGCACTGGAATACACCATGGAGCGGGCCAAAGCCGAAGCGGCTAAAGCCTCAGACGCCCTGAATGCTCTTGCCGCCTCGCCGCACAAAGAAGCTTTAGAGCTGCTGACCCAGGTCGCCGTGGCGCGAGTTAGCTAATACCATCCATAATGGGCAGGCTAACGAACCAATGTCGTGAAATAGACAAGTGTCAGAATGGCTCCGCCGCAGACCCCTCAAAGGCAAATGAGTCAACGGGATCAGCAGCCAATTCATTTATACTGCCAGAACTCTCAACAACGAACGGAGCCCATTGATGCGGCAGCTTTCGGAATTGGACGCCTCCTTTCTATACTTGGAATCTGAAAACGCGCCGATGCATATCGGTAGCATCTACCTCTTTGATGCCAGTGAGCAAGAAACGCCCCTAGCGTTCAGCACCTTTGTTGCTTATCTGAGAAGCCGCCTTCATGTTGTACCGGTTTTCCGCCAGCGCCTCAAAGAAATACCCCTGCGCTTGGGCCGCCCATACTGGATTGACGACTCAAACTTCAGTCTTGAACGGCACTTAGCCTATGTAAGCCTCGGCGAAAACAGCCGGGAGACGAGCCTGATGACGCTTGCCTCAAAGATTCTGGAAGAGCCTCTGAAACGGGATCGGCCGCTTTGGCACATAACCTTCGTGGATGGCTTTCGCTTGGGCGACGGGAAAGAGGGCAAAGCAGGCTTCGCACTCATCGTCAAACTGCATCATGCAGCTATTGATGCGTTCAGCGGTGAAGAAATAATCGGCAATCTGCTGGAATACACACCCGAGCCACAGCCAATTAAACCGCCACGCCCCTGGCAATCGCGCCCCGAGCCATCAGAAGAACGGGTAATGATCCAGGCCGGCGCCAACATGTTGCGTACGCCCTTGCGAGTCACCTCGTCGGCCGTCGGGGCCATAGAGGCAACGGCCCGGGGCTTGATCCAGAAGCAGTTACGGAAGATACCCCTGCCATTCCCGCTGTTTTCCGCACCGAAAAGTCCGCTCAACCGTCAGATTACGGCCAACCGCCAGATCATCTCGGCCAAAGTTGAATTATCCCGCCTAAAAGCCATCAAAGCGTCTCTCGGGGATGTGACTCTCAACGACGTGGTGCTAGGGCTTTGCGCAGAAACACTGCGGCGATACCTCAGCGAGCAAGGAGCGGGCACCGACGCGTCTTTGATTGCCATGACGCCCATTTCGGTGCGCTCCAGCACGCTGCGCAGAACCACCGGCAACCAGATGTCTGCGATGCTTCTGGATCTTGCCACCAACGAGCAAAACCCGGCCCGGCGCGTTCGTAGAATTCATTGGAATGCGGTGGCCTCAGAACCCTACCGTGAGGCCATTGCCGCAGATCGGCTGACGGAGATTTTGCCCTCCACCATGCTGGCGCTAGCCGCCCGGCTGTACTCCGAACTGCAGATTGCCCAGCGCTATCAGCCCGTGTTCAACCTGCCCATTACCAACGTTCCCGGCCCCCAGGTACCTTTGTACCTGCAGGGTGCGAGGCTGGTGCAGCAATATAACGCCGCTCCGCTGTTCGACAGCATGGGGCTGGTTATTGTGGCCGTGAGCTACCAGGGCAGCCTGACACTCAACTTCACCATTTGCCCCGACGTTGTCACCCAGGGTGAGTCGCTGCGCCATCATGTGTGGGACAGCCTCAATGCCATTGAGGACGCCGCCAACAAACTGGACCCGGAGGAGATGCACACGCCTCTCGCAGAAACTCGGAACCAAACACTGGCAGACGATGCCATGGGTTTAGCAGAAAGTGCGCTGAAGAAGCTTATGGGCCGCTTCAAGCGCTGAGTGCTTACTCAAATGCCCAGCGTAGAAACGATTTTCTCTCTTCGTCCGTAGCGGTTTCCCAAACTGCCTTTAAACGATTCAGCGAGCTTTCGCCTTTGCTAGGGAAGTACTCGCCATCAGCAGCCTGCGTATTGGGTTCATCAGGCATAGGCGTCCGCGCTACCAAAGCGCTGTCGCCGGGCGACCAGCTTGACGATTGAGCCAAGGCCTGGCCACTGCCCCCTACAACCGCCGCAGAAAACTTGGGAATCATTTCTTCTGCCTGCCGGCGAGATTCCGGCTTATCAAACTCGAAATGGTATGTCTCATTGGGCGCCGCCTCAAAACTCACAACCTGAGGCTCACTTTCGATCACGTGAACCTTCGATTCGCCATTTTGCACCACGCCGGTTTTGGCCCAGATGGTTTTGTAGGTAAATACCACCTGGTTCTCACCTGGCAGCAATGCATAATCTAGTGCCAGATCATCCATCAGATAATTGGTCATTGAGCGCCCGTTAACCCGGCTAACGTGAATGGCACCCGGCGCTTTTAACGTTGCTGCATTTACTGCAGTGGCGGGGCTTCCCTCCCAAGTTTCAAGCTTGGTTATCGCCGATGAACAACCGGCAAGAGCCAACAAGAGCACAGCAGATAACATGGCTTGGGCCATCTGCGGCCACCTGCGAGAACGGCTTATCTCAAACCTGGTTACACGCATAACGTGAACAATACTCATGCTATCTCCTTTACGGTACGGGGAAGGCCTGGAAGGAAGCGTTCGGCCAGCTAAGGTGCATTCTGAACACCACGCCCGAAGAGGGCAACTGAATACGCCATCACATATTTGTTAAATAATGTTGAAGTTACCCAAATTTGTATTAATTTTAAACAAACCCTACCAACAACGCAGCGCCCGAAAGCCCGGGGAGCTCTCTATAGGATGTAAGGCATAAGCCAGACATCAATTGCGAGCAGGCACAGAAGCGCCATGGCACCTGCAACCACATCGTCCACCATAATTCCCAAGCCCCCGGGCATACGCTCATCCAGCCAACTGATCGGCCAAGGTTTGAGAACATCGAAAAACCGGAAAAGTACAAACGCCAGTAGTACGCCGTAGATCTGGTCCGGAAAAAGCCCTAAAGCAATCCACATCCCTACAAACTCATCCCACACAATCCCGCCATGGTCGTGTACTTTAAGGTCCGTGGCCGTTTTGCCACACAACCAAATACCCACCACGAACGCCAGCGCAACAACAAGCCAATAGGCAACGGGCGGCAACCAAGCGAAGCCATACCATAAAGGAATAGCCGCCAAGCTGCCCCAGGTTCCGGGGGCGCGTGGCGCTGCGCCGCTGCCAAACCCGAAGGCCAAAAGGTGTACCGGATTCTTTAGAAACCCCGGCGGCAGGATGGCTTGGGGTAAATCCGGCTCTGGCCACTGATCTTCCTGGCTCATGCTTTTCTCCTAAAATGGTCAAAACCCACAGCCCCTGAGCCTGACTTTACATCAGCCCCGTCAAGGCGCAAACCAGGGGACGATTCAATCACACCAATAACCGTGAGTTGTTGTTTCAACAACGTCGGCGCATTCGCCCAGCTTGATTTTGGGATGGTCGCGCATAGCTCGTAATCATCGCCCGAGTGCAGCGCATAATCTATGGCAGCATTGCCCTTCAAGCGAGTAAGCGCTGGAGATACCGGCACGCGCGCACGTTTAATACTTGCGCCTACCGTGGAAGCTTCGAGAATATGATTGAGATCCGCAAGTAAACCATCGGATATATCAATGGCGGCCGTCGCGAGGTGCCTCAAGGCGACGCCTAATGTCAGCCTTGGCTCGGGGTGATGATAACGCTCCAGCACAAACTGTTCATCCGCCGTGGGGCTCTGGGACTCAAGATAGCCCAAGGCTGCGCCGGCATCGCCCAAGGCTCCGGATACCACAATCAGGTCACCGGGCCTAGCTCCAGAACGGCAGATGGCGCTGCCCTGCTCCACGAAGCCATGCACCTGTACGCTTAGCGTCAGAGGGCCGCGGGTTGTGTCACCCCCGGCGAGGGCTAGGCCAAACGATTCGGCAGCTTGACCAAGCCCAAGAGTAAAATCGCGCAACCAGGGCTCATTGACCTCGGGCAGTGTCAGCGCAAGCGTAAAACAGGCAGGGTCGGCGCCCATGGCCGCAAGATCGCTGGCGGCAACCGCGAGTGTTCTCCAAGCAAGATAATCGGGGCGATAGTTGAGGGGGAAATGTACGCCTTCAACCAGCGTATCGATAGAAAAAACCAAGTCGGAACCGGAAGGTACTTTCTGAACCGCACAGTCGTCGCCCGGCCCCACTACAACAGAGTGGGAACCGCGTAAACCGGCTAACGGCATAAAGTACTGCCGAATCAGCTCAAATTCACCCATCCGTTAGCTCGGACGGGTCTCGGCAAAGCGCAAACGCCGGCCTAACTTATCCAGCACGCTGTTAACGAACTTGTGCCCTTCTGTGCCGCCGAACCTTTTTGCCAGCTCAATGCCTTCGTTGATCACCACTTTGTAGGGCACATCCAAGCGGTGGCGCAATTCATAGGCACCCACACGAACAATGGCCAACTCCACAGGATCTACCTCCTGCAGCGGGCGATCAAGAAATGGTTCAATCAACCTGTCGAGCTCTGCCTGCTCGCGGTGAACACCGCGCAGAACATCACGGAAGAACAGGGTATCCACCTTGGTCATGTCGTTGTCGACCATGAACTCGGCTTCGATATCTGAAATCGGGCTCTTGGTAAAGTGGCGCTGATAAAGCCCCTGCATTGCCAGAACCCGTGCACGGCGTCGATCGCCAGCTTTTGGCTGGCCCGACGGCGCGGGGCGGGATGTCGTATCTTCAGTGTCGCTCATTACTCACCCAGCTTGTTGAACAGGCTAACCATTTCCAGCGCCGTGATAGCCGCCTCAGCGCCTTTGTTACCGGCCTTGGTGCCGGAGCGCTCAATGGCCTGTTCGATAGAATCAACGGTCAACACACCAAAGGCTACCGGTATGTCTGTTTCCAAGCTCACGGCACCAATACCGCTTGAGGCCTCACCCGCCACATACTCAAAGTGCGGGGTGCCACCACGAATAACCGCACCCAGAGCGATGATGGCGTCATAGCCGCCGGTTTCTGCGACACGTTTTACGGCCAAAGGCATTTCATAGGCCCCAGGTACGCGCACGATCGTGATGTCGCTGTCGGCAATACCGTGGCGACGCAGTATATCGATGGCACCCTCTACCAGGCTTTCCACAACAAAACCGTTAAAACGACCAACCACCAGCGCGTAGCGCCCAGTGCACTGGGTAAAATCACCTTCAATTACTTTGATATCCGCCATCGGTGGCTCCTTCACGGGCTGCAGACATAGTGCTGCAGCCAGGTTTATCAGTCTGGGGTGTAAGGAATATACTCCACCACTTCCAGATCAAATCCAGAAATTGCTGAGTATTTTACGGGCGGGCTAAGCAAGCGCATCTTGCTTACGCCTAGGTCCCGCAGAATCTGGGAGCCAGTGCCCACGGTGAAATAAACACCGGAACTGCCTTTGCCAGCAGGCCTCTGCCCCTGATCAAAGAACTCCTGAATACGGTCTTCCAGGTCGTAGCTGTCTTCAGCGCTGTTGAGCAGAACCACAACACCACAGCCTTCTGCTGCTACTTTCTCAAGCGCATGGTGCAGCGGCCAGCTGCGGGAATCCTTGCGACGCGCCCCAAGCAGATCCCGAAGCGTATCGGTAATATGAACGCGTACGTGCACCGGCGCATCTACCGGGATCTCACCAAATACCATGGCCAGGTGCGTAGAGCCCTGGATAATATCCCGGTAGGTGCGCAGCTTGAACTCACCGTACTCAGTGTCTAGCTGATTCTCTTCAACACACTCAACGGTGCGCTCATGGGTGGTGCGATAGTGAATCAGGTCAGCAATGGTGCCGATTTTGAGGCTGTGCTCTTGCGCAAAGCGCTCAAGATCTTCCCGACGTGCCATAGAGCCATCATCGTTCATCACTTCACAGATAACGCCCGCCGGCTCGCAACCAGCCAGAGAGGCAAGGTCACAGGATGCTTCTGTGTGGCCTGCGCGGCTAAGTACACCGCCTGGATCAGACATCAAAGGGAAAATATGCCCCGGCTGAACCAGGTCCGACGCCTTGGCGTTACGGGCTACCGCTGCCTGCACGGTGCGGGCGCGATCCGCCGCTGAAATCCCGGTAGTCACGCCGGTAGCCGCTTCAATGGACAGCGTAAACTTGGTACCAAAGCCCGACGCATTCTGTTGCACCATTAACGGCAGGCCCAGCTGATCACAACGATCACGAGTCATGGGCATGCAGATGAGACCGCGGCCAAAGCGCGCCATGAAGTTGATGTCGTCGGCAGAGCAATGCTCAGCAGCCATCACCAGGTCGCCTTCGTTCTCCCGGTCTTCATCATCCATCAGGATTACCATCTTACCCTGGCGGATGTCCTCAACGATTTCTTCAACCTTGTTCAGTGCCATACTGTTTTGCACCCTTTCAATGCACCCATTGCCACTTCAGATAGCAGCTACGGGATGCACCGTGAATTTAAACGCTTAGCGGCGAACCAGGATCAGACGTTGGTCTTCGCCTACCTGTCGCCGGTCTTGTACGGTCCATTCGATCTTATCGGCCATGGTCTCCAGCGGTAGATGAGCCGTAGGCCGGCCAGTACTGCCCAAGAAAACCGGCGCCTGGTACAGCCAGAGCTCGTCGACAAGCTGTTCGCTGATAAAGGTTCCTGCCAGCGTTGGCCCGGCTTCAACCAGCAGCTCGTTAATGCCCAGTTCGCCCAAGGAATCCAAAAGCTCCGCTACGTCAATGCCGTTATCTTTCCAAGTCACGCCCTTCAGGCGGATCCCCAGTGCGGCAAGATCCTGCGCAGCGGCCGTTGCAAGCGTGGACGAAGCACAGAACACCTGCACTTTACCGCCGCGCAGAATGGTTGCGGAAGGAGGTGTTCTGGCGTCCCTGTCGGCGATCACACGTAACGGTTGCCGGGAAGGTTCTGTGGCATCCCCTATATCCCCGAGCTCCTCACGGCGAACGGTTAATGAGGGATCGTCTGCGAGCACGGTTCCTACACCGGTAAGAATGGCATCACTGACCGCCCTTAGTCGCTGAACATCACGGCGGGCTTCATCTCCGGTGATCCACTGGCTCTCGCCAGAGGCCATGGCGGTGCGCCCGTCTAGGCTGGCAGCCATTTTAAGCCTAACCCAAGGTCGGCCGGTGTTCATGCGCTTCATAAACCCAGGGTTCAGGCGCGCCGCTTCTTCCGCCAAGAGTCCTTCGTAAACTCGTATTCCGGCTTCACGGAGCATATCCAGCCCCCTTCCAGAGACCGCCGGGTTCGGGTCTTTAGTGGCCGCAAATACACGGGACACGCCCGCATCAATCAGCGCCCGGGCACAGGGCGGCGTACGGCCAAAATGACTACACGGCTCAAGCGTGACATAGGCGGTGGCGCCTCGGGCAGCCGGGCCCGCCTGGCTAAGCGCACGAGTCTCCGCATGGCCTTCTCCTGCTCGCTCATGCCAGCTTTCGCCTAGAATCTTGTCACCACGGGCTATCACACAGCCCACTCGCGGGTTGGGGTGCGTTGAATAGCGGCCCCGCCATGCAAGCTGCACGGCACGGGCCATCATGGACCGTTCCCGGAGTTCGGTCATTTTTTTCCTTCAGGCGACTGCTTGCCCGCCAGGGCCTTTGCAACATCAACCGCCACTTCGCCACTCGTCGCCGAAAGCCGCTCAATTTCTTCCTTGAATTCGTTGATATCCTGAAAGCTGCGATAAACGGAAGCAAACCGGACGTAGGCGACTTTATCGAGCTGACGCAGCTCAGTCATCACCTCTTCACCCAGCTGCATGGATTTCACCTCACGCTCACCGGTTGCGCGCAGGCGGTACCTGATGCGGTTTAGCGCCGCATCAATCTGCTCAATACTAATCGGGCGCTTTTCCAAAGCCTTCATAATCCCCGAGCGTAACTTTTCTTCATCAAAAGGCTGTCGCACGCCGTCTTGCTTCACCACTCGAGGCATAACCAGCTCGGCTGACTCAAAGGTGGTCAGACGTTCACGGCATGAAAGGCACTCTCTACGGCGACGCACCTGATCGCCCTCGGCCACAAGGCGCGAGTCAACAACTTTGGTATCCGCTTCACCACAGAAAGGGCAATGCATAATCAGGAACTCCGAAGAGGACGCTTAGCCGTAAACCGGGAAACGCGCGCACAGGGCTTCCACCTGCCCGCGAACACGGTCATTAACGGCCTCATCGTCTAGGTTATCAAGGATATCGCAGATCCATCCCGCCAGTTCACGGCATTCAACCTCGCCAAAACCTCGCGTGGTAATCGCAGGCGTACCAAGACGCAAGCCAGATGTGACAAACGGCGAGCGCGGGTCGTTGGGAACCGCGTTCTTGTTCACCGTAATGTGCGCGCGGCCCAGAGCCGCATCGGCATCTTTACCCGTGATGTCCTGCTTGATCAGGCTAACCAGGAACAAATGGTTTTTGGTGCCGCCAGAAACCACATCGTAGCCGCGAGCCACAAACACATCAGCCATGGCTGAGGCATTCTTAACCACCTGTTTCTGGTAAACCTTGAACTCATCGCTCATGGCTTCTTTGAAGCAGATCGCCTTGGCAGCAATTACGTGCATCAACGGGCCGCCCTGGCTGCCTGGGAACACAGCTGAGTTCAGCTTTTTGTGCAGTGCTTCATCGTCGCAAGCCAGAATCAGGCCGCCACGGGGGCCGCGCAGTGTTTTGTGCGTGGTGGTGGTTATCACGTGGGCGTGGGGTACCGGGTCGGGATACACGCCAGCCGCAACCAGACCGGCTACGTGAGCCATGTCTACAAACAGGTAGGCATCAACCTTGTCTGCAATGGCGCGGAAGCGGGCAAAATCCAGCTCCTGTGAATAGGCAGAGAAACCGGCAATGATCATTTTCGGCTTGTGTTCAACCGCCATGGCTTCCAGCTCATCGTAATCAATAAGGCCGGTGTCGGTGTTGATACCGTACTGCACTGCGTTATACATTTTGCCGGAAAAGCTTACGCTCGCACCGTGGGTTAAGTGACCACCATGGGCCAGGCTCATCCCCAGAATTGTATCACCCGGCTTAACCAGTGCCATGAACACGGCTGCGTTAGCTTGCGAGCCCGAGTGCGGCTGTACGTTGGCATAGGCAGCACCGAACAGCTCCTTGGCGCGATCGATAGCCAGTTGCTCGGCGATATCCACGAACTCGCAACCACCGTAGTAACGCTTACCGGGGTAGCCCTCAGCGTACTTGTTGGTAAGATCGCTGCCTTGGGCTTCCATAACCCGTGGGCTGGTGTAGTTCTCGGATGCAATCAGCTCAATATGAGCCTCCTGACGCTTGCTTTCCGCCTGCATTGCGTTCCAGAGTTCGTCGTCAAAACCGGCGATTTTCATATCACGATTAAACATCGGCGTGCTGCCCCTGTGTGCTTGGCTGGCCCGGAAAGCTCTGAAAAACAGCCCCGGGGATCTCTAAAAATTTGGGTCGCTATTCTAGCCCATTAACGGGTCAAAAATCACCCTTTATGCGGTTCGCAGATACCGTCATACCGATATCGGCCGTTTTCCTGAAATTGCTATAGCTTCCGGGTTTAGATACCTTACAACCCTAATCATATCTCGTTTGCAAAGAGGGTAATGTCTTTATGGCCCAGTACGTATATAGCATGAACCGCGTGGGCAAAGTGGTTCCGCCCAAGCGTGAAATTCTCAAAGATATTTCCCTGAGCTTCTTCCCGGGCGCCAAGATCGGCGTACTCGGCCTCAACGGATCGGGCAAATCCACACTTTTACGCATTATGGCTGGCGTGGATCAGGATTACATCGGTGAAGCGCGCCCCCAACCGGGCATTAATGTAGGTTACCTTCCGCAAGAGCCGGAGCTGGACGACAGCAAAACCGTGAAAGGAATTGTTGATGGGCCGTCGCCGACGTTCACAACGCCCTGGCCGAGCTGGATCAGGTTTACGCAGATTACGCTGAGCCAGATGCGGATTTCGACGCTCTGGCCAAAAAGCAGGGCAAACTTGAAGCACTGATTCAGGCCACCGATGGCCACGACATCGAACGCAAAATGGAAGTTGCCGCCGACGCGCTGCGCCTACCCGCCTGGGATCAGCCGGTGAAAAACCTCTCCGGTGGCGAGCGCCGCCGGGTAGCCCTGTGTCGCCTTTTGCTTTCGGGCCCGGACATGCTGCTTCTGGACGAGCCTACCAACCACCTGGACGCCGAATCCGTAGCCTGGCTGGAGCGCTTTCTGCTCGATTACGAAGGCACTGTGGTTGCCATCACCCACGACCGCTACTTCCTCGACAACGTGGCGGGTTGGATTCTGGAACTGGACCGCGGCCAAGGCATTCCGTTTGAGGGCAATTATAGCCAGTGGCTAGAAAACAAAGAACAGCGCCTGGGCACCGAAGCCAAACAGGAAGCCTCCCATCAGAAGGCCATTAAACAGGAACTGGAGTGGGTGCGTAGCAACGCCAAAGGCCGGCAATCCAAGAGCAAAGCCCGCCTTGCCCGCTTCGAAGAAATGAGCTCGCAGGATTTCCAGAAGCGTAACGAAACCAACGAAATCTATATCCCGCCTGGCCCCCGCCTTGGCGACAAGGTTATCGAAGTGGAAGGTATCAGCAAAGCGTTTGGTGACCATCTGCTTTATGAAAATGTTTCCTTCTCCGTACCACCGGGCGCCATCGTGGGCATCATCGGCGGTAACGGCGCCGGTAAGTCCACCCTGTTCCGCATGCTCGTCGGCGACGACAAACCCAACTCCGGCACCATCACTGTGGGCGAAACGGTCAAGCTGGCCCATGTGGATCAGAGCCGCGACCTGGACGGATCAAAAACCGTCTGGGAACTGCTCAGTGAAGGCCAGGACATCATTAAAGTCGGCAACTACCAAACCCCTTCGAGGGCGTATGCCGGCCGCTTTAACTTCAAAGGCGCGGATCAGCAAAAGCGCGTAAGCGATTTGTCTGGCGGTGAACGTAATCGTTTGCACTTGGCAGCACTGCTGAAAGAAGGCGGCAACGTATTGCTGCTGGACGAACCTACCAACGACCTAGACGTAGAAACCTTGCGCGCCCTGGAAGAAGCTCTGCTGAACTTTCCCGGCTCCGCCATGGTTATCTCGCACGACCGCTGGTTTCTAGACCGTGTAGCCACACACATCCTGGCATTTGAGGATGACGGCGAGGTGATCTACTACGAAGGCAACTTCAGCGACTACAACGAAGATCACAAGAAGCGCAAAGGGGATTCTGCCATGGTGCCCAAGCGCATGAAGTACAAGAAGCTAGCCTGATGGCAAAAGCTAAAACCGCGTATGTCTGCACCGAATGCGGTGCAGACTATTCCAAATGGCAGGGCCAGTGCACGGCCTGCCAGACCTGGAACACCATCAGCGAAGTCCGTGGCGTCAGTAGCACTGCCAAAGGCGGCCGTGGCGTGCGTTTTGAAGGTTTCGCCGGCAGCCTCTCGGCCGTCCAAAGCCTAGACGACGTAAGCCTTGCCGAGCAGGAACGTATCAGCACGGGCATGCAGGAGTTCGACCGGGTTCTTGGCGGTGGCCTTGTTGAAGGTTCCGCCGTGCTTATGGGCGGCCACCCTGGCGCCGGCAAGAGCACCCTGCTACTTCAGGCCGTTTGCCACTTGGCCGCCAGCGTTCCGGCACTGTATGTGACCGGTGAGGAATCCTTGCAGCAGGTAGCCATGCGCGCCAAACGCTTGAGTCTGCCCACCAAAGATCTAAAAATGCTCTCCGAGACCAGTGTCGAGCGGCTCATACAGGTCGCAGAAGCGGAGAAACCACGGATTTTGGTGGTAGACAGTATTCAGGTGATGCATGTGGCGGATACAGAATCTGCCCCGGGCTCAGTGTCTCAGGTTCGCGAAAGCGCGGCCTATTTGACTCGCTTTGCCAAGCAAACGGGCACCATTCTATTTCTGGTTGGCCACGTCACCAAAGACGGCAGCCTTGCCGGCCCAAAGGTGCTGGAGCATATGATTGACTGCTCCATTTTGCTGGAGGGCTCCAGTGACAGCCGTTACCGCACCCTGCGAGGCATCAAGAACCGCTTTGGGGCGGTGAATGAGTTGGGCGTATTTGCCATGCTGGAGCAGGGCTTGAAGGAAGTTAAAAACCCCAGCGCGATCTTTCTGAACCGGGGCGAAGAAGCGGCTCCGGGCAGTGTGGTTATGGTGGTCTGGGAAGGTACGCGGCCGATGCTGGTGGAGATTCAGGCGCTGGTGGATATGGCGCAGGGTGGATATCCGCGGCGTGTGGCGGTTGGCTTGGATCAAAACCGTTTGGCGATGCTTTTGGCGGTGCTGCATCGGCACGGCGGTTTGCATGTTTCGGATCAGGATGTGTTTGTGAACGTGGTTGGCGGCGTGAAGGTTAGCGAGACGAGCGCTGACTTGGCGCTGCTGGCGGCGGTCGTTTCTTCGTTCCGTGATCGTGCCCTGCCCCAAGATTTGGTGATTTTTGGGGAAGTCGGGTTATCGGGGGAGATTCGGCCGGTGCCTAATGGTCAGGAGCGGATTAATGAGGCGGCGAAGCATGGGTTTACTCGTGCCTTAGTGCCCAAATCCAACGCGCCACGTAAGGCTATTGCGGGGATGAAGGTGATTCCTGTGACCAAGCTTAGTGATGCCATTACGGCACTGGAGGAACTTTAAGCTTGGGCCCCAGACTTTGAGCTTTGGAGCATGGACAGTATTGAAAGGCGCATTCCAAAAATGTCGGAGGCCATGGACGGCCGGAGACAAGCGCACATGGACGTGCTCGTAGCGGTTTTTGGAATCGAAGACTTAACCCCCGCCTCCCAGCGCACGAAGGCCAGGAAACGAGGATAGCAAATACTAGCGGTGGTACTCCGGGCTCAATTCAACAACGGCCTCGATGAACGCTTTGGCGTTATCGGGGTTCACTTCGGGAGTGATGCCGTGACCGAGGTTGAAAATATGCCCTGGGCCTGAGCCGTAGCGACGCAGAATGTCGCCCACTTCTTCGCGAATACGTGCCGGTGGCGCGTAAAGCATGGTTGGGTCCATATTACCCTGCAAGGCAACACGATCACCTACTCGCGCGCGGGCATCGCCAATATCTGTGGTCCAGTCCAAACCAACGGCATCCGCTCCCGTATCAGCGATAGACTCCAGCCACTGACCGCCGTTTTTGGTGAACAGAATCACCGGAACATGGCGTCCATCGTTCTCGCGGATCAGGTTGTCCACGATTTTTTGCATGTACCTTAGTGAAAACTCTTCATACGCCCAACTACTGAGCACGCCGCCCCAAGTATCAAAAATCTGAATTGCCTGGGCGCCTGCTTTAATTTGGCCGTTGAGATAATCAATGATCGTGTCCGCAAGGTGATCCAGCAGTTGGTGCATCACCTCTGGCTCGCTGTACATAAGCTTTTTGGCTTCGCGGAAGTCCTTGGAGCCGCTGCCTTCAACCATATAGGTTGCCAGCGTCCAAGGGCTACCGGAGAAGCCAATCAGGGGAACGCTGCCATTGAGTGCGCCACGGATGGTGGAAACGGCGTTCATCACATAATCAAGATCGACTTCTGCCTTAATCTTGGGCAGTGCATCCACATCCGCCTTGGAGCGAATGGTGTGCTTAAACTTGGGACCTTCCCCGGTTTCAAAATAAAGCCCAAGACCCAGTGCATCCGGAATGGTCAGGATATCCGAGAACAAAATCGCGGCATCCAGCGGAAAGCGCTTAAGGGGCTGAAGGGTTACTTCACACGCCAGCGGTGTGTTTTTGCACAAGCTAAGGAAGTCGCCGGCCTTTTCACGGGTAGCGCGATACTCGGGCAGATAACGGCCGGCCTGGCGCATCATCCATACCGGGGTACGATCAACAGGCTGGCGCATCAACGCGCGCAGGAGGCGGTCATTCTTCAACTCGGTCATAGGGGCCCCAGCATTGGCTCTTTCAGTTTGTATTAATTGAACGGGGGCAATGATACCCCGTTTGCCATAATAAAAAAGGCCGGCTTACCCTTAGCAAGCCGGCCTGCCGATCCGGATCGAAGGGTTTGTCAGATATCCAGATAATCCATGATGCCCTCGGCCGCCTGACGGCCCTCCCAAATCGCGGTTACCACCAGATCCGAGCCGCGCACCATATCGCCGCCTGCAAAGATCTTGGGGTTGCTGGTTTGGAAGCCGTATTCCGCCAATTCCGGGGCGGTCACACGGCCAGAATCGTCGATATTGATCGCAAGTTCGCTAAACCAGTCCGCCGGGCTCGGGCGGAAGCCGAAGGCGACCAGTACGGCGTCTGCAGGGATGACTTCCTCGCTGCCCGGAATTACCTCTGGGCGACGACGGCCGTTTTCATCCGGCTCACCAAGCTCGGTCGAGACCACTTTTACCCCTTCAACCTGGCCTTCGCCGACAATAGCAATGGGCTGACGGTTGAAAAGGAATTTAACACCCTCTTCCTTGGCATTCGACACTTCGCGACGAGAACCCGGCATGTTGGCCTCGTCGCGGCGATAGGCGCAGGTTACGCTCTGGGCCTGCTGTCGAATCGACGTGCGATTGCAGTCCATGGCGGTATCACCGCCGCCCAGCACCACCACTCGCTTGCCTTTCAGATCAATGAAATCAGCCGCGTCTTTTTCAAAGCCAAGGCGACGGTTCACATTAGACACCAGGAACGGCAGGGCATCGCAAACCCCTGGCAGCCCTTCGCCCGGAAAGCCGCCTTTCATGTAGGTGTAGGTGCCCATGCCCATGAATACCGCATCATAGTCTTCCAGGATGTCCTTCAGCTGAACGTCTTTACCCACCTCAGTGGACAGTCGAAACTCGACGCCCATTTCCTCGAAGACTTGGCGCCGCCGGGTCATTACGGATTTTTCCAGTTTGAATTCGGGAATGCCGAATGTTAGCAGGCCACCAATCTCCGGATAGATATCAAACACCACCGGTTTTACACCGTTGCGAACCAGCACATCGGCACAGCCGAGGCCCGCGGGGCCGGCGCCGATCACCGCTACTTTCTTGTCGGTCCATTTAACCTGCGACACATCCGGCTTCCAGCCCAAGGCAAAAGCCGTGTCGGTAATGTATTTCTCGACAGAGCCAATGGTAACGGCCCCGAAGCCATCGTTAAGGGTGCAGGCACCCTCACATAACCTGTCTTGTGGGCAAACCCTGCCACACACTTCAGGCAGAGAGTTGGTCTGATGACACAACTCAACAGCTTTCATGATGTTGCCTTCAGCAACCAATTTCAGCCAGTTCGGAATGTAATTGTGTACCGGGCACTTCCATTCGCAATATGGATTACCGCACTCAATGCAACGGTGCGACTGAGAAGCTGCCGTATCGGCGGTATACGGGCGATAGATCTCGCCAAACTCTTTCTTGCGCTTCTTCGCCGGGACTTTCTTCGGGTCTACCCGCCCTACTTCCACAAACTGAAAATCGTTACTAAGTCGTTCTTTCATATTGACGCTCTCATCAACTCAATTTCGACAAGGGCTGCCCCTGCCGGCAACCCTGAACCCTGGCAAATAATCAAACTCAACCGACTGAGCTTATTCAGGGCGCGCACGGGTACTTGCCAATAGACTACTCAAACTCGCAGCTTTGGGTTTCACCAGCCAAAACCGGCCGATGTAATCGTCGAAATCTTCAAGGATATGCTCAGCCCAAGTGCTGCCGGTTTCCGAGATGTGCTCACGAATCACACTGCGTAGATGGTTGCGGTAAGCTTCCATTTCTTCGCGGGAAATACGCTGAATCTCCACCAATTCGTGGTTGTATTTATCAACAAAGGTATTGTCCATATCCAGCACGTAAGCGAACCCGCCGGTCATGCCGGCGCCAAAGTTGGCGCCGGCAGAGCCAAGCACAGTCACTAGTCCGCCAGTCATGTACTCGCAGCAGTGATCGCCGGCGCCTTCAACAACCGAGTGGGCGCCGGAGTTGCGAACGGCGAAGCGCTCGCCGGCCGTGCCTGCTGCAAACAGTTTGCCGCCGGTGGCTCCGTACAGGCAGGTGTTACCGATGATTGCCGTTTCTTGGCTATTAAAGGCGCTGCCACGGGGCGGCTTAACAACAAGTTTGCCGCCGGTCATGCCCTTGCCCACATAGTCGTTGGCATCGCCCTCAAGAATTAGGTTAAGCCCACCAACGTTCCACACGCCAAAGCTCTGACCGGCGGTGCCCACAAGATCCAGCGTGATTGGCGCATCGGCCATGCCCTGGTTTCCGTGCTTCGCGGCAATTTCGCCGGAAAGACGGGCACCGATTGAGCGATCACAGTTGGTTACCCGGTAACTCCACGCACCCCCGGTCTTGCCCTCAATCGCAGGTGTGATTGCCGCAAGCAATTGTTCCGCCAGCAGACCCTGGTCGAACGGCGGATTGCGCTCAACCTGACAGGTTTGAGGCTTGTCAGCTGGAATATGGTCGTTAGATATCAGCCGCGTGAGATCCAGTTTTTTCTGTCGCTCGGTATCCCCCGGCAGGCGAACGAGAAGGTCGACACGGCCAACAAGTTCTTCCAGGCTGCGAACGCCCAGCATGGCCATCCACTCACGGGTTTCCTCCGCTACAAAGCGAAAAAAGTTCATGGCCTTTACTGCGGTGCCTGTGAAATGTTCTTTGCGAAGGTGCTCGTTCTGGGTCGCCACCCCGGTTGCACAGTTGTTTAGGTGGCAAATACGCAGAAACTTACAACCCAGAGATACCATGGGCGTGGTACCAAAGCCAAAACTCTCGGCACCCAGAATGGCAGCTTTCACCACATCCAAGCCGGTTTTGATGCCGCCATCGGTTTGCAGGCGTATCTTTCCACGCAGATCATTGGCACGCAGCGCCTGCTGGGTTTCGGCTAGCCCCAGCTCCCAGGGCGAACCTGCGTAGCGTATGGACGCCAGCGGGCTTGCAGCCGTGCCACCGTCGTAGCCTGAGATGGTAATTAGATCGGCATAGGCCTTCGCGACACCCGCCGCAATCGTGCCGACACCAGGCTCAGAAACCAACTTCACCGAGACCAACGCTTGCGGATTGACCTGCTTGAGATCAAAGATTAGCTGGGCCAGATCTTCAATGGAGTAGATATCGTGGTGCGGCGGCGGAGAAATCAGCGTTACGCCAGGCACCGAGTAACGCAGGCGTGCAATCAGTTCATTTACCTTGCTTCCCGGTAACTGACCACCCTCGCCCGGCTTGGCGCCTTGGGCAACCTTGATCTGCATCACATCGGCACTGCGCAGGTATTCTGCGGTGACACCAAAGCGACCGGAGGCTACCTGTTTGATCTTGGATCGCTTTACGGTGCCATAACGGGCTGGATCTTCACCGCCCTCACCAGAGTTCGAGCGACCACCCAGCGTATTCATAGCAATAGCCAGCGACTCGTGAGCCTCCGGTGACAGAGCGCCCAAGGACATGGCTGCGGAGTCGAATCGGGGGAAAATTTGCTCCACTGGCTCAACCTCGGAAATCCCGATGGCCTCTATGCCCTCTCGGAAGCCAAACAAATCTCTCAGTGTGGTCACCGGGCGCTCGTTTACCAGTGCCGCATACTCCTTGTAGTGACCGTACTCACCCGAAGCGACTGCATATTGCAACTTAGCCACGACATCGGGATTGAACGCGTGGTATTCCTGACCGTGCATGTATTTCAGCAAACCGCCAAGTGCAATGGGTTTACGCGGCTTCCAGGCGACAGATGCCAGTTGCTCTTGATCCTGCTGAAAATCCATAAACCCTGCACCCTGAACGCGACAGGGCACACCCTTGAAGCACAGGTTGGCAACGTCATCCGCAAGGCCAATCGCTTCGAAAAGCTGAGCCCCCCGGTAAGAAGCAATAGTGGAGATGCCCATCTTGGACAGAATCTTTAGCACCCCTTTGTTGATGCCTTTGCGGTAGTTATTCTTGGCTTCAATGGGGTCCATCTGCAATTCGCCGGTGCGAATCAGATCGTTCAGCACCTGATAGGCCAAATACGGGTAGACCGCAGTGGCGCCGAAGCCAAACAGCACCGCAAAATGATGAGGATCCCTGGCCCAGCCAGTCTCCACTATGATATTGGAATTACACCGCAAACGTTTTTCCGATAGGTGATGGTGAACCGCTCCAGTTGCCATCAAAGCGTTCACAGGCAATTCGCCCTGCTTTAGATCCTTGTCCGAGAGAATGAGCAGTACTTTGCCGCTGCGTACCGCTTGCTCGGCCTCATCACACACGCGGCGAATAGCCTGCTCAAGCCCCTCTTCAGGAAGATAGCCCATAGAAATCTGGGCAACCGTAAACCCTGGGCGCTCGTTGTTAGCAATCCGAAGAAACTTGGCCGGTGACAGAACCGGAGTGGTCAGAATGATTCTGTTAGCGTGCTCGGCGGTTTCTTCGAAAACGTTACGCTCTGCCCCCAGGCAGGTTTCCAGAGACATCACGATTGCTTCCCGCAAAGGATCAATCGCCGGGTTGGTTACTTGAGCAAATTTTTGGCGAAAATAGTCTGCAACATGGCGCACCTTGCTGGATAACACGGCCATGGGCGTGTCGTCCCCCATGGAGCCGACAGCCTCTTGGGCATTTTCCGCCAGCGGGCGCAAAATCTGGTCACGCTCCTCGTAGGACACCAAAAACATTTTCTGATGTACCAGCAATTCGTCCGTATCCATCAGCCGGAAATCAGGCGCTTGGTTCAGGGTTGACTCCACTCGCAGCGCATTTTCACGCAGCCACCGCTTGTAGGGTTTTGCCGTTTTAAGCCGCTGATCGATATCCTGGGTGTGCAGTACCTCACCTGTTTCGGTATCAATAGCCAGCATCTGCCCTGGCCCGACACGACCTTTTGCGACCACGTCTTCCGGCTTGTAACTGTAAGTGCCAATTTCCGATGCCAAAGTAATGAAATCGTCTTTGGTAACCACCCAGCGCGCTGGCCTTAGGCCGTTGCGATCCAGCATGCAGACGGCGTAACGGCCATCCGACATAACCAAACCTGCAGGGCCGTCCCAAGGCTCCATGTGCATGGAATTGTATTCATAGAACGCCCGCAGATCAGAGTCCATGGTGTCGACATTCTGCCAGGCCGGTGGAATCATCATGCGCGCTGCGCGAAATAAATCCACCCCCCCTGCCAGCAGGATTTCCAGCATGTTATCCATACTGGAAGAGTCGGAGCCTGCCAAATTAACCAGCGGCTGCAGGGTTTGTAGATCCGGTAGGTTCGGGGAGCTGAATTTGGCAGCCCGGGCTATGGCCCAGTTACGGTTGCCGTCAATGGTGTTAATTTCACCGTTATGAGCCAGGTAGCGAAATGGCTGAGCCAGCGGCCAGCGCGGCATGGTGTTGGTGGAGAAGCGCTGGTGGAACACACAAATGGCGGTGGTGAAATCCGGGTCGCCCAAATCCCTGTAAAAGTTTGCCAGATCCGCTGGCATCATCAGGCCTTTGTAGGCGAGCGTGCGATGAGAGAGGCTACAGATATAAAACTCGGGGTCATCCGCCATATCCAGCTCGGCATGGCGACGCCCGACAAACAGGCTGATGGCAAATTCTTGTTCCGATTTATCGGCAGGCGTTACAAACACTTGCTCGATCCGAGGCATGCTATCGAGAGCTATCGGGCCCAAGCAGCTGTCATCAACCGGCACTTCACGCCAGCCCATTACATCAAGGCCCTGTTCGACCAGTCGTTTTTCGACAGCGGTGCGCCCGTGGGTGGCTTTGCCCGGATCGGGACTGAGGAATACTTGGCCAACGGCAAACAACCCACCGGGCTCTTTGCCAAATGCCAATTTTGCCACTTTTTTCAGGAAGGCGTCAGGGCTTTGAACCAGCAGGCCGCAACCGTCACCGGTTTTCCCGTCTGCAGCGATGCCGCCACGGTGAGTCATGCAGGTAAGCGACTCGATGGCCGTTTTTAACAACTTATGGCTAGTCTCGCCCTTCATGTGGGCGATCAATCCAAATCCGCAGTTGTCTTTGAATTCGTCGGGGTGATACAGACCTGACTTCATAAGCGCCCTCTTGCATATAGATGCATTCTTATCAGCGACTTATGCACCAAAATAGCGCACAAAAATCAACCGACATTAAAAAAACGGGCGAATGATTGTACACACGTATAAACACTTACTCAAAGAGGTTTGACAATACTTTTGGGGGAAGGTTTCACTGATAAAAGCCCTGTTCGATACAAAACAGGGAGTTACCGTGCATCTGCTATTTTACTATCTGATCACAAAGCTTCGGTTGTCCGCACCCAAGGAGTGCGCGAAATTAGTGCATCGGGGAGGCGCGAGGCTACTCTTTGGGCCTCTTCCCTAGAAGAATAGTCCCCATAAAACACCATAAACCACGGCTTGCCCTTACGCTCACCCATGGTGTAAACCATCTCATCCAGAGATGGATAGCGGGAAATAACGTTCAGCGCTGTCTGCTCCAGGTTTCCAGCCACCAGCTGAATCGTCCAGCCTTGGCTGCGACTGCGCAGCTGCGCTATGCCCACATACTTACTGGCGTTTTTTGGTATAAAGTCAGGTTCAGGTTCAGGTTCAGGTTCAGGTTCGGGTTCAGGTTCAGGTTCAGGTTCGGGTTCAGGTTCAGGTTCAGGTTCAGGTTCAGGTTCGGGCGGGGTTTCAAGTTCTGTCAATGGCTGGGGTGTTTCGTTTGGCTCCGCATCTTCCGGCACCTCTTCTTCTACCACTTGGGGGCCTATAGTGATGCTCTTACGCACCGGCTCGGGTTTCGGGATGGCCTCCTGCTCCAAAGCGACTGTCTCGTCGTACTGCTGGGATACAAACCACCAAGAACCCCCCAAAAGCAGGAGTGCCAATGCAGGCAAGCGAAGCTGCTTAAAATTGAAACTCGGCCAGCGCTTCTGCTTTGAAGCCTCAGAAACAATGTCGAGCCAAATGCCGGGCGTTACTCTTTTCAACCGGGAAAAGCTGCCATGGCTGAGGTCGTGTATTCGGGCAAGCCGCGCAGGGCTCAGGAGTTCGTTCACCTTGCCGCCGGCTTTGTGCACTCGCGGCTCAAGGTAGGAGAACACTTCCTCCCTAGTAAGTGGGCGCAAGTGAACCTGGTGAACAGCTACCGATGAATCCTCGAGGCCCAGAAGCGTGACAAGACGATCCTCACCGACGAATACCGGAACCGCTGCCTTAGCACGGTCAGCAGCCAGAAAGCCCTCAAGGATCAGTCTCAGGAGCTCAGGCGGAGCACGATCGGCATCGTCAATGAGCAACACCATTCGCTGGCCCTTACCAACTCTGCCTTCCGACCACCGAAAAAAGCGATACACGGCTTCACGGGGGTTGTCGTCTGAACTTGCACCAGAGCGGGCTACCTGCTTAAGGTCTCTTGCCAGTGCACTGGAGCTTGTTATGGCAGCCGCAGACAGGCGATGAAAACCTAACCGTGACGATTCACTGCGCACCAACTCTGCCAACAACCGGCTCCTGCCTGAGCCAGGGGCGCCAGTGAGCAACAGTGCCATATCACCAAAGCCACAAAGATGACGGAGCGCTTCCAAGGCGTGATGGCGCATGCCATCCGGAAAGAACGGCGTATCCATTTCCAATGGGTTATCTCTCAGACCGTATCGCTGCTGTAGTCTGGGGAATAACCCTCCACCATCCAGGCTGTTAAAGCTGTCGTCAGTCACAAAAAGTCCTTGCTGTTCAATGTTACAACGTCTGCTCAGCTTTCCTGCTGGCAGAATGCATTAAGCGTCGCCGTGAGGTTTTCCGGAGACGCCTCCGATGTAACCACCGCATCGCCAACGGAACGAAGCAATACAAGCCTTAACCTGCCGTCGATGTTCTTCTTATCAACGGCCATCAGGCTCATGAAGTCTGCGGGCGTCATCTCCATCGGCGGCTGCGCTGGCAGGCTGGCCCTACGAATAATGTGCACAACGCGATCGTAATCAGCCGGGCTTATCAAACCTTCCCGTGCCGATAGATCAGCTGCCATGATCATACCCGTGCCCACCGCCTCTCCATGCAACCAGTTGCCGTAGCCGGCAAAGGTCTCAATGGCGTGGCCAAATGTATGACCAAGGTTTAGCGTAGCCCGGAGCCCGTTCTCACGTTCATCCTGCGCCACAACATCCGCCTTGCAGGCGCATGAGCGCAATATAGCTTCTGCCAGAGCTTGGCTGTCGCAGGCTACCAACTGCTCAATTGCCCCTTCCAACCAGCCCAGAAAAGCGGTGTCACGGATCAGGCCATACTTGATAACCTCAGCAAGCCCCGCAGACACTTCCTTCGGCGGCAGAGACTGCAGCGTATCGGTATCAATCATCACCACTTTTGGTTGGTGAAAAGCCCCTACCATGTTTTTCCCGAGCGGGTGGTTAATGCCGGTCTTGCCACCCACAGATGAATCAACCTGGGACAACAGCGTGGTTGGGATCTGTATAAACGGCACGCCGCGCTGGTAGGAAGCCGCCGCAAACCCAGTCATATCGCCCACAACACCGCCGCCCAGCGCCACCAGTGTGGTTTTTCGGGTGTGCCGCTTTTCCAGCAAGGCATCAAAAATCAGGTTCAGCGTCTGCCAGTCTTTATGTTTTTCGCCATCCGGCAGCACAACGGTATCCACCGCCTTGCCGGGAAAGCTGGCTTTGGCCTGCTCAAGGTACAAAGGACCGACCACATCGTTGGTCACAATCATTACTTGAGAGCCGCCAACGTAACCAGAAAGGTCGTACTGCCCCAACATGCCTTCGCCGATCATAATGGGGTAACTGCGCTCTCCCAGATCGACCGGGAGTTCATGAAGCAGGTTATACATAGTTACGGCCTTCCTTACGTACTTGCCTTTGTTGTTTCGGCGTTTTCGGATTTATTCGATTAACAAGCTGTCGAACCACAAGCCGGGGGCTTTTGCGATCTGTATACATAATAATATCGGCAAGTTCGGTATATAGCGGATCCCTGACCGCAAACAGCCGGCGCAAAACGCCTTCAGGATCGTCGTTTTGAAGCAATGGCCGGTTCCGATCTTTACGGGTGCGTTCCACCTGTTGCTCTATCGATGTGCGTAAGTAGATGACCACCGCATCTTTTTTCAACAGCGGGTGGTTTTCGGCCCGCATAACCGCGCCACCACCGGTGGCCAAAACAGACTCCGGCTCCGCAGACAGCTCGTCCAGCATCGCTGTTTCACGCAGCCGAAAGCCGCCCTCTCCTTCAACATCGAATATCCAGGGAATATTTGCTCCACAACGCGCCTCGATGATCCGGTCAGAATCAAGAAAACGGTACCCCAGCTCTCGGGCGAGCATCCGGCCAATCGTACTTTTACCGGCGCCCATTGGGCCAATCAAGACAACGCGTTTGGGCAAAGACATAACTTCCGCTCAATAATGTTCAGGCGGGTGAGAATATCACAGGGCTACAGATTGCATAAGCTTCAGGGTTAGCATCACGGACCATACAGACACAAAAAAGCCGCCGGTTTTATCGCGGCGGCTTTTTTTGCTAAGACCTTGTTATTGAACCAAGTCGTTCTTGATGATCTTCGGTGTGATGAAGATCAGCAGCTCACTGCGCTCGTTAATGTGCTCAGTGCGCTTAAACAGACGCCCAAGGTAAGGGATGTCGCCCAAGAACGGTGTTTTAGTGGTTTGGGTGGCGACTTCTGATTGGAAAATGCCGCCCAGAACAACTGTTTCGCCATTGCCAACCAACACCTGCGTGGTCACTTCGTTGGTGTTGATAGAAGGAATGCCCCCAGTCACTTCACCGCGAGAATCCTGGTTAATCATCAGATCCATGATGATCTTGTCGTCCGGTGTAATCTGCGGGGTCACTTCAAGAGACAACACGGCTTCTTTGAACGATACGGAGGTCGCGCCGCTGGATGAGGCTTCCTGATACGGAATCTCTTCACCCGATTTGATAGAGGCTGTCTGGCGATCTGCAGTTACCACTCGCGGCTGAGAGACAACTTCCGCCTGACCATCCGTTTCAAGCGCTGACAACTCGAGATCTACCAGGAAGTTTTTGCTGCCCCAGCCTACCGCGAAGGAAGAAGCGCCATCGCCACTTACACCCAGATCAACAGCCAGCGCGCCTGGGAAGGTAATGCCACCCGTACCGCCACCTGCGGCATCACGTGCTTCGCCCACAGCGCCCTGAGAACCACCCACAGAGAATACGTTGTTCCCGCTTACATCGTAGCCTGCACCACCCCAGCGAACACCTAGGTTTTCTGCCACGTTTGTCTGAGCGCGCACAATGCGGGCTTCGATAGAGACCTGACGAACCGGTACGTCCCAGGTAGACACGAGACGACGAATCTCCTCCAGCTTGCCAGTGCTTTCACGAACGCTGATGGTGTTGGTACGCACATCAGAGGACACAAAACCACGGTCAGTGATAAGCTCTTTGTCTTCCTTGATAAGCCCAACAATATCGCCAGCTTTGGCATAGTTAACCTGAATGATATCCAACCGAACCGGTGCAAGTTCTGCAATCTGCTTGGTCGTTTCCAGTTCAAGTTTCTCACGGGCGGCGATTTCATCGGCCGGCGCAACCAGCAAAACATTACCGATTTGGCGCTTATCCAGCCCCTTGGTTTTCAGAATAAGATCCAGAGCCTGATCCCAAGGCACATTCTGCAATCGCAGCGTAATGCTGCCGCTTACTGTGTCACTGGCTACCAAGTTCAGCCCGGTAAAGTCAGCGATAAGCTGCAGTACGGAGCGCACTTCAATGTCCTGAAAGTTCAGGGAGAGCTTTTCGCCAGAGTACGGGAACTTCTGTTCACGGCGTGATTCCGCTTCCTCTTCAGTCAGCTTTTCGACGCTCACTGTGAACTGACTTCCAGACTGATAAGCGATGTAGTCGTAATTGCCTTCAGGGCGAATTTCAACCACCGCATTGCCGCCTTCAACGAAGGTGTCAATGCGACTTACAGGTGTTGCAAAGTCGGTGACATCAAGGCGACGACGCAGGTCTGCAGGTACCGCAATACCGTCCATTGTAAGGCGAATCTTGCCGCCCAACTCAGAAAGGTCAACGGGTACCCTAGGGCTGCCCAAATCTATGATAACGCGCCCTTCGCCGTTGTTGCCGCGGCGGAAATCAACGCCGGCTAGCGTATCAGGCGTAGAAGCCGATTGCGTAGCCGCCGTTGTTCCAGTTGAGTTGGCTGTAGCCGGAGCAGCTGCGGAATCACTACCAATGGTCATCACAAGAGAGTCGTTATTGCGGACTGTCTCGTAAGGCACAAGCTCAATCAGGTTAAAAATCAGGCGAGTGCGATCCTTTGTCTCTACCACGGTCATGCTCTGGGCATTACCAGATCCAAGCGAAATGCTTCGGCTGTTAAGCCCACTTGTAGTGTCGCGCAAATCTACCGCGATGCGCGCGGGGCGCTCAATGGTGTAACCCGATGGTTTGGGTGGTTGACCATCAAATTTAAGTGTCACTTCCAGGCGCTCTCCCGGTAGCGACGAAAACGACACGTCTTCCAACGTGACCGCATTGGCCAGGCCGGATAACAACCCTAAAGCAATCACGCTGACGTATACATTGAGTTTTCTGAACATCGCTAGCCTCGACCCCGAACTTTTTTGTATATGCATTTTTCTTTCAATCTTCATCCAACCGCTCCTTAGCCAGCGTCCTCGTCCAGGGTCAGAGAGCGAGGACGCTCTACCCAACCACCCTGGCCATTGGGAACGATTTCGATAAGCTCGATCCGGGTTTCACTCACACCGATAATACGGCCGTAACTTTGCCCCATGAAATTCCCGGAACGAACCCGGTGTATACCGCCGGTATTATCCCGGATCAGCGCAAATAGGCTTCCCGACACGCTTTGAAGCGTGCCCACCATACCGAGATTTTTGAGATCAAAGTTCTCAAGCACCTCTTTTGGCCGATCCAAGTTGGGCTCGACGTCACTAACCGGCTTTTCATCGATCATGGTTAGCTGAACATCAATTGGCGCCGCGAACGGTGCCCTTCTGTCTGCTGCCGAATAACTGAATGCCTCGTAAGCGCTGAACTCAGGTAATGGCTCGACATGTCCTCGAGGTTTGGCTCGAGTGTCTGCCATGAACTTATCCAGATCGGAAAAACCGCTGCCCTGGGAACAACCTGTCAGGAGTGTTACCAGACAAACACCCAGCCAGGCCTTTCCCGCATGCTTTGTCGCCATGCTCATTCTCCAGCCCGGTAGCGGTATGTACGAGCAACAACCTGCATATCAAGCTGCTCGTCGTCTCCGCCAGTTGGTTTAATGGTTAAATCATGCAGAGTCACAATTCGTGGAAGGCCTGCGACACTGCTTACAAACGATGCCAGCTCATGATACGAGCCTGAAACACGGATATTGATCGGCAATTCGGAATAGAAGTCGCGCTTTTTCTCGGACTGGAGTTTTACTTCTTGAAGCGCCAAACCGCTACCCAGAGCCGTATTGGTAATATCCTCAAGCAGCCCCGGAACTTCTGTTTCACTCGGAAGCTGCCGCACAAGTGCGCCAAACGTTTCTTCCATTTCGACCATCTGCCCTTTGAAAACCTCCAGGTTCGCGACCCGATAAGCTTTCTCTTCGTAGTTTTTGCGCAGATCCAGCTCGGTCTTCTCAACCCGATCGAGCTGCACGTACTGATCCTTGACAAAGAACCAGTACCCGCCGCCCATGATCAGGCCAAAAATGATCAAAACAACAATGGCCTTGATGGGCGCAGGCCAGATGCCTGCGTTGTTAACGTCAAGATCATTGACGTCAAATTCTTTGAGGCTTTTAAGTGAGTCCGCGAGGCTCATTATTTATCCTCCCCTTCGGGCTCAGGTGTTTTTTGTTGAACAGTCATAGTGAACTGACTGTACCCCGCACGGCGGCCATCCGCCGATGATACATTTGAGAGGTTCGGGCTGGTGAACCAGTCGGATTCATCAAACTGCCGCATCAGTGTTGATATTCGGCTATTCGATTCTGCCATACCAACGATACTCACCTGGTCGCCCGTCTTCTTCAGGTCTGTATAGAAAAGGCCATCTGGCAATGTGCGTACCAGTTCGTCAAAGGCACGAACGATCACCGGGCGCTTGCCTTGCAAGTCCTGGATAACCTTCATACGGGCTAGCAACTCATCACGCTTGTGTTTGAGGCTTTCAATTTCGCGGATCTGCTCATCCAGTTTTTTGGTAGCAGATTCGATATATGCATTCCGGGATTGCTGATACGAAATACCGTTGTCTAGGTTCGAACTCCAGAGGAATGTGAGACCGGCCGCGATAATAGCGGCACCCAAAATCATCACAACAAACTGCTTCTGCTTCTCCGCTCGGAGCTCTTCGCGCCAGGGTCTGAGGTTAATCGTTACCATCAGTCGAAGCTCCTCATTGCCAAACCACAGGCAATCATCAGCGAGGGAGCATCGTTGCTCAGAGCCGATGCGTTAACCCGCGAACCGACCGCCATTTCTGCAAACGGGTTCGCGACCAATGTCGGCGTTCCAGTCTTCTCTTCCACCATTTCTGTCAGCCCCTGAATCGAAGCAGTACCACCTGCGAGCACTACGTAGTCCACCGCATTGTACTGACTGGCGCCGAAAAAGAACTGAAGCGCGCGCGTGATCTGTTGAACTACGGCCTCCCGGAACGGTGTAAGCACTTCGGAATCGTAATCATCAGGCAGCCCACCCTGTTTTTTGGCAAGCCCCGCTTCTTCGACAGACAGGCCGTAACGGCGCTGGATCTCTTCGGTAAGCTGCCTGCCACCGAAGATCTGCTCTCGGGTGTATACCGTTTTTCCTTCCGCTAAAACGCTCAGGGTGGTCATGGTTGCGCCAATATCAACCACTGCCACCACAAGATCTTCGCCCTGAGAGTCGAGCTGAGACTCAACCAAGGCATAAGCACGCTCAAGGGCGTAGGCTTCTACATCTACAATTTTGGTATTGAGGGAGGCAATCTCGAGCGCGTCCTCACGGATATCCACGTTTTCTTTGCGGCATGCGGCCAAAAGCACATCGACCTGATCCGGATTCGTTTCCGAAGGGCCTTGCACCTCAAAATCAATCGCAACCTCGTCAAGGGGGTATGGAATGTACTGATCTGCCTCTAGGGCTATCTGGTCTTCCATTTCAAATTCGTTGAGGCCACCATCCATTTGGATGACCTTGGTAATGACGGCAGAGCCAGACACGGCCACGGCCACCTGCTTTACGCTGGTGCGCGACTTAGAGGCCACCCGTTTGAGAACCTCACCAACGGCCTCTACATCCGTGATGTTTTTTTCGACGACGGCGTTAGCCGGCAACGGCTCGACGGCGTAGCTCTCGACCTTATAACGGTCTCCCTGCTTCGACAGCTCGAGGAGCTTGACGGAGCTTGAGCTTATATCTACGCCCAATACTGCACTGGATTTCTTTCCGAACAATCCGACCACGCGCTCACCCTATACCTGGCTAAATGCACCCGGCTATATGACTTATGTGTTTTTTATTTAAGAGAACTTCTTCATTATTCCGTCTACAATGGTCGCTCTCCTTGAAATGAGAACGATTGCAACGGTGAAGAGTCTCATCCTTACTTAAAGCAATTTCTCAAATGATAGACCTATATCCAACAGTTGTCAGAAAAAAATGTCCCATTTGTTGCGTACATCTCGCCTTTTTGCCTGGTTATTTCTCACCGGTCTGAGTGTCGCCGTTATCGTAGGCTCAGGCTTCTATCTTTACCTTCGTCCTGGCCTCCCCCCTGTCGAACAACTTCTGGAAATAAAACTCCAGACGCCATTGCGGGTGTATAGCAAAGACAACAGATTAATAGCAGAATTCGGTGAAAAGAGAAGGGCACCGATCACAATCGAACAGATCCCAACAATTCAGTTACAAGCCTTTATGGCAGCGGAGGACTCCCGATTTTACGAGCACCACGGGGTCGACATCAAAGGGCTGGCGCGGGCTGCAATCGAATTGGTCTCTACCGGCTCGATCCAATCCGGCGGCAGTACCATCACAATGCAGGTTGCAAAAAATTACTTTTTGTCACGTGATCGGACGTTTATTCGCAAGTTCAGCGAGATACTTCTCGCTCTTCAGATAGAGCGTGAACTCGATAAAAATCGGATTTTTGAGCTATACCTGAACAAAATTTATCTCGGCAACCGCGCCTACGGCATTGCCGCTGCGGCCCGCGTTTATTACAACAAAGCGGTAAACGAGCTCTCCCTTGCGCAAATGGCCATGCTAGCAGGCCTGCCCAAAGCCCCGTCCGCTTACAACCCGCTCGCCAATCCACAGCGCGCAATGATCCGCAGAGACTGGATTCTTGGCCGCATGAAGGAGCTCAGCTTCATAAGCGCCGACGCCTACGAGCTCGCCATCCAAGCGCCGCTTACAGCAACCTACAATGCCACTGAAGCGGAAGTCGATGCCGACTATGTCGCGGAGATGGCCCGCGCCGAAATGGTCGGGCGCTTTGGCGACGAGGCCTACACCGACGGCTACACTGTTATATTGACCGTCGACGGCACAGAACAGCAAACGGCAACAGATGCCCTCAGAAGCGGGCTTGAAGCTTACGACCGCAGACACGGATTCCGGGGCCCGATCGGCCAACTAGATGCCGAAACCCTGGGGGGCGGAGACCTGTCTAGCGCCATGCTGAACTACCCTAGAATTGAATCCCTGATGCCTGCAGTTATTACAGCAGTCAACGATGACAAGGGCGAAGCTAGCGCCCACGTTCGTCGGTTTGGCCCGGCTATAATGCCGTTCGAGTCCATGCAGTGGGCCCAGCGCTATAAAACAGAAAACTTGACCGGCCCTAAACCGGAAAAGCCCTCCGATGTTGTCAGCGTGGGTGACGTTGTTTACGTTCGGGTAGAGGAGCTACCGAGCGCGCCGACAATGCCCTCAGAAGGCGAACCCTCAGACAATGCCGCGCCCGGAACTGTCGAGTCGGTCAGGGTTTCGCTCATGCAGGTACCCCAAGCTGAAGGCGCACTGATCTCACTCGAGACAAAAACAGGCGCCATTGAAGCCCTCGCCGGCGGTTACAGCTTCGGCCAGAGCAAATACAATCGCGCCATGCAAGCCAGGCGGCAACCTGGCTCAACCTTCAAACCGTTCCTGTATCTTGCGGCTCTGGAAAGCGGCATTACGCCCGCAACAATCTACAACGACGCACCGATTGTGTTTGATGATTCGGAACTCGAAACCGCATGGCGCCCGCAGAACTCCTCCGGACAGTTCTATGGCCCTACCACGCTTCGCGAAGCGTTATACAGCTCACGAAACCTGGTCTCCATCCGGCTGCTCAGGGATGTCGGCGTGCCTCAGACGCTGGATTACCTTAAGCAACTCAAGGTTCCCACTGAGAACATGCCCAAAGACCTATCTCTCTCCCTGGGTAGCGGACAGCTATCACCCATGGAACTCGCCAGAGGTCTAGCCGTTATCGCCAACGGAGGCTACGACGTCGAGCCTTTCCTGATTCAGAGCATTACGGACGCTAACAGCGAAACAATATACCAGGCCCCGGAAGTCATCCTTTGTGACACGAACTGCAACACGACTGAAAATGCCCCAGCAAACCCTACGGGCGGAACTGACATCTCTCGGGCTATCACAGCAAAAGCTGCACCGGAAACGCGAGTCATGCGACGGCTCGCAGATGAGCGTTCTGTTTATATCCTGCACTCAATGCTTCGGGACGTGGTCAAACTCGGAACCGGACGTCGTGCTCTGGCTCTCGGCCGAGATGACATCGCAGGCAAGACAGGTACAACCAACGAACAGCGGGATACCTGGTTCGCCGGCTTCAACCACAACCTTGCCACCACCGTATGGGTAGGCTTTGACCAGCCAGCCCCCCTGGGCCGCAGAGAGTTCGGCGCAAGCACTGCCCTGCCCATCTGGATGGACTATATGAAGGTAGCGCTGGACGGAATGCCCCCGACCTTTATGCCCAGGCCAAACGGTATCGTTAACATCCGCATCAACGCCGAAACCGGTGAGCGTGCAAGGCCCGGCGAGGAGGGTGTTTTCGAGATATTCAAGGAAGAAGATGCGCCCGCGCCACTGGCCGCGGATGATATGGGACCGGGTGGCACACGCGGAAACGGGGATGACCTCTCGCGCCAGATTTTCTAACCACAAAAAAACCGGCGGGATCACCGCCGGTTTTTTTATAAGCTCATAACGTCATCGATCAGATGATGTCGGCCATGCTCTTCAACGGATAGTGAGCTGGGTACTCCTTACGAGCAACGCCAGAATCCACAGCGGCACGGGCCACGGCAGCCGGAACAACTTCCAGCAGGCGAACATCCATGGGCTTGGGAATGATATATTCTTTACCAAACTCGAAGCTGTCAGCGCCGTAGGCTTCGCAGATTTCCTGCGGCACCGGCTCTTTGGCAAGCTTACGAATGGCATCTACCGCAGCCACTTTCATCTCTTCATTGATGCAGCTCGCACGAACGTCGAGCGCACCACGGAAGATGAACGGGAAGCCAAGAACGTTGTTCACCTGGTTCGGGTAGTCTGAACGGCCGGTAGCCATGATCAGATCGTCTCGAACTGAGTGCGCTATCGCCGGATCGATTTCCGGATCCGGGTTGGAGCAGGCAAATACAATGGGATTCGGCGCCATCTTCTTGAGCTGCTCACCGCTTAGAAGGTCTGGACCTGACAGGCCGACAAACACATCAGCCCCTTCCATTGCATCGTCCAGAGTACGCTTGTCAGTATTATTGGCGAACATGGCCTTGTACTGATTGAGGTCATCGCGACCTGAGTGGATCACACCCTTGCGATCGACCATAAAGATGTTTTCAGAGCGAATGCCGCAACTGATCAACAACTTCATGCAAGCGATTGCAGCAGCACCGGCGCCCAAGCAAACCACTTTCGCTTCTTCAATTTTCTTACCCTGCAGCTCAAGCGCGTTGATCATGCCAGCCGCTGTAACAATCGCTGTACCGTGCTGGTCATCATGGAAGACGGGCACATTGCACTTCTCGATCAGCGCGCGCTCAATTTCGAAACACTCTGGTGCCTTGATGTCTTCAAGGTTAATACCACCAAAGGTGTCGGCAATACGCTCAACGGTTTCAATGAACGCCTGCGGGTTTTCGGTGTTGACCTCGATATCGAACACGTCAATCCCCGCAAAGCGCTTGAACAGTACGCCTTTGCCTTCCATTACCGGCTTGCTTGCCAGCGGGCCCAGGTTACCCAGACCAAGAATCGCAGTGCCGTTGGAGATAACCGCCACAAGGTTGCCCTTGGCAGTGTACTTGTAGGCGTTCTCCGGGTCCTTTGCGATCTCGCGAACCGGTTCGGCAACGCCGGGGCTGTATGCCAGAGCTAGGTCACGGGCGGTCGCGGTCGGCTTGGTGATTTCTACACTAATCTTTCCAGGCCGCGGCTTGGCGTGATATTCAAGGGCTGCTTCTTTCAGATCTTGAGACATTGCCACTGTTCCGTTTGTCACGTTAAAAGATAATAAGCCTTCAGGGGCAAGAGCCTACCTAAAGGAGCGCGACATTATGGCGCGCCTATCCCAAAACGACAAGGGGCCATCGAACAAATTATGATCAGTCAATACGGCCAATTGCGTACGATCAAGAAATAAACGGTTATTTTTGGCCATGCACAAAAAAAGCGCCCTCAGGCGCTTTTTTAACTCTGCGACAGGATTAGTCTTCTTTCTTACCGCCAGCGATACGACCACCAAAACGCTTCTGGAACTTGTCAATACGGCCACCTGTATCCATAACCTTCTGCTTGCCAGTGTAGAATGGGTGACACTGTGAGCAAACATCAAGCTGCAGATCTTGATTAAAAGTAGAACGGGTCTTCATCACGCTACCGCATGAACACGTTGCAGTGATCTCGTTGTACTTGGGGTGAATACCTTCTTTCATGGGGAACCTCTGTGGGTTATGCCGCCACCTGATCACGGGGCGATCATTGTCGCCCTGGTGCCAGGCACCGCATATTTGAATCAATGGAAAAGACCGGGCACAATCCATGCCCTGCCGGAAACAGACCGCGAATCTTACTTGCAATTATCCTGGCAGGCAAGCCTTACCACAAGGAGCACTCAGTGCCACCCACCGCACGAATTGCACTGAACCGTCCACTCAGAAGGCTATTCGATTATACCGTTCCGCCGGGGCTCACTCTAAAACCGGGCCAGCGCGTGAGAATTCCCTTTGGGCGCCAGCAAGCCATTGGCCTGATTGTGGAAACTGATATTACCCCACCCGAAGGCATCATCCTCAAACCTGTCCAAAATGCCCTGGAAGACTGGCCTGCTTTGCCCAAAGAAACTTTTAAGCTGCTGAGCTGGGCTAGCGATTATTATCAGCACCCACTGGGTGAATGCCTATTCACCGCCCTCCCCCCAGCATTACGACGGGGCCGGCCAGCCATCGAGAAGACCGAAGACTGGTGGCAGGCCTGCGGCAGCAGTGCCACTTTGCCAGCAAACGCCCACAAGCAGAAAAACTTGCTGGACTGGGTTGCACAACATGAATCTGGTGTAAAAGGCAGCGACACTGTTAGAGCGGGCTTCACCCGGGCTCAGCTTAAATCCCTGAGCGACAAGGAATTAATTCGGGCGGTAGCGCCTGCGGAGGTAAGCACTCAAGGCCAGAAATACAATGAAACCGTAGCGGCTCCAGAGCTATCCGCTGCACAGCAAGAAGCGGCCACCCAGCTCCCGCCCCCCGAGGACGGCTTTAGCGCCTCCCTTCTATATGGCATCACTGGCAGCGGCAAAACAGAGGTTTATCTACATTACTTAAAAAATAATCTCTCATCCCAGGATCAGGCGCTGGTACTGGTTCCGGAAATAAACCTGACACCGCAAACCGTTGCCCGGTTCCAGCGCTATTTTGGCGAGCGCATTCTCGTGTGGCACTCAGCCCTGAACGACAGCGAGCGCCTGAACGCCTGGCTGAAAATCCGCAACGGGGAGCCAATTATTCTTATTGGCACCCGCTCTGCCGTATTGCTTCCGTTTATTGGGCTGAAAACCCTGATCGTAGACGAAGAACACGATAGCTCTTATAAGCAGGGCGAGGGCTTTCGTTACTCAGGCCGAGACGTAGCTGTATATCGCGCTCACCTGAACCGCTGCCCGGTTATTCTGGGTTCGGCTACGCCTTCTCTCGAGTCTTACCACAATGCCCTTGGCGGAAAATACCGACTTATCCGGCTTGAAGAGCGTGCAGGGAACGCCCTGCCACCCTCCATCAGCCTACTGGACATTCGCAGCCGACCGCTTGAGGGAGGCCTCTCCCGCCCTGCACTACAGGCACTTAAACAAACTTTGGACAGCGGCAACCAAGCACTGGTGTTTGTAAACCGTCGGGGCTTTGCCCCGGTAATGATGTGTTTTGACTGCGGCCACATGGTTGAGTGCCCGCGCTGCGACACACGCCTTACCTATCACCGCCGTGACCGGGCGATGCGATGCCATCACTGTGACTACCAAACCGCGGCAACCGAAACCTGCCCCAAGTGTAAAAGTGAAGCCTTCAAGCCGGTTGGCCAAGGCACCGAGCAAACGGAAGATATTCTCGCGGCCAGCTTTCCGGATACGCCCATCGTTCGTGTCGACCGGGATAGCACACAGCGCAAAGGCAGCATCCAGAGCATCTTGAAACAGGTACACACCGGAAAACCCTGCATCCTCGTGGGAACCCAGATGCTAGCCAAGGGCCATGACTTCCCAGATGTAACCCTGGTAATTGTAATAAATGCCGACGGGGGGCTTTTCAGCATCGACTTCCGGGCTCCAGAGCAATTGCTCCAGACACTACTGCAGGTAAGCGGTCGGGCCGGGCGTGGCACGAAAATCGGCAAAGTGGTTGTACAAACGTGTCACAGCGACCACCCCCTCCTCAGAACGCTCTGCAATGGCCGCTACCTGGACATGGCGGATCAACTTCTTGAGGAACGCGAAGCCGGACAGTTTCCTCCGTTTCGCTCCATGGCAATCTTTCGCGCCGAAGCGGAAACCATGGAACACAGCCTGCAAATACTGGATCGCATAAAACCACTCACTAACGCACCGGGCATCGAAACCTGGGGCCCGTTACCCGCATTGATCGCACGCCGGGCCGACAGATACCGAGCGCAACTTGTACTAAACACCGACAATCGGTTGAGGCTCAATAGGCTGCTGACCGGCATTTGCCAAACACTCGAACAAGAAAGAACACCCAAAGGTGCGAAATGGATGATTGATGTGGATCCCCAGGAAACCGGCTAAGCCGCCCTGATTCAAAGGGCTAAGCCGTGTTACAAACAATTGCACAAATGAATACTAATCAGCATTGTGAGGATAGAACCTATGCTATGCTTTTCGGCAAATTATAATCGAAACCTATAAATGTACCTTAGCTTGCAGCGTTCACGCGGGGAATACGCATTTAGGGGCTTGTGCTGTAACGGAAACTGGAGAAAAAAATGTCAAGGAAATTTCTTGCGCGTGCGTCGGCGTTGTCGCTGGCGGTATTTTTAGCCGCCTGTGGTGGCGACGATAGCTCTACCCCACTTGCCGGCATTGGTTCGGATAATCCTGACACATCACCGGACACGGGGCAGGATGACGCTGATACCAATACCCCAACACCAACTCTTTCAATTACCGCTAACCCTGCAGAAGTGACCGCTGGCAACAGTAGAAGAATTACCATATCTGCCTTCGACACTAACGGTGAAAAAGTAACTGAAGCAGCCGACCAAGTTGTTCTTGGCTCAGTGTGTGCCAACTCCACCGATGGCGGTATCGCAGCAACATTTGAAAACAACAATCTGAGCATTTCTGAAGGCTCTGTCTTCACAAATTACACACCAACGGAAGCTTGCATCGGTACCGATACCATCAGTGCTCGCTGGAATGGTAATGACGAAGTAAAAGCAGAACTTGACATTACGGTACAAGCGGCACCTCCGTCTCCCGGTTTGACACCCACTCTTTCAATTACCGCCAACCCCTCGCCAGTCATCGCTGGCAATAGCAGCCAAATCACCGTATCGGCTGTTGACGCTAACGGGAATAAAATAACCGGAAATAACCAAGTTACCCTCAACTCTGTGTGCTTTGCATCCAATACCGCGACATTTGACAGTACGAATTTGAGCATTACTGAAGGAACGGTTTTTACCAACTACACACCATCAGAGGCTTGTAGTGGCACTGACACCATAAGCGCTCGCTGGAATGGCGACGATGATATAAAAACAGAAGTTGTCATTACAGTGCAGGAACCACAAACTCCTGTGCGCACTATCTCTACTCTCACAATTACCGCCAACCCTGCAGAAGTGACCGCTGGCAACAGTAGAAGAATTACCATATCTGCCTTCGACACTAACGGTGAAAAAGTAACTGAAGCAGCCGACCAAGTTGTTCTTGGCTCAGTGTGTGCCAACTCCACCGATGGCGGTATCGCAGCAACATTTGAAAACAACAATCTGAGCATTTCTGAAGGCTCTGTCTTCACAAATTACACACCAGCAGAAGCTTGCGTTGGGACCGATACCATCAGTGCCCGCTTGAATGCTAATGACGAAGTAAAAGCAGAACTTGAAATTACGGTGCTAGAACCTCAGAGACAGAATCTCCAGCTTGGGTACTTTGATAGCAATGGTGATTTCATCGCTGGAAAAATCAAGGCTAACCTCACTGCGTTAACAATCACGAGTGACGAAAGCGAGCCGCGCAAGGCGAGCCTGGAGGTTGCTGTGGTTGATACGAAGAACAGCAACTCTTTAGTTTTAGACAGTGACAACCAGATTACATTTTTCTCTGCCTGCGCGAGTTCTGGAGACGAGTGGGCACAAATTACACCACCAACAATATCAGCCGAAGCCGGCACGGTACTTGCCGAGTACACACCTAACGAAAGGTGCATAGGTGAAGATACCCTATTCGCCAGACTTAATGATAACTATGAAATTAAGGCCGACGTTACCTTCACCAATACGCCTGAAGTAGCAACCCCGGCTCCTGTGCTTAAAGTGGGCTCTTTCGACGGCGATAATTTTCAGCTCGATGTCATCGGAGCGAGCAACCCAGTCTTAACGATTCCTTCTTCGGGTGTAGCAGAAACTCAACTTCGGGTAGCAGTAGTCGATCAGACCGACACTAAAATAATCGGGACATCATATAATGTCGCCTTCACGTCTGTATGCCTCGACGCTGGCAGAGCGACGATAGACGACACAACCGGAATCACTGACAGCGGTGAAGTTCTGGCAACTTACACAGCAAGCGCAGAATGTCTCGGTACAGATACCGTCTACGCTATTGTTGATGGCAACAATGAGCTTAGAGCATCAACCGATCTCTTCGTATCGACAACGTCTTTGGCTCTGGGCTCACTAGACGGTGCCGGCCTTTTTGACAAGGGAGTTCTGCGTACCGGTAGCAGTGAGCTTGACTACAATACCAACGCATCACCTGAAACCGAGATTCGTTCGGTTGTTGCCAAGGTTGACGATCAAGGCAACTTTGAGGTTTTGGCCGGAGCGGAGATAAACCTCGAGTTTTTCTCAATCTGTTCTGACTCCAACCTTTCCACGATAACAAGCAGTGGAACAACACAGTCGGGTGAATTAATTAGCACCTACACAGCTGATGGCTGCGTAGGAACAGACACAATATATGCCCGCATTGCCGGAACAACGGATCTTGCGTCTGCCGAGATAACCATCAAGGCAAAAGAGGGGCTGGATCTCCAGCTTGGGCACTTCGACAACTCCGGCAACCCATTCAGCGAAGGCGTGATTGGCAATGACCGTGCCACCGCACTGTTGCCTGGTGCACAAACCAAGCTGTATGTCTCCATTTTAGACGGTGCTACAGATGAGCAGGTTCAGGGGCAGCCACTGACGGTGGACTTTGTATCCTTGTGTGGTGAGCAACCCGGCGCCGAGTCACCGCTGTCTACCAACACGAGCACTATCAGCCTGGGCTATACAGAAATTCTGTACACAGCCAAAAGCTGTGGCAATCTGACAGAAGACACAATCACCGCAACGCTTACGGGCGCAGAAGGCTTGTCAGCAAAAGCTGAAGCGAAAATCACGCTCGATAAAGCTCCTGCTAACTCACTTACGGCCGGGTTACCGACGCCCAACTCCATTGCTCCCGCCTTTTTACCAACTGACGGTCGTGAAACTACTTCAGAACTGAAGTTTCAGCTGAAAGATAATGATGGCAACGGCCTTCCGAACGAGACCATTGCCTTTCGCCTGGACAACCCAGCTAGCGTTGATGTAGCCGACCTTTCGCCGGTTGATAGCGGTATAACCGATGCCGACGGCTTCGCTACCGTTGAAATCAAAGCTATCGAAAACTTTGACAACGTTGTATTCCGGGTTATTGCCAGCTATGACGACGGCAGCGGCAACACACTGGAAGCATATTCAGCGCCGATCGCCGTTAACTCGAAGCTGCCATACGCCGATAGATTCTCCATCAGCACCAGCAACTTTGCACCAGATACCCGCGGGATTGATGGCGTTCAAGTTCCGCTAACCTTGCTGGCGGCGGACGACGAAGGCAATCGCATTCGTGGCAATACCGTGGTCAACTTCAGAACAGACATCGGCAGCATTGAACCGGAGTGCGTTTTGGATGACCAGGGTCGTTGTTCCGTTACCTGGGAAAGCCTGGGCATTAACACAAATTATGCTGAAATAACGGCCTATACCCATGGCCGCCTGGCGGATGGTAGCACTGGAGAAATCGAGACCAAGGTCCGCATGTTGATGACAACATCCACAGGTGTGACTGTATCTTTGAATTCAAATACGATCCCTGCAACAGGTGGCGAGTTCTGTGCCGAAGCCTCTGTTGACTTGGGTAGTCCTAGCAGCGACTACTCTCCACCAGTTGGCACAGAGCTGACGTTTGAAGTAACCAACGGGACACTTCTTCCCACCTCTTCCAGCAGCTATACACTGGGATCATCCTCGGCTTTGCTGGATGAACCATACAGCTTTACTGGCTGCACCTTTATAGAGCCTGACCCAGCTAGCTCAGAGCTCATGAAGCTAACAGTGACTGTCACTACACCGGGAGGCAGCAGCGATTTCGACCGCGCGAGCGAATAGCTCACTTTGATAAAAGTAAACTAACGAAACCAAAAAGCCCGGCCTCGCGCCGGGCTTTTGCTTACAAAACGAGTTTCCGCGATAATAGCGCCCATCGAATTTCCGGTGGGCGTTTTTGCTTACCGCCTCCTCATTTTTGCAACCCGAGCCGTCCAACAGCATGAAAGAGATCGTTTCCGACCTGCTCCAGTCCGCGCTGGCTTCCCTTCAATCTGAGGGTACGCTGCCTGCCGACCAGACCTACACGCCGCAAGTGGGCAACACCAAGGATAAGTCCCACGGTGATTACGCCTGCAACATTGCACTGGTTGCTGCCAAAACGGCGGGCTGTGCGCCTCGCAAGCTGGCTGAGATGCTGATCGAGAAGCTGCCGGAAAGCAGTGCCGTGGAGAAGGTGGAAATTGCCGGCCCCGGCTTTATCAACTTTTTTATGAGCACCTCCAGCGCGTTTGAGATCGTGAATACGATTCTCGATGAAGCCGGACAGTTCGGCCGAAACAGCAACGGTAAGGGTGAGAAAGTTCAGGTGGAGTTTGTTTCTGCCAACCCCACCGGCCCGCTGCATGTGGGCCATGGCCGGGGCGCGGCCATTGGCGATTGCCTTTGCCGCCTGCTGGAAGCTAACGGCTATAACGTTACTCGGGAGTTTTATTACAACGACGCTGGGGCGCAGATCAATAATCTCGCGCTCTCGGTACAGGCTCGCGTTAAAGGCCTGACACCCGAACACGAAAGCTGGCCCGAAAACGGTTACCGCGGCGACTATATTACCAATGTTGCCAATGTTTACCTGGCTGGTGGCACCGTGACCGCAGATGACCGTGAAGTGACCGCCAGCGCCGATCCTGAGGATCGCGCCGCCATTCAGGAATTTGCTGTGGCTTATCTGCGCCGTGAGCAGGATTTGGATCTCAAGGCCTTTGGCGTTCAGTTTGATATGTATTTTCTGGAGTCGTCCCTGTACCAAGACGGCAAGGTAGAAGCTACCGTAAAACGCCTGCAGGAGAACGGTTACACCTATGAAGACGGCGGCGCCATGTGGTTGAAGACCACAGAGTTCGGTGACGATAAAGACCGGGTGATGCGCAAACAAGACGGCGGCTACACCTATTTTCTGCCAGACGTGGCCTACCACTTGGACAAGTGGGAGCGCGGCTTTACCACCGTAATCAACGAGCAAGGCGCCGACCACCATTCGACCGTTACGCGGGTTCGCGCAGGGCTACAGGCATTGAACGCGGGCATCCCCCAGGGTTGGCCGGATTACGTTCTGCACCAGATGGTTATGGTTACCCGATCTGGCCAGGAAGTGAAAATTTCTAAGCGCGCCGGTACTTACGTGACCATCCGCGACTTGATCGACGAAGTAGGCCGGGATGCTACGCGTTTTTTCCTCGCGGCACGGCGTGTCGACTCTCAGTTGACCTTCGATATCGACTTGGCCCGCTCCCAGACCAATGAAAACCCGGTGTATTACATTCAGTATGCCCATGCGCGCATTTGCAGCGTGCTGCGCAAGCTGGCAACGGAAGGTGTTGATCGCGGATTCAATGAGTGCGTGGGCGATTTGTCTTTGCTCACTCTGGATGAAGAAAAGGAACTGGCAAACCAACTGGCAAAATATCCCGAATTGATTGCCAGCTCTTCCGCCCAGCGCGAACCGCATCACCTTACGCATTACCTGAGGGATCTGGCTGGCCAGTTTCACACCTATTACAACGCCCACAAAGTACTGATTGAAGACACAGCAGTACGTGATGCCCGTGTAAGCCTTTACCTTGCTGTGCGCCAGGTAATCGACAATGGGCTTGGCCTATTGGGCGTAAGCGCACCAAAAGAGATGTAAGTAGCAACAATGGCCCAAGATTACGCTCGAAAAAAACGGTCGGCCACGCCGTCCACCACGTCAAAAGGAAAGCCGACCAAGGCTGCGCGCGCCCCTAAAAAGCGCACAAAGCCTGCGGCACCGGCTCGCTCCCAGCGTGGTGGCCTATCCTTGAAGTGGATCTTATCCTTGGCTACGGTCGGCGGTTTTATCGGGTTTATTGTCTACCTGAACTCCGTACCACCCAGCACCGGGCCACAACCTGCTGCCGAAAATCCGGCACAACAACCGGCGGAAAAAACCGCTAAGCAGCAAGAAAAGAAGCAACGCTTCCGGTTTTACGACATGCTTCCCGAATCGGAGGTTATCCCCTCCAATGTCGACGAGTACGCCCCCGACCCATCCAAGCAGAACTTCGATTATATAGTGCAGTCCGGCTCTTTCCGCAGTAAAGAAGACGCAGAGCGCCAGCGGGCACAGATTGCGTTTCAGGGTCTCAGAGCTTCGGTACAACATATTGAACTCGATAGCGGTTCTGTGTGGTACCGCGTGAATGTAGGCCCGTTCACTTCACGGAGCCAGATGAGCTCCGCCATGGACAAGCTTGTGTCTATCAACATTCAGCCGCTTGCCCGGAAAATCCCAAAGGCGAACTAGCCGTTCTCGAAAGCGCCGCTGCCTCATGCATCAATCCCACTTGAATTATCCTATCCTGCCTCCATAACTTGCCAATACTGATTTTTATCCGGCAATTGGAGCCAGAATGACTACCATACTTTCCGTCAGACGCGATGACGAAGTTGCCATGGGTGGCGACGGCCAGGTTTCTCTGGGCAACACCGTAATGAAGGGTAACGCCCGCAAAGTTCGCCGTCTTTACAACGGCAAGGTGATCGCCGGTTTTGCAGGTGGCACCGCAGACGCCTTCACTCTATTTGAGCGCTTTGAAGCCCAGCTTGAGAAGTACCAAGGCAACCTAACGAAAGCAGCCGTTGAACTGGCCAAAGACTGGCGCACAGACAGGGCGTTGCGACGACTGGAGGCGCTTTTGGCCGTGGCGGATGAAACCGCATCTTTAATTATTACTGGTAATGGCGATGTGATCGAACCTGAACAGGGGTTGATTGCGATTGGTTCTGGCGGCCCGTTTGCTCAGGCATCAGCCCGCGCACTGCTTGAGAACACCGATCTTTCCGCCCATGATATTGTGGAAAAAGGTTTGAATATAGCTGCGGATATCTGCATTTATACGAACCACAACCGCACCATTGAAACGCTTTCTACCAGTGTAGCCGCCACAGAACCACCCTCCAAAAACGATTGATCCGGAGCAAACATGTCTGCAATGACTCCCCGTGAGATTGTTCACGAACTCGACAAACACATCGTGGGCCAGCAAGAAGCCAAGCGAGCGGTGGCAATTGCCCTAAGAAATCGCTGGCGCCGCATGCAATTGGACAGCAGCCTTCGCGATGAGGTTACGCCAAAGAATATTCTGATGATCGGCCCCACCGGCGTAGGTAAAACCGAAATTGCCCGCCGCCTGGCCAAATTGGCCGACGCGCCTTTTCTGAAAGTGGAAGCCACCAAGTTTACTGAGGTGGGCTACGTGGGGCGCGATGTGGAATCCATTATTCGCGATCTAGCGGACATGGCCGTTAAGATGCTGCGCGTTCAGGAAATGAAACGTCACGAAGAGCGCGCGATGGACGCTGCTGAAGAGCGCATTCTGGATGCTTTGATACCGCCAGCCAGAAGCTTTAACGAAGAGAGCCAGAAGCCTGTTGAGGACTCGTCCACGCGCCAGATGTTCCGCAAGAAGCTGCGCGAAGGTGAACTGGACGACAAGGAGATCGAGATTGATCTGCGTAATTCCGGGGCCGGCGTTGAAATCATGGCGCCTCCGGGCATGGAAGAAATGACCAATCAGTTGCAGAGCATGTTTTCCAACATGGCTTCTGACAAATCCAAGCCCCGGAAAATGAAGGTAGCCGATGCCCTTAAACGGGTGAAGGAAGAAGAGGCAGGCAAACTGGTCAACGAGGAAGCGATCAAGCAGAAAGCCATTATTGCAGTAGAACAGAACGGCATTGTGTTTCTCGATGAAATTGACAAGGTAGCCAAGCGCTCGGAAAACACCTCGTCGGATGTGTCTCGGGAAGGCGTTCAGCGAGATCTTCTGCCTCTGATTGAAGGCAGCACTGTGAGCACTAAATACGGCTCAGTGCGCACGGATCATATTCTGTTTATAGCCTCAGGCGCGTTTCACCTGTCTAAGCCATCGGATCTGATTCCGGAGCTTCAAGGCCGTCTGCCAATCCGCGTGGAGCTTCAGCCTCTTAGCCCAGACGATTTCAAACGCATTCTCACAGAGCCGGATGCCTCGCTGGTTCAACAATATGTGGCTTTGATGGCAACTGAGGGCGTTAAGCTAACGTTCAACGAAGACGCCATCGCCCGCATTGCAGAGATTGCTTGGAAGGTGAATGAAACCACTGAGAACATCGGTGCTCGGCGCCTTCATACGGTTCTGGAGCGGCTGCTGGAAAGCCTGTCGTTTGATGCAGGTGATCACGTAACGGAAGTGTTTGAAGTGACCGTTGATTACGTAAATGAAAAGCTTGGAGAACTGTCGGAAGACGAGGATTTGAGCCGCTATATCCTCTGATTCGCGAGCGCGAATCGGAAACCACCAGGTCAAGCGTGCACTGTGCGCCTGACCTGGTTATTTATTCTGCTTTTGAAAACAGATGGGTGACGTTTTCCAGCCCTGTCGCCAGCTTACCTTTCTCCGCCGCCTTTTTCTTTCTGCTCTTAGCCACATAAAGTGGCAGCATTTCGCCATAGAGGCTGGTGCTGATGGTGCGCTGTTCGTCTTCCAAACGATCCCGACGCAGCTTTATGCCGTACTTTGCGAGCTTTGGCTCTAGCTCATCAGCCCGGTTCAGCAGATCGCGACGGGTCATTTGGTAGGCGTGCTCACACACCATTCTGCGCGACTGGAAGCTGAATACGTTAGAGGAAAACAGCATGGCATCGTCTCTTGTCGGCTCAAACAGGAGAAGGTCTTTATCCGGGTAATCCGTTGCGTAATGGGCCACGCCCGACTGCATGCGCGAGTAAACCATGGTGCGGAACATCTGTGACAGCAGGTTGGGCATGCCCGAACGGGTCAATTCTCCGGGAGCCATGGTTCCGGCTCTAACGGCCGCGCTGGCGTCAATCGGTACCTGGGGGTTTACTGCAAAAACCAGATCTGCGCCATCTTCGAACGCTACTGAGGCATGCAAGCCTTTGCGCAGCGTTCCGTCCACATAATACCTGCCATCGATATCAACCGGTACATACAGCCCAGGTGATGCCGTGCTCGCCTGAATGGCTTTGGAAATCGGTACGTGATCAAACCCAGGCGCCCCAAAACACACAGCCTCAGTGCTTTCCACATCTGCGGCCACAATATACAGGCTGCGCTTCAACTGTCGGAAATCGTTTGATCGCCCCAGCATAGAAAACGCACGCTTGAGATACTCATGCAGCCCTTCGTTATCAAAAAGCCCGGCGGGCGCTGCCTGCGCCAATATGGTGAGAGCTTCTAACAGGCTCTGGTCGTAAGGGTTACTAATAAAGCTGCGAACGGCGGTAGAAAGCAGCCCGGGCACGGCCAACAGCCGGCTTCCGATTTCTTTGAACGCGGGGCGAAAGAACACGTCTGGGTGAAAAGGATGAACCTCAGCTTCATTGCGCACGAAGATACGGCACAATTGCGCAGTGGTCATCTGATTCGCCAGGTTGGCCGCAACAAACGAACCGGTGTTAACGCCTACATAGACATCAAGGTTGTTGAAATCCAGCCCATCCAGCGCTTCATCCAGCGCCCGGAGCGCGCCAATCTCATAAATGCCACCCAACGGGCCGCCTCCACCGAGTGCGAGCCCGATGCGTGGAGTAGGTTTCAGATCGGTTGGCGTTTTCATAGCCTTTCCTTTTCCGGATAAATAGCCAGCGCTGCCGTCTTGGGTTTACTCGGCCGAAGGTAGCGACCAAAGCCGGCGTTACGCAACGCAAGATCCACGCAGCTTTTGATAACGTGGGGCGAATCCAGCAACAGCACATCTTTCAAAAGCTTCACCGCCCACTCTTTGCTAACACTGCGAACCACTGATTTTACTTTCGGCAGGCTGGCCGCGTTCATAGACAAGGAATCGTAGCCCATGGCCATCAATAGCACTGCCCCTCCGGGATCTCCGGCCAATTCACCGCAGATACCCAAGGGTTTACCCACCGCATGGGCATCCTGAGCGATACGCACCAGCGCCTGCAGTACGGCTGGGTGGTAAGAGTGATAAAGCTGCGCAACGCGGGGATTGTTGCGGTCTACCGCGAGCAAATACTGAGTCAGATCGTTGGAGCCAACTGAGAGAAAGTCCACACGATCGGCCAGCTCACGAATCTGGTACACAGCAGCGGGTATTTCTATCATTACGCCCACTTTGGGCATGTGGATGTCATAACCCTCTTCCCTCACCTCATGGTAAACCCGGTAAATAAGGTGCAGGGATTCTTCAACTTCGGAAATATTGCTGATCATGGGCAACATGATTTGAAGGTTGTTCAGGCCTTCACTGGCTTTCAGCATCGCCCGCACCTGAACAAGGAAGATCTCGGGATGATCCAATGTAACTCGAATACCCCGCCAACCCAGAAACGGGTTTTCTTCTTCAATCGGGAAGTAGGAGAGGGATTTGTCGCCGCCGACGTCCAGGGTGCGCATGGTTACTGGGTTGGGTGCAAACGCCTCCAACTGCTCACGATAATACTGACGCTGCTCCTGTTCCGACGGGAAGCGATCCTTGATCATGAAAGGCACTTCGGTGCGGTACAGCCCTATGCCTTCGGCGCCGTGAGACAACGAGCGCACCACATCAGTCATCAGCCCGGTATTGACCAGTAGCGGGACCCGGTGGCCATCGGTTGTTTCGCAGGGCAGATCACGAAGCGCTTCCAGCCCCCGGTCGATCTCATACTCTTCATCACAGATGTCTTGGAAAAATGCCCGAAGCTCGGCCGAGGGCGAAGCAAAAATCTGCCCCTCAAAACCATCCACAATCAGCTCCTTGCCATCGAGCTGATTAACCGGAATATCCACCAGCCCCATAACGGTGGGCACACCCATCGCACGGGCAAGAATGGCCACGTGAGAGTTGCTGGAGCCTTTAACGGACACCAGACCCACCAGCTTCCCTCGGGGCACCTCACCTAACATGGCTGGGGTTAGCTCTTCACTGACCAGAACCGTACGCTCTGGGTAGACCACATCTTCCTGCTTGCCTTCCTGTAGGTAGGAAAGCAGGCGACGGCCGAGATCGCGAATATCCACTGCCCTTTCTTGCAGGTAGTGGTCATCCATCATTTCAAACTGGCGGACATACTGCAGAACCACCTGCTTTAGAGCCCCCTGCGCCCAGATCCCTTCCCGAATCCTGTTATTGACCTCTCCGGGCAAGGCTTCATCGCTCAGCATTCGAAGATACACGTCAAACAACGCTAGCTCTTCCGGGCGCAAGCGTGAGGTCAGCCGTTTTGCAACGGCTTCGATATCTTCACAGACCGCCTGCACTGCATACTGGAACAGCTTCAATTCCTGCTCAATATCTTCCGTCGGCCTCTCGGGCACTGCATCTAGATCTGCGGCAGGGTAAACCACCACGCCACGGCCAATCGCCACGCCTGGCGAGCCGGGCACACCGTCGAAACTCACGTCGTGGGCTTCTTCACCGGTCAAAGACAAGCCGCTGATGGCGCCGGTTGCTTCGCCGTGGGCGATAACGCCGGCAAGCTGAGCAGACACGGTAACCAGAAACGCTTCTTCACCCTCGTCGAAACACCGGGAGCTTTCCCGCTGTTGAACCACAAGCACGCCGAGTACCCGGCGATGGTGAATAATAGGAACCCCGAGAAAAGACCGGAAGCGCTCTTCGCCGGTTTCAGGGAAGTATCTATAGCGGGGGTGGGACGGTGCATCTTCTAGGTTAATGGGCTCTTCCCTGGAGCCCACAAGCCCGATCAGCCCTTCGGAATGCGCAAGGCTCACCTTGCCCACGGCCTGCGGGTACAGGCCTTCTGTCGCCATCAGAATGTAGCGGTTGGAGGCGGGATCCAGCAGATAAACAGAGCACACTTCCGTTGCCATAGCTTTCTGCACACGCGATACAATGATGCCCAGCGCCTCGTGAAGATCCCGGGCACTGTTTACCTCTTGTACAAGACTTCGCAGAATGCTCAGCATGGGTGTGTCAGTCCGTTATTTCGCCTGTTCCTTTAAACGCCGGTTATGCTCGCTTCGTTGCCACTGCTCCATGTTGTAGAACAGCCTTGGCGCAAGTTCTCTCAGCGCACGTCGATATACTTCACGCTTGAACGATACCACCTGACCCAACGGGTACCAGTAGCTTACCCACTGCCAACCATCAAATTCCGGTGAATCCGTACCGTCAACACGCACTTGAGCGTCTGGTGATAACATCCTCAGCAGGAACCATTTCTGTTTTTGGCCCACACAGATGGGAAGCGAGTGGTGCCGTACCATCCTTCGAGGAAGGCGATATCGCAGCCAGCCCCGGGTACAACTGATGATTTCAACATCATTGGCGCCTAGGCCAACTTCCTCTCCAAGCTCCCGATACAGCGCGTCTTCCGGCGATTCTTCATGGTTGATACCGCCTTGTGGAAACTGCCAGGAGTCCTGCCCTATGCGCCTTGCCCAGAGAACTTCTCCCTGGTGGTTGGCCAGAATGATTCCGACGTTGGGTCTGAAACCGTCTGAATCTATCACGGCACAGTCCTTTTAATAGAGTCGGTAGACCGGTCAGTTAGTTACCGGTCGGATTTTTCCAAGTTGCGCTCATTCTTACAGAATCCCAAGGCTTCGGCAAACGCATCCGCATGCAGGCGCCCGTGGTAAGATACCGGCTTTGTGCAAGCCCTGTGTTCCTGGAGGTAATCGTTTGACGCTCGCAATTTTTGATCTCGACAATACCCTACTGGCTGGCGACAGTGATCATGCTTGGGGAGAGTTTTTGGTAGAGGAAGGTATTGTTGATGCCGAGACCTACCGCAAGGCCAACGATCGCTTCTATCAGGAATACCTGAATGGCGAGCTAAACATACAGACCTACCTCGAGTTCGCCCTTCAACCCCTCTCAATCCATAGCATGAATGAATTGCTGGAATGGCGTGCCACCTTTATGGATAAAAAAGTGCGCCCCATGCTGCTGCAAAAGGCCGAGGAGCTTTTAAACAGCCATCGGGCGCGCGGCCATACCCTAATGATTATCACGGCCACCAACCGATTTGTGACCGAACCCATTGCAGATGTGTTGGGCATTGAGCACCTGATTGCCACCGAGCCCGAGATGGTCAACGGCCGCTATACCGGCGGAATTGCCGGCACGCCAAGCTTTCAGGAAGGCAAAGTTGCCCGGCTGAACGACTGGTTGGCGGCTACCAGTGAAAGTCTGGACGGCGCTTGGTTTTACAGCGATTCGCACAATGACTTGCCGCTGTTAGAAATAGTGCCCAACCCGATTGCGGTTGATCCCGACCCGAAGCTGGACGAGTATGCGAAAAATCGGGGATGGAAAGTTATGTCACTGCGCGGGTAATCCCTGGGAGCAGGAAGTCTGACCCCTTTTTTCAAGGGTCAGCGCCAACGCTACATAAAGCCGGTTAGTGAGCGCACAAAGCAGGATTTGATGTAGTCCGTCTCCGGAATTCCAGGAATGATTGGGTGATCCGGCGCCTGATGCCCCTGCTCCAGCAGTTGCACAAACCGATCAATCTTGCGGCCACTGCCACGGATGATATCAACCAGCTTCTCTTGGGAGAGATGCATAGAGCAGGAAGCCGACACCAGCAGCCCATCCCGCTCCAGCAGCCGCAAACCCAGCTGATTCAGCCGCGCATACGCTTGCTCACCGGCTTTCTGGTCACGCCGGCGGGGGATGAATGCCGGCGGATCCAGCACCACAATGTCGAATTTCTCTTTCTCGTCCGCCAGCGCCTTCAACGCCTCGAATGCATCACCCTCAAGGGTCTCAACATTATCCAGACCATTGAGCTTCGCATTATGGTGCACGGAATCGATAGCGGCGGCAGAGCTGTCGACACAGGTAACCTGAGTGGCACCCGCGCACGCTGCTTGAATGCCCCAGCCACCCACGTAACTGAACACATCCAATACCCGCTTACCCGGCGCGTAGGCTTGCAGACGCTGGCGATTCATTCGGTGATCGTAAAACCAGCCGGTTTTCTGGCCGCCTTCAAGGGGCACCTCAAAGCGAACACCGTTTTCCTCCACTTCCAGCAGAGTCGCCTCTGGGCCGTGGGCCTGCTCAACGTAGGTGTCCAGCCCTTCAACTGCGCGCATCTTGCCATCGTTCTTGAGAATAATGGCCTTCGGATGCGCCAACCGCTGAATCGCCCGAATAATCGACTCTTTCATCTGCTCCATACCGGCGGTAGAAATTTGCACCACCACGGTATCGCCAAACCGATCCACCACCAGCCCAGAAAGCCCGTCGCTATCCCCGAACACCCAGCGGTAGAAGGGTTTATCAAACAGCCGTTCTCGTAATACCAGCGCCGTTTCCATGCGCTGGGCCAGCCGGTTCGGCGTCATGCCTTGTGCTGCATCACGGCTGATCAAGCGGCCGCAAATGAGTGCATGGGGGTTCACGAAAACCACACCAATTGGTTTGTCATTAGATGCACGCAGCTCAGCCTGAGTACCGGCTTCAAACTCCGTTAACGGCGAACGCTGGATATCAACTTCGTTGCTGTAAACCCACAGATGGCCAGCCCGAAGCCTGCGCTCCGCGCCTTTGCGTAAATATAAAACTGGGAAATTCATTGCGACCACCTGATCGGAAAACGGGGCAAAGATTATACATTAACTAGCAGCAGCTACATGCTCCGCGTAAGCATCCGCATCCATCAGTCCATCGAGCTCGCCCTCATCCGCAAGCTTTACTTTGAACAACCAGCCGTCGCCGTAAGGGTCTTCGTTCACCTTCTCTGGCTCATCTTCAAGGCTGTCATTGACCGCAAGAACCTCGCCCGTAACCGGACTGAACACATCAGATGCGGATTTTACGGATTCAGCAACGCCTGCTTCTTCGCCACCGGTTACCGTTTCGCCTACCTCGGGAACGCCAATATAAACCACGTCACCCAACTGCTTTTGGGCGAAGTCTGTGATGCCGACGGTGGCGGAGCCATCGGCGTGCACACGCACCCACTGATGGGTGTCGATGTATTTTAGATCAGAAGGGATATCGCTCATAAGGGTAATTCCTGACGGGTTTTTTGCGCAGTGTAACCGAAGACGTTAGCGCCAGCTAACCTCTCGTGCCAACTTCATGAAGGAATCTAGGTATTGCACCCCCACATCACGTTTGCGGCAGCCTAGAAAAATCTGTTTGGAGACTCCCTCTTTGCCTAACTTTACCGGAACCACCCCTAACCGATCGCTATATTCATGCACCAGCCAGCGTGGTAACGCGGCCACCCCACGGCCTGCCGCAACCATTTGCAGCATGATATCGGTGGTCTCGATGGTTTTATGGCGGGCCGGGCGCATGTTTGCGGGCACCAGCAAATAATTGAACACATCCAGGCGCTCTATAGCCACGGGATAGGTAATCAGGGTTTCTGGTTCCAGATCCGCAGCCTCCGCCCAAGGTTTTCCCGCTAAACGGTGGTTGGCGGCAACCACCAGCACCTGCTCATAATCAAACACTGGCTCGAATACCAAGCCTGGGCGATGCAAAGGGTCGGGGGTTACTAGCATGTCGATATCATAGCCAAACAGCGCACCAATGCCGCCAAACTGGAATTTCTGTTTTACATCCACATCCACGGATGGCCACTGCTCGAGATAAGGCCCTACCACCTTCAACAGCCATTGATAACAGGGATGGCATTCCATTCCGATACGAAGAGTACCAGCCTGCCCCCTGGCGAACTGGCCGACCTGCATTTCCGCGTGCTCAAACTGCGGTAGCAAGCGGTTAGCCAATGCCAATAGGTGGCTCCCCGCCTGAGTCAGCCGCAATTGTCGCCCTTCCCGAAGCCAAAGCGGGGTTTCGAGCTGCTGCTCCAATTTGCGTACGGAGTGGCTGAGCGCGGATTGAGTAAGGTGAAGGCGCTTGGCGGCGGCAGTCAGCGAGCCTTCAGCTTCCACGGCCCGAAGCACTTCCAGGTGGTTACGCTCAATCATTCGACGACCCATGAGTGAAATTAATAAAACCCTGAAATAATACCATTATTATTCATTGAATCGTAACGCTAATCTGGCCACTCCTATCAACGGCTCATTAAACACAGAATCAGGAGTTCCGGATGACCACCACTCACAACCTCGGCTACCCGCGCATCGGCGCCCGCCGGGAACTAAAATTTGCTTTGGAAGCGCTTTGGAATGGCAAATCCAGCGAAGAAGCCTTGCAGGAAACCGCCGCTGGGCTTCGAGAGCAAAACTGGCAACAACAGGCAGGCCTTTCGCTGGCACCCGTTGGTGAATTTTCGCTGTACGATCAGGTGCTAGACATGAGTGCCACACTCGGCAACTTGCCTGAGCGGGCCAGCACCCATGAAGGCTCCGCGCTGGATGAGTATTTCCGTGTCGCACGGGGCCGCTCGCCCAGTGATACTGCCTGCTGCAGCGTGCACGCCGGTGAAATGACCAAATGGTTCGACACCAACTACCATTATATCGTGCCGGAATTCAGTGCCGACACGAGCTTCAGCTTGAATGCCGACCGCATTCTGGAGCAGCTGGCAGAAGCTCGCGCCCAAGGCATAACCGCCAAACCTGTCATCATCGGCCCGGTTACGTATCTGTGGCTGGGCAAGGCAAAAGATGAGTCTGATCGCCTAGCCCTGCTGGAAAGACTACTGCCGGTATACAGCGAGCTGCTGGAAAAGCTGGCTGCAGCCGGCGCACAGTGGGTACAAATTGACGAACCAGCGCTGGTTACAGAACTCGACGCTGAATGGAAGCATGCGTTTGTGCTCGCCTATCACGAATTAAAAACAGCCCCGGTGAAACTGCTGCTGACGACCTATTTCGGCGAGCTGCGGGAAAACTTACAGCTTGCTTGCGAGCTGCCCGTAGCGGGCGTTCACCTGGATGCTATTAGCGCCCCTAGGGAAGTTTCGCAGCTGGCCGACTGGCTGCCAGCCCATAAGGTGTTATCCCTCGGTGTGATTAACGGGCGCAATATCTGGAAAACCGACCTGAACGCCACTCTGGATCTGTTAGAACCACTGAAAGAGAAACTGGGTGAACGCCTCTGGCTTGCGCCTTCCTGTTCACTTCTGCATGTGCCAGTTGATCTGGAGAGCGAAACTACGCTGGATGCTGAAATCCGCAACTGGCTGGCTTTTGCTCGCCAAAAACTGCAGGAATTGAGCACACTGGCGAAAGCGCTTGATCAAGGTCGTGATGCCGTCGCTCAAGAGCTGGACACTAACCAGAAAGCTATCGAGAGCCGCCGCCAGTCTTCACGGGTTCACAACCCAGCGGTTGCCGAGGCCTTGTCAGCTATCACGCCGGAACATGGCCAGCGCAAGAGCCCGTTCAGCACTCGAACCAAGCTGCAGCAGGATCGTTTCCAGCTGCCAGCCTACCCTACAACCACCATTGGCTCTTTCCCGCAAACTCCGGAAATCCGCCAGGTTCGTAAAGAGTTCCGCCAGGGCAACCTGAACCAGCAGGATTACACTGCGCGCATTCACGAGGAAATTGCCTACTGCGTAGAACAGCAGGAAGCCCTTGGCCTGGACGTGCTGGTGCACGGCGAAGCCGAACGCAACGACATGGTGGAGTATTTTGGCGAGCAACTGGAAGGTTATGTATTCAGTCGCTTCGGCTGGGTGCAGTCCTATGGCTCACGGTGCGTGAAGCCACCCATCCTGTTTGGCGATATCACCCGCCCGAACGCCATGACCGTAGACTGGATCAAGTACGCCCAGTCGCTGACGGACAAGCCTTTGAAAGGCATGCTGACCGGGCCTGTTACCATCCTGAACTGGTCGTTCGTACGTGACGATCAACCGCGCCGAGATACTTGCCTGCAGTTGGCACTGGCGGTACGTGAAGAAGTGCAAGATCTTGAGAAAGCCGACGTGGGCATCATTCAGATTGATGAGGCAGCATTACGCGAAGGCCTGCCACTGCGCCAGTCAGACTGGAACACCTATCTGGAATGGGCCATCGAAGCCTTCCGCATCAGCGCCAACGGCGTAGAGGATGACACCCAGATTCATACGCACATGTGTTATTCGGAATTCAACGACATCATTGCCGCCATCGCCCGTATGGATGCGGATGTAATTACCATTGAAACATCCCGCTCGGCCATGGAGCTGCTGGACGCGTTCAAGGGCTTTGAGTATCCCAACGATATCGGCCCTGGCGTCTATGACATCCACTCACCAAACATTCCACAAGCGGAACAGGTGACTGACTTAATGAAAAAAGCAGCGGAGCGGATTCCGGCGGAGCGTTTGTGGGTAAACCCAGATTGCGGCCTGAAAACCCGTCGTTGGGAAGAAGTGATTCCGGCACTCGAAGCGATGGTTTCTGCCGCTAAAGAGCTGCGGGCGCAAAACCCGAAGAGCAAAACTGCAGGTGTAGAGCTCGCAGAAGCAGCTCAGTAACCAGAGCTGTTTTGATCGAGTTCAAACTGGAAATCCAGGGCCCGGCACACTTCAGTGGTGAAGTTGCCGGAGGCCTGGAGTTCAAACCAGCGGTAACCCGGGGCCAAATCTTCCACAGAGAATTTGCGCGAGCCGGAGGCAAACTGAATACAGGTGGACGGCGTTGCCAGCAGTTGCACGCCATTTCTCTGCCGCTCATGGGTCTGGTGAATGTGCCCCCACAGCACCACTTTTACCTGCGGAAAACGATCAATCACTTGCCAAAATTCTTCCCGATTCCTTAAGCCAATATCTCTCATCCAGTTCGCACTTATATCAACCGGGTGATGGTGCAGCGTGACGAGCGCAGGCAAATCCGAATGCTCCTCCAGCATTCCTGCCAGAAAATCCAGCTCGGACTCCGCAAGCTCACCATATACCTTCCCAGGCACCGAAGAATCCAAAAGAATAAATTGCCAGCCACCCTGAATAATGTGCCGATGCGCTGCATCATAGCTTTCTGCAACGTTGGTCAGGCGCGCCACGTGATCATGGTTCCCCGCAATCCATGCGCAATCGCCGCTAAAGGCTTCAAGACGGTCACCCAAAACGCGATAGGCTTCTTCTGAGCCGTCTTGGGCCAGATCGCCGGTGGCAAGAATCAGATCCGGTTGCCCATGGGACTTGAGCACCTCCTTAATAACGGCATCGAGGCTGTCACGGGTATTTACGCCGAGCAACGCGCCATCAGCACTGGCCATAAGGTGCGGATCTGTTAGTTGCAGTACCCGAAGCGGCCGGGTGGTTTGCTTTGAGGTCATAATGCTTTGATCTGCTCGCAGTCCATCGTTTGATGGGTAGAGTTCAGTCTACGCCCTCGCCGGCACTCCAGACCGCATGCTCAAGCGGCAGGTGGCCAAACTTCAGGCAGTACTCAAGCCAGTCGACGAGAAATCCGTTGACCTGAACTTTTTCATCCGGGTGGTGCATAAAGCGGTTAGGGTAATCGTTAACGGCCGCAATTTGCGTATCCCGGTAGCAGCTGATGACCTCTGCCATCATGGCATCGTGGTACACCCGCACGGTCATCCGTGGGTTGTTGAGCCAGCGACCGCTATTATGGATCTGCTCGAGCAAGAGGGTTTCGGTATACCGCGCGGTTTGCAGCACCTGCATTCGGACTCGGCCCAGATATTCGCTTTCCCGGTGCAGTTCAATGTCGCACACGGGGCGCCCTTCAACTCTTAGCTGGCGCAATCTGAAAAGGCGCTGATAGTTGCCCTCACACAGGGCCCCCAGTTGACGCAGATCCGGCACATAGCGTTTGGGTTTCATTGTCCACTCACCCATAACTACCTCCCCGCCCGCAATCTGGGCCGGTTAAGCTGTAACCACTGAATGGCGATGATGGCCGCTGCGTTGTTGATGCGGCCGTCGCTGATCATGGCTATGGCTTCATCGGCCGAAACCACGTGGGCTCGTATGTCTTCGTGCTCGTGTTCGAGGCCGTAGAGGCCACCTGAGGATTCGGTACTTACACGACCATAGTAGAGGTGAATCATTTCGGTGGTGCCACCTGGCGAAACCAGGTAATTGCATATTTTTTCAAGTGTGCTGAAGCTAAGCCCGGCCTCTTCCTGGCCTTCTCTCTGGGCGACGTCTTCGTTGGTTTCGCCTTCTTCGTTCATGCCGGCTACGAGTTCTAGCAACCAGGGTGATTGGTCGCGCCCGAGTGCGCCCAGGCGGAATTGTTCAAGCAGGACGAGTTCGTCGCGATCTGGGTCGTAAGGGAGTACGCAGGTGGCGTCGCCGCGGATGAAGAGTTCGCGGGTAAACTGGGGCATGTTCCGGCCATCGAAGCGCGGGTGTGTCAGCCAGAGCTTGTCCATGCGGAAGAAGCCTTGAAAGACGGTTTCACGCTTTTCTATGTTGACGTCGCTGGCTTTAAATTGGAACGGCTCGGTCATGGTTTACCCTGCGGTGGAATCGATTTTGAACGATAGCCGCTTGAGGACATTTATTGCAAGCGCTCCTTCGCGTATTCGCGGACTTCGTGGGAGATTTTCATGGAGCAGAATTTCGGCCCGCACATGGAGCAAAAGTGCGCCACTTTGGCGGAGTCCTTGGGCAGGGTTTCGTCGTGGTAGGCGCGGGCTGTGTCTGGATCCAGGCCGAGGTTGAACTGGTCTTCCCAGCGGAATTCGAATCGAGCCTTGGAGAGTGCGTTATCGCGTATCTGGGCGCCTGGGTGTCCTTTGGCGAGGTCGGCTGCATGGGCGGCAATTTTGTAGGTGATGATGCCGGTTTTTACGTCGTCTTTGTTAGGTAGGCCCAGGTGTTCTTTGGGGGTTACGTAGCAGAGCATAGCGCAGCCGTACCAGCCGATCATGGCGGCGCCAATGCCGGAGGTTATGTGGTCGTAGCCCGGGGCTATGTCGGTGACCAGCGGCCCAAGAGTGTAAAACGGCGCTTCGTCGCAGCATTCCAGCTGTTTGTCCATGTTCTCTTTAATCAGGTGCATGGGCACGTGACCGGGGCCTTCTATCATCACCTGCACGTCGTGTTTCCAGGCAATTTTGGTGAGCTCGCCTAGGGTTTCCAGTTCGCCGAATTGGGCGGCGTCGTTGGCGTCGGCTATGGAGCCGGGGCGCAGCCCGTCGCCTAGGCTGAAGGAGACATCGTAGGCTTTCATGATTTCGCAGATGTCTTCGAAGTGCTCGTAAAGGAAGCTTTCTTGATGATGAGCCAAACACCACTTTGCCATGATGGAGCCGCCACGGGAGACGATGCCTGTGGTGCGCTTGGCGGTCATGGGTACGTGGTGCAAGCGTACGCCTGCGTGAATGGTGAAGTAGTCCACGCCTTGCTCTGCTTGTTCTATCAGGGTGTCCCGGAAGATGTCCCAATTCAGGTCTTCGGCAACGCCGCCTACTTTTTCCAGCGCCTGGTAAATGGGTACGGTGCCGATGGGCACCGGTGAGTTGCGGATGAGCCATTCCCGGGTTTCGTGAATGTTCTTGCCAGTGGACAGGTCCATGATGGTGTCGGAGCCCCAGCGAATGCCCCAGGTGAGTTTTTCTACTTCCTCTTCAATGGAGGAGGTAACAGCGGAGTTGCCGATGTTGCCGTTTATTTTCACCAGAAAATTGCGGCCGATAATCATCGGTTCGGATTCCGGGTGGTTAATGTTGGCGGGGATAATTGCCCTGCCCCGAGCTACCTCATCACGCACAAACTCCGGGGTGATTTCTGGCGGTAGGCTGGCACCGAACGACTGGCCCGGGTGCTGGTCTTTCATTAGCCCTGTCTCACGGGCTTCCTGCAATTTCATATTTTCGCGTATCGCGATGTATTCCATTTCTGGGGTAATAATGCCCTGGCGTGCGTAGTGCATCTGACTTACGTTTTTATCCGCTTTAGCACGCAGTGGCTTGCGTTCATCCATAAATCTCAGTGGATCAAGCAGCGGATCCTTCATGCGGCGACGGGTGAACTCCGATGTGTAACCGGGCAAGGTGGCGGTGTCTTCACGCTCGGCTATCCAAGCGGCACGAATGGCGGGTAGCCCTTTACGCAAGTCGATGGTGGCATCTGGGTCCATGTAAATGCCTGAGGTGTCGTACACCATTACGGGCGGGTTTTTCTCGCCGCCCAGTTCGGTAGGTGTATCCTGCACTGTGATTTCCCGCATAGGCACACGCAGGTCGGAACGGCTACCCTGTACGTATATTTTGCGCGACCCTGGCAACGGTTGTATCGCGGCGGAATCTACGCGGGCGGAATCACTGAGGTAAGTTGGCAGATCTGTCATCATTTGCTCCCGGAATTTTTTGTGACGATATTCGGGTCGCGCATGACGGAGAGAGCAGCTTTACCTTTATTTTAAAGGCAACGCTGGCTCTTCGATGGTCTGGTCTCAATCCCTACGCCGGTATTATCCGGATCAGGTCGCGGGTTCTGCGTTGCAATCTCAGCCGGTTGCCAAAAAGTCTGGCAGCCAGCACCCCGTCAAGACGCGAGTCTATAATGCATAGCCCTCAAACTGAGTGCTATTTGCAAGTGTAGAGCTGGGGACGATTATTGTCCATAATAGCCGCCAGTTTAGGCCGGCTTGATGTATCCATGCCACCACGGATGTCGCTTTCATGTAATCTGGGGCGATCCGGCATTTCTTTCAAGCGCCCCGGGTGGGTGCACATGTATTCAGGAGTAACAATGAAGAAACGATTGCTTTCCGGACTTGTTGGCCTCTTGGCGGCACAACCCGCCCTTTCCCTGGATCTGGTAGAGACCTATGAGAAAGCACTCTCCTACGACTCTGGCATTGCCGCAGCACAGGCAAGGTTTGAATCTCAGCAGGCAGCCAGCGATGTAAGCCAGAGTGCTCTGTTGCCGCAGATTGGCGCCTATGGCGAAGCCCGTCATATTGATTCAGACAGCCCCATACAGGACAACAGCTATCGGGAACTGAATTACGGTGTGCAGCTGACCCAGCCGCTGTTCCGTGCCGACGCATGGTTTCGCTATGACGCCAGCCAGTTTCAGACAGATTCTGCGCGTGCGCAATACAATCTGGCACAGCAGCAACTGATTGTAGATGTCGCAACCGCTTATTTTAACGTTTTGCGGGCTCAGGATACGGTAACGACCGCCCAGGCAACCGAAGCAGCGATCCAGCGCCAATACGAGCAGGCCCAGGAGCGTTTTGATGTGGGCCTGATCGCTATCACTGCGGTGTACGAAGCACGCGCCAGCTACGACGACAGCAGAAGCCTGCGGATTGCCGCAGAAAACCAGACGAACATTGCCCGGGAGCGGCTGGCCCGGCTAACAGGCGAATACTCGGAGGACCTGGAGAACCTGCGCCAGAACTTCCCTCTGGGACGGCCCGACCCAATGGATCCGACCGCCTGGGAGATGACCGCTCTTGAGCAGAACTGGTCAATTCAGTCAGCTCTGTATGACCTGAATGCCAGCGAAGCCGGCCTGAAACAAGCTAAGGCCGGCCACTATCCGACTCTGGACCTGAATGCCTCTTACGGCAAATCCGATGTCGACGGGATTGAGCAGTCCGCTCCACCCAGCGCCAGCGCCCAGCGTGACGGCGTCAGCACCCAGGCTATTATCGGCCTCAGCCTCAATATTCCACTGTATTCCGGCGGCGGAACCCAGGCCGGTGTGCGCCAGCAGCGCTCTCTGGTTACCGTGGCCGAACAGTCTCTGAATACCGTACGCCGCGACGTGCGGGTGAATACCCGAAGCCTGTTCCTGACCGTTAACAACAACATTGAAACGGCGTCAGCCCTGGAGCGGACGATTATTTCCCGCCGCAGTGCACTGGATGCTACGCGCGCCGGCTATGATGTGGGCACACGAAATATTGTTGAAGTTCTGGATGCAGAGCGGGCTTACTATGTTGCGCTGAGGGATTACGCTAACGCCCGCTATGATTATGTGAACAATACGTTCCAGTTAAAGCAGGCCGCCGGCACACTCAGCCCGAGAGATATAATTGAGCTGAACAACTGGCTCAGCGCAAGCGCCCCGGGCATTGAAGCCCTGGCCAACGACCAGGAAACTCTGGACGATCCAACCCGCTAACCTGCATTGATAAGGCGCAATTAAACGTAATGAATACCGGGTAAGGGGCGCGTGCCCCTATACCCGCTCAATAATCCCGTCGACCACCATGTCCAGCGCACCCCTGTTTTTGTTGACCACTAACAACGCCCTTTGGCCGCTGGCCCGGCGCTCATCGTCATCACCAAATAATGCCGAAAGATGTTGAAACAACTCATCGGAACCACCAACGATAACAACACCTCGGTCATCCAGAAGACGCTGATAAATGGTTTCAAAATTGAACACGTTGGGCCCGGAAATGACTGGAATACCCCATACTGCAGGTTCCAGCGGATTGTGGCCCCCTCGCTCAATTAGTGAGCCCCCTACAAACGCTGCATCACTGGCACCATAAAGCATCATCAGCTCGCCCATAGTATCCCCGAGATACACTTCAGCCCCCGCAAGTTCATCACCCTGGGACCGCTGGGCCAGAGAAAACCCCTGCCGGATGATTTGCTCTGCCACAGATTCAAAACGCTCAGGATGACGAGGGACGATTATCAGCAGAGCATTTGGGTAAGCCCCCAAAAGTTGGCGGTGCGCCGCCAGCAACTGAGCATCCTCTCCTTCATGAGTACTGCCGGCAATCCAGACCGGGCGGCCTGCCAACGATGCTCTGAACTGTAGCGATGCCTCACGCACATCCTCGGGGATATCCACATCAAATTTCACGCTGCCCGTAACATCAACCTTGGATGCCGCAACCCCAATCCGGCGAAAGCGCTCAGCGTCTTTTTCCGCCTGGGCAGCCACCCAACTGATACTGCGCATGATTGGCGCGACTAGACTTTTGACACGCTCATAACCCCGTGCAGAGCGTTCGGAAAGCCGCGCATTGATAAGGAAAACAGGAACTCGGCGGGATCGGCTTTGGCGTATCATGTTCGGCCATATTTCCGTTTCCATGATAACCAGAATCCTAGGATTGGCCCGGTTCAGAAACCGGCGTATCGACCCGGGTGTATCGTAGGGCGCGTAAGCATATTGAACCTGGTCACCGAACATTTTCATGGCTTGGGCTAAGCCCGTGTCCGTCATAGCCGTCATCAGAATGGTTATATCAGGGTTACGGGCGAGCAGGCGCCGAATCATGGGCGCAGCCGCAATGGTTTCGCCCACCGACACCGCATGCACCCAAACCACGGTACCGCTGGCCTGCGGCACGAAGCCCAAGCGTTGCCGCCAATTAATGCGCAGCTCAGGCGAGTGTCGGCCCTGCCACCATAATCGCAAAAGAATAAATGGCAATGCCAACCGTATAAGCTGTGAATAGATAAATTGAAGCACGCAAGACTCCCGGCAAATCGGTGCGGTATCATATCGCAAACCCTAATCATTTGCTTCCGACTGACCCTGCCGGGCAACATAGCCTGGCTAGCAACCTACTGAGTTCCCAGGATACGTTTTAAGTGAAGAAGAAATACCACAGCCAGACAAAAAACGACCCGGACTTTTATGGCGACAAATAACCTGCCAGCGGCGCCTGTAATATGGTTGCTCACAGACAACAAACCTGGGCATCGGAATCAACTGGAAGGCCTGGGCAACCGATTGCGAGTAAAAGCTGGCGCCAGCCTATACTGGGTCAACGCTCAGGATGTTAGCGTTCCATTATGGCGCGCACTGCTGGCGATACCCCCTGCACTGGACAAAGCGCTCCCCCACCCGGATTTGGTCATTGCCGCCGGCACGGGCACTCACAAGCTCCTGCTTTCTCTGCGACGGCTTAAAAATACCAAAACGCTGGTTCTCATGAAGCCCGGGTTCCCGCGCACATGGGTCGACGGAGCGATTATCCCCGCCCATGACGAGGTAGCCCAGAACCAGAAAACCCTGATAACACAGGGCGTTATAAATACCGTTACACCCCTGGCCAAAATTACTGACAAGCCCGAAGCCCTAATGCTACTCGGCGGGCCTTCCCCGCATTTTGACTGGGAAGATGACGTTGTTTTCGGGCAGATTACCCACCTGATTGGTGAGTATCCCCAATGGCGCTGGACAATCAGTGGCTCAAGGCGAACCCCAACTGCACTCAAGGCAAGGCTTGGTGAGCTGGCAGGCCCAAGAATCACCGTGGCAGACCCTGACGACACCCATGAAGACTGGCTAAACCACCGTGTTGCTGCATCTCGCGCAATTTGGGTAACCCCAGACAGCATGTCTATGGTATGCGAAGCTGCTACATCTGGTGTACCAACCGGGTTGCTTCAATTGCAGGAGCGCGCCGGTAGCCGTGTTGCAAGCGGCGTGCAGCGGCTGGTTGAAACAGGCTATGTGGCTCGCTGGAGTGATTATGCTACCGTAATGGGTGGCAAAACCGGCCAGGAGACGCCTCTATGGGAGGCTAACCGGGCCGCTCAATGGGTAATCCAGCGCTGGCTTACGCCAAGCACCGGCACCATGCAGAAGGGACAAAAGAGGAGCAACACTTGAGAATTCTTCAGGCATTGCCGGCCCTCTATAGTGGCGGTGTAGAAAGAGGAACCGTAGAGTTTGCCGCCGACCTTGTAAGGCACGGCCATGAATCGTTTGTCGTCTCTAACGGCGGCCCCTTGGCTGCGCGCCTTGAAGAACAAGGCTCAACGCATATTCAGATGCCCATTCATCGCAAATCACCTGCATCTTTTGGGCAGATTCGGCCCATGCGACGCCTGATTCGTGAACTGCAGCCAGACATTATTCACGTGCGCTCGCGCATGCCGGCCTGGATTGTTCGCTTAGCGTGGAAGGGGCTGCCGGCGCATCAGCGGCCTGCGATTGTTTCAACCTTCCACGGCATGTACTCCGTGAACCCTTATAGCGCCATCATGGCTAAATCTGACCATGTGATTGCGGTTTCAAATTGCGTGCGCAACTACGTTATCCAGAATTTTCAGGTTCCAGATCACAAACTGACCGTGATACAGCGCGGCGTGGATGTAGACTGCTTTCAGCAACGGGAGTTATGTGAACCATGGCAACAGGCTTTGTTTGCACAGTTCCCGCAGCTCAAAAACAAGCGCATTCTGATGATGCCAGGGCGCATCTCCCGATGGAAAGGCCAGTTGCAGTTTCTTGAGGCAATGGCGGAAATAACCCGCAAAGAGCCAGATTGCCACGGCATCATTGTTGGTGGAGTGGAGCCCGGCAAAGAGCGCTTTATGGGAGAACTTGAGCAGCAGCGGGCAAAACTCGGACTTGCCGACAAGGTGACCTTTCTTGGGCAGCGCGACGATATGGCAGAGCTGTATCTGTTCGCCGACCTGGTGTGCCACATGTCCACAAAGCCAGAACCCTTCGGTCGCACGGTCACAGAGGCGCTTTCATCCGGCACGCCCGTCGCTGCGTTTAACCGTGGCGGCGCGGCAGAAACCTTACAGGCATGCTTCCGTGACGGCCTTGTAACACCCGATGACACCCATGAGTTCGCCCGGGTGGCTATCACGCTGCTGAATGACAAGGCGCCGAATATTGAAATTCCGTACCGGTTTCGGCTGCAGGCGCAAACGAAGTCGACGCTCGACATATACCAGAGAGTAATGCAGCAAAATTTTGATTGAGTGCGCGCACGAAATCACCGCGGGCGTTGCAGGCAGGGGATCAGTTTTTCTAACTGGGAAAGCACCAAATCACTCGCGTGACCATCATTATTGGCGTTGGTTGGTAGGCTGGGCGTGCCCGAACCCAACCGGTGCACTTTGCAGTAGCCAGCCTTCTGAAAACGCTGAAGCGCTGTCTGATGTCGCTCAGATGGCTTCGCATTCTCTGGCTCTAGCACAACGGTTGGCTTTTGGCTCGCAATTGCCTCATTGACCATTGTCATGCTATCCGCCGTGACAAAGACTGCATCCGACGCGCCAAGGTAACTATTCATCACTCTTCTAGGCTCTTCACTCCACCAAACTGAATCTGCCAATAACGGCTGAGGCAACGCCCTTCTAAGCAATTGCTCACCCGCATAGCCAGTACGCCGCGAAGTGGTAACAAGCCACCTGCAATTATCCCGCTTGGATAATTGCCCAACAAGCTTACCAATATGCCCCCACGCGGCTTCATCATAAACAAAACCAACGCCATCACCGCCAACAATAAGGCTGTAAAGCGGTTGCCGAGGCTCTACCTGCAAGCTACCACGCAGAACCCACCCTCTATGCCTCTGATCGCTCAAGCTTGTTCCAGTTGGAACCAGATCCATAACGATGTTGTGAGGCTCCCGGGTTGGTTCGAGAGTTAAATGCGCAGAAAAGTCATTCGAATGCAGCCTACGTTTGGAGCCCAGAAAAATATTCGGCACCGACCACTTTCGCGCCAGCGCAATATTAAGGAACGAGGTGTTACCGCCAGCGGAAACGATCAAATCCGGCCGTGCACCCTCAACACCATTGCTTCGGTAAAAAGCCGCTCCAACGGCAGTGCCAAAGCCGCGCACCTTGAGCGCATAAGGCAACAAAAGGCGAGCCGCAGGTCTGGCACGTAAGCTGACCTGTTGCTCCGTGCAAACAAGTTCGCGATGCTTCGACAACCAATGCACCAGACCCCGCGCCTGATTGACGTGGCCGGGAACACCATCAGATAAAATCAATACCCTCAACTTAGTCACTTGGGGCTCATTACCTGTCGATAGATACTGTAAGTTTCTGCGACCATGTGATCTACCGCGAGTGCCTGCTGAGCCCATTGGAACAGGGAAGCCTGATCCTGCCTGACCGCCTCAAGATTCTGAGTCACGCGGGTGAGGCTGCCACTAAGCGCCTCAACATTGTCGCATTCAACCAAATACTCCGGCGGCAGCACCTCCTCAGCACCCGGTACTTTCGTAGACAATACCGGCAAACCACTGAGCAAGGCCTCTGCCAAAGCATAACTAAAACCCTCACGATGAGAGGCGAAAACAAGCAGATCGGCTGCCGGCATCATTCCCCGGACATCAGACCTGAAGCCTGCCAACTTAACGCACTGCTCCAAGCCACGCTGACGAATCAGCCCCTCCAACTTTTCTCGCTCAGCCCCGTCTCCAACAATAATTAACTGTCCATGGCTGGGCTGCCACGCTGAAATAAGATTATCAAATGCCTTGGTGGGCACCAACCGACCGACCGACAGAGATATTGGCTGATTTGGGTTTAGGTCGAAGAGCAGAGCCAGGGCGCTTCGATCAAATGCAGGCCCGGAATAAGAATTCATACCGTTATAAACAACGTGCAAATCCGGATGCGACAGGTTTGAGACCACTCCTTTGCTAACACCTATCACCGTGTGCATCCGAGAGAACATCCCCGTCGAACGCTTGCTGTTATGAATAGTACCAACCCTATGCCCGGGCACCATCGCCCGGATACGCGCCAGCATCTCAACAGCCTTGTTAGCCTGGGCATGGACAATATCCGGAGTTTCTTGCCGCAGAATCCAGGCGAGACGCCCTAAAAGAAGTGGATTGCGACGCCCCGCGCTGAGGTCGAGCGGAATAAACTTCACGGACGGCTCAAAGCGGTTTCTGTATTTTTCATGGCCTATGGCGACAACTTCACAGCCATACGCCGCCAAACCGTTGCTAAGCTCCACAAAATGACTCTCAAGCCCACCGTCTCCATCTCCGGCCATAACCTGACATACTTTCATCCGGAAACCCCTCTGTTACAGTCACGAGAATTGGCGCAACTCCACTGCCAGGCAAGAAAGCCTGTGGTAATATCTCGCCATTCAAAGATGCCAATGCTGACTGAAAGCTACGCCTGGAGCAATTGCATGATTCATCCCGTCATTATGGCTGGCGGCACCGGCTCTCGACTTTGGCCGCTGTCACGACAACTGAATCCAAAGCAATTTCTCAAACTGACAGACAGCCCGCTTTCGATGCTGCAATCGACAGTGGCCAGGCTTGACGGAATGGATGTACATGAGCCGCTCCTGATCTGCAATGAAGAGCACCGTTTCTTGGCTGCGGAACAAATGCGCCAATCTAGCCACGAGGATAGCTGCATTATCCTTGAACCCTGCGGTCGCAATACCGCTCCGGCTATTGCATTGGCAGCACTTCAGCTATGCGAGAACGCCGATGGCGATGACCCACTTATGCTGGTGCTTGCTGCTGATCACCTGATCAAAGATGTGCAGGCGTTTCAGGCAGGCGTGGCTAAGGCTGTACCTTTGGCAAAGGGAGGCAAGCTTGTCACCTTCGGCATCGTTCCCCACCAACCCGAAACCGGGTACGGCTATATACACCGGGGTAATGAACTCGCCGCGGATTGTTACTCCGTTGATGGCTTTGTGGAAAAGCCCGGCATTCAGACTGCCGAAGCTTACCTTGCATCCGGCGAGTACCTTTGGAACAGCGGTATGTTCCTGTTTGGAGCGCGGCAATACCTGACAGAGCTGGAGCTACACCGCCCTGACATTCTCTCTGCCTGCCGCGCAGCAATGACGGACACCAGTGCAGACTTTCACTTTATCCGAGTGAATTCGGAGCTGTTCTCTAAATGCCCGTCTGAGTCTGTGGATTATGCAGTCATGGAAAAAACCGATCATGCTGCGGTTGTGGCTCTGGACGCCGGGTGGAGCGACATCGGATCTTGGTCCGCCCTTTGGGATGTCAGCGACAAAGACTCGAATGGAAACAGCCTCGGCGGCGATGTGGTTGCTCACCAAACTCGCAACACGCTTGTTCGCTCAACTAACCGCCTTGTTGCGACGCTTGGTGTCGATGATCTTGTAATAATCGAAACCAAGGATGCCGTTCTTGTTGCCCACAAGGACAGCGTGCAGGATGTAAAAGCTGTGGTTGAGAAAATCTGCAATGATGGCCGACACGAGCACATGAATCATCGCGAAGTCTATCGCCCATGGGGTATATACGACTCCATAGACAAGGGCCCGCGCTACCAAGTAAAACGAATCACCGTAAAGCCCGGTGCCAAGCTTTCCGTTCAGATGCACCACCATCGCGCTGAGCATTGGATTGTAGTAAGTGGCACCGCAAGAGTGACCAACGGTGAAGAAACCTATCTGGTCACAGAAAATCAGTCCACATACATCCCGATAGGACAGGTGCACTCTCTGGAAAACCCAGGCGTTATTGATCTGGAACTAATTGAAGTGCAATCAGGCTCGTATATTGGTGAGGATGATATTGTTAGATACGAAGACCGGTACGGTAGAAAATAACAAATCTGTATGCAAATAAAACAACCTTCGCCTGACGCAGGTTTGCGCTCAAACTGGGCTTCATGGTTCATTTTTGCCAATGGTCTTCTATGTCTTCTGGTCGGATTACGCTTCCTCCCTTGGATGACCGTGCCCGATACCGCAACAGCAGCCTATGTGGCGCTGCTTCTACCTGGACAGTTCCTGCTTCTAGCCTGGCTGGCAGGCTTACCGTTGCTCGCTTTCAGCCTGATACTGCCTAAGCAGTCATTATCTGTAATCGCAGTGATCTACAGTAGCCTGGGCATCGCCCTGCTGCTCATTGATACAGTAATTTACTCCCTTTATCGCTTTCATCTTTCTGGCTTCGTACTGGAGCTTGCAATGGGGGCAGGCACAGAGATTTTTTCGTTCTCATGGAAACTGTGGGCCACCTCTCTCGGTATTTTTGTTGCCATACTCTTCGTCGAGAGCCTGCTAGCAGCTTTGATTTGGAGAAAAAGCCCCAAAGCGCAATGGTTGGGGACCGGATTTGCCATCATGTTGTTTATGCAGCTGGGCGCACACGGTTGGCACGCTTGGGCGGATGCGAACTACGACAGCCAGATAACCGGTATTACCCGGCATGTCCCGCTTTACTACGGGGCCACTGCCAAACGGTTTATGAGCCGGCACGAACTGATAGATCAAAATAAAGCCCGGAAAAACGAGACTGCTCAGTCACTAGCGCGAACAACTTCCGCGGGAGCTCTGAATTACCCCACTGAACCGCTAACGTGCAAGCAGCCGGCGCGCGCCCTCAATGTTCTACTGATTGTAATTGATGGGGCTCGATGGGATATGCTCGCGCCTGAATGGACACCCAATATCTATCAATTCACCAAAAATAGCCTCATATTCGATCAGCACTATAGTAACGGGAACGCTACCAAACCCGGCATTTTTACACTTTTCTACTCCCTGCCAGCCAGTTACTGGGACGCATTTACTACTGCAAAAAAACCACCCGTCGCGATCAGTCGGATGCAAGAACTTGGTTATCAAATGAAGATTTTGAGTTCGGCAACGCTCATCAGCCCCGCTTTTGACAAGAATGTTTTCTCATCCATTCCCGACATAAGGCTGCATACGCCCGGTGCTGAATCCTGGGACAGAGATGCTCAGATCACCGATGATTGGCTAGCGTTTACAAGCACCGAACGCCAAACGGACGATCCGTTTTTCGGGTTCCTTTTTTATGACACCACCCACAATCACGCCGTCCCTGATGATTATCCCGTAAAGTTCCAGCCCTATTGGGAAACGGTCAACAAGCTTGCACTTAACCAAGACTTTAATCCGGAACTCATCAAGAACAACTACAAATCGACTCTGCATTTGGTTGATAACCAAATCGGCCGAGTACTCGATGACCTGAGGGCCCGCAAGTTGCTGAACAGCACAGTCGTCATGATCACCGGCGACCACGGTCAGGAGTTTAACGAATACGGAATGAATTATTGGGGACATGGGAGTAATTTTGGCGAGTACCAATTGCGAGTACCCATGGTGGTACACTGGCCGGGGAAAACCAGTGCGCACATCGAGTACCGCACTGAGAACTTTGACATTGCCCCAACCCTAATGACTGAGGTTTTGGGCTGCGGGGCGTCGCCAGCCAGCACTTACGCAACAGGCAACGGTATGTTTAGCGAACGCCAAAGAGACTGGAGCATTGCCCACAGTTATATGGAATACGCCCTGCTTCTGGATGACCTGAACATCGTGAGAACCCCCTCCGGAGACGTCGACGTAATCGGCAACGATATGCAACGGATAACGGACTACACATTGAAACCCGGCATTACAAAACAGGTTCTCGATGAACTGTCCAGATTCTACAAATAGCAAGTTTTATTCAATTGAGTATCTCTGGAACAGCGGCAGAGGTATTTTGAGGAAAGCGCTCAGGCGCCCTCGAAAAAAGTGATACTGCACTTATTACATAAACTCAGACTTTATGCCTAAATGAGAAATATGGGCTAGAAATAATAATGAAAATTATGGATTTAAAATGAGCCACCTGAAAATTTTTTTTAAAACCTATGACCACTGGATAGCCAGCACTCGGGAATGGATTTTATTACTTACGTTTTTCACGCTACCATTATCAAAGAGTGCTCCGCTTATTCTTGTTTTTTTATTTACCGTTTTGTGGTTCATTGAGCTTTCAAAAAACAAACTGGCCCAGCTAAAAACAAACAATCTTAGTATCATATTAATAATTTTTTATCTTATACACCCATTATCACTCCTTTGGAGTAATAACATCAACTTCGGCATACAACGCTCCTTAGACTATGTCTGGATTTTATTTATTGCCATTGCGATTTCACAGTATAAAGGTGGAAAGTTTAGACCTTACCTTTCAAGCTTCGTTGCCGGTGCATCTATTCACGCGATGTTTTTCTACTTAGGATATTTCGACATTTTTAATATCTTAAATTCAACTATTAACGACCCTGCCATAAGTGGTAACAGGAACACGTATGGACCACTTATTGCCATAGCAAGCATCTCGATGATCTATCTGACAATAACAGGTACCTGGATCAGGTTTTATAAATTTTCGGGATTATTTCTGGCTTTATTACTTTTAATAACGGTACTTCTAAACACATCTCGGACAGGACATGCTGTACTAATAACCCTTAATTTAACCAGCATTTTTTACATTTCCGTCTTGAAGAAAAAAAGGCTATTAGGTGCGGTTGGCATTGCAGTTTTCCTCTCAACGATATTTGTGTCAGTCCAGTTTAGTGACGGCCTTCAGACGCGCATCTCTCAAGCAGCCAATGACATATACCTCTATGAAGCCAACCCATTAACCTCTACGGGAGTTCGAATAAGTTTTTATCAAAACACTATCGAGTTGCAATTGGAAAGATCTTTCACGGAACAGGTCATAGGCAGCGGAGTAGGTGACTATGTGAATGACTTCAATGCATTCATTGAAAAAAAACAAGAGACCTTACCCGGCTTAAGGAAAAGCAAAGAAGACGCTCAAGGATGGAATCGGTTTAGAGACCTTCACAGTCAATTCTTAATGAACCTTTTAAAATTCGGCTACGTTGGCATTCTCCTAATCATGGCCTTAACAATACTGCTCTATAATCAGCAGAAAAAAAATAGAGCTTTTATTATAACAGGATTTTTTATCAGCGTTTTTTTGGCCTTAATCGTTAACAGCTTATCTCAAAGTGCCATGGAGACAAGAGGGCTGGCCCCAACATACTTTCTAATATTAGGAATGTTTTTCACCAACCTTCATAAGAAAGAAAAAATTCATGGATAATATCTTATACATCTCTCAAAGCCCTCTTCAATTAATTAACAACATTGAGGCATATTTAAAATTAGAAAAAAGTCACGGAAAGCACTTGATCTTTGTTCGTGACGATCAGTCTATGGAAGCCATCGAATCAATCATTGATTTATTCGACCTGAAGAACTTCATTAAATACAAAATTAATAAATCGTTTAAATTTCTATTCCCATTTATTCTAAGCACCGAAGCTAGAACCAACTATCAAAAAATTTATTTCGGCAACACAACTTCTTACACCTCCTTCCTCATAAATAAAATTAAACCAAGGGAGCTTATACATGTAGACGATGGAACCAGGACAATCAACCTACTTCAATTAGATGACAACTCAAATTTTTTCAGAAAACCTATATTAAGATTTCTTAACAAGAGCTACTTAAAGAAAAGTACATTTTTCACTTATTATTCTCAGCAAGCAAAAGATTCAAAAAAAACCTGCATTGAGAATACTCTTAGCGAAACTAGTCACAACATTTCCAAGCTAAAAAATCTCAAAAAAATGGTACCAGCAAGCCAAAACCAAAAAATATTTATCGGGACAAACATCCTTAGCTCCTATGAAAACATTGAGCAAATTTTTGATCAACTAGATACACAGGTTGGCTTAGAAGACTGCATTTATCTCATGCATAGGTACGACGACGCTTCTTTAATGAGTTCTTTAGCACAACGGTATAATTTTCAAGCATTTAAAATCAACTTACCTATTGAGCTTTATTTTTTGTACCTTTGGAAAAAAAATCAGCCTAGTGTATGGACATTCGGATCAACCGCAATTGACACCCTGACCTTAATCAGTCCAGAAACAAAATTTAACATCATAAAGCTCAACAAGGATGGCTTTGCCAAATCAACCTTGGGGGAATCATTTAAACATCTTTATGAACATTTCGAACACAACCCAATGGTCACCTTGCATGAACTTACTAGTTAGCCGCTATAAATCTATTTTTTTGATCAGTTTTGTTTGAACGGCGGTGTTGGCGTTAATATCCTCCATGACTTTGGCTCCGATTATATTCATAAGCTCTTTCGGAGCCAATCCGTGACCAGGCCTCACACTCCTAACGCAATCAGACGTTATTATCTCGCCCGCCTTCATATCTTTCACGAAATACAATGAGCGACGGAACTGAGCGTTCCCTTTTTCGCTCGACTTTCGTCCGTAGTCTACTTTGCCTAATGACTTCCAAGCGGTTTTGCTATCCCGGCACAACGCGGCTAGATCCGCAGGCTCTAACGAAAAACTATCATCTGGCCCACCACCGTTTCTGTCTAGGGTAAAGTGCTTTTCAATAATTGATGCACCCAAAACCACACTTGCGATGGCTGTGGTGTTATCCAGTGTGTGATCAGACAACCCTGTCACCAACCCAAAGCGCTCCATCATGTCTGGTATGGTGTGGAGATTGTAGTCCTCCGCTGGGGCCGGGTATCCACTTACACAGTGGAGTATCGCCAATTCTTTACATCCACCGTCCCGCGCTGCCGTGATGGCTTCTTCAATTTCTTCTGCATCTGCCATACCCGTGGAGATGATCATTGGCTTGCCGGTAGCTGCCACGTAGCGGATAAGAGAAAGATCGACCGCTTCGAACGAGGCGATTTTGTATGCTGGGGCGTTCAGGTCTTCGAGTAAATCTACGGCGGTATTGTCGAAAGGTGAGCTAAAAATCGGAATGCCGACTTCATACGCATGCTCAAATAGGGGCTTGTGCCATTCCCATGGCATATGAGCCTCCTCATAAAGCTCATAAAGAGTACGACCATCCCAAAGGCCGCCCTTGATTTTGAATTCCTCTGCATCGGAATCCAGGGTAATGGTGTCCGGGCGGTAGGTTTGAAGCTTCACTGCATCCGCGCCAGCTTTAGCAGCTTCGCTGATGATTTTCAGTGCCGTTTCCAGCTTGCCGTTATGATTGGCTGAAAGTTCAGCAATGATATAGGGCGAATGATTTCGGGAAATCACCCGACCGGCGATTACAATTTTCGGTTCACTCATTATTCAAACCCTCAACCTTTGTTTGCCACTCATGCTTCAACAGACCAAAGCACGCAACATCATGAAATTCTTTACCATCAAAGTGTTGATCTCGAAGATTTCCTTCTTTGGTGAAGCCCTGCGCTTTGTGAAACGCTATCGACCGCTCGTTGAAGCCAAGTGCTTGGCCGCAAACCTTGTGCAGACCCAGTGTTCTGAACGCTATGGCCAACGCATGATTACCCAGTGATCGACCTGTGCCTTTCGGGGCATGAGGAGTAAGGTAGAATCCCCAGTCTGCCACTTCCGGGCATCGCGTTCTGGTGAAATTAATAAACCCCAGGCCTTCCCCATCCTTTTCATAAATCATTAGATCTATGGCCGGGTTAATACTTGCCCCGGCAAACCACTTACGGTGTTCATCCAGGCTAATCTCATGAGTGGTGTACATGTAACGACGAACCTCTGGATGATTGCGCCATTCCAACACTTGCTCGAGATCCCCTTCAGTCATAGTTCGAAGTCTGTATTCGTCGGTCATTGCGACCTCTCGGGCAAAGACATCATGGACTGCACAACGCAGGAGACACCCTTTCCACTGGTTATCCGTGCCGCAGCACTGCTCATTCGCCTCAGGCAATCTGGTTTTCTAACTTTGGCTAGCTCCGAAGGCAAAGCCGCCCGAGCCTCTTTGAGGTCAGCGACTGTTAGCACCGCCCCAGCCGCTTCAAGGGCGCTGGCTCCGGAAGCCTGGTTTTCGGCCAAAATTACCAGTACCGCAGGTAAACCCAAACAACAACGCTCCCAGGAAGTCCCCCCCGCAGCGCCAATCGATAAATCCGCCAGACACATCCGCTCAGCCATATCACAGACATTCACGTTAACTGTTGCCTTGAAGGGCAATCGAGAAGCCTGGTCCGTAACCTCCTGCAGATAGGGAGCAGCCGAGCCCATGATGATATCCAGGTGGGTGTCACTAGGCAGGGTTGTTTCAGCCAAGGCATCTAGAACTTGCCCGGTTACGTTGGTTCGATCCACGCCGCCTAAGGAGATCAGGATACGCTTTATCTCTGACTGCGCCCGGCGTTTCAGGCTGCGCTCCCGTAGTTCAGCAAATTCCGGGCGCAACAGTGCATATTCCGGCCCAATCAATCGCATACAATCTTTCGGCACCCACCCATCGTAGTCAGAAGCATTGCGGCCAAGGTTCTGATCCAGCAGTAATGCACACGTATGGCTTCGATTCGCCAGATCGTCAATCACCAAAATTCGACCGCCCAACTTGGCTACTTCCCGCTCCCAGCACGCATCCAGGGCGTAGTGGTCTACAACCAGCCAGTCAGCTTTGAATGGCATAAGAGCTTCAACGGTCTGTTCTACATCTTGCTGCCAAGTTACACCTAACCAATCCGCATAGGTAGTCGGTTCTTTGCGTGCTGAATCAAACCCAGGGGCACCATCAGTTGGCAACATGGTGAGTTCGTATCCTTTGCCTGAAATCAACGCACCCAAGTGGCCCTTATGCTCACGACAAATAAACTGGCACTCGTGCCCCCGTCCGGTCAGCTCATCAGCCAGAGTAAGGCACCGCATAATGTGGCCGGTGCCAATCTGAACGGAGGCATCGGCGCGAAAGGCAATCTTCACTGCAAACCACCTGCGGCCTGCATCACCCGGAACATCCACTCTGCCCGGGCCCAGTCTTCGGGGGTATCGATATCTTGCACCCGATGACGCGGGAGTTTTACAGGAACGGACGCTTCACTAAAAATTGCTCGCTCTTCCTGCCAGGCCTGAGCTGTACCCCAGTAAAACTGCCCCGCATCGTGCCAGGCTTCTTCTAGATCCTGTGAGCGGGTGCTGAAATGCTCTGGGTTGAGCATGGCTACTCGGCCGCTTTCAGTAATACGAACAGCTCGTTGTATCGGGAATGCATAACTGGTTACGGAAAAAGCGTAACTGCATTTGGACTGCTGAATCAATTCCCAGCCACGGCGGAGGTCGCCTGAGGTAACAAAGGGGGCGGTGGCGTATAGGCAACAGGCATAATCTACCACCGCGCCGTGCTCACTAAGCCATTCCACCGCGTGACGAATAACCGGTAAGGTTCCAGCATAATCATCGGACAATTCTGGAGGCCGCATAAAAGGGACTGTCGCACCCCAGTCCCTGGCAACATTAGCAATCTCGGCATCATCCGTAGAGACAATGACCTTATCAAAACACCCACTCGCCTTAGCTGCCTCGATGGACCAGGCAATCATAGGCTTGCCATGAAACACTTTAATGTTCTTGCGGGGAATGCGCTTGCTGCCGCCTCGAGCGGGGATGATGGCTACACGATGCATTCAATCTTCGCCTCCAGCCAAAGCATGCCTTAACGCACTAACAACTTGATCCTGCTGGTCGTCCGTCAAACCTTGGTACATCGGTATACTAATCGCCTCACGGTAGTAAACCATCGCCTCTGGAAAATCTTCCGCCTCAAAGCCCATAGCTTGATAATACGGCTGAGTATGCACAGGGATGTAGTGCAGGTTTACACCAATACCCTGCTCACGGAGAGATTCGAATACTTGACGATGTAACTTACTGATCTTGTTTAGTTGTAGGCGAATAACATACAGGTGTAAGCCGGAATAGCTGTCTGGATGCTGCCAAGGTATCGTTACAGGTAAGGTTGCCAGCAATTCATCGTATCGTTTTGCCAACTCATGCCTGCGAGCTACAAAGGCATCCAGTCGATCCACTTGGCTCACGCCCAAGGCTGCCTGCAGTTCCGTCATCCGATAGTTGAAGCCAAGATCCACCTGCTGATAATACCAGGGGCCGTCTGGCTCACTGGTCATCAGGGCCGGGTCTCGAGTAATACCATGGCTGCGCAGCAGGTTCATTTTTTCAGCCAACGCTGCATCGTTTGTAAGCGCCATACCACCTTCGGCCGTAGTCACAATTTTGACCGGGTGGAAACTGAACACGGTTATGTCGCTGTAGCGGCAATTGCCGATAAACTCGCCCTGGTATTTTCCACCAATCGCGTGGGAGGCATCTTCAATGACTTTGAAACCATACTCTGTCGCGAGAGCGCCAATGGCTTTCATATCGCACGGCTGGCCGCACAAGTGAACCGCCACAACCACCTTGGGTAGCCGGTTTTCCTTTTTTGCCAGTTCAAGCTTTGCCTTCAGGGCCATTGGGCACAGGTTGTAGGTTTGCGGGTCTATGTCGACAAAATCGATCTTTGATCCGCAATACAGCCCACAGTTGGCAGAGGCCACAAAGGTAACGGGGGTGGTCCATAGCCAGTCGCCGTGCTTAAGGCCAAGTGCCAAGCAGGCGATGTGCAGAGCGGAGGTTGCGCTGTTCACTGCCAAAGCATGATCGGCACCTACATGGCTCGCAACGGTTTGCTCAAACTTCGGCACCATGGGGCCCTGAGTCAAAAAATCCGACGTCAAAACCGCCACTACCGCATCGATGTCAGCTTGGTTAATGTCCTGCTTACCGTAAGGAATCATGATTAGATCTTACCAATTTTGCTGTAATTTCGACTGATCCACGCTTGAAGCTCTTCGCCTGACATCCACTCCGCATTGGTGTCGCTAGCGTATACGTAGCCTTCCGGTACCCGCTTACCATCTTTAATTCGATTTTCGCAGGTGCCCCAGTCATTAATGTTCGGCAAAATCTTGAAGTGCTCAGGGTACTCATAGGTGAAATAGGAATCTTCGGCTCCGATCATCTGCTCGTGCAGCTTCTCCCCCGGGCGAATACCAACCACTTCCTGCTTGGCCTCTGGCGCGACCACGCTGGCCAGATCTGCCATATTCATAGACGGAATCTTCTTGACGTAGATCTCTCCGCCCACCATATCTTCAAATGCGTGCCATACCAGCTCTACACCCTGCTCCAGGCTGATCATGAAGCGGGTCATTCTCGGATCGGTTATGGGGAGGACGCCTTTGTCTTTGATAGACATAAAAAACGGAATCACTGAACCACGGGAGCCCATAACATTGCCATAACGAACAACTGAAAATTTAGTCTGATGCCCCCCTGCGTATGAATTGCCAGCCACAAATAATTTATCAGAGGCTAGCTTGGTGGCACCGTACAGGTTGATTGGGCTGCTGGCCTTATCAGTAGAAAGTGCAACGACACCTTTGACACCCTTGTCAATGGCTGCATCAATAAGGTTCATGGCGCCGTGGATGTTGGTCTTTATGCATTCAAACGGATTGTACTCTGCAGTCGGCACGATCTTGGTTGCCGCCGCATGTACAACATAATCCACCCCATCCAGCGCACGATACAGCCGGTCTTTATCGCGCACATCACCGATGAAGAATCGCAGGCGGTCGTCTCCCTGGAACAGCTTGGCCATTTCCCACTGTTTCATTTCATCCCTGGAAAACACGATGATTTTCTTGGGGTTGTACTTTTCCAGCGTCATTGGGATGAACTTGTGACCAAAGGAGCCTGTGCCGCCAGTTATTAAAATAGTGGACTCAGAAATCATCTCAAACCTCTTAGGATGCATTAGTGTCTATCGAACGCTTTATATAATTGACCGTCCTCAGCACGTCTTCTCTTGATTGTTTTTTAAAGAGTCCGTGGATATCAGCCTTGATAGCATAATTTCCAAAATATTTACATAGGTCTGCTGACTCAACTGGACTCGCATTTGGGGCGTTCAAGCTGGAAACCAGCTTTGAACGCATGTTATCAAAGTCGAGCTTGTTGGCTTGCGGGAAATTCTGATACCAGGCTCCACCAAAATGAAAGCTGGTTTTCCTGTTAACTATAGCCTCCCACCCCGCCGTGCCAGTTATTGTAACGACACCTTCAGCATGCTTAATCAGTGAAATTGAAGGTACGGACATATCACATAACAAAACATTTGGCAGATGAGAAATTGCCTCCCAGCACCCTAAGTATCTTCCTTGCCCGCCATACAACATCTTAGCATATTGAGAGGGATGCTCTTTTACCACCAATTTGACACCATCAGGCAGGGCCTTGCTCAGCTCTCGAATCACATAGAACTGATCCGACGCCTCACCTCCTAAAGGAGTTGTCGTTAGCTCTGGCTGGTAATGAAGCGGAAAATATATAAACTTACACAAACTCTCAGGGACAAGCTTACTTGAAAAACTCGAGTACTCTCCTTTCAACTCTTTTTTCTTTCTATTTTGCATAACCTTAAGACGAGAGATATCAAAAACCCCAAGCTTACCTATTCGATAAAACCCTTCATAACATTTAATCGTTTTATATTTATTGCTCGCCGAAAACGCCAATTTTAAACTAACTCCAGGCTTTAAAAATTTAAATAAAGCGCCGAAAAAATGATAGGGAACAGAAGCATATTTATTAGATTCCAAAAACAGACGCAAAGATTTTTGCCTTTTTGACTGCGCTTTCATATACCAAGGCTGCTGGTGTTTTTCAAAAATAAACTTTTCAACAGACTCAAAGTATAAGTTATCAATTAAATTAGCGTTTTCCTCTACGAAATCGCTGCGAAGCGCCCCCCCACCCAGCTCTTCAGTAATATAATTCCACCCGACAACGGACGAAACATTAAACATTAAAACCTTAACGCCCTTACGCCTAGCGCATAAATAAAGAGGATAGTCATAAGGAAGATGAGGTGTATTAGAGAAAAAAACCAAATCAATATTAAAATTATCAAGCACGAAAGACCAATAAGCTAACTGCCGTTTAAAGAGATCGTCTCGCTCTGAAAAGGAAAAATAGCAACTACCATCTACTCTATCAAGAATCTTCAAATAATTATAATATTCAACCCTAGTAACCCAACTAAGGCTTAATGAATCAGCCTTTGCTTCCCACCCAGGTACACAACCCTGAAGCGAAAACGCTTCCCACACATCATGGAAGAAGCAGTTGGTTTTTTTTGACACTACCTTGTTAGAGCCAACCCAATACACTGGCTTAAACGCACTCCCTTTCAGTTGGTCAAAAACATCGAGCCAAAACTTATTCTTTGCTGCTGAGCACAAAACATTCATTAATTTAACGCCTTTAGGGCTGGACTCAAGCTCGAACCGCATGGATGTAGAAACAGTAACTCGGGAGCTAATCGCTGCTCAGAGAGTTGATTACCGGTCATTCAGTTATGCATCCGATCCCGCCTTCGCGACTGCCAAACCCGCAACCAGGTTCTAAGCCGGCTCCGGGTTTCATTCCCACTGTAACGCCCTTTCGCAACATGCCTGATTCTAAATACTCCAGGAATAGACACAGGCTCGCCCTGGCTACGCAGCAACCAGCGGAAGGCGCGATCTTCGTGGCACTTTGCAAAGCTCTCTACAGGCTGCTGATACAGCCGGATGTTTCGGCAGTATCCTACGGCTCTGCAAACATCTCCATGGGCAATCTGAAGTGGGCCGGTAGCCTTGGATATCCGTCGGGAGGTAAAAGATGTCGTGTCTATATCCAGTACTTGTGGCTCAGTAGAGCCCGCCTGGAGCATAGGGTTGTTTTCCGTCAGCAGATCGGTTGTTCGCTCAATTTCCGGAAACAACAGCGCATCTTGCCTCCCCTTTAAAACCTCAGCGAGAGCGTCTAGGCAATTGTCGCGAAGCATTAAGTCGCAATCTGTGAACCAGACCCAGTCGGCTTTCGTGGCCAGTGCTGCCCGGTTTCGGCCGATCGCGCGGCGAAAGAGCTGCTGCTTTGGCAGCGGCTGCCAGTTCCAGCTAACGCCAGGCACAACCTGCTCACTGAAAAAATCCAGCAGCGCTTTGGTTTTAGTATCTTCCGGGCTGTAGAAAACCGTCATGATCACATCAAGCTTTTTTGGAGGAAAAAGCACGACCGAACTGAGCTGGTACACAAGAAAATGAGAGTAGTTCCAGCAGTGGCTAACCACTTCAACCTTGAGGTGCCCCTTACGGGCTGCCCGATCACTTTCTAGCGGCAGATCCGGTTCAAACCATTGGGGCGGTATCCAGCCACCTGCAGCAAATCGAAAAAAAACCAATTGGATTAGATTCCACATAGTCGTTGCCTAGACCACTTCTGATGCTTGCGCCCGATTAAAGGATCAAATTTCCTTCCGGCGACGTTCCTGAAAGGCCAGAATTCTATCACGGAGCCCCCTCAAAAACAGAAAACCCCGCCACCAACACGGCAACTCTCAACTTGTGCGCGCCAAGGGACAATGGTACTTTTCTGCTTTGCTTCCTACTGATTGGATATTTTCTTGTGTCCGGCAAACTCATTAAACTGGCTTTTCGCTTACTTTCCCTACTCCGCTTGCGCCAGGCTCAGCGCCTAGGCAGATTTCTAGGCGGCATGGCCTGGAAGCTGGGCAGCCGTTCAGCGGAAACCACTCGCCAAAACCTGGGTGCTTGCTACCCGTACCTGTCCGATGCTCAGGTAGATAAGCTGGGCAGCCAAAGCCTCCGCGAAACGGGTGCGACAGCCTTGGAAATTCCCATCATGTGGGAGTGGCCGGTTGAACGCTGTCTTGGCCTGATAAAGGAGATTGAGGGAGAAGAGCTGCTTAACGACTACAAGGCTGACGGCAAAGGCTTGCTGCTGCTTGCACCGCATCTTGGGAACTGGGAACTGGCGGGGCTATTCTTTGCCTCACGCTATAAGATGGCAGCACTTTACAGCCCCCCTAACCGCCCAGAACTTGAAGACTACATCAAGAAAGTTCGGAGCCGCAGCGGCTCTGAACTTGTTGCCACAGACAGGCGAGGCATCATGCGCCTCTTGGCTATTCTGCGCGGGGGCGGTGTCGTTGGTGTACTGCCCGATCAAACCCCGCGACAGGAAGGTGGCGAGTTTGCGCCGTTTTTTGGTATCCCTACGGCTACTATGACGCTCGCCTCGAAGCTGATCCATAAAACCGGTGCCCACCCGCTGATTACCTTTGCACAGCGACTGCCCGGGGGCGAAGGTTTCAAAATTGTAATACGCCGAGCAGAAGCGGGCATGGCATCAACGGATATGTCGAAATCGCTTAGCGCACTGAACCGTTCAGTTGAAAGCTGCATTGAACTGGCGCCGGAGCAGTATCAGTGGGAGTACAAGCGCTTTCGCCGAACCGCCCCTGGCGAAACATCGGTATACTGATCAGCCACCAAGGTAGCCTGCAAGAAAGTCCTGCCAGAGCTGCGTTCGCTCCTCAGCACCCAGCTGCTCAAGACACTTCTTCACCGAACGTTCAAGCCGACTGATATTTTTCGCCTTCCAGCCGTCGGCGGCCTGCTCGGGCATCATGCGTCCTCGATCAAAATCAATCAGGTACACCTGGTCTGCAACCAGTATGTTCATGCAGTTCAAATCAGCGTGAAATACACCGGCATTGTGAAAGCGGCGCACACAAGCGCCCGCCGCATGCCATGTCTCACCACTGGAGACATCTCTTACACATTCAGAGAGCGGCACTGCATCGGGGATTCGGCGAATAATCAGTGATGCATGGTAAAGCAGAGGCCCGCGCAAACAATAGCCGGCGGCGATAGGCTCGGGTACCGGCAAACCCTTCTTGAGGAGCTTGTTCAACAACCGGAATTCAGCGAGCGACCGAACAGCATCCGTATGGGTGAATACGTAAGCTCGTCGGATATAGCGCCCAGGCAATCCTCCGCGGCAAAAGTGCCGCAAAACAAGTTCGCCACAAGGTGCATGAACAAACCAAGCGGCGCCTCGACCACCTTTGGTGACGATAACCGCTTGTTCACCCCAGAATACCGGGTCAAACCAGGCTTCCTGGAAGCTCTCTCTGACGGCATGGGACACAAGATAACCGCCAGTGTCGCCAATGTGTTTGGTATAGTTTGTCCCCACAGGGGCATTACCGCACGTGCGTCAGCCAGTCACTATGCTGCGGGAGCTTCCCTTGCACCGCATCAAAATACATAGCCTGTAGCTTCTCGGTAACCGGGCCACGCTTGCCCGCGCCGATAGTGCGGCCGTCTAGCTCTCGGATTGGCAGCACTTCTGCCGCGGTACCTGTGAAAAATGCCTCATCAGCAACGTACACTTCATCACGAGTAATGCGGCGCTCTTTAACAGGAATATTTAGGTCGGCGGCGAAATCCAGAATGGTCTGGCGGGTAATGCCTTCCAGGCAGGAGGTCAGCTCTGGCGTATGCAGAACACCGTTGCGCATAATGAAGACGTTCTCGCCGGAGCCTTCAGCTACATAACCTTCGTTATCCAGCAGCAACGCCTCCTCACAACCACTTGCAATGGCTTCGTTCAGTGCCAGCATGGAGTTGATGTAGTTGCCGTTCGCCTTGGCCTTACACATGGTGATGTTCACGTGGTGACGGGTAAAAGAAGAGGTGCGCACCTTGATGCCCAGTTCCTTGGCTTCTGGCGACATGTAAGAAGGCCAGCTCCAAGCGGCGACCATTACGTGCACTTTTAAGTTTTCGGCGCGCAGACCCATTCCTTCGGAGCCCAGAAAAGCCATCGGGCGTATGTAGGCTTCGTCCAGATTGTTGTCACGGACAGCCGCACACTGAGCATCGTTAAGCTCTTCTTTGCTGAACGGCATTTTCATATTCAAAATGTGGGCAGACCGGAACAGGCGATCTGTATGGTCTTTCAGGCGAAAAATAGCCGGGCCGTTCGCAGTGTTGTAGGCGCGCACTCCTTCAAAACAGCCCATGCCGTAATGCAGGGTGTGGGTCAGGACGTGAGTTTTGGCTTCCCGCCAGGGAACCATTTCACCATCCATCCAGATAACGCCATCGCGATCGGCCATCGACATGCTTCGTTGCTCCTAAAAAAGCGGTTTTCGGGGATACAGTATTCTAGCAGGAAATTTTGACGGAACGACACCCGGCCCGCTATCCCACCATGATTTTCTGCCAGGCAGACCGGATACAACGCCGCTCGTTCAAAAACGCATCCCCTGACACCTGGCTGTTAAGATTTTGCAGAGCCCGACGATGAATGCTTGAGCGCAACGCAATGTAGGCTTCGCGCAGCTGCTCAGCTTCTTCTACCGGCAACACCCCAGCCCGGCCCAGTTCTTCCATTTGCCGGATATTATCAGACCACCCAGTCAATTCTGGGTGCGACTCACTCCATGCCAACATGAGGTACTGCACCATAAACTCCATATCCACAATGCCGCCTGCGTCATGCTTAATGTGGAAGGTGTCCTCGCGCCGGCTTTCTGGTGTGCCAAGATTTGCCCTCATTTTTTCGCGCATCTCTACCACTTCTTGACGCAACGCTTCTTTGTCACGCTTTTGGCACAGTATGTTGTGTCGGACAGCTTCAAAGGCGGCAAGTGCTTCAGAGTTCCCGGCAACCCCTCTAGCCCTTGCCAGAGCCTGATGCTCCCATATCCAGGCGTCATTGCGCTGATATTTTTCAAAAGCTTGTAGCGTGCTCACCAGCAATCCGGAATTACCCGACGGCCGCAATCGCATGTCGACCTCATACAACTGGCCAGATGGCGTCTGGGCATTGAGTATGTGAACAATTCGTTGCCCTAAACGGGTGTAAAAAACCGCGTTGTCAATTGGCTTTTCGCCATCGGTCGCCAGCTCCGAATCCGCCGTATGAACAAACACCAGATCAAGGTCCGAAGTGTAGCCAAGCTCAATGCCACCGAGCTTTCCATAACCGACAACCGCAAAATCTGTTTCGTTAGTAGCGCCGCCAGCACGACCCGGATAACCATGGCGGGCAACCAGGTTGGAAAACGCGACATCGACAACGTGATCAAGAACAACCTCAGCAATCCAGGTTAGATAATCACTCACCTTCATCAGCGACAAGGTGCCCTTCAGCTCGGACGCAGCAACGCGAAGCGTATGAGCTTTTTTAAAATGCCGCAGCGATTCCATCTGATTTTCCAAGTCGTCGTAGGAAATTCGCAGCATTTGCTGGCGCAAATCATCCTGCAATTCGTCTCTTGCGGGCGGGTGGTACAGGCTCTCAGCGTTCAGTAGTTCATCCAGCAGCAGCGGGGTTTCTGCCAGCTGTCGCGCAATCCAGGGGCTCTCACTACACAGGTTGACCAACTGAGTACGAGCCCCCGGATTTTCCAGAAGCAGCATCACATAAGCGGTTCGGCGTAAAATAGCTTCAACCAATAGAAGAACACGAGACAAGGTTTCTGAGGGATTCGCTACCTCGGTCAACGCCTCAAGCAATACCGGCATGAACTGGTTCAGCCGTTTACGACCCTGGGTCTGCATGGTTTGAACCGTGCGACTGTCGCGCAGGCTGCTAAGCAGGCTCAAACTGCCGGCCGGATCTTCGTAGCCGTGTTTTTCAAGCCATTGCGTGTCTGAGGCCTCATCAACCTCCGCTAACCAGAGCTCAAACCAACCCTCATCAAGGGCAGATTGCGCGCTCTCTTCGCTCTCTTCTGTGGCAATGATATTAGCAAAGTGGGTGGCCACGTTTTCCCGGTGTTGCGCCAGAGTTTTCTGGCAATCCTGCCAGCCTTCAAAGCCCATGATCAACGCAACCCGCGCTCGCGAAAGCTCGTCTTCGGGTAGCAGCTGGGTTTGTTTGTCTTCCATGCCTTGTAGAGCGTGCTCTAGGTTGCGGAGAAAAACATAAGCCTCGCGAAGCTCTTTAATCACTGGCGAAGGCAAAAGCTCAAGGGCCTCAAACTCATTCAGGATGACCAACAGTTCGCGCTGCTGCAACTCCCTGTCGCGACCGCCGCGAATAAGCTGGAATGCCTGAACCACAAACTCAATTTCCCGAATACCACCGCTGCCGAGCTTGATGTTGTTCTCCAGCCCTTTCCTGCGAACTTCGCGGCTGATCATCGCCTTCATAGTACGCAAAGACTCGAATGCGCTGAAATCTATGTATCTGCGATACACAAACGGCCTGAGGCTTTCCATAAGAACTTGCCCTGCCTCGGGGTCTCCAGCCACTATCCGGGACTTCACCATGGCGTAACGTTCCCAGTCCCGGCCCTGGTCCTGATAATAGGTTTCCAGCGCAGCAAAACTCAGCGCAAGGGCACCACTTTGCCCATAAGGGCGCAGGCGCATATCCACACGAAACACAAATCCATCGGCGGTAATCTGATCCAAGGCTTGAATCAAGCGCTGGCCTAACCGGATGAAAAATTGCTGGTTATCAAGGGAGCGTCGACCGCCCCGGGTTTCACCTTTTCCGGGAAACGCGAAAATCAGATCAATATCCGACGATACGTTCAGCTCGCGGCCGCCCAGCTTTCCCATACCTATAACAATCAAGGATTGCGGTGCCTCCACACCTGATACTGGGTCGACCCCCCAAGGCGTGCCGTACTGCTCGCAGGCCGCTTGATGCAGCCAGTCGAGCGCAGCCTGAATACACACCTCTGCAAACGCGCTAGTGGCTGTTATGGTTTCCGGAAGGTCTGCCCAGCGCATCACATCCCGCCAGATAATGCGGAACTGCGTTTCCCGACGAAAACGGCGCAACGCAGCATGCAGGCCGGGCTCGTCAGTCACCTCCACAAGATACTCATTCCAGCGCGTCTGGAGATAATCTGGGGTGGTTGGCTCGCTCAGCACGCGCGACTCCAGAAGAGTTTGCACCTGCTCCGGGTGCCGCTCAAGCGTCTGGCGCAGAAACAGGCTTCGGGCCACGGCCTGAGCAACCACTTCGGCCGAGATTCTGGCATCTTTCAGCAGCCAGCCAGGCAAACCTTCCGGAAAAACCGACGACCAACTGGCAGCGACATCGCCTGCCAGCGACAACGGAAGGCAACTCCATGGTTCAGACATAATGCAAACCCCTGTCTCTCTGTTATATTTCCGTTACTGTATAACGAACTTACCCGAGACTGAACAGGCTAATACCGGATGCTAAGAAACCGCTTTCCCCTTAACGCCGAACATGAGAAAAGCCACGTACCCATGGGCGGACTCATCCGGAAGCGGGTGAAGCGTCTGTTCATGATTCTGATCGCGCTGCTGGCCACCCAGATACTGATTATCTGGGCGGTTGAAGACCTGTCTCTGTTCGAGTCACTGTGGATGACAATGACCACCATCGCCACGGTAGGCTACGGCGATTACGCTCCCGTCACCTACATCGGCCGGATCAGCACCATCCTGCTCATGTTCGTTGGCGCCATCACGCTGCTGACTCTGATTGTCAGCGATTTTATCGAGTACCGGTTCTACCGCCGGGAACGAATTCTAACCGGACGCTGGATCTATAAAATGAACAACCACATTGTCATTATTAATACCCCGAAGCACGGCGGCCTGACGTACTTCATGCGTTTTGCCACGCAAATCCGTTCTGTACAGGGCTACGAAACCATTCCCATCATGATACTCACGCGCGAGTTTCCAGATGGCCTTCCAGCCGAGCTATCTGACCTCGGCATCGTGCATTTCCATGGATCCGGGTTCGATCCAGACGCGCTGAAGGCGGTACATGCGGGAAGTACACGGCATATTGTTGTGCTGGCCGCCGACGAAACTGACCCGCACTCAGACAGTCTAACGTTCGACATATCTCATCGCCTCAGCGAGCTTAACCTTGGCCAGAAAACCACTGTGGAGTGTGTTACGGATGCGAACCGTAGCCGCTTTAAAGAACTGGGTGTACGATCGATTATTCGCCCAGTTCGCACCTATCCGGAAATTATGGTGCGCTCCGTGGTTGCCCCGGGGTCGGAAAAAGTGCTGGAAGACATGTTCAATTACGAGCAGGATCACCCGCACCGCTACGATCTGGAGCTTGACGGACTCAACTGGGCTGATATTGTCAGCGCACTGATTCGCCACGGCATTGGTACTGCGTTGGCGTATATAAATGCTAGCGACGAGGTTATCTGCTACCCGCCCGTGACCGATGAAATCGAGGGGAAAGGGCTTATCGTGCTGGTCAAATCAAACGATCCGCCGGATCTTGAGGTTATAAAAGACGCACTGAACCGCTATCGCATTTTTCTGGATAAATGGAGAGACCTGCAGGACGAGGCCAACATAGCCGACTCTTCAGCGCCCACTGCTCACTGAGCAAATTTACCAGGCATTGTCTATGGAATCCGTGCTTTTCCAGCCGGAAGACTGCTTTTCTCGGTTAGCCAGCAGGCCAAGCTGGCATTGACCAAGCTCTGGCTCGCCGAGCAACTCGCTGGGGGCTTCACCATTAGCCAAGCGCTCAAGCAGCGCAGAAAACGTTTGCCCTAATCCGCTGGCTTCAGCGTAAGTGCCGAGCAACTGGAGATCTAAGCCTTCAAAGGATACAGCCTTCTGCTCCAGCCATGCATTGCTGAGCTGCTGCAAAAGCCGATCAAGGTCATCGTGCTCGCTGGCATTAGCACCTAGATGTTCTGTAACCACCGCCCCTGTTTTATGTATTCCCGCAAGGTGGTAACCCTGCTCTGCTTTGCTGATCAGGTTCAGAAAAACCGGGCATGTTTGTGCCAACCTTTTTGCCCAAACAAGCAGTCGGCTGGGGTCACCGGATACCAGCTCAAACTCCACTTCGTGGAGTGGTTTAGTATGGGGGCTGGCTATAACCACACCGTCGTCCACTGCACACTCGATCACGGCCTCGCCATCGTCCAGCATGACGACCTGGCGGGTAAAATTAGTTTCGAAAACGGGTGCAAGCCGGGCCAAGTTTATTCGGTCTCCCAGCGGCGTATCTGCCAGCAAGCCCAGTGACAGCGAAGGCCCCGGGAGCGGCCATTCCCATTCTTCACGACGATGCGCACCATTAACAAACTCACCACGGGTTTTGAGGGTCTGTATATACCGGTCTCCGGCCTGGCGCACACGCAGGGCAGCTTGCTGATGATTAAGCTCTGCATCAGGTGTGTCGTAGTAGCTGTTCACCAGGGATTTCTTGTCGCCTTTTGTCGCCTCGGGCTGAGCCTGCAACCAACTCAGCGCTTTTATTAAACCGCCCGGCTCAAGGCTCAGTTTTATTTCCAGCTCTTCAGCCATTCCTCACGCACCTTTAAATTCTGAGAACCCAAAAACACAAAAACCGGCGACCCTGAGGTCACCGGTTTTCAATACTAACTCACTAATTAGCTGGTTAGCTGATCAGAAGTAGTAAACACCACCCACGTTGATCTGGTTGATTTCTTCGTCAGCAGTGCCGTTGTCGTTGTTGCGCTGAGCCAGCTCTGTGTAAACGTAAAGGTGGTCAGATACGTTGTGCAGGGCCTGCAGCGTGATCACGTCAACGTCAAGGTCGCTGGTATCCGCTGACGCCATTTCGTAAGCGGCACGGAAAGTGTTGGCACCCATGCTGTAGGTTGCCATCACACCGAACTGATCACGACCCTCCTCACCTTCGAGAGAGAACTTTTGGTCGTCACTGCCGCCTGTACCATCACCGTCTACGAAGCCGTCTACGCCCTTACGTGTGTCGTAATAAGCGTCCAGCACCAGACTGCCAAGGGCGTATTCAGCCGAAAGACCATAACTGTTTTCGTTGCTGGTGTCGGCCGCGCCGTCGTTGGAGTCCATGACAAAAGACAGTGTCAGTGCGTCCACGCTGTAGCTGGCAGCCAGCTGATATGGGCGCTTCTCATCGCCACCGGGGTAACTAGCATCGCTTGCACCTTGGATCTGAACGCCTGCGTGCAGTGTCAGACCACCGAAGCTCGGCGAGGCGTACTGAAGCATGTCACCTTCACCAGTGGTGTAGCTGGCGTAAGGGTTAAGGCCGGCATACTCAAAGACCCAGTTACCGTAGTCACCCAGAAGTGATTCGTACTGGGTATCGTCTGAACCGATCCAAACCTGACCGAAGCTGTCGCCACGAACACCAATGTATGCTTCGTCCATGTCGACTAAGCCGTTATCCGGGCCTTTTTCGTCTGCTGCACGGACTTCCAGCTCGACCCTCATGAAGCCTTCAATGCCAGGAGCAATTTGATGGTCGTGCGTAAAACCAAGAGTGGTGCCGTTATCGGCGTGTTGACCGCCACTACCGTTGACGTCGGAGTCAGAATAAGTATAAACATACTGAATGTTGCCGTAAAAATTCGGCATAGCATCCATTTTTTCGGTAAGGTGCAAGATCGACATGGCGGGTTCAGGCATCTCTGCTGCGACTGCGCCTGAGAATGAGATAGCAGCAATAGCGGATGCAATGAGTGTTTTTTTCATGTTGTATGTCCTTTTGCGAGTTATGTCAGGTTTTAACAACGGGTTAATCCCGATTTTTTTAGGGCGCCCCAGGTCAACTGGATGGCTCCGACTTTAGGGTTGCAACATGTCAACTCTATGACATTACAGCAACTTTTTTTGTTATTGAGGCCTGCACCTAGCCAGGTCTTTATAGTTCAGTGACTTACAGCGCCATCTTAAAGCACTGCCTGATGACTCTGTTTTAGTACAACAGCGTCTGTTTTGCAAATATTTAATGTCGAATTTTAAGTCTGCTTGGCACCAGAAGCATAAAGGTTACCGGCCCATCATTAATCAGGTTCACTTTCATGTCTACGCCAAAACACCCTTCTTTAACCCTTCCTACACCCACGCTCATGCGTGCATGGTCAATAAATTGGGTATAGAGGCTGTTTGCCGCTTCCGGGGAAGCGGCACAAGAGAAGCCAGGGCGAGTACCAGAGGAGGTATCGGCTGCAAGTGTAAACTGGGGAACAACCAGTAGGGCACCTCCTGTATCGAGCACACTTCGGTTCATCTCCGCGCTCCACACCCAGAAACAAAAGGATGCCGGTATCTATCCGCGATATTTCGCGCCCATCCACTTCGACGCTCGCTTTTGTTACCCGCTGGATAAGCCCTTTCATCCGCTTCTCTGGAAATCCCGATCACATGAGGATTAAAAACAGGTAAGAGTGTATCCATGCACACGGATTCCCGCAACCCTCTGAAGGCATAAGATATCAGCCCGCATTTTTGCTCGTTTTAGCCATCACTTCATCAACGCCGCGCATGAGCGCATCCACGATGGCTGGCTCAGAAGCAGAATGCCCGGCGTCGCGAATAATGCGTAAATCTGCTTCGGGCCATGCCCTGCTGAGAGCCAGTGCATTATCCAGCGGGCAAACCATATCGTAACGCCCGTGAACAATAATGCCGGGTATGTCTCGGAGCTTATGGGCATCCCTAACAATCTGATTGTTTTCAAGAAACGCGGAATTCATAAAGTAATGGCACTCGATTCGCGCCAACGCAATCGCAACATGAGGATGACTAAAATGAGCAACAACCCGGGGGTTCGGGTGCAGCGTTGCGCAACGCCCCTCCCAAACCGACCAGGCTTTTGCCGCCTGAATCTGTTCCAGCTCGTTGCTGCTGGTTAGCCTACGATAGTAAGCGCTTACCATGTCCCCACGCTCACTCTCGGGAATCTGCGCCTCAAACTCTTGCCAGTAATCTGGGAATACTCGGCTTGCGCCGTCCTGATAAAACCAGGAAATATCCCGCGGGCGGCACAGAAAAATACCCCGAAGCACAAGCCCCAGCACCCGCTCAGTATGCGTCTGCGCGTATACCAAACTGAGGGTCGACCCCCAGCTCCCGCCGAATATCAGCCAGCGATCGATACCCAGAAACACGCGGATGGTTTCCATATCCTGAACCAGCTTGTCGGTGCTGTTGCCCGCCAGCTCGGCCAGGGGCGTTGAACGGCCAGCGCCGCGCTGATCCATCAGGATGATCCGGAAACGCTCTGCATCAAAGAAACGACGATGATAGTCCTCGCATCCCCCACCAGGGCCGCCATGCACGAAAAGAACTGGAATACCCTCAGGGTTGCCACTTTCCTCAACGTAAAGTTCATGGGGCGCGTCCACCGCCAGCTTATGGTTGGCGTAGGGTTTGATATCTGGGTACAAGGTGAGCATAGGCCACTCCGATGATCAGGTGAAATTCCATAACATTGTAGCGGAGTTACCTAAACAGTGAACCGCCTTTAAAGAAAGCGAAGACCAAAAAAAGGCCGGGGCTGTTACCAGCGCCGGCCTGATTCAAAGCGGGAACATTACTTCTTGTTCGCGCGCTTACGATCGTTCTCGGTAAGGTGCTTCTTGCGCAAACGAATGGACTTAGGCGTTACTTCCACCAGTTCCTCGTCGTCAATAAATTCCAGCGCCTGCTCCAAAGTGAACTTGATCGGCGGCACAAGAGGAATGACTTCATCCTTGCCAGAGGCACGCATGTTGTCGAGCTTCTTGCCCTTGGTGGGGTTGATCACCATATCGTTTTCACGGCTATGAATACCACAAAGTTGCCCTTCGTAGATTTCCTGACCGGGATCGAGGAAGAGCTTGCCACGGCTCTGGAGAGTTTCCAAAGAGTAGGTCAAGGCTGTGCCTGTTGCCATGGATATCAGTACGCCGTTCTGGCGGCTGGTCACATCACCACCTTTAATGGGCCCGTAATGGCTGAAGGTTGAGGTGAGAATGCCTGTGCCAGATGTCATGGTCAGGAAGGTATTGCGGAAGCCAATCAGGCCGCGCGCAGGGATGGTGTATTCAAGGCGCATGCGGCCCTTGCCATCCGGAACCATGTTGGTCAGATCGCCCTTACGCACCCCCATCTGCTCCATCAAAGCGCCCTGATGCTGCTCTTCAATGTCGACAATAACGTCTTCGTATGGCTCTTGCTTCTCGCCATCCACTTCCCTGATAACCACTTCCGGGCGACCTACCGCCAGCTCGAAGTTTTCACGGCGCATGTTTTCAATCAGAACCGACAGGTGCAGCTCACCACGACCAGACACCTTGAACTTGTCCATGGAATCGCCGTCTTCAACCCGCAGGGCCACGTTGTACAGCAGTTCTTTTTCCAATCGCTCTTTAATGTTCCGGCTAGTTATGAACTTGCCTTCCCTGCCACAGAACGGTGAGTCGTTAACCTGGAAGGTCATGGATACCGTGGGCTCATCTACCGTAAGCGGTGGCAGGGCCTCTACGTTATTTATGTCGCACAGGGTATCTGAGATGTGCAGCTTATCCAGGCCGCTTACACAAATGATGTCACCAGCCTGAGCTTCCTCGACTTCTACACGCTGCAAGCCGGAGTGGCCCATAATCTTGAGAATCCGGCCCTGGCGCTTTTTACCATCGGCGCCAACGGCAATCACCGGCGAGTTGGCTTTGATCTTGCCGCGGGCGATGCGGCCAATACCAATTACACCAAGAAAGCTGCTGTAATCGAGCTGGGATATTTGCATCTGGAAGGGGCCTTCCCGGTCAACGGACGGCGCAGGCACGTGGTCCACGATGGCCTGGAAAACGGCATCCATATTGTCGGCAAGGTTTTCGTGCTCAAGACCGGCGACGCCATTCAGGGCACTGGCGTAGACAATCGGGAAGTCCAGCTGGTCGTCGGTAGCACCGAGGCTGTCAAACAGATCGAAAACTTGCTCCACAACCCAGTCTGGGCGTGCACTCGGGCGGTCAATCTTGTTCACTACCACAATTGGGCGTAGGCCGGCCGCGAAGGCTTTCTGGGTTACAAAGCGAGTCTGTGGCATGGGGCCGTCGATGGAATCAACCACCAACAGCACACAGTCAACCATGCTCATTACCCGCTCCACTTCGCCGCCAAAATCTGCGTGGCCCGGGGTGTCTACGATATTAATATCGTAGCCGTGCCATTTAAGAGCGGTGTTTTTGGCAAGGATGGTAATGCCCCGCTCTTTTTCCTGGTCGTTGGAGTCCATGACACGCTCGTTCTCGAGCTCTTTGCGATCCAACGTGCCAGATAGACGCAGTAGCTTGTCTACGAGGGTGGTCTTACCATGGTCAACGTGGGCAATAATGGCGATATTACGAAGTTTTTCAATCACAAAATTATTCCTGCGGAATGCACTCAATGACCTGAGAAAGCCGTTCAGGGGCAACCCTGCACACGCCAACCCAAATCTGTAAAATGAACTCATCCACCGGAGCCCAAAGGCCCGGCGCCTCACACGTGACAACCAGATCGATAATCCGGGCACATGCGGAGAAAATGAAGCGGCGCGCAGTATACCGAAAACTCTGCACCGTTTATATGCAGAAGAACGCCTATTTCTTAATCAGTTTCATCAAGCAACCTTAACGCACCACTTTCGCGCGGTCTCAAAACCAATCTCACAGCAATGCACCAAAACTGTGCAAGGTTTCATTGCCGCAGAAGTCCACCCAGGGAAATACCCCCTCACCGGCGTGCGCAAAGCGCGCTACCCGGCAAAAAACCACCAATTCAGGGTCGCTACTTAAACCTGGCAAGCACCTTGCTTTAATCTACCCACTAGGCTTTTTAACCTTCTGTACAGCTGAAATGTGAAGGTAAGAACCAACAGCTTTTGCTAAGCTGCGCAAACCTGTAACGCAGACCGGAATTCAGTCTCACAGAACCATCCGGAACACCGATCACGAATACACCCGCAGTGCGGGATTACTTACGGAGCATGCATAATGTCCAAGACAGTTGATTTGATCAAAGAACACGAAGTCAAATGGGTTGATCTGCGCTTCACCGACACCCGGGGTAAAGAGCAGCACATAACCATGCCTGCAACCGTGGTAGATGAGGACTTCTTCACCGAAGGCAAAATGTTTGATGGTTCCTCTATCTCTGGCTGGAAAGGCATCAACGAATCCGACATGATCCTGATGCCAGATGACAGCAGCTGTGTTCTGGATCCGTTCACCGAAGAATGCACCATCAACATTACTTGTGACATTGTTGAGCCCTCCACTATGCAGGGTTACGAACGGGATCCCCGCTCCGTTGCCCACCGCGCCGAAGAATATTTGAAATCTACGGGCATCGCAGATGGCGCACTGTTTGGCCCTGAGCCAGAGTTCTTTGTTTTCGACTCTGTTAAATGGAAAACAGACATGCAGGGCTCTATGTATGAGCTCTTTTCCGAAGAAGCAGCTTGGGTCTCCGGGGATGATTTTAACCGGAACAATATGGGCCACCGCCCGGGCGTAAAAGGCGGCTATTTCCCAGTACCACCCGTAGACAGCCTGCACGACTTGCGAGGCGCCATGTGTGCGGCCATGGAGTCCATGGGGCTAGATATTGAAGTGCACCACCACGAAGTGGGCACGGCAGGCCAGTGTGAAATCGGTGTTGGCCCCAACCCGCTTACTAAAAAAGCGGACGAAGTCCAGATTCTGAAATACTGCGTGCACAACGTGGCCCACGCCTACGGCAAAACCGCCACATTTATGCCAAAGCCGGTCGTCGGTGACAACGGTTCGGGCATGCACGTGCACATGAGCTTGAATAAAGACGGCAAAAACCTGTTTGCAGGCGATAGCTACGCGGGCCTGAGCGAAATGGCACTGTTCTATGTTGGCGGTATCATCAAGCATGCAAAGGCTATCAACGCGTTTACCAACCCGGCCACCAACAGTTACAAGCGCCTAGTTCCAGGCTACGAGGCCCCGGTGATGCTGGCTTATTCTGCCCGCAACCGTTCTGCATCTATCCGCATCCCATATGTAACCAGCCCGAAAGCCCGCCGCGTGGAAGTACGCTTCCCAGACGCCGCAGCCAACCCATACCTGGCGTTCGCTGCCCTGATGATGGCCGGCCTTGATGGCATTCAGAACAAGATTCACCCTGGCGATGCCATGGACAAGGATCTGTATGACCTGCCCAAAGAAGAGGCGCTGAGCATTCCAAAAGTGGCTGAAACTTTGCAGGAGGCACTGGACTGCCTGAAAGAAGACCATGAGTTTTTGACCCGCGGCGGCGTGTTCACTGAAGATATGATCCAAGGCTACATCGATCTGAAGCGTGGTGAGGTTGAGCGCATCAACATGACCACCCACCCGGTTGAGTTCGAACTGTATTATTCATGCTAATAGCAGTACCTAAAGCCTCGCTCCCACAGAGCGGGGCTTTTTTGTGGGACTGTTCTTGTGGACTAGAGCACAACGCCGCCGCCCTTAACGATATGTAATCATCATCTCCGCTCTGCCACATTGAAAAGGTCAGCCCGGCCATTGATAATCAGATCAAATATTACTGCAGGCTGTACTTATGAACCCAAGGCTAGGAATCACCGTGGGGCTAATGCTCCTGATCGCAGGGCCGGTTACCGCAGAGGTTTACCGCAATGTGGATGCACAGGGCAATGTAACCTTCTCCGATGAGCCCTCCAAAGGCGCAGAGGCGGTAAAGGTAAAGCCGGTTACAACCATCACCCTCCCGAAGCCGCAAAACGTGCGGGAAACCGACAAACTCCGGGAAGACGTAAAGCGGGAAGGCTCGGTGTATGAAAGCGTCTCATTCACCCACCCTGAAAACGAGCAGGCATTTTACAGCGGCAGTGGTGATGTGCGCTTTGACATGCGCAGTACGCCAGGGCTGAAGCCCGGCCACAAATACGAAGTAACACTGGATGGCCAACCAGTTGGCCAGAGCACGTCGGGCTCCGTTAACGTTAGCAATGTGTACCGGGGCACTCACAACGCCGGTATTCATATTGTGGACAAAAATGGGGTTCAGATTAAAACCGGCAGCCCTGTTCGCTTTACCGTTCATCGCCCCTCCACCCAGAACTAACGCCTTTGCAGTAAAAGCATCGAGACTGGTTCGGTTTTTGCTGAATCCTGTTACAACCAACAGGAAATGCCCATGGCGCACTCATTAGCCAACGCAAACAGATACAAAAACATGCTGGATAACCTCACCACAGCCATTGTTGTGCTGGAAAAAAATCTAGCAATCCGCTATCTGAATCCCGCGGCCGAAAGCCTGCTTGAAACCAGCATGGCCCGCAGCACTGGCCTTACATTCGGCGACATACTTCTGGATTCTGATGGTGCCCTCAGAACCCTGCGCAAAGCAGCTGAAACTGGCCGATCATACACCCGGCGGGAAACAGAGTTCCTGCTTGCCAGTGGTTCACGCAGAATCGTGGACTACTCTGTTTCACTGCTTGACGAGAACCCGATTGCGCTACTGGTCGAGATACAGCCCAGGGATCGCCTGCTGCGGATTAGCCGGGAAGAGGGCCTGATCGCCCAGCAAGAAACCACACGGACGTTGGTGCGCGGCATGGCCCACGAAATCAAAAATCCGCTTGGTGGCATTCGTGGTGCCGCTCAACTGCTTGATCGTGAACTGAGCGAAGGCCAGAGGGAATATACTCGGGTCATCATTGAAGAAGCTGATCGCTTGCGTAACCTTGTGGATCGCATGCTCGGCCCCAACAAAGCGCTGAAACTGGCACCCGCTAACATCCATGAAATTCTTGAGCGCGTACGCACCCTGCTGGAAGCAGAGAGCAAGGGCCGCGTGCTGTTCAAACGAGACTACGACCCCAGCCTACCCGAGTTTTCGGGTGACAAAGAGCTGTTAATCCAGGCCGTCCTCAACATCGCACGCAATGCCATGGAGGCGGCCTTTGAGAGCCGGGCAAGCCAGCGCAATGAGGCAAAAACCCCCACCATTACGTTTCGCACCCGCGCCCTGCGACAGGTCACCATCGGCCCTAGGCGGCATCGGCTTGGATGCCGGGTAGACATTATCGACAACGGCCCCGGGATCGCACCGGAACTGCGCCAAAACATTTTTTATCCAATGATCAGCGGTCGCGCCAACGGCACTGGACTTGGGCTGTCCATTACTCAGAGCATCATCGGCCAGCACCATGGGCTGGTTGAGTGTGAGAGTGAGCCAGGCCAGACAGACTTCATTATCTTATTGCCTCTGGAGGCCACATCATGAGCCAAGAACACGCCAAAATCTGGATCGTAGATGATGACCGCAGCATACGCTGGGTGCTGGAGCGGGCCCTAAGCCAGGCCGGCATGCAGCCTACCGCCTTCGAGAGCGGAGAAACGATCATGGAGCGGCTGGAGCGCGAGCAGCCAGACGCCATTATAAGCGACATCCGCATGCCCGGAGTGGATGGCATCACCCTGCTGTCACGGATTGTTGAAGCACACCCAAACATACCCGTTATCATCATGACCGCCCATTCCGATCTGGAAAGTGCGGTGACCAGTTACCAAACCGGTGCCTTCGAGTATCTACCAAAACCCTTTGACGTAAACGATGCCGTTGCCCTGGCAAAACGGGCCGTCGCGCACAGCCATGAACAGCGCGCAGTGTCTGAGCCGCAAACAACAACCCTGGAGAAACGTACCGAAATCATCGGCGAAGCCCCCGCCATGCAGGAAGTTTTCCGCGCTATCGGTCGGCTTTCACATTCCAATATCACCGTTCTGATCAACGGTGAAAGTGGCACTGGCAAAGAGCTGGTTGCTCAGGCGCTGCATAACCACAGCCCCAGGGCTCGGCATCCGTTTATTGCCCTGAATATGTCGGCAATTCCCAGAGATCTCATTGAATCTGAGCTATTCGGCCACGAAAAGGGCGCCTTTACCGGTGCCGCAGCGGTGCGCCAGGGCCGTTTCGAACAGGCCAACGACGGCACCCTATTCCTTGATGAAATCGGCGACATGCCCAGCGACACTCAAACACGCCTATTGCGGGTTCTGGCCGATGGCGAGTTCTACCGGGTTGGCGGCACCACGTCCATCAAAGTGGATGTCCGCATCATTGCAGCCACGCACCAGAACCTGGAGAAGCTGGTTCAGTCTGGCGCATTCCGGGAAGACCTTTTCCACCGACTGAACGTCATTCGTGTGCACCTGCCCAAACTGGCTGAGCGCCGTGAAGATATCCCCCAACTGATGCAGTATTTCCTGCAACGGGCCGCCAGCGAACTGGCTGTGGAGCCCAAGATCCTGCGGCCAGAGGCCGAGAACTATCTCACCACCCTGCCTTGGCCCGGCAATGTGCGACAGCTTGAGAATACCTGCCGATGGCTTACGGTCATGGCAAGCGGCAGAGAGGTTCACATTGATGACCTGCCCCCCGAGTTGCGGCAACACAGTGAACAACTCGCTACCGCAACCACCTGGCAGGAGGGACTGAGAAACTGGGCCGATCAGGCGTTAAAGCGAGGGGAAAAGGCAATTCTCGAGTCGGCCATGCCAGAGTTTGAAAAAATTATGATCGAGACCGCCCTCAAACACACCGGCGGGCGGCGCCGAGATGCGTCCGTTCTTCTCGGCTGGGGGCGGAACACCCTCACGCGCAAGATCAATGAATTGGGCATGGAAAGTGCCGAGAACGATGAAGTTTGACGGAATAAACAGCCAAGCTCGCTCATATTTTCTGCGGATACGCCCCGCCTCTGGGTTGGCAATCGCCCGCCAAAGCATCTCAAACAAAACATTTGGCCGTGCCGCGTTTGAGACTTTTTTGCGGCGAATTTGCCGCATCTGAATAAAACGAAACAATACTCCGTAGATGAAATCCAAAGCGAGCCATGGATCATGGAAAATGACTTGCTTACACCGACGATGAAAATTTGCCGACGAAAAATTGAAAATCAATACGTCGATAAATTTGAGCCTTGGGCAAAGCAGAAATGCTCGGTGGTGTGGGCTTAAGAAAGGCTCAGTGCGGATTGAACATTATCCGCATGCACCTGCCGAACGAGACTGATTTCTCTTCACCGCTATTTCTCCCGCCAGTAGATCACTCGGTCGTGGCCGCGGTAGACGCCGAAGGTGGCCAAGGCTGAGGGGTTTTCAAATGCGCCGTCATTATCGAAGTCCCCTTGCAACCAAACAGGCACGGTAAAGGTGACCGGAACATCCCCTCGGTTTGACTCGCCAGGAGCCATTAGCACCAATTCACTCCCGGGCTCTGGACTGCCGTTATCCAACGTGCCAGAAGCTCCCGCAACCGACGTGCTGCCGCCAGAAAGCCCGGAAGGGTCGATAGTAACGCTTGAGGCTGTGTTGTAAGCCCAGCAGCTATCGGCTGTATTAGGCACAAAGCCATCCGTTTCCGAAAGGAAATACTGGGACTGAAATGGCACCATCAAATCCGATGTTTCTGGCCCATAGGCGTTTGTGAGCTGAAGTCTTCCAAAGCGGATATCAAAACCAAACACTGGATCAAGAGCCACCGGAAGTTGAGAAGATGTCACATCATCTGCATCTTCCAGAGCGGTCAATTCGATCCGGTAGTCTGGCGTGATTGGCGCGACTCTTGTCTCTACTGTTTTCTGATAGGCAATGCTATCGCTTGCCGCAAATCGATACCGGAGCTGCCCTCTATCCAGTACCGTCAGCGCCCCGGGATCCAGGTTAGTTTGCACAGGGAACAGATCACCCACACTATTACGCGCAACGAGATCCGTATTGCGTGCAGTCCGCCCAATATCGCTGGATGACAGCCGCAGGAAATTACCAAGCGTGTAATTTCGCGTTATGTCGCCCTGTACGTTGACCGCATCAATCTGGAGCAAGGGCTCCAGAGCCGTTTCCCAGCTCAGGGCCTGGCCGGTGTAGGCAAACAGGTCTGTTACCGAGCAATACGGACTCACCTCGCCGGGCTCAATAACCGTGACGTTAAAACGATCCGGAACAAAACGCCCAACATAGTCCACCGCATTCCCGGTCACATCGTCGGTAGAGAGATAACTGCCACTGGTGAGCATAGGGGTCAGTTTGAGAATGCCCACCTCACCCCAGCTAAACTGGCCACACGCCGTTCCACCCGCGCTCGCATTCCCGTTACAGTCTTCGCCCGACGAACCAAAGGAACCCGTCAGAGCGGGAAAGTCACCGCCAGAGGGAGCAACCAATTCTGCAATCAGGCTTACCCCTTCGTTCGGCGATTCCTGACCAAAGTTTGGAGTAACGTTACCACTGGCATTGATTGCGGCGACATTGATTTCAAAATCCGCACCCGCAGCAACAAAGTCATTCCCGGCAGCCACAGTAGATGCCCCCGGATTACCGGGAATGTCCAACCGGAAGTAGTCCGGCCGCGCAACAAAATCGCTGCCACCAAGCATCACCAGGCCAGCTTCTTCGTCGCTTCCGTCGTATCTGGCATTCAGGCGAACATCGCCGACGTCTGCGTAACGCAGCTGCACTTCGGCTACACCATTACCATCAAATGCCAGCGCGCGGGTTGCTCCCGAGCTACCAGGCAAAGCGCTACCATCTGCAATAAGCGGTTCTGAGCCCGTTGAAGGATTCACATAGGCGGACCACAGCGATACCGATTTTGTTTCGTTATCGAAACCGGGAACGCACTCTTCGGTGATGTCGTCTTTACGGACGGCGGCAATACTCGCCGTTTGTTCGGTATCCGAGACATGATCCGGAATGGAAATATCGAATCCGGAATCGAAAAACGTCAGATCGCATTTCGTAGTGCTAACACCACCCGGTGTTCCATCACTGCAAAGCGTGCGCGAAAATGCTTTTGTGCCAGGGTTTGAACTGGGTACACCAAGAGTGACTGTGGAGGGGCTGGTAATTCTCAATGTGCGAGGCGCGGTGCCACCGGTCATGGTGAAGGTATTGCCACCGACCCATCCTGATGGAGACAACGCCACCTCAACCGGATCATTAAATATCTCACTGCAGTCTGCGTTATCGCACGCCCTGATCGTAACCACTTCCGGTCGACAGGTCAGCGAGTTGCCACTGTGTTCAAGCTCAAAATGGTCGACCAGCGGCTGTACAGGCCCCACTTTATCGGCACAAACCTGAAGGTTGTCGAGTTCGTGAATATTGGTTGAACCACCCGTGGAACCCGTCAGTGATAAAAAAAGATTGTCGGGTATCGACGGCTGTCCCGAGAGGGTTTCCTGAATCAGCAGATCAAAACTGTTACCAGTACCCCGGCCCTTGCGCTCAACAGTCAGAACCGGCGTGATATTGTTCCTTGAATCAATGGTGATCCGGTATCGGAACGGATTATTGCCGTTGTTCGAGTCGATCCCCGGTGACAAGCCGCCCGAGTCGGCTATGTATGCGTAATCCGGCAACGCCCCGCGCACGGCAACAGAGTCGAGTGTGCGCCCGTTGGTGCCCCCTACACGGCCTTCATTGTTGTTGGAGAAGTTGCCGTATTCATCCAGACCAATCCCCAGCCAGCCGCCTGCAAAACCACCACTGCCATTCGGCACTTGCGCATACCCAAGTGAGCCGCCATAACCGCCGGCCTGGGGTGTAACAGATGCATCCGAGAACACCACGGCCAGCCCGTCGGCGCCAGATCCGCCATAGGCGAAATAATCGAACTCAACTTGGACGAAATTATCGGCGCCGGGAAATATCCGCTGATAGGTTGCAGCAGTTGCCTGATTGCCTGCGGCCTCAGTCATCCGGAGGCGACCGTTCACAATCGTTGGCGAGAAGGCACCGTTCGACGTGGTTGTCACCCAGTCGTCACCAAGAGCTGTCCGCTCAAAATCATCCGGCTCACAGATAAAGGACCGCGCTCTCAGCACGACATCGTCAATATGCCAAAAATCAAAGTCGCCACCGTTCCCATCCAACTGCGAGAAGCGGAACTGGAAATCGGCATGAAGTGCGTCGGCAGGTAGTTCGAACTCTGTGGTGCCGATCTCGCCTTCACTGCCATTGCCAGCCTGGAACTCAATTTGCACCCAGTCCCCATCATCATTGAGGTACTGCACGAATAAATCTTCATCGTTGTCGGGATTTTCACTGAACGAATCGTCACCGCGCCGCCACCAATAATCAAGACTGCCCGTGCTTACATCGGACAAGTCGATCACCGGCGACACAACACTCACACCCCCGCTAGACGTGAACAAAGATGAATCCCCACTGCTGCTAGTCTGGCTGCTGATACCAGCTTCACCTCCACCAAAACTGTTAATTGTCCATCCGTCGCTCGCAAGGGTGCCAACGTCAAAATCATCGCAGAATACGGCCGAAATCCCAGTACAAAACGAATCGGGCCGCGTCAGCAAGCCTACGGCGTTTGCATCAAATGCAAAAAAACTGACCGCTTCCTCCAGGCCGCTTCGTTCCGAATCGTTTACCTGGTCCTCGTCTACGTGAATTTCAATACCGCTGGGAGCTACCTCGGCTCCACAGAGTCGAAGCCAGCCGCCATTGGCACCAGACATCGTGCTCTGACTGGCAACGGCGTCCGGAATGGATGAGAACCCACCAAGTGTTACGCTCTGGCACCCATTAGAATGCCGGCCAACATCCAGTCCGGCAGGTGCTCCCGACGCATAAGTATTCCCGTTATTTGTTCCCGATGCGGGCTCAATAGCCACCCAACCAATAACTTCAGCGCCATGTGTGCTCGTCACTTCGGCACCCTCCAAAGCCAGGCTCATGTCCGCAGATCCCGGACGCGCACCCGTATTGTTACTACTAGCGAACGACGTTGAAGCAATCCAGTTTGAGTCGTTAAAGCTGTTTACCGAATGCAGGACGGCTGGGGGCGAGCTGAACGCCTGCTGAAAACTCACCGTGTCTGCCGCATTCGAGCTGCCAACCCCCGATCGCACCGTGGATGTCGTCAGACGCCCCGCTTCCAAAAGGGTACCGTCCGGGAACGCCCAGATGCCCTCTTCAACAACCCAGTACCTGATCGTTTCGTTACTCCAGCTACCGCCCGATGGACAGGCGACACCGCCAGTGCTCCCACCCGCACTCTCACAGGGGCTCTGAAAACCAACCTCGAAACTTGTCGCGTTAACATTTCGAACCCGGGCGCTGAGCGAGTTGTCATTATTGTGTGAGACGGGACCCACGATAACCACCGGGCTGGTGTAACTTTCACTCAAGGTAACGGTCTCCCAGTTGCCCTGGTCGATCGAATCGCTGACCGTAACGGACCCGGTTTCAAAAAACGCGTCCTCAGCAAGAGCCGGCATCGCCACCATCAGCCCGCACAAAAAACCCATTGCCGCACTTATTTGACGAGTCATACCCCACCCCCTAACTGCGTGACTAAACACTGGGCATTTCACCAGTGTGTGGCCAAGCGGCCTTAATGAACGCAAAGACATCATCGGGCACGTACCTCCACAGTGCGGTAAACCTGCTCAACACCCGAGCCGCACTGGCCGATGCTCGACAAGGTGTAGACCGTCTCGTCGGCAGAATCGCCATCGATATCGACGTCCACAGAATTACACGAACTGGTCACCTGACAGCCATTGAGCCCTGACGCACTAAAAGACAAGGGCGACGTGGAAACACTTGAACAGCTCGCTCCGCGCAGCGCTTCTGTTACGGCGACCTGAGCACCACTCTCAGCGGCAAAAAACGCACGTTGCGACTGAATCTGCAAACTCACTGCCTGCCCACTACGCTCCTGCAACTGAGCCATACCGACAACGAGCAACGCCAGCACGGTAATAATGAACAGGGCTATCGGCAGGCCGGCACCCTGTTGTTTTTTGGGAGAATGATCAGGGCACATTGCGAATCTGTACCTCCTGACTAACCGTGGTCGTTTCATCGCTCTGCGGGTCTTTCAGGGTGAAGGTGAACTGCACCACCGCTGCCCTACGAAGGGTCGGCGGCATGTACTTCAAATCCACATTGCCGGTAAGATTGGCTGCCAGCACTTCTGCAGCGACGCCAGGAGGTGACGGCTGACTGGTATTTGGAGCATACCCACTGTACCGATAAAGGAATTGCCCACTCTGGCAAAGGCTTACCGGCTTACCGACTACAAAAAGACGCTTCTCAGGCGAGCGTTCCCGAAACCGATGGCTGTTTTTCAAAGTAATAACCGCCGGTGAGGTAGCGTTTTCTATGTCGGTAATCGCCGGTGAAACCGGCCCAGGATTTGCGGTCCCATAAAGAGAATCGGTTGAGGTCCCATAGCCGTACACAATGGCACGGGTCGTTCCAATTGAAGGGGTTCCAAATGGAGGGGGTTCACTGAATGGCACAACGGGAATTTCATCCCGGTTCGGCATCTTCGTCAAGCCGGTATACGCCGTGCCAGCTTCAATCGGCAGCCACTCCAGGCAATTTCCCGAAACCCGAATAGAAAGCGGGAAGGCTTCACGCAGCTCGCGGCTAATCTGCTCACCAATCACCACCCCTTGCAGAGCTCGCTGCTGCCGGGCGGCCACATCAATAGCTCCTCGGGTAGACAGCGCCACAAACTGAACGGAAATAGTCGCGACGATGCTTAACAGCACAATGACTATCACCAATTCAATTAATGTGAATCCGGCTGCCCTTCGCATCAGAAATTCGCTCTGTAAGCGGTGAACAAGTAGCTCTGGCTGGACGGATCAATGATGGTTATGTCTATACGTTTGGCCTCGTCGGCGGCAAGCCCAACCTCCCCTCCAGCGCAGGAAACGTTTACTGACACAGTAAACCCAGAGTAAGCAGAGCCCAAGAGTTCACCGTCGGTATTTTCCGATGCTGCACTGTTGATGGCGTTGTAATCATCCACATCGTCGTAGTTCTCGCGGTCACTTTCTTCGGTGTTGATGGCGCAGCCACTGGTCTTAGGCACACCTCCGGGCGGCGTGGCTTCATCGTATTTTCGGGAGAGTATTTCATCCATATAAAGCTGGGCCAATCCCACGGCCCGGGTCTGATTGAGTGGGTCCGCACTGCGGCCAGTAATGACGGCGAAAGCTCCGACTACGCCCGCGATAGCCACACTGATAATAACAATGGTGATCACCAGCTCAACGAGCGTGGCCCCGGAAGCTCGGGTATGGGGAAAGCGGCACGGCATCATTGGCACGTACCGGCATAAACGGCGCCCAGCGAACTGAGGCACAGATCAAACTGGCTATCGCCTGAGATTCTGAAATCAATGTTTGCGCGAGCAATGGGCGCAGCAACCCTGCCCATGGCGTCGAAGCTTACCGAATAGCCGCCAGAAGTCACGGCGGAAAAACGGGTCTGGCTTTGCTGCCGATAGCTCAGGGTGGCTCCGTTGCGTTTTAGCGAGAAGTTCTGGCCGCCAACGATAAACGACAGGGCGTCACTATCCTGCTCGATAGTAACTGTATTGGATGAGTTCCCCGCTAACGCTGCCTGCTGAGCAAGCAGCGTGGCGGAGGCAAGTTGCTGGGTGACCAGCAAGGGAGAAAAGGCGGAGCGGCTGGCAAAAAGGCCAACACCCAGCGCGGAGAGAACCCCGATCAGGATGATGACCATGACCAGTTCGACAAGGGTGAACCCCGATGACATCGGGGCGTTCTTTATTTTCATGCCCCTCTCCCCTATTCCCGGCCACCCATGAAACCTAAAAACTTAGGTCGGGTTAGCGAAGCGTAACCCGACGTCGAGTGCCATGGGTGACCAGTTTTGTCGAATTACGCTACGCTCATTGTGCCCTTCACGGATAAAGCCGAGCTATCGGGCCCCAACCATTCTTTAACAGCCACTAATATTCTCATTCGTAATCGTGCCAGTCGTCCCGTCGTAATCGAAATTACAAGCAATAATTGGCTGCCCAGCAGAATCCAAAACAGAAATCCTACCGTTACCGCTAGTACCCATATAAAAGTCATCAGTTACCTGAGATGCAACTCCAATACCGAGACGGGTTGGTTTTGGATAGCCTTGATTGGTCATTCGCACGGTGGAGCCTTCAATCGTTATCGTTATATTTGAACCACCGGGGCTGCCATCGGCCAACCACTTGGATTGAGCGATGCCAGCTGCTGATTTCACCGCTCCCCTCGCACCATCAAGCGCTGACAGCCTGGCATCTCTGCTCAAATCCGCAAATCGCGGCAACGCAAATGCCGCCAGAATGCCCAGAATAACAATTACGATCACCAGTTCGATCAGGGTGAAGCCTGCCGATTTCTTCATGCTCGTCGCTTTCATAGTGTTACTTTCAAAGGCTATTGATCTCTTTTCCCAGGGAAGTGTTTAATGAATGACCAGCTCCAAGAGAGTGAACCCCCATGACATCGGGGCGTTCTTTGTTTTCGTGCCCCTCTCCCCTATTCCCTGCCACCCATGGAACGTAAAAACGTAGGTCGGGTTAGCGAAAGCGTAATCCGACATCGGGTGCCATGGCAGACCAGTTTTGTCGAATTACGCTGTGATCAGCGTGCCTTTCACGGATAAATCCGACCTACAAGCTAACCGGAATTCTTTCCATCCATCACTAGCTCAACAAGCCCGAAACACGCTGAGCCAGGAGCGCTGGATTTGATATCTTGAAATCAAAGTTAGCACCCCGTGATGGTTGCGGAGGTGCCACCATTCGCTTGATCATATGTAAATTCGCAACTTCCAGTAGTTGTTCCGGCAATGCTAATGACTGCTGTGCCAGTGCCATCTGTCAAAGTGAAATCGGTGCCAATCTGAGCAGCGTCACCAATACTCCCAGCCACCGCTGTCGGGTAACCTTCTGCGCTCATTGCGATACTAGTTCCTTCAAGAGTGATAGTACCAGCACCAGTACTGCCTTTCGCTAACCACTTCGAATGGGCGATTGCTGCTGCCGATTTAACAGAACCTTGCGCTCCTCCAAGCGTCGCAGCTCTAGCATCTCCCCCCAAATCCGCAAACCGCGGCAACGCAAACGCTGCCAGAATGCCTAGAATGACAATCACCATGACCAGTTCGATCAGGGTGAAGCCTGCTGTTTTCTTCATGTTCATTGCTTTCATAGTGTTAGTCCCGAGGGCTATTGATCTGTTTTTTTCAAAGCAGTCTCTAATTAATGACCAGCTCCAAGAGGGTGAACCCCAATGACATCGGGGCGGCTTTATTGTCATCTCCCTCTCCTCGGCCGTCCATGAAACGTAAAAACGCAGGTCGGATTACGCTTTCGCTAATCCGACCTACCAGATTCACAACCAATGTTTAACAGTCACTCACATCACCATCATCGGTAGAACCATCTGTCCCATCGTAGGTGAAATTACAATTAGTACGCGCTGTGCCACCATCCAGAACAGAGATCATACCCGTTGTAACATCAAAGTCGTCTGATATCTGAGCTGCAACTCCAATGCCGGGATCATCTTCGGTCGGATAGCCATTAGCAGTCATAGTGATACCGGTTGCTCCTTCCAAATCAACAGCTTGGGAATCCACACTGCCATCAGCAAGCCAACGCGAGTGAGCAATGGCAGCTGCTGATTTCACTGTCCCCCTCGCACCATCAAGCGTTGCCAGCCTGGCATCACCACCCAAATCCGCAAACCGCGGAAGCGCGAACGCCGCCAGAATGCCTAGAATTACAATCACCATGACCAGTTCGATCAGGGTAAAACCTGCTTTTTTCTTCATGTTCATTGCTTTCATAGTGTTACTCCCAAAGGCTAAGGATCTGTTTTCTTGACGCAGTGTTTAATGAATGACCAGTTCCACGAGGGTGAACCCCGATGACATCGGAGCTTTTTTCATTGTCATCCCCCTCTCCCATCTTCCAGAATACCCGCTAAACGCAGGCCAAGTTAGACTTCAAACATCCGACCTGATACGCACTCGACTTTAGCACCCAGTAGTTACAATACCTGTCACTTGGCCAGTGGTTTCGCCGTAAGTGAACTGGCATTCGCTTACAGGGTCTGCTGTAAAGTCAGTAATAGTGAATACGCCGTCCTTTGTCCCCGGAGTGAACGTGAAATCTATTGTATCGATCTGAGCGGCGGCTGTGATGTCTCCTAAAGCTGCCTTAGGGTAACCAGCGGCGCTCATAATAATGTTGACCCCGTCCATATCCACTGGAGATGCATTTCCAGTAGCGAGCCAAGCTGAGTGCGCAATTGCAGATGCTGATTTAACACTTCCTGCAGCGCCCTGAATAGAAGCTGCTCGCGCCTCCCCACCCAAATCCGCAAACCGCGGCAACGCAAACGCCGCCAGAATGCCCAGAATTACAATCACCATCACCAGTTCGATCAGGGTGAAGCCTTTTTCTTTTCTTGATGCCATTGCTGTCATCGCTTTCATATTAGATCTCTATTTTACCGTTTTGGCTTGGATTTTTAGTTAATTATGGTCGAGATTTCACCGTTGTCGGCGTCGTAGCCAATGATGCTGCCCAATCCGTCCAACTGGTACGTAAAGACACAGTCGCTGCCCGGGTCACCGTCTGCATCTCCTTGAGTCGTCACAGCGTAATCTGGGGTTCCTCCGGCGATCGTTGGGGCATTCGATTGCAGAACGCCGGCCCAAACTTCACGGCAGCGAGCAGCGGTCATATTTGTACTGGCTGGCCCACCAGTTGCGATAGGCCAGCCATCTCCACTGACATCAACATCGTCGTTACCAAAGCCTTGAACGTTTTCCGTTGCTGCGCTAAGACCATTGGATACCCACTGCACCTTGGTCAGAGCCACACCCGCGCTCAATGCGCCCGCAGTGCCCTGAATACTTGAACGATGCGCCTGCTCCGAAAGCTGCGCAAACCTTGGCAACGCAAAGGCGGCCAAAATGGCCAGGATGGAAATAACCACCACCAGTTCAATTAGGGTAAAGCCCCGTTGTTCCTGTTTTCTGTTTACCTGTCTCATAATCAGCCCTTTTCCCGGTTTCTGGATTCTGGTTTCATTTCGTCAACGTGTCGCACTTAGCGTATCCGCTGATTCTTCTGTTAACGACACTGGCATCAGCTTGAGGCCAGTTGATCGTTCATCTTGCTCCCGCTGTCCGTTGTTGTTGCGGTCTGCAAATTCTGTTGTCACTTTCCAGGCCAGGGGCTTGTCCGACTCAATCCGGCGCCGTTTTATGGTTATCGGCTGCCGTGGGTTATAAATTAACCACCCCTTGCCCTGTTTTACTGTCTCTTTTTGTGTCCTATCCCTGAAGCACCAGTTTCCGGGCTCAGGAATATCTCCCAGGCATTGGCCGGCATAGCTTCGCCAGTGATGGTCTATCAACTCAAAGGGGTTGATGCCTTCGTGCGCTACTAGGCGACCATGCCGGTCAAGCATGACTTCGGCCCCCTTGATCACCAGCGCCGATCGTAACTGGCTGATCACCATACTGGCGGACTGTTCTTCGGCTCGCTGTAACGCTCGATCAAGTGCGCCCAGCAGGAACCACCAGAGACTGAACAGTATGACCAGTGCCACCAGGTTTCGGAGCCAGATGGCGCTCTCCATACTGCTGGAGCCCGATTGTGGCCGCCGGGCCATGCCCTAGCCCCGCCCCATGGCTGCGGCCCCCAGGTCCCATATGGGCAGGAACACGCCCAGCGCCAATATAAGAACCAGGATCCCCATGGCCACAATCAATATCGGCTCGATGGATTCCGCCAGCCGCTTTAGGCTGTAATCCACATCTTCATCGTAAAAGTCCGCCACATTGATCAGCATGTCGTCCACGGAGCCGGTTTCTTCACCCACGGCAATCATCTGCACAATCAACGGCGTGAACATCTCGCTTTGCCGGGCTGTACGCAACAGGCTTTCGCCACGCTCGATACCGGACCGCATTTCTTTAATATGTTTCGATAGCCAAGCATTGTCCGTGGCATCTGAAACTACGGTTAGCGCATTGGTCACGGGCATACCCGCCGACAGCATACTGGCGAAGTTGCGGGCAAACCGGCTCAGGGTGATTAGCTCCAGCAACGGGCCGATAATGGGCACTTTCAGTGTGTAACGGTCCCAAGTCAATTGGCCCTGCTCTGTTTGCCTCCACCGGCGTATCATAAATATGCTCGCGGCAATGCCAAACAGTAAAACGTACCAGTAGTTCAGCAGGAAATTGGAGGTGCCTACCAACACCTGGGTAAGAAACGGCAGGTCTGCTCCCAGCTTGTTAAACACCGACGCAAACTTGGGGATCACCAGAAAGTTCACCACCATCAGAGCGGCGAACAGCGCGATCATAACAAAGGTTGGATAACGCATAGCCTGCTTGAGGCGGCGCTTGGTGTCGCGCTCCAGCTCAAGGATGTTAGACAGGCGTTTGAAGGCGTCATCCATTTGACCGGTATTCTCGCCCACGTGGATCATCGCGATAAAGAGTTCGGAAAACACCTTCGGATGCGCCTGCATGGAAGTGGCCATGGTAGAGCCACCTTCCAGCCGGTCGGTCACGTCGTTCAGCACTTCGCTGAGCACCTGTGAACGGGTAGTGTCCGCCAGGCCTCGCATGGTTTGTATCAGCGGGATGCCCGCTTTGGTGAGCGCATGCATCTGGCGGCTGAACACAATCAGTTCATCCAGAGTGATTTTCTTACGGAAAATCGGCAGCTTGTTCAACCGATCTATCAGAGATTCGCTTTGATCCTGCTCGCGAATAGACAGCGGCATAATGCCCCGCCGCATAAGTTCGGACGCCGCTGCCTCCGGGCTCGCCGCCGCGAGTGCACCTTGCTGTACGGCTCCCTTGCTGTCTTTGCCCCGGTAACTAAACTGCATCAGGCGCCTCCGTTACTTTGCGCATCATGCGGCTCGGCGTTGCCGCGTGTTTGAGTGCGCGCGGGCGCCTCTTCCAGGGAAATATCGCCCTCGGAGGTAGCCGCCACCCGGGCCACTTCCTCCAGCGTGGTGATGCCTTGAAGCGCAAAATCCATGGCACACAGCCCAAGCGGGCGATAAAGATGACTCTCACGGGCTTCGCGGGTAAATCCGGACAGATCCTGCCGGCGCAGAGAATCCAGCATGCCCTCGTTCAGCTCCAGCATCTCGTACACACCCATCCGCCCACGGTAGCCGCTGTTGCCACACTGATAGCAACCGCGACCGTGAACAAAGCCTGCCTCCAGATCTAGCGGGGCTAGGTCAAACTGGCTCAGCCACACTTTTTCTTGGCTGGTGGGCTCGTAGGCCTCGGCGCAATTGTCACACACCTTACGAATCAGGCGCTGGGCCACGACACCCAGAAGAGAGCTGGCTACCAGAAAGGGTTCCACACCCATATCTATCAGGCGCATGGCACTGCTGATGGAATCGTTGGTGTGCAGGGTAGAGAGCACCAGGTGACCGGTCATAGCCGCACGCAGCCCGATTTCAGCGGTTTCATGGTCTCGCATCTCACCCACCATGATGATATCCGGATCCTGACGCAGGGCGGACCGCAATACGCTGGCAAACTCCAAGCCAATTTTCGGGTTCACCTGCACCTGCGTGATACGCGGCAACCGGTATTCCACCGGGTCTTCCGCCGTGATGATCTTCACTTCTGGGCGGTTCAGCTCTGCTAGCGCGCCGTACAGGGTGGTGGTTTTGCCACTGCCCGTGGGGCCGGTGACCAGAATCATGCCGTGCGGCTTCTTGATCATGCGGCGGAAATTCTCGAGCAGCAACGGCGGCATGCCGGTAACGTCCAGGTTGAGTAAGCCCTGGCTCTGATCCAACAAACGCATAACCACAGACTCACCATACTGGACCGGCATGGTGGAAATTCGCACGTCGATGCTTCGGCCCTTGACCCGAATGTTGAAACGGCCATCCTGGGGGATGCGTTTTTCGGAAATGTTCAGACCAGCCATCAGCTTCAGGCGGAGCACCAGGGCTGAGTTCACCCGTTTCTCCTTCATTACTTGTTCCTGCAACACGCCGTCCACACGCTGGCGAATGCGCACCACCGTCTCATCTGGCTCGATATGGATATCGGAACTGCGAGCCTGCACCGCATCCTCGAACAAGGTTTGCAACAACTTGACCACCGGGGCCTCTGCGCTTTCGGATTTGGCGCTGAGATCGGCCAAGTCGAAGGCATCGTCGCCCAGTTCGTCTTCCAGCTCTTCCGCCAGTGAGGCAATTTCATCGGTGCGGCGGTAAACCAAGTCGAGGGTGTTCAGCAATTCGCTTTCCCGCACAACGGCCTGCTTGATCGGCTGTTTGAGCACGCGTACCAATTCGTCGTACGCAAAAATATCCAGTGGGTCAGCCATGCCCACGAGAAGTTCATTAGTTTGCTGCGCCAGCACAATACTGCGGAAACGGCGGGCTATGGCTTCTGGCAATTTCTTGACCAATTCGTTATTAAACTGGAAGTGACGAAGCTGCACGAAAGGTACGTTCAACTGACGCGAGAGGATGTTGAGAAGATTGTCCTCTTCCACATAGCCCAGGTCTATCAGAGTGCGGCCCAGCTTCCGCCCGGTGCTCTTCTGCTCACGCAGAGCGGTCATCAACTGTTGCTCAGTGATGACGTCGTTCTCGACCAGCAGGTCACCTATACGAATTTTTTTCTTTGCTTCAGCCATAAATTACCCTGCTCGCAATGCCTGTAGTCGCCGGCGCACATAGTCCGCCAGCGAGCGGGGCAGCCCCGGTAGTTCGGCTGCCTGCCGGTAAGCCTGGGCTGCTCCGGCCTGTTCACCCTGGGCTTCCAGCGAAATCGCCAGCCCAACCCACCAAGGGGCCTGGCTGTTATCCCATACAATCAATTCGGCCCAGTGGCGGGCGGCTTCGGTATTTTCTCCCTGCTGCTGCAGCAACGTCGCAAGGGTAACCCAGTATTCTGCATGGCCCTCGACCGGCGGCACGCTTGATCTGAGGGTATCAACTGCCGTTGCCAGGTTGTTGTTGGCATGCAGCGCCCTGGCTCGCAACAGCCGTAACCTCGGGTGCTCGGCAGTAACGCCTTTAGGCACCCAACCAAGGGCCTGATCCGGCTTGCCGTCCACTAACAGCGCCCTGGCCACTACATAGCGGCTGCGGGGCGCGGTTTGTGTTTGCGTCAGTGCCGCAAGGCCACGCTCTGCATCCGTGATATTGCCCTGTGCCACCAGCCGTTCCAGCTGTCTAGCGGTGCTTCGATCCTTAGCGTCCGGAGTCTCCGGGACGTGCTTAACGCCAGCGGTAGAGACTTCTTCAGGTTGCGCTTCTTCAGGTTCGGTAACGGCTGGTTCCGGTGTGGGTGCCTGTGGCTGCTGGAGTTCTGGTTGTGGTTCTGGTTCGAGTTCGGGCTGGGCCACCTCGGGCTGCGGCCCGGGCGTCACCGCTTCCACTGGTTCGTTTTCAGGTTTTTGATCCACGATAACTGCGGGCATTCTCTGAACACGCTGGTCCGGTGACGGCTCACGCTCCACTACCATCGGCTCCGGTGATGAGCTGCGCGCAAACATCCAGTAGCCACCCATGACGGCGATGAGCAGCGCCAAAACCACCACTGAAATCAGGAGCAAAGGCGTGCCGTTGCGAGGCGATTGCTGCTCACCTACATAGGCGCCTGGCGCCGCTGGCCAGTTCTGCCGCTGCTCAGCTGCCCGCAGTGCGTCATTGAGCAAGCTCATATCCACCTCATCAGGAGATTGGGTAAGCGGGCACTGTCGGTGTCCCGTATCGCCTGCATCACATGCCACCGGCTGACCTGTCGATCGCCCCTTCCCCATGCGGCCAGCATGGCCTTGTGGGCGAGGATGTTGACGAGGCGCGGAATGCCGCCGGAGGCGCGGGAGATCAATCTCAGTGCTGAGGGTGCAAACAGGTCGCCGCCGTTGTACCCGGCCTGTGCCAGGCGGTGCCTCAAATACTGTGCCACAGACACCTTGTCTAGGGGTGCCAGGCGGTATTGGAAGGTAATTCGCTGTTGCAGTTGCCTTAGGCTTTCCCGCTGCAAGAGCTCATCCAGCTCCGGCTGGCCGAACAGTACCACTTGCAACAGGCGTGCACTTTCGGTTTCTAGATTGGTCAACAAACGCAATGCCTCGATGGTTTCCTCAGGCATGGCCTGGGCTTCGTCGACCACCAGCACCACCTGGCGTTGCTCCATGGCCAGTGCAATCAGGCGTGCGTTCAGTGCTTTGAGTATCTGGTGGGTGTTGGCACAACGAGCCACATCCACGCCCAGCTCTTCGGCAACCGCTTCGTAGAGGGTGTCTGGCGTAAGGTGCGGGTTGGGGATATAAGCGGTATGGGCATTCTGCGCCAATTCATTGAGCAACAGACGACATAGCAATGTTTTACCCGTGCCGACCTCACCCGTAATTTTTATAAAGCCTTCGCGCTCACGCAACGCTACCAGCAGCAACTCGAGCGCATCGCTATGGCTGCGAGCCCGGAGGAAATAGCGGGTATTGGGCGTCAATGCAAACGGTGCTTCCTGCAGTCCGAAATGAGATTCGTACATGCTAGCGCGCGGCCTTCTCCGGTTGGGGGGTGACAGACTGGGACGACTCCAACAGTTCTTGCAGAACCTGCATCCGTTCGCGGCTGGACGATACATCCGCGCTCATCTGCTCACTACCGGTAACCACCGGCCGCAGCAAAATAACCAGTTCACTCTTGCGGGACTTAAAGCGGCGCTGTTTGAACAACTCTCCAAGCAGCGGAATCTCACTGAGAAAAGGCACCGCCGAATTGTTGTCTTCACTGGTGTCCTGAATCAGTCCGCCAATCACCACAATCTGGCCGCTCTCGGCACGGATCACACTGTCTGTCTCGCGAACGGTGCTGCGAGCTAGGGGTAGGATTACATCCCGATCGCCGACGGTAATGATTTTTTGCTGGTCGCTCACTTCGCTTACCGCAGGATGAACGTGCAAGGTAATTGCCCCGTCTTCAGCAATCTGGGGGGTTACATCCAGGGAAATACCGGAGAAAAACGGTGTCAGTTCGACCGAAGTGGACGTTCGATCCGTCCCTGAGGCCGCCGAATTGTTGTCGTCGAATTCTATATCGGTCACGAAGAACTCATCGGTACCGACCTTTATGACTGCTTTTTGGTTATTCACCGTAGAAATACGTGGGCTGGACAGTATCTGCACGTTGCCCTGCTCACCCAGAAGTTCAATAAGCCCGGTAAAGGTTCCCTCCCGGAACGTTGCAGAGAACAGCCCTCCAATATCGGATGTCTGTACCGCCAGCCCAGCCAGCGATTGGGCGGTAAACTCAGCCGGTAAGCCGTCGCTCGCCGTGAGCGAGGAAGCACTCTGGATATCGGACCAGTTAACCCCTTGCTGATACCCTTCATTCAGGCCAATCTCCAGAATCTTCGCTTCCAGCACAACCTGCCGCTGCATGATCAGCTGGGTGCGCCGCAGATACTCGTCCACCTGTCTGAGAGACTTACCGTCGGAACGCACCATTACCAGGCCCGTACCTGCGTTAACGACCACCTGGCTACCATTGTCGGTGCCGATGATCATCTTCAGGGCCCGCTCGATGTCCTGCCAGAAATCGGATTCCGTTTCTGTGGAAATCCGCGTACCCACCAGGTTGGCCGTGCTATTGTCGCCCGAGCTGCTTGAGTTTGAGCCGCCACCCGTTGAGCTGCCTCGCGAGCTGCTGACCTGCCCGGAGCTGACACGGGTTTCGGAACCGCCACTGCGCTTGAAGTGGAGGTAGTCAATCGGGAACAATTCCATCTGGACGCCGTCTGCCCTTACCTGGAACAGGCGACCGCTGCGCTGAATATCCAGGCCATATAGATCGCTGGCAATATCCATAACTTCTGGAACCGTTACGCCTCCCAGCCTCAGGTCGATGATTGCCTCAACATCGGGGTGAACCACCACGTTGTATCGGCTTCCCTCCACCAACGCCTCAAAGAAAGGCCCGGCAGCCAGCCCCCGCGCATTCACATCAAACCGTTCTTCGTCATCCGCCGCAGAGGACAATGAAGGCATCAATGCCGCACTCACATCTTCGGGTACGCTACCGATCATGCCTGCCGCTCTCGCTTTTCTCCGCAGTTCAGCGTTAGCCTCAGCTTCGGCCATTGCATCATCAATCGCCGCAGCGGTGTCTGTTGAGGTGGCCTGGCTGGTGCGCATCAACGGGTTATTGCTACAGGCGGTCAGAAACATGGCCAGCAGCAGTGTCAGAAAGGTTCGGTTCAGTGTCATAGCAGCTCGTTTGTCTATCATTGCGAACTCCGCACTTGCGGAAGGGGTTCAAGGCGTAAAACGCGCACTCTTCCCTGATCGACCAGCTCTACCCGGCCCGGGTGAATTCGCTTAATGCGAACCCCCTCAAATGCCTGCCCCTCTTGGCGGGCCACACCATCAATAACCGCCACCCTGCGGTCATTGCCAATAAATATCGACGCCAGCGTAAATTCTTTTTGCGGCACCTGCGCCTGCTGAGTAGCACCAAAGCCATCCGGGCGAGTCGGGTCCTGCAGAGCCAAGGCATTTGAGGCTGCCACGGCCAGCATTATGATCAGTAGCAATCTCATATCACACTCCCAGCCATGCGCGATCCAAGCTTAGGGTTCGAACCCTAAGCCTGACTTCGTTATCAGGGTAGTCGCTGGAGTTATATTCCAGCAGCACCCACCCTAAGCGAGCATCCATGGCTTCGAGTGTTTTTAGATAGGCAAGCACATCCATATAGCCACCACTCAGGACGATTTCCGCGTCGTGAGCAAACAACAGTGGCTCGGCGGGCTCGTCGTTGCGGCTGCTATTTCCGACACTATCGGGTTGCCGATCGAATACCGGTACGGGCGCCAGGAGATCTACAGCTAAAAGCTCCAGTTGATCCTGGGCCGCAAGCATATTCCGCAACAACACAACCATGGCCTGGGGCGCAATCAACCGCCCAGTGGTTTCAGCAAGCTCATTATTCAACCGTTCAAGCCTCTGCTGTCGGGCCGCGAGCTGGTTTCTCAACACCTGTGACGGATCAGACGCCAACTGTTCTGTCAGCCGTTCCTGCTGGTTCAACAATGATGCACGGGTGTCAGACAAAGACACCTGGCGGGCCCGAAGCTGTTCGTTGCCCGCCGTAACCGGAGCAATCGCCAGCTTCCAGCCTGCAAAAAGAACCACTGTAAGCGCGGTTATGGTTAGCAATGCCCGTTCGCGAATAGGGCGCTCGTTGAACCAGACTGCACCCTTATCAAACTTCTGACGAAAAGCCTGCATCATTGCGCAACCTCCCCATCGGTATCTGTGGCTACCCGGAACTCAATCCAGCGGCCGTCTTCTTCCCGATCAAGCCGAAAGCTGCCGAAAGTCTTTCCTGCAAAGGCCGGCTCATCACCCAACTTTTCAAGATACACCGGCACAAGTCGGCCTGACTGCGCCTTGCCCGCTAGGCCAACGTTGCCCTGGCGGGCATCAAGGCGGATCTGCGTTAGCCAAAGCCCTTGCGGCACCTGACGCGCTAGAGCCAATAACGGCGCCGAAAACCCGATCGCCTCTGTGGCGATCAAGTTTTCCACCCGGCCCAGCAATTGCTGCCTGCGCACTAGCGTTGCCGTCACACTTTCAAGAGCAGCTTCAACTGCGGGATCGGGTTGGCGAGCGTTTACTTCGCCGGTCAGTTGCTCCACGGAGCTCTGCAGCTTCTCACTCTGTTGTTGCAGCGTTCCAACCTTCGCCTGCAGTTGAGATTCCTGATAACGGACAACACCAGCAGCCACCACCAACGCAACCAACCCGAGCACCAGAACGGACAGGGCTGTCCCTGCCTGCAATTTTCCCTGGCGGGAGCGCAAATCGTCAGTATAGAGATTTACCTGCTGGACTATTCCGTCGCCCTTCCGGGCGGTTGCCAGGCTGGCACTCCATGCAATAAGGCAGCGGCTATCCAGAGGCTCTTCAAGACCAAAAGGTGCCCAGTCCAGAGTTTCAACCGAGGCAGCCACATAGGTTGCCAACATGGATGACAGTGGCAGGACATTGTCTCGGGCGACCAATCTGATCACGGCAGGCGGAACCTGCCCTAATTGGCTTTCGTAGTAGTCCAGGGAACGCTGCATTTCCAGCGCCAGCGACTGCACCGAGCTCTCTTGGCTCGACGCATCGCGCAGATCATCGGACGTTACGTCCAGCCGCCGAGACAAATACAGCGCCTCTCCCTTGCAGACGATCATCTGTCCGAAGCGCTCACGCATGTAAACCAGAGCCGCGCCCCGGCGATCAGGGTCGATGCGGGACACCAGATTGCGTAAGGCCAGCTCGGCAATATCAATCGAAACCAGCGCCAAGCCACAGTTCTCTACCAGCGTAACCAGTTCGCTAACCAGAGACTTTCGCGCGGCGACCACATTCACCAGGTTTCCTCGTCCGCGAGAAGCATCCTCGGGAAAAAGAAACGCACCGGACACGGCATCGGAGGGGTTAAAGTCGAGAAAATCCTTGAGCTTCCACTTCAGGGCATCGCCAAGCTCAGACTCATCAATACCTTCCGGGCGTTCCAGCTGGAATACCTGGTACTGGTCAAGCGGCAGAATGAGTGTGGTATCAGCACCGGCCCAACCGCGCTCGCTGGAAAGAGAGCCAAGAACATCCTCCCGCTTTGCCGGTAAGCAATCAGAAAAACCGGCCAAGCCTCCAGATTCCGCCCACGCTATCCCGTCGGCGCGCACTTCCAAGCAGATGCGCTGGCGCCCACCGGAACGTCGCAAAATTTTTGCTATATAGCTTAGAACCACTCGCCAGCCTCAGTGTTTAAAAAGTAAACAGATCGTAATGCACCTTGGATAATAGTTGATAAAACGAACGTAATTCCGTGTTTTATCGTTTGTTTTTGCGTTTTTTTGCATCTGTCTAATAAAAAAAGACCCCGAAAAAACGGGGGCTTTCTGAGTTATGGCGAGCCTTGCCCCTAGAAGGGTATGTCGTCATCAAAGTCGTCAACTGGCTCAGGCATACTGCTACCCTGCGCTGGTTGGCCTTGGTTCTGGTTCTGGTTCTGGTTCTGGTCATAACCGCCAGACTGGGCAGGCTGCTGGTTATTCTGAGCCGGCGCAGCTGGCGTCGATTGCTGCTGAGGACGTCCGGCAGGTGCACCTTGATTTGCTCCACCGTCACTACCACGACTGTCCAGCATCTGCATTTGGCCATTAATGTCCACCACAACCTCAGTGCTGTAAACGTTCTGGCCTTCTTTGTTCTGCCACTTGCGCGTCTGTAGCTTGCCCTCTATATAGACCTTAGACCCTTTACGCAGGTATTGCCCGGCCACCTCGGCAATCTTCCCGAACATAACAATTCGGTGCCATTCCGTTTTGGGAACCAATTGACCCGTCTGGCGATCCTTATAACTCTCGTCGGTAGCAATGTTCAGGTTCACCACGGCATTGCCGTTCGGGGTATAACGGGTGTCCGGATCCTGCCCGAGATTCCCGATAAGAATAACTTTGTTTACGCCTCTTGCCATGTTCTGCTCCCGATTCTGTCTTCATGAGCGCCCGCATTCCTTGCGAGCCTCCGGATTTCAAGAACTGCTACCCTGCTGGACAAATGGAACGTCCGCAAGTAACGCCTCATCAAAGTGCTGTCGATCCACCTTAAGATAGGCGGTGCCAGCGTTTTCAATAATGACCACATCCTGCACGCCCGGCAGGCTACGCAGGCTGCCATCAACATCGCCGTACTGGTCGCTGGCCATGTCCCGCAACTGTACCACGAAACCCGAGGTGTAGCCCGGCACAGGCATGGTCAGAGCGACCAGCAACCAGAGCCCAAGCACGGTAACCATAAACCACACTACACCCTCAATTCCAACCTGCTGCAGCAAGAAGCCACCCAAGGCCCCGCCCAAAAAAGCGCCCATAAACTGCGAGGTAGAATACACGCCCATGGCCGTTCCCTTGCTTGCAGCCGGCGCCTCTTTACTGATCAGAGACGGCAGGCTAGCCTCAAGCAAATTGAAGGCCATAAAAAAGAAGAAAAGCACGGCCCAAGCAATGGGCAGGCTATCAGACACTCCGGCAAGCCCCGCTGTCGCCAGTGTAAGCAACGCAATAGCACCACACAGAACCGGCTTCATTCTGCGCTTTTTCTCACCAATGATGATAAAAGGTACCATGGCAACAAATGAGGTAATCATCACACTCAAATAGAACCACCAATGTGAACTACTGGCCAGCCCAAGCTGATCCTGCAGAACAGATGGAAACACTAAAAACAATGACGTTAGTACCAGGTGCAGTGCGAAAATCCCGAAATCCAGTCGCAACAGACGTTTGTCAGACAGAACGCGCCCCAGCATAGCTTTCGCAGGATGGGTATCGGCACTGATTTTATGTTGATGCGGTGTGGGTACAACGCGGCTGACAATGAGCAAGGCAATCATGGCCAGCACGGCTGTCGCGTAAAAGATTCCAGACAGGCCCCATACCGAACCCAGCAGCGGCCCCAGAACCAGCGATACGGAGAACGAAAGCCCTATAGAGATACCCACCGTCGCCATGGCCTTGGTGCGCTCTTCCTCTCGGGTCAAGTCGCTGAGCAGCGCCATGAGCACACTGGCAATAGCGCCTGCCCCCTGAAGCATCCGACCGCCGATCACCACGTATATTGAATCTGTGGAGCCAGCCAGTATGCTGCCCGCAGCGAAAAGAACCAGGCCGATGTAGATCATGCGCTTGCGGCCAACTCGGTCTGAAAGTAAACCGAAAGGTATCTGCAACAACGCTTGGCTCAACCCATAGGCGCCAATGGCAAAACCGAGCAGAGCCGGCGTTGCACCTTTAAGCTCGTCACCCAACAGCATGAATACCGGCATAACCATGAAGAGCCCGAGCATGCGTATCGCATACACAGATGCCAGCGCAGATACGGAGCGTTTTTCCAGCGCATTCATGGTAGTTGGCTCCTCTCCGGGGGGGTGAAAGCGCGACCTTGCGAAAGAACATATTTCCCGCAGGCGGCGCATTGTAACAGAACGCTCTCCGGCAGGGGACAGCTACGACTTTACCGACATCTTCGCCGCAGCCGGCGTAACACGGTATAATTTACGTTTTTTCCAAGTGAGGCATTATGGATCATATCCAGATTAAAGGGGCGCGGACCCACAACCTGAAGAACATCGACCTGGATATCCCAAGGGACAAGCTGATCGTGATAACCGGTCTATCCGGCTCAGGCAAATCATCCTTGGCGTTTGACACTCTCTATGCGGAAGGTCAGAGGCGTTATGTGGAATCTCTATCCACCTACGCGCGTCAGTTCCTATCCATGATGGAGAAGCCCGATATCGATCACATCGAGGGTTTGTCTCCTGCTATTTCTATCGAGCAGAAATCCACATCACACAACCCTCGCTCGACGGTCGGCACCATTACCGAAATCTACGACTATCTGCGACTTTTGTTTGCTCGGGCTGGCGAACCACGATGCCCCGAACACGGCCAACCACTGGAAGCGCAGACCGTAAGCCAGATGGTTGATCTGGTGCTAGCCATGCCGGAAGACAGCAAACTGATGATCCTTGCGCCGGTTATACGGGATCGCAAAGGGGAGCATCTGCAAGTCGTCGAGACCATGCGCAGCCAAGGCTTTATCCGGCTACGGGTGGACGGCACCGTGTATGACATCGACGATGTACCAACGCTCGACAAAAAGCGCAAGCACCAGATTGATGTTGTCGTCGATCGCTTCAAAGTAAAACCTGGCCAGGAACAACGGCTCGCTGAAAGTTTTGAGACCGCCTTGGGGCTTGCCGACGGCATCGCCTTGGTCGCCCCGATGGATGGCGAATCAAGTAGCGAAGGTGCGGAGCATACCTTCTCAGCAAAATACGCGTGTACACAGTGCGGCTACGCCCTAAGCGAACTGGAACCAAAGCTGTTTTCCTTTAACAGCCCCGCCGGCGCCTGCCCTACCTGCGACGGCCTAGGTGTTAAGCAGTTCTTTGATGCAGACAAAATTGTACAGCACCCCGAAGCAACCCTAGCCGCCGGTGCCATCAAAGGCTGGGATCGCCGGGCGGTGTACTATTTTCAGCTGCTGGGCAGCGTTGGCGAACACTATAAAGTCGATTTAGAAACACCCTGGGAAGAGCTTCCGGAAGATTTCCAGACAACCCTGCTGTTCGGGTCCGGCACCGAAGAGATTGCGTTTCGCTATGTGAACTCTCGCGGCCACATCATGGAGAGATCCCACCCCTTCGAGGGGATTATTCCGAACCTCGAACGCCGCTACCGGGAAACAGACTCTCAGAGCATGCGTGAAGAGCTAGCACGTAACCTCAGCACCCAGGCCTGTAAAGAATGCCATGGCGCCCGCCTACGCAGCAGCGCCCGACACGTTTTCATTGACGAACGCACTATTTCGGATCTAACCCGCCTTCCAATCGGTGAAGCCTATTCTTACTTCGATACCCTGGAACTGGCTGGCCGCAAAGGCGAAATTGCCGAAAAAATCACAAAAGAAGTCCGGCAACGGCTCCAATTCCTAGTAAATGTGGGCTTAGAGTACCTGACACTGGAACGCAGCGCTGACACCCTGTCTGGAGGTGAGGCCCAACGAATAAGGCTCGCCAGCCAGATTGGCGCTGGCCTTGTTGGTGTTATGTACATCCTGGATGAGCCATCCATCGGGCTTCATCAGCGCGACAACGATCGTTTGTTGAGCACCCTTACCCACCTTCGCGATCTTGGTAACACCGTCATCGTTGTCGAGCACGATGAAGATGCTATTAGGGCAGCCGATCACGTTATTGATATAGGGCCAGGTGCCGGCGTACACGGCGGCGAAATCATTGCTCAGGGCACGCCTGCTCAGGTGATTGCAAACCCCAACTCACTGACTGGCCAGTACCTAAGCGGAGTTAAAAAGATAGCCATTCCGAGCATTCGGAATAAGGGTACAGGCCAGACTCTCACGTTAACCGGTGCAACTGGTAACAACCTGCAGAATGTCACCCTAACCCTACCACTGGGTATAATGACCTGCGTAACCGGCGTTTCCGGCTCTGGCAAATCCACTCTGATAAACAGCACCCTATACCCAGTGGCGGCTGCCAAGCTGAACAAAGCCACCAGCCTTACCGCATCACCCTACGAAGGACTGAAAGGGCTTGAACAGCTGGATAAAGTGATCGACATAGACCAGAGCCCCATCGGTCGCACCCCTCGCTCCAATCCGGCCACCTACACCGGTCTATTCACACCGATTCGGGAGCTGTTCGCAGGCACTCAAGAGTCAAGATCAAGGGGCTACAAACCCGGCCGCTTCTCCTTCAACGTGAAAGGTGGACGATGTGAAGCCTGCCAGGGCGACGGCATGATAAAGGTAGAGATGCATTTTCTGCCAGATGTGTACGTTCCCTGTGACGTGTGTAAAGCCAAGCGCTATAACCGCGAAACTCTAGAGGTGCGCTACAAAGGTAAGAATATCAATGAAGTTCTGAGCATGACCGTAGAGGAAGGGCGGGTGTTTTTTGACGCCGTGCCGTTTCTTGCCAGAAAGCTACAGACACTGATTGATGTGGGACTGTCCTATATTCGCCTCGGCCAAAGTGCAGTCACCCTGTCTGGCGGCGAAGCGCAGCGGGTCAAGCTTGCCAAGGAGCTATCCAAGCGGGATACCGGGCAAACCTTGTATATCCTCGATGAACCCACAACAGGGCTACACTTCTACGATATACAGCAACTGCTAAACGTACTGCAGCGCCTCCGGGATCACGGCAACACCATCGTGGTGATCGAGCACAATCTTGATGTCATCAAGACGGCTGACTGGGTGATAGATCTAGGCCCAGAAGGCGGATCAGGAGGCGGGAAAATTATTGCGGAAGGCACGCCAGAACAAGTCGCTGCAAATCCAGCCTCGCACACAGGCCACTACCTGAAAGCCATCTTGCCGGGCTAACCGGCACAAAAAAACCGGAGGCGTTTCCGGCTCCGGTTTTTTCTGACTAGATGACAATGTTACTTGCCGTCTTTGTCCACTTCTTCTGCTTCGATGTCCAACGGACGACCTATCAGCTCAACAAATGCCATAGGGGCATTGTCGCCTGTACGGAAGCCACACTTCAGAACACGAAGGTAACCACCCGGACGCTCATTGTAACGGGGGCCAAGCTCATTAAACAGCTTGACAACCGCTGCATCGTCACGTAGGCGAGAAAACGCCAGACGACGATTTGCAACCGAATCTTTCTTGGCGAGCGTGATCAAAGGCTCAGCTACCCGACGAAGCTCTTTGGCTTTCGGCAGCGTTGTTTTGATCAGCTCATGACCAACCAGTGACGCAGTCATGTTACGAAACATGGCCTTGCGATGCGCACTGGTCCTGTTGAACTTACGACCACTCTTACGATGACGCATTGCTCTTATTCCTTACCTTAAACTAATCGGCAATCAACCGCCCAAAACCCGATCGTCGCCACGAAGGCTAGCCGGTGGCCAGTTATCAAGACGCATACCCAGAGACAAACCGCGGGACGCCAAAACGTCCTTGATCTCGGTGAGCGACTTCTTACCAAGGTTAGGCGTCTTCAACAGCTCAACTTCTGTGCGCTGAATAAGATCGCCGATGTAGTAAATATTTTCAGCCTTCAAGCAATTAGCCGAACGCACTGTCAGTTCCAGATCATCAACCGGACGCAGCAGAATCGGATCAATTTCTTCCTCTTCTTCAACGCGCTCTGGCTCTTTCTCATGATCGAAATCAACAAATACCGCCAGTTGCTGCTGGAGAATCGTGGCCGCCCGGCGAATTGCTTCTTCCGGATCGATAGTGCCATTTGTCTCCAAATCAATAACCAGCTTGTCCAGATCGGTACGCTGCTCTACTCGTGCACTTTCCACGGAATAGGCTACACGGCGAACCGGGCTGAAGGTTGCATCCAGTTGCAGACGCCCGATGGCACGGGTTTCATCTTCGTCGAGACCACGTTGATCTGCCGGCTCATAGCCGCGACCGCGTGCAACACGTAGACGCATGTTCACTTCACCATTTTCACTCAGGTGACAGATCACATGATCCGGGTTGGAAATCTCAACGTCATGATCCAGTTTGATATCACCGGCTGTAACAACGCCCGGGCCTTTCTTGCTGAGCGTTAGCTCAGTGTCATCCCGACCATTCATCTTGACCGCAACGCCTTTGAGATTCAGCAGAATCTCAATGACGTCCTCCTGGACACCCTCAATCGCACTGTACTCGTGCAAAACACCGTCAATCTGCGCTTCAGTCACGGCGCAGCCCGGCATCGAAGACAAAAGAATGCGGCGCAAAGCGCTACCCAGGGTGTGACCAAAGCCTCTTTCCAGAGGCTCGAGCGTAACCTTGGCGCGCATCTCACTCGATTCTTTTACATCGATCGTACGAGGTGTCAATAATTCATGTGCTGAACGCTGCATAGACGCCCCTATCTGCTATCGTTGCGAACTGGGCTTTACTTAGAGTAAAGCTCGACGATGAGGTTCTCGTTGATGTCGGCCGGCAACTCAGTACGCTCAGGCACTGACTTGTAAACGCCGGACATCTTGGTGGCGTCGACCTCGACCCAGCTCACCGGTGCACGGCTTGCAGACAGATCCAGAGCGCCTTTAACGCGCAGCTGATTTCTGGCCTTTTCACGCACACTCACAACATCACTTGGCTTGACTTTGTAGGAAGCAATGTTCACTACGTTGTCATTCACCAAGATCGCCTTGTGGGAGACGAGCTGACGGGACTCTGCACGGGTAGAACCGAATCCCATGCGGTATACAACGTTATCAAGACGCGTCTCGAGAAGCTGCAGCAGGTTTTCACCCGTGGCACCTTTCAGGCGAGCCGCCTCTTTATAATAGTTGCGGAATTGCTTTTCCAGTACGCCGTAAATACGACGAACTTTCTGTTTTTCACGAAGCTGTACGCCGTACTCAGACAGACGACTACGACGCGCACCATGCACACCCGGTGGGGTCTCGATGTTGCACTTGGTATCCAGCGCGCGAACGCCGCTCTTCAGAAAAAGATCTGTCCCTTCACGACGAGACAGCTTGCACTTCGGGCCTGTATAACGAGCCATATTTAACTGTCTCCTGTGTTAGACGCGGCGCTTTTTGGGCGGACGACAGCCGTTATGAGGAATCGGCGTCACATCTGTGATGTTGGTGATCTTGTAGCCGCACGAATTCAACGCGCGAACTGCAGACTCACGTCCGGGCCCGGGTCCTTTAACCTCTACGTCCAGGTTTTTAAGGCCGTATTCAGCAGCCGCGTTACCGGCTTTTTCAGCTGCTACCTGCGCAGCAAAAGGTGTACTCTTACGTGACCCACGAAAACCGGAACCACCAGAGGTAGCCCAGGACAGGACGTTGCCCTGACGGTCAGAAATGGTCACGATAGTGTTGTTGAAGGACGCATGAACGTGCGCGACGCCATCAACAACTGTCTTTTTCACCTTTTTACGGGTACGTGTACCTGGCTTTGCCATGTTTGCCTACCTGTTACCTGCGAATAGGTTTGCGTGGACCTTTACGGGTGCGCGCGTTGGTCTTGGTGCGCTGGCCACGGACTGGAAGCCCATGACGGTGGCGCAGACCACGGTGACATCCGAGATCCTTCAAACGCTTAATGTTCATTTGTACTTCACGACGCAGATCGCCTTCAACGATTGCCTTACCCACTTCTGAACGAAGTGATTCAAGCTGCTCGTCGGATAGGTCTTTGACCTTGACGTCCGGCTTAACGCCGGTTGCATCGCAAACCTTCTGGGCTGTCGTCTTGCCAACACCAAAGATATAGGTCAGCGAGATAACAGCATGTTTGTGATCGGGTATATTGACACCGGCTATACGTGCCATCCAAATTACTCCGCGCTCAAAGCTATGCTGTGTGAATTTTCCGCCACTAATAAGGGCGCGAAATAATAGCGCCTGACCCGCTACCGAGTCAAGCGCTACTATTTATACCCCTCTACAGTGCCAAGGTGCTTCCCGAAGGAATCAGCCCTGACGCTGCTTATGGCGAGGTTCCGGGCAAATGACTCGTACTGAGCCATTGCGACGAATTACTTTGCAATTACGGCAAATTTTCTTTACCGAAGCGCGTACTTTCATTGTCGACTCCAGTTTTCAAGGGGAACGGGATTAACCGTTCCGACCATAGCCCTTGAGATTAGATTTCTTCATCAGTGATTCATACTGATGCGACATCAGGTGCGACTGAACCTGGGCCATGAAATCCATCACCACGACTACAACAATCAGCAGTGAGGTGCCGCCCAAATAGAAGGGCACGTTCCCGGCAACCATCAGAAACTGAGGAAACAGGGAGACTGCTGCAATGTACATTGCACCGAACAGAGTCAGGCGAGTCAGCACACCATCAATATACTTGGCTGTCTGATCACCCGGACGAATGCCCGGTATAAACGCGCCAGAGCGCTTGAGGTTATCCGCAACTTCTTTCGGGTTGTACATCAATGCTGTATAGAAGAAGCAGAAAAATACCACTGCTGCTGCAAACAAAATGATGTACAACGGCTGGCTTGGAGCCAGTGCCTGGGATATATCACTGAGCCACTCCATACCTTCGCCCTGACCGAACCACTGACCCAGCGACGCTGGGAAAAGCAGAATGGAGGAAGCAAAAATGGGCGGGATTACACCGGCCATGTTTACCTTCAGAGGTAGGTGACTGGACTGCTGGGCAAACACCCGGCGCCCTTGCTGTCGTTTTGCGTAGTTGATGGTCAGCCGACGCTGCCCGCGCTCCATGAAAACCACGAAGCCAACAATTGCAATCGCAAGAATACCAATACCCAAAACCAACAACAGGCTCATCTCGCCGCTACGAGCCTGCGCCAGAGTCTGACCAATTGCGCCGGGAAGCCCGGCAACAATACCTGCAAAAATCAGCAGGGAGATGCCGTTACCGACACCCCGCTCAGTGATCTGCTCACCCAGCCACATCATGAATACTGCACCACTCACGAAAGAGACGACTGCCACAAAGTGGAAGCTGAAGCTATCGTTGAAGGTGACGCCCTGAGAAGCCAACCCGACAGAAATACCCAAACCCTGAACCAGAGCTAAGACAACCGTACCATACCGCGTGTACTGGCTAATCTTTCGACGTCCAGCCTCACCCTCTTTCTTCAGCTGCTCAAGCTGCGGATTTACCGCTGTCATGAGCTGCATGATAATCGAGGCAGAGATATACGGCATAATACCGAGAGCGAAGATACTCATGCGCTCAAGCGCACCACCTGAAAACATGTTGAACATACTCAGGATAGTGCCCTGATTTTGCTCAAACAGTGCCGCCAAACGGTCTGGGTTAATACCTGGCACCGGAATGTGGGCACCAATTCGGTACACCAGCAATGCCACGAAGACAAACCAAAGCCGCGATCGCAGCTCTGCTAGTCCTTTTCCCGCGCCCGCAGGCAATGATGCGTTCTTGGCCATTTAGTCCTCGACTCGCCTTAGTCTTCGACTTTCCCACCCGCGGCAGAAATTGCCTCGCGCGCGCCTTTTGTTACCCGAAGTCCTTTCACGGTCACTGCACGATCGAGCTCGCCCGATAGGATAACCTTGGCTTCGCGAATTTCCTCACGGATGATGTCGGCCTTCTTAAGGGCCGCAAGATCCACAATATCGCCTTCAACTTTCGCCAGTTCGTTTAGGCGAATTTCAGCAACATAACGCTGCTGACGCGACGTAAAGCCAAACTTCGGCAGTCGACGAGCCAAAGGCTGCTGGCCACCCTCGAAACCAGGAGCAACGCTGCCCCCGGTACGGGCTTTCTGGCCTTTGTGACCACGGCCACAGGTTTTACCGAAACCGCTTCCGATACCACGACCGACGCGCCTTGCGGCGGGACGTGAACCGAGTTCCGGACTAAGTTTGTTCAGACGCATCTTAGCTCTCCTCAACCCGAACCAGGTAGTTCACCCGGTTGATCATACCGCGCATAGAAGGTGTATCTTCTACTTCAACGGTATGACCGATTTTACGAAGACCCAAGCCCTTCACACAAAGCTTGTGCTTAGGCTGGCAGCCGATAGGGCTGCGGGTCAGAGTTACTTTGATCGTTTTTGCGTTCGCCATGACTTCAACAACCCAGAATGTCTTCGACGGATTTACCGCGCTTGGCTGCAATATCTTCAGGCGCCTGCGTTGCCTGGAGACCCTTGATAGTGGAACGTACTACGTTCGCCGGGTTGGTAGACCCATAACACTTGGACAGTACGTTCTGAACACCTGCAACTTCAAGTACTGCACGCATCGCACCACCGGCGATGATACCTGTACCGTCAGAAGCCGGCTGCATGTACACCTTGGAACCACCATGCTGGGCTCGCACTGCATACTGCAGGGTAGTGCCGTCGAGAGGCACATCTACCATGTTCTTACGTGCAGCTTCCATTGACTTCTGGATAGCGACCGGCACTTCACGTGCCTTGCCACGGCCAAAGCCAACGCGTCCTTTTCCGTCACCAACAACGCTCAGTGCGGTGAACGCGAAAACGCGACCACCCTTGACCACTTTGGCGACGCGATTAACCTGAACCAGCTTCTCCTGGAGCTCAGGCGCCTTCTGATCGTTAACGCTCATCTTCTCCACCTCTTAGAATTGCAAGCCAGCTTCACGGGCTGCGTCGGCCAAAGCCTGCACACGACCGTGATAACGGTAACCGGAGCGGTCGAAAGCGACCTGCTCAACACCTGCCGCCTTGGCGCGCTCAGCAATCAGCTGACCGACCTTTTTCGCGGCGTCCACGTTACCGGTTGCACCCTGGCGCAATTCCTTATCCAACGTGGAGGCAGTGGCTATAACTTGGCTGCCATCTGCGGTCGTAACCTGGGCGTACATATGACGCGGGGTGCGGTGAACGCACAAACGTGTCGTACCCAGTTCACGGATCTTCATGCGCACTTTGCGTGCGCGACGCAATCTTTCGTTATTCGCGCTCATAGTCCCGCCTTATTTCTTCTTGGCTTCTTTACGTCTTACCTGCTCACCCGCATACCGCACACCTTTGCCTTTGTAAGGCTCGGGCGGACGAAACGCGCGGATTTCTGCAGCGACGTGGCCAACCTGTTGCTTATCGATACCGCGAATGACAACTTCCGTATTGGACGGAGTTTCAACGGTAATCCCCTCGGGCAGCTCGTACGCTACTGGGTGAGAAAAACCCAGTGTCAGATTGAGCTTCTTACCTTGCGCCTGGGCCCGGTAACCTACACCGATCAGCTGGAGCTTACGCTCGAAGCCTGCGGACACACCGGTCACCATGTTGCTGACCAGCGCGCGGGTTGTGCCAGCAAGAGCGCGGGACTGTTGGGCACCATCACGGGCAGCAAAGCGAAGAATGCTGTCTTCCTGCTTTACTTCCACCGTCTGGTGAATTGAAAACTCAAGTGCTCCTTTGGAGCCCTTTACACTAATTTCCTGTCCGTTCAGCTTAACCTCAACACCGGAAGGCAGCACGACAGGATTATTGGCAACCCTGGACATGTGATTCTCCTAGAATACGGTGCAGATGACTTCGCCACCCACGCCGGCAGCTCGTGCGGCGCGGTCTGTCATTACGCCCTTAGACGTAGAGACAATCGCGACTCCTAAACCACCGGATACTTTCGGCAGTTCCCCGGTGCCCTTATACTGGCGCAGACTTGGACGGCTAACCCGCTTGATCTTCTCAATAACCGGCTTGCCGCCAAAGTACTTGAGGTTGATCGTCAGCTCGGGTTTTACCTCGGCTGAAACGGAAAAATCGCCAACGTAACCTTCGTCCTTCAGGACTTGGGCCACGGAGATCTTCATCTTTGAAGACGGCATCGTAACGTCTGTCTTTGATGCCATCTGGGCGTTGCGAATACGGGTTACCATATCCGCAAGCGTATCTTGCATACTCATTGGTATGAGGCTCCTGATCTTTTTAGTTGTGCAGCGGCTTGCCGCACCGCTTACCAACAGGCACCTGACCTAAGTCAGGCCACCCATCTTTACCAGCTTGCTTTAGTCAGGCCCGGAACGTCGCCACGCATGCCGTATTCACGGAGTTTAATCCGTGAAAGCTCGAACTTGCGAAGAACGCCATGGGGACGACCAGTCACCTGGCAACGATTACGAAGACGCGAAGGAGACGCATCGCGAGGAAGCTGTTGTAGCTTCATCTGTGCGCTCCAACGGTCATCATCGCTGGTATTCGGGTTCTTGATAATCGCCTTGAGCTCAGCACGCTTCGCTGCAAATTTTGCAACGGTTTGCTCGCGCTTGAGTTCACGGTTTTTCATGGAAACCTTAGCCATTACTCTCGTTCCTTTATTTCTTGAACGGAAAACCAAAAGCTTTCAAAAGCTCGCGACCTTCATCGTCGGTACCGGCACTGGTGGTAATGGTGACATCCAGACCACGGATCTTGTCGACCTTATCGTACTCGATCTCAGGAAAAATAATCTGCTCACGCACACCCATGCTGTAGTTACCGCGCCCATCAAAGGACTTGGGATTCAGGCCACGGAAGTCACGAATGCGGGGAACCGCAATGTGAATCAGCCGATCAAAGAAATCCCACATGCGCTCGCCGCGCAGGGTAACCTTACAACCAATCGGCCAACCTTCACGGATTTTAAAGCCCGCTACAGATTTACGCGCCAATGTAACAACCACTTTTTGTCCTGCTAGGCGCTCTAGATCTGCCACAGCATTCTCAATCAGCTTCTTGTCACCGACCGCTTCACCGACACCCATGTTCAGGGTAATCTTTTCGATACGCGGCACCTGCATTATGTTCTTGTAGCTGAACTCTTTCCACAGGGCTGGTACCACATCCTTACTGTACTGCTCTTTCATGTTAAGCATCGCAACCACCACCGCTTACTGGTTATCGACAGCTTCTTTCGTAGCTTTGAAGATCCGCGATTTCGCCCCGTCTTCCTTAATCTGGAAGCCAACACGATCGGCTTTGCCGGTCTGCGGATTAAAAATAGCTACGTTGGAAGCCTGGATAGGTGCTTCTTTCTCGACGATGCCACCTGGGGAGCCCAGCATCGGGTTCGGCTTAGTGTGCTTCTTCATCATGTTGATGCCAGAAACAATCACGCGGCCGTCGTCCTGAACCTTCAGAACTTTACCACGTTTGCCTTTGTCTTTCCCCGTAGTGACGACTACTTCGTCATCTCGTTTGATCTTTTTCATAACCGGCCTCTGGTCCTTTAAAGTACTTCGGGTGCCAGTGAGATAATTTTCATGAACTTTTCATTACGCAGCTCACGGGTAACCGGTCCGAAGATACGGGTACCAATCGGTGCGTCCTGGTTGTTCAGAAGTACCGCCGCGTTACCGTCAAAGCGGATCAGCGATCCGTCAGGACGGCGAACACCCTTACGGGTGCGCACGACGACAGCCTTGAGTACCTGGCCTTTTTTCACTTTGCCGCGAGGGATGGCTTCCTTAACGGTTACCTTGATGACGTCCCCTACGCTAGCATACCGCCTGTGTGAACCGCCCAGAACCTTGATGCACATCACCCGACGCGCACCGCTGTTATCTGCGACTTTAAGCATTGTTTGAGTCTGAATCATGGTTTTTCTCCGGGCGTATTACACCTTGGATGCATGTTCAGTGACTTCCACTAGGGCCCAGCTTTTGGTCTTAGAGACCGGGCGGGTTTCCTGAATGGTAACAGTGTCACCAATGTTGCACTGGTTGCTCTCATCGTGAGCATGGATCTTGGTTGAACGCTTCATGTACTTGCCGTACAGAGGGTGCTTTACCTGACGCTCGACCAATACCACGATGGATTTCTCCATCTTGTTGCTCACGACCTTGCCGCTCAGAGTTCTGGCAGTTTGGGTAGCTTCGGTCATGTCACTGTCCTGCCTTTTCGTTCAATACTGTTTTCACGCGAGCAATATCACGCTTCACCCCTGGGAGGAGATGAGACTGATTCAGCTGACCTGTCGCTTTACGCATGCGCAGGTTGAACTGCTCCTTCAGGAGGCCGATCAGATCTTGCTTCAGCTCCTCGGCTGATTTTGCACGCAGCTCTGTTGCTTTCATCACATCACCGTCCTCGTTACAAAGGTGGTCTGTACCGGCAATTTGGCAGCAGCCAGAGTGAAAGCTTCGCGCGCAATATCTTCAGTCACGCCTTCCATCTCGTAGAGCATGCGGCCTGGCTGAACTTCAGCCACCCAATACTCGACAGAACCTTTACCTTTACCCATACGAACTTCCAGGGGCTTGCCAGTGATCGGCTTGTCCGGGAAGACTCGAATCCAGATCTTACCACCCCGTTTAATCTTACGAGTCATGGTACGACGTGCGGCTTCAATCTGGCGCGCAGTTACACGCCCGCGAGTGGTTGCCTTCAATCCGTATTCACCGAAGCTCACCTTGTTAGCGCGGTGAGCAAGGCCGGTGTTACGGCCTTTCATTACCTTGCGAAATTTGGTGCGTTTTGGTTGCAGCATAAGAGTGCCCCTTTACTTAGAACCTTTTTTCCCAGAGGCTTTCTTGTCAGCACGGACCTGTTCCATACCACCAAGAATCTCACCTTTGAAGATCCATACCTTGACGCCGATTACGCCGTAAGTGGTGTGCGCTTCGTAGGTTGCGTAATCAATATCTGCACGCAATGTGTGCAGCGGAACACGACCTTCGCGATACCACTCGGAACGGGCAATTTCAGCTCCCCCGAGACGACCGCCAACCTGAATCTTGATGCCTTTGGCTCCCTGGCGCATTGCGTTCTGAACCGCGCGCTTCATAGCGCGACGAAACATCACACGACGCTCCAACTGGCCGGCAACGTTTTGCGCTACCAAGCGGGCATCCAAATCCGGCTTGCGGACTTCTTCAATGTTGATGTGGACGGGCACGCCCATCATTACGCCGACTTCCCGACGCAGACGATCAACATCTTCACCCTTCTTACCGATAACTATACCGGGGCGGGCAGTATGAATCGTGATACGGGCGTTCTGAGCAGGGCGCTCGATCACAATCTTGCTGACAGACGCTTTTACAAGACGCTTGTCCAAGAATTCGCGAACCTGAATATCGTTCAACAGGTTTTTCGCGTATTCCTTTTTATCGGCATACCATACTGAGTTGTGCTCTTTGATCACACCCAGGCGAAAGCCGATCGGATTTACTTTATGACCCATCTGAGCATCTCCTACTTGTCGGCGACCTTGACGGTGATATGGCAGGTGCGCTTCATGATTCTATCAGCGCGCCCCTTGGCTCGAGCCTTGATCCGCTTGAGCGTCGGGCCTTCATCCACCATAACAGTGGAAACCCGCAGTTCGTCAACGTCCAGACCTTCGTTATGCTCAGCGTTAGCGATGGCAGACTCAAGAGCTTTCTTGAAAATCCCCGCCGCCTTCTTTGGGCTAAAAGTCAGAATGTTCAACGCCTCCTCAACAGCCTTGCCGCGGACTTGGTCGGCGACAAGACGAGCTTTCTGAGCTGAGAGGCGAGCGCCCTTATACTTGGCTGCTACTTCCATTTCTATTCCCCTCACAATCAGCGTTTAGCTTTCTTGTCGGCCGAATGGCCGCGATAAGTACGCGTTGCCGCGAACTCACCCAGTTTATGCCCGACCATGTCTTCGGTAACATAAACCGGCACGTGCTGCCTGCCGTTGTGGACTGCAATGGTCAAACCTACGAACTCTGGAAAGATCGTTGAACGACGCGACCAGGTTTTGATCGGCCGCTTATCGTTTACTTCCAGAGCTGCTTCGACCTTCTTCAACAGATGCAGGTCTATAAAAGGACCTTTCTTTAAAGAACGTGGCACAGCATTTACCTCTATGTAGTCGTTTACTTGGCTGAACGACGACGTACTATCATTTTATCAGTACGTTTGTTCTTACGAGTCTTATGCCCTTTGGTCGGAACACCCCACGGAGTAACCGGGTGACGCCCGCCAGAGGTACGCCCTTCACCACCACCATGTGGGTGGTCAACTGGGTTCATAGCAACACCACGCACTGTTGGACGCTTACCACGCCAACGTGATGCACCCGCTTTGCCAAGCCGCTTGAGACTGTGTTCACTGTTGGATACTTCACCCAACGTGGCACGGCAATCTACAAGCACCTTACGCATTTCACCTGAACGCAGGCGGATAGTCGCATACGCGCCTTCCCGAGCAACCAGCTGTACGGATGCGCCCGCAGAGCGAGCCAGCTGTGCACCTTTGCCAGGCTTGAGCTCAACGCAATGAACCACAGAACCTACTGGGATATTCCGCAGCGGCAATGTGCTTCCCACCTTAATAGGTGCGTCGATTCCTGAGCGCACAGGCTCGCCAATCTGCATGCCTTTAGGAGCGATAATGTAACGGCGCTCGCCATCGGCGTACTTAATCAGCGCGATGTGCGCAGAGCGGTTAGGATCGTATTCAATGCGCTCAATTGTCGCTGGAATACCATCCTTAATCCGCTTAAAGTCAATAATACGGTAGTGCTGCTTATGGCCACCACCAACATGACGGGTAGTAATGCGGCCAGCATTGTTACGGCCACCCGACTTGCTTTGAGATTCGACCAACGGTTCGTAAGGGCGCCCTTTGTGCAAATCCGGGTTGTAAAGCTTTACAACATGACGGCGTCCGGCAGATGTTGGTTTGGTTTTGACGATCGGCATATTACGACCCCTTTACCTTATTCCACATCCAGAAAATCGATGTCCTGACCTTCAGCCAGCTTTACGTAAGCCTTACGAATGTCATTACGCTTGCCGAACCCGCGGGCGGTACGTTTGAGCTTGCCCTTACGATTCAGAACCTGAACACCTTCTACGGTGACGTTGAACAACTGTTCAACAGCCTTTCCGATCTCCGACTTAGTCGCATCCGGGGCTACCCGGAACACTACCTGACCATGCTCGGCTACCAGAGAGGCCTTCTCCGATACGTGAGGCCCAAGAAGGACCTTATAAATACGTTCCTGATTCATCCCAGCATCTCCTCGATCTTCTTCAGAGCGGGAACAGTTACCACGACCTTCTCAAAGGCAACCAGGCTAACCGGATCCAAGCCTGCAACATCACGCACATCGACGTGAGGAACGTTGCGAGAAGCCAGATGCAAGTTCTGCTCAACACTTTCTGTCAGAATCAGGGCATTGGAAACACCCAGATCTGCCAGCTTGGAAGCAAAGGCTTTGGTCTTTGGCGTATCGATTGCGAAATCGTCAACCAAAACCAAGCGATCCTGGCGAACCAGCTCAGAGAGGATGGAGCACATCGCCGCACGGTACATCTTACGGTTAACTTTTTGCTCAAACCCACGAGGTTTTGCAGCAAAAGTTACACCACCGGCGCGCCAAATCGGGCTACGGATGGTGCCGGCGCGTGCGCGACCTGTACCCTTCTGACGCCAAGGCTTCTTACCACCACCACTGACCTCTGAACGGGACTTCTGAGCCTTGGTACCCTGACGGCCAGCTGCCATGTATGCAGTAACCACTTGGTGAACCAGCGACTCGTTAAAATCTTTGGCAAATGTAGCATCGGAAACAGAGATTCCCTTGCCACTACCTGTAATAGTCAATTCCATCGAACCGCTCCTCAGGCTTTAAGCGCAGGTTTGATGACAACATCACCGCCAGTCGCGCCAGGTACGGCACCACTAATCAGCAGGAGGTTGCGCTCGGCGTCGACACGGACAACTTTCAGGTTCTGCACGGTTACTTGTGCATTACCCATCTGGCCCGCCATCTTTTTGCCCTTGAATACCTTGCCCGGAGTCTGGTTCTGACCGATAGAACCCGGAGCACGATGCGATAGGGAGTTACCATGCGTTGCGTCTTGCATGGCGAAGTTCCAGCGCTTTACGCCGCCTTGGAACCCCTTACCCTTGGATTGACCTGTGGCATCAACAGCCTGACCATCTTCAAAAACGGTCGCAGCAATCTCGCCACCCGCGGCCAGGTCTTCACCTTCGCCGTCAGCCAAACGAAATTCCCAGACTCCACGGCCAGCTTCTACGCCAGCCTTAGCGAAATGACCTGCCTCGCCTTTGGTAACGCGGGAAGCGCGGCGCGCGCCCACAGTTACCTGAACGGCACGATAGCCATCACTCTCAAGAGTCTTGAGCTGAGTAATGCGGTTGGGCTCAACCTCAATTACTGTGACAGGCAGCGCCTGCCCATCTTCCGTAAAAATACGGGTCATACCAGCCTTACGGCCGACAACACCAATTGCCATGTTTCACCTCTATAGTGTACGGGGCTCTCACCCTCTATGGCCTTATGACAGTTACACAGATTAATACCGGGTGGTATTAACCGAGGCTAATCTGAACGTCTACACCTGCTGCCAGGTCTAGTTTCATCAAAGCATCTACTGTCTTTTCCGTCGGCTCAACTATGTCGAGCAAACGCTTATGTGTACGAATCTCATACTGGTCGCGCGCGTCTTTATTGACGTGCGGAGAAACCAGGATTGTGAACTTTTCCTTCCGCGTCGGCAGAGGGATAGGTCCACGCACTTGAGCGCCGGTCCGCTTAGCGGTATCGACAATCTCCTGCGTCGACTGGTCGATAAGACGATAATCAAACGCCTTCAACCTGATTCGAATCTTTTGGCTTTGCATGATGCACCAAACTCCACTCGTAGCAGCTACTAACTAGTTAGCCGGCCTTCAAAAAAAGGAGCCGCATTGTATGCATAATACCCAACCCTGTCAACAAACATAGTTCCTGACTGGATCGGGAGAAGCGGTTGCGACTGAAACGGAAGAGGGGGCTGACCAAGCCAGCCCCTCTTCCTGATGCAACGAGAAAATTACTCGAGGATCTTTGCGACTACGCCGGCACCAACGGTACGACCGCCTTCGCGAATCGCGAAGCGCAGGCCATCTTCCATGGCGATCGGAGCAATCAACGTCACTTCCATCTTCACGTTATCACCAGGCATAACCATTTCCACGCCTTCCGGCAGTTCACAGGAACCAGTTACGTCGGTTGTACGGAAGTAGAACTGCGGGCGATAACCCTTGAAGAACGGGGTATGACGACCACCCTCATCCTTGCCCAGTACGTACACTTCACACTCAAACTTGGTGTGCGGCTTGATGCTGCCTGGCTTACACAGAACCTGACCACGCTCAACGTCGTCACGCTTAGTGCCGCGCAGCAGTACACCTACGTTCTCACCCGCACGACCTTCGTCGAGCAGCTTACGGAACATCTCAACGCCGGTGCAGACTGTCTTGACGGTATCCTTGAGACCAACAATCTCAACTTCCCCACCCACCTTGACGATGCCGCGCTCTACACGACCGGTCACAACCGTACCACGACCGGAAATAGAGAACACATCTTCAATCGGCAGCAGGAACGGAAGATTGATCGCACGCTCTGGCTCAGGGATGTACGAATCCAGGGCTTCTACCAGCTTCTTAACAGCGGTAGTACCCATTTCGTTGTCGTCTTTACCTTGCAGCGCCATTAGGGCTGAACCGGTGATGATCGGAGTGTCGTCACCCGGGAAGTCGTATGCGGCCAATAGCTCGCGAACTTCCATCTCTACCAGCTCTAGGAGCTCCTCATCGTCTACCATGTCCGCTTTGTTCAGGAACACAACGATGTAAGGAACGCCAACCTGACGCGACAGCAGGATGTGCTCACGAGTCTGCGGCATGGGGCCGTCAGCAGCGGAGCAAACCAGAATAGCACCATCCATCTGTGCCGCACCCGTGATCATGTTTTTAACATAGTCAGCGTGGCCCGGGCAGTCTACGTGTGCGTAGTGACGAGCTGGAGAATCATACTCAACGTGGGAGGTCGCGATGGTAATACCACGCGCACGCTCTTCCGGTGCGTTATCGATCGAATCGAATGCACTCGCAGAACCAGTACCCCAAACTTCGTGACATACACGAGTCAAAGCAGCGGTCAGAGTCGTCTTACCATGGTCAACGTGACCAATGGTGCCCACGTTAAGGTGCGGCTTTAAACGTTCAAATTTAGATTTAGACACAGTTACACCTCTTCCTGTTACTTAAGTCCTGGGTGTCAACCCTTTTTAATGATTGCTTCGGCAATGTTGTTTGGCGCTTCCGCGTACCGCGAAAACTCCATCGAGTAAGACGCGCGACCCTGGGTCGCAGAGCGTACGTCCGTCGCGTAACCAAACATTTCAGATAACGGAACTTCCGCGCGCACAGTCTTGCCGCTTGGGCCGTCTTCCATACCCTGAATTAGGCCACGACGTCGGTTCAAATCACCTACCACGTCACCCATATATTCTTCAGGTGTTACAACCTCGACTTTCATCATCGGCTCAAGCAGAGCCGGGCTCGCTTCCAGTGCGCCTTGCTTCATCGCCATGGAACCCGCGATTTTGAACGCCATCTCGTTGGAGTCCACATCGTGGAAGGAACCGTCGTACAAGGTTGCCTTGATGCCCAGCAGCGGATAGCCGGCCAGACAGCCGTTCTGCATCTGCTCCGAAATACCTTGCTGAACCGCCGGAATGTATTCCTTAGGAACAGCGCCACCAACGATTTCGTTCACGAAGATAAAGTTTTCACCATCTTCTTCGTCCAGCGGCAACGGATCAATCCTGACTTTAACGTGACCATACTGCCCACGGCCACCCGACTGACGAACAAATTTGCCTTCGACGTCTACCGACTTACGAATACATTCGCGGTATGCAACCTGAGGCTTACCGATGTTTGCCTCAACCTTGAATTCCCGGCGCATACGATCGACCAGGATATCCAAGTGCAGCTCGCCCATACCAGAAATGATCGTCTGGCCGGTTTCCTCGTCGGAGCGAACACGGAATGACGGATCTTCCTGAGCGAGTTTGCCCAGCGCAACACCCATCTTTTCCTGATCCGCCTTGGATTTGGGCTCAACCGCGACCGAAATAACCGGCTCGGGGAACTCCATACGCTCAAGGATGATCTTATGGTTTTCATCGCACAAGGTGTCACCGGTAGTGACGTTCTTCAAACCGATTGCCGCCGCAATGTCGCCCGCGAGAACTTCTTTAATCTCTTCCCGGTCGTTGGCGTGCATCTGAACCATACGGCCCACACGCTCTTTCTTCCCCTTGACCGAGTTATAAACTGCGTTACCCGACTCCAGCGTGCCAGAATAAACGCGGAAGAACGTCAATGTTCCTACAAACGGATCGGTAGCAATCTTGAACGCCAGCGCCGCGAACGGAGCCTTATCATCAACCGGACGAGTCTCTTCCGTGCCGTCTTCGTCCACTTCACCACGAATGGCCTTTACTTCATCCGGAGCTGGCAAATATTCAATAACGGCATCTAGAACTGCCTGAACGCCCTTATTCTTGAACGCGGAACCGCAGCATGCCAGAACAATCTCATTAGCAATGGTGCGCGAGCGCAGGCCCTTCTTGATCTCTTCGAGGGTGAGCTCACCTTCGTCGAGATACTTCATCGTGTACTCATCATTGGCTTCGGCCGCAGCTTCTACCAGGCGCTCGCGATACTTAGCGACTTCATCTGCCATGTCTTCAGGAATGTCACCCAACTCGTAGGTCATACCCTGGTCATCGCCGTTCCAGTAGATCGCCTTCATGCGAAGAAGATCGACAACACCGTTGAAGTTCTCTTCAGATCCGATCGGTAATTGCAACGGAACCGGGGCAGAACCCAAGCGGGTCTTGATCTGCTCAACTACACGCAGAAAATCAGCGCCGGCACGATCCATCTTGTTGACGAACACGATGCGCGGAACTTCGTACTTATTGGCCTGCCGCCATACGGTTTCAGACTGCGGCTCAACGCCGGAGGAACCGCAAAACACAACCACAGCGCCGTCAAGCACCCGCAAGGAACGCTCAACTTCGATAGTGAAGTCTACGTGACCCGGGGTATCGATAACGTTGATACGATGCTCATCGAACTGTTTGTCCATACCCTGCCAGAAGGTAGTAACAGCAGCAGAGGTAATGGTAATACCACGCTCCTGCTCCTGCTCCATCCAGTCAGTGGTAGACGCGCCATCATGGGTCTCACCCATTTTATGGCTACGACCAGTGTAATAAAGAATCCGTTCGGTCGTGGTGGTTTTGCCCGCATCCACGTGTGCAACGATACCAATGTTTCTGTAACGTCTAATGGGAGTTTTACGTGCCACTGTATAAACCTCGACTGTTTAGAAACGGAAGTGAGAGAACGCCTTGTTGGCTTCTGCCATGCGGTGTACGTCTTCACGCTTCTTAACAGCGGCACCCTTGCTGTCAGCGGCATCAAGAATTTCACCGGCTAGTCGCTGCGCCATGGATTTCTCGCCGCGCTTCCGTGAAAAATCTACGAGCCAGCGCATAGCTAGCGCGTTCTGACGGGAAGGCCGTACTTCTACAGGCACCTGGTAAGTAGCACCACCAACGCGACGGGACTTAACCTCGACCGTAGGCTGGATGTTCTCCAGGGCCTTCTCGAACAAGTCGAGCGGCTCTTCTTTAGACTTTCCGGCAACAATAGTCAGAGCACCGTAAACAATACGCTCTGCAACCGCTTTCTTACCGCTTTCCATCACGTGGTTGATGAACTTGGCAAGACGCGCACTACCGAATTTAGGATCCGGGATAATATCCCGCTTAGCTGCAACTCTTCTTCTAGGCATCGATAAGCCCTTATGTAATTAAAAGGTCTTCAGGAACCCCCGAGATAGCCAATGGCTACTCGGCCTTACTCTTACCGTTCAGACAAGCAACGATAAAAGACACCCTCTTGGGATATCAGGATTTGGGACGTTTTGCACCGTACTTGGAGCGACCCTGCCTACGGTTCTGTACACCTTGGGTGTCCAGTGTTCCGCGAACAGTGTGATAGCGCACACCCGGAAGGTCTTTTACTCGACCACCACGGATAAGCACAACACTGTGCTCCTGAAGGTTGTGACCTTCACCACCAATGTATGAGGAAACCTCGAAGCCGTTGGTCAGACGAACACGGCATACTTTACGTAGTGCTGAGTTCGGCTTCTTCGGCGTTGTAGTGTAAACACGAGTGCATACACCACGGCGCTGAGGACAAGCCTGAAGAGCAGGAACATCACTCTTGGCTACCTTGCGTTTACGAGGCTTACGCACCAACTGATTAATCGTTGCCATGTAAGCTAACTCCAAAAAACCATATCAATGAAACTTACCCCCAACGAAGGGGGTAAAATTTAAGGGACGCAAGTTTAAGCCGACGCCCCCGGACAGTCAAGATGACTGATCTCTTTTTAACCAACTCCGCGTAAGTATCTACACGGAGATGACACGTCCAGCTCAAATTCCGCGGTTGAGCTCGGCACTCAGAGCTTCTTCAACGTCAGCCGCAGTTACACCCTGAGCTTCGAGTTCGCGCTTGCGTCGACGCTCGGCGTGATAAGCCAAACCGGTTCCCGCAGGAATCAGACGACCAACCACAACGTTTTCTTTCAGACCTCGCAAGTAGTCACGCTTACCTGTGACCGCACCTTCAGTGAGTACGCGAGTTGTTTCCTGGAACGAAGCCGCTGAGATGAACGACTCGGTCGCCAAGGAAGCCTTGGTAATGCCCAACAACAAACGCTCGAACCGTGCCGGCTCTTTGTCGGCAGTATCCGCCGCTTCGTTGGCTTCCAGTACCCTGTTGATTTGAACAGAATCGCCGGAAATCATCTGGGTGTCACCAGGATCGGTAATTTCTACCTTGCGCAGCATCTGACGCACAATCACTTCAATGTGCTTGTCGTTGATCACTACGCCCTGCAAGCGGTAAACGTCCTGGATTTCGTTGGTAATGTACTTCGCCAACGCCACCACGCCCAGCAGACGAAGAATGTCGTGCGGGTTGGACGGACCATCGGAAACCACCTCGCCCTTTTCAACGGTTTCGCCTTCAAATACCGTCATCTGGCGATGCTTGGGAATCAGAACCTCATAAGGGTCTGCATCTCTCGGTGTGATGACCAAGCGCTTCTTGCCCTTGGTTTCCTTTCCGAAAGAAATCATGCCACTGATCTCAGCAAGAATGGACGACTCTTTCGGTCGACGCGCTTCGAACAGATCGGCAACCCTTGGCAGACCACCGGTGATGTCACGGGTTTTAGAGCTCGCCTGAGGAATACGGGCAACCACATCACCCAACTCGATACGAGCGCCATCAGCCATCGTCACCAGGGCGTTTGCCGGCATGAAGAAGATCGCCGCACCACCACCAGGCAGATCGACGTCATTACCTGATTCGTCAATCATCTGGATTGCAGGGCGAATGTCCTTACCCGCCGCCGGACGTTCCTTCGGATCGATGATTTCCATGGTCGACAGGCCAGTGAGCTCGTCGGTCTGGGTACGTACGGTAATGCCCTGATCCATATTAACGAACTTGGCTGTACCTTCGGCTTCCGCGATGATCGGGTGAGTGTGTGGATCCCACTTGGCGACCGCTACGCCCGCTTCAACATTATCGCCATGCTTCACAGAAAGCACCGCACCATAGGGCAGCTTGTACCATTCGCGCTCACGTCCCTGATCATCGGCGATTGCCAGAGCAGAGGAGCGGGAAATTACAACCAGAGAACCGTTCGACTTCACAAGCGACTTCAGGTTGTGCAGGCGCACGGTGCCACCGTGCTTGACTTGAATGTTATCTACCGCAGACGCCCGGCTCGCAGCACCACCTATGTGGAACGTACGCATGGTAAGCTGGGTTCCCGGCTCACCAATGGACTGGGCAGCGATGACACCCACTGCTTCACCAACGTTCACACGATGGCCACGAGCTAGATCGCGACCATAACACTTGGAGCAGATGCCGTGACGAGTCTCACAGGTGATCGCTGAGCGCACCCAAATCTCGTCGACGCCAGCACCTTCCAGCGTCTCAATCGCTTTCTCATCCAGCAGCGTGCCAGAAGGAACCACGGCATTATCTTTGTCTACGGGAGTAAATGCATCCCGGGCCGTAACACGACCCAGCACACGAGCGCCCAGAGCCACTACCACGTCGCCGCCTTCGATATGCGGCGTCATCAGCAGACCTTCTTCGGTACCGCAGTCCTCCTCGGTAACAACAAGATCCTGGGACACGTCTACTAGACGGCGCGTCAGGTAACCGGAGTTAGCAGTTTTCAGTGCGGTATCAGCCAGACCCTTACGGGCACCGTGAGTCGAGATAAAGTACTGAAGTACGTTCAGACCTTCACGGAAGTTGGCAGTGATCGGCGTCTCGATGATTGAGCCATCTGGCTTAGCCATCAAACCACGCATCCCAGCCAGCTGACGTATCTGCGCTGCAGAACCTCGAGCACCGGAATCGGCCATCATGTATACAGAGTTGAACGACTCCTGCATCACATCCTCGCCATCTTCACCTTTGACCGGCTTGCCGTCGGCACCGATGACTTTTTCCTTCGACAGGCGCTCCATCATGGCCTTGGAGACCTTGTCGTTGGCCCGCGACCATATATCGATAACCTTGTTGTACTTCTCGCCTTGGGTTAGCAAGCCCGACGCGTACTGGGATTCAATATCTTTTACTTCCTGCGTAGCAGCATCCACCAGCTCGTATTTCTCCGGAGGAATCTCAAAGTCGTTAAAGCCGATCGAGATACCGGAGACCGTGGCATAGTGATAGCCCATATACATGAGCTGATCTGCAAAGATAACTGTTTCTTTAAGACCTGCGTCACGATAGCAAGTATTGATAAGGTTCGAGATTGCTTTCTTGACCATTGGCTTGTTGACCAGGTCATAAGAAAGGCCATCCGGCACAATATCAAACAGCAGCGCACGGCCGACCGTAGTGTCCACGATCTTATATTCTTCGGTGCGCTCGCCACTTTCAAGAATGGCAACTTCCTTCACGCGCACCTTAACGATTGCCTGCAGGTCTACCTGGCCGGCACCGTATGCACGGTGAGCCTCTTTGACGTCGGCAAATATCATGCCCTCACCGAGCGCGTTCTTGCGCTCACGCGTCATGTAATAGAGGCCAAGTACAACGTCCTGGGACGGCACGATGATCGGCTCACCGTTGGCAGGCGACAGAATGTTGTTGGTCGACATCATCAACGCACGCGCTTCGAGCTGGGCTTCCAGGGTCAGCGGTACGTGTACCGCCATCTGGTCACCGTCGAAGTCGGCGTTGTAGGCTGCACACACCAGCGGGTGCAGCTGAATGGCTTTGCCTTCAATCAGTACCGGCTCGAACGCCTGAATGCCCAAGCGGTGCAGAGTCGGTGCGCGGTTAAGCATGATGGGGTGCTGGCGAATCACTTCATCCAGAATGTCCCAAACAACACCTTCTTCACGCTCAACCATCTTCTTGGCGGCTTTAATGGTCGTCGCCAGACCACGGTGCTCAAGCTTGGAGAAGATGAACGGCTTGAACAGCTCAAGCGCCATTTTCTTGGGCAGTCCGCACTGGTGCAGGCGCAGATAGGGCCCAACAACAATTACGGAGCGGCCGGAATAGTCGACCCGCTTACCCAGCAGGTTCTGACGGAAACGACCCTGCTTACCTTTGATCATGTCTGCCAAGGACTTCAGCGGGCGCTTGTTGGTGCCAGTAATGGCACGGCCGCGACGACCGTTATCCAGCAGAGCGTCTACCGCTTCCTGCAGCATACGCTTTTCGTTGCGCACGATGATGTCAGGAGCGTTCAACTCAAGCAGACGCTTAAGACGGTTGTTCCGATTGATCACCCGGCGATAAAGATCGTTGAGATCCGATGTCGCAAACCGACCACCGTCCAGCGGAACCAGCGGACGCAGATCCGGCGGCAGAACCGGCAGCACGGTCATCACCATGTCGCCTGGCTTATTGCCGGAGTACAGGAAGGCCTCAAGTATCTTCAGACGCTTGCTGAACTTCTTGATCTTGGTCTCGGAGTTCGTCTGAGGGATTTCTTCCCGCAGCAGGTCAACTTGCTCCTGCAGATCGATACCTTCGAGTAGCTCCTTTACGGCTTCTGCACCCATGCGGGCATCGAATTCGTCGCCAAACTCTTCCAGAGCTTCGAAGTACTGCTCATCGTTCAGCAACTGGCCGCGCTCGAGCGTCGTCATACCCGGGTCAATCACAATGAATGACTCAAAGTAGAGCACGCGCTCGATATCACGCAGCGTCATATCCAGCATCAGACCGATACGGGACGGCAGTGATTTTAGGAACCATATATGAGCGACCGGACTGGCCAGCTCAATATGCCCCATGCGATCACGACGAACGCTTGCCAGTGCAACTTCAACACCACATTTTTCGCAGATAACACCGCGATGCTTGAGGCGCTTGTACTTGCCACACAGGCACTCGTAGTCCTTAATTGGGCCGAAAATCTTGGCGCAGAAAAGACCGTCACGCTCTGGTTTGAACGTACGGTAGTTAATAGTCTCAGGCTTCTTAACTTCACCAAAGGACCAGGAACGGATCATTTCAGGTGATGCCAGACCGATACGGATGGCATCAAATTCCTTGCTTTGGTTCTGGCTCTTGAGAAGATTCAGCAAATCTTTCATCAGTAAAAGCTCCGGATGGCGTTAATCTCGGGCGGGCACACCAGGTGCCCGCTCACGCTGCCAAAAACAATTCGGCTCACTCAGATTCCAGCTCGATGTCGATACCCAGCGAACGAATCTCCTTGACAAGAACGTTGAAGGATTCCGGCATGCCGGGCTCCATACGATGATCACCATCGACGATGTTCTTGTACATCTTAGTCCGACCGTTCACGTCATCAGACTTAACGGTGAGCATTTCCTGCAGCGTATACGCTGCGCCGTAAGCCTCAAGGGCCCACACTTCCATCTCACCGAAGCGCTGACCACCGAACTGCGCCTTACCACCCAGCGGCTGCTGAGTAACCAGGCTGTAGGAACCGGTTGAACGGGCGTGCATCTTATCGTCGATCAAGTGGTTGAGCTTGAGGATATACATATACCCTACAGTCACCGGGCGATCGAACGAATTACCTGTTCGCCCATCGTACAACATGGTCTGACCTGTTGTGCTCAGGCCTGCAAGTTCAAGCATATGCTTGACCTCGGCTTCCTCAGCGCCGTCAAACACTGGCGTGGCCATGGGAACACCACTGCGCAGGTTATGAGACATTTCGAGGATTTCCTTGTCATTCAGGGAATCCAAATCCACTTTGAAGACTTCATCAGAGTGGTTGTAGATCTCATCTAGCAACTTACGCAGTTCGGAAACCTTGCGCTGCTCATCCAGCATTTTGCTGATGCGCTCGCCCAAGCCTTTCGCCGCAGCGCCCAGATGGGTCTCAAGAACCTGACCTACGTTCATCCGCGAAGGAACACCCAGCGGGTTCAGAACGATATCAACGGTGTTGCCGAACTCATCGTAAGGCATATCTTCGATCGGCATCACCGCCGAGATAACACCCTTGTTACCGTGCCGGCCGGCCATCTTGTCACCAGGCTGGATACGACGTTTGATCGCAAGGTAAACCTTAACGATTTTCAAAACGCCCGGAGCAAGGTCATCGCCCTGCTGAAGCTTGCGTTTTTTGTCATCAAAGCGCGCGTCGTGCTCTTTCTTGCGCTCCTCAAGACCCTGCTCGGATTTCTCCAGCAACTCATTGAGGCTCTCGTCCTTCATGCGGAGCTTGAACCAATCGGAACGCGGCAGCTCGACAAGATAGCCTTCCTCGAGGCTAGCGCCTTTTTTCAGGCCCGGGGCACTGATTACAGACTGCTCCTTCAGCGCATTCAGCAGGCGCTCAAACGTTGCGCCTTCGACGATGCGATATTCGTCTTTCAGATCCTTGCGGTACTGATTTAGCTGCTCTTTCTCAATAGCTTTCGCACGAGGATCCTTCTCGATACCATCACGGGTAAAGACTTGTACATCTATAATGGTACCGCGAGTGCCTGTCGGCACACGGGAGGAGGTGTCTTTCACATCAGACGCCTTCTCACCAAAGATGGCTCTCAACAGCTTCTCCTCCGGAGTCAGCTGGGTTTCACCTTTCGGTGTCACCTTGCCTACCAGAATATCGCCAGCGCCTACCTCTGCACCTATATAAACAATACCGGACTCATCCAGCTTGGCCAGCGCGCTTTCACCCACGTTTGGAATGTCCGCGGTGATCTCTTCGCTACCCAACTTTGTATCACGAGCCACACAGGTCAATTCCTGAATGTGGATGGTGGTCAGGCGATCTTCCTGAACCACTTTCTCGGAGATAAGTATGGAATCCTCAAAGTTGTAACCGTTCCAGGGCATGAATGCGATACGCATATTCTGACCCAGAGCCAGCTCACCGAGATCTACAGAGGGCCCATCTGCAAGCACATCACCGCGGGCAATCTCGTCACCCTGACGAACGATCGAGCGCTGATTGATACAGGTGTTCTGGTTCGAACGGGTGTATTTGGTGAGGTTATAGATATCCACACCAGCATCGCCTGCCTCGGTTTCCTCATGATTAACGCGAACAACAATACGGGCAGCATCAACGCTTTCAATCGCACCGCCACGGCGGGCGGTCACACAAACGCCGGAATCCTGCGCCACTGTGCGCTCAACACCTGTACCAACCAGTGGCACCTGCGCACGCAATGTTGGAACCGCCTGACGCTGCATGTTTGCGCCCATCAGGGCCCTGTTAGCATCGTCGTGCTCAAGGAACGGAATCAATGAGGCAGCAACAGATACAACTTGGCGCGGCGACACATCCATGAAGTTAACACTTTCAGGAGGCATGACCGTTGTTTCGTTCTGATGACGTACCGTGACCAACTCGTCCATCAGACGCTTGCCGTCATCCATAGCCGCACTGGCCTGAGCGATAACGTAGTTGCTCTCTTCGATCGCTGACAAATAAACCAGCTCATCGGTTACCAGGCCACCCTCTACTTTTCTGTACGGGCTTTCTAGGAAGCCGTAAGAATTGGCACGCGCGTAGGTAGCCAGCGAGTTAATAAGACCAATGTTCGGACCTTCGGGTGTCTCGATCGGACACACACGACCATAGTGCGTCGGATGCACGTCCCGAACTTCAAACCCGGCGCGTTCACGAGTCAGGCCACCTGGCCCAAGAGCTGAAATACGACGCTTGTGGGTCACTTCAGACAGTGGGTTGTTCTGATCCATAAACTGAGACAGCTGACTGGATCCGAAGAATTCCTTGACCGCTGCTGCAACAGGCTTTGCGTTGATCAGATCCTGAGGCATCAGACCTTCACTCTCTGCCAGACTCAAGCGCTCACGAACAGCCCGCTCGACACGAACCAGACCCACACGGAACTGATTCTCAGCCATTTCGCCCACGCAACGCACACGGCGGTTACCCAGGTTATCGATATCGTCTACGCTACCCTGTCCGTTACGGATATCGATCAGGGTCTTGAGGACATCGATTATGTCTTCGTGAGTCAACGTGCCCTCACCAGTACTCTCTTCCCGACGCAGACGACGGTTGAGCTTCATCCGACCTACAGCAGACAGGTCGTAGCGCTCCTCAGAGAAGAACAAGTTTTTAAACAAGTTCTCGGCCGAATCCTTAGTGGGCGGCTCCCCCGGGCGCATCATGCGATAGATCTCTACCAGAGCTTCCAGCGGGCTGCGGGTCGGGTCGATACGTAAAGTATCGGACATGAACGGACCGCAATCCAAGTCGTTAGTATAAAGAGTCTCAATGTCTGTTACGCCAGCATCCAGAATCTTGGTAACAACCTCGTCGGTGAGTTCAGTATTACACTCAACCAGAACTTCACCGCTAGCCTGATCCACCATATCTTTAGCCAGAACACGGCCGTACAGATATTCGGTGGGAACCTCGAGCTCGTCGATGCCCGCTTTTTCAAGCTGCTTGATATGCCGAGCTGTGATCCGACGGCCTTCTTCAACGATCAATTTTCCGTCGTTGTCTTTAATATCAAATGTTGCAATATCACCGCGAAGGCGGCTTGGCACCAACTCCAGTTTGCAATGCTCTGCAGCCAGAGCGAACTTGCTCGTTTCAAAGAACATCTCCAACATCTGCTCGGAGGTATATCCCAGCGCACGCAGAAGAATCGAAGCAGGCAGCTTGCGCCTGCGGTCGATACGAACAAAAACGGCGTCTTTCGCATCGAACTCGAAGTCGAGCCACGAACCACGGTAAGGAATCACCCGAGCCGAATACAACAACTTACCGGATGAATGGGTCTTACCTTTGTCATGATCAAAGAATACACCGGGAGAACGGTGGAGCTGGGAAACGATAACGCGCTCGGTACCGTTGATAACGAAGGTACCGTTCTCAGTCATCAAGGGCATTTCGCCCATGTAGACTTCTTGTTCCTTGATATCCTTGATCGCCTTGTTAGACGACTCCCTATCATAAATGATAAGGCGAGCCTTAACTCTCAGCGGCGCCGCGTATGTTACGCCCCTAAGCTGGCATTCCTTGACGTCAAATACGGGCTCACCAATACGGTAGCTCACGTACTCAAGCGCAGCATTGCCAGAGTAACTGGCAATCGGGAATACGGATTTGAATGCTGCGTGAAGACCGGTTTCTCGACGGTCTCCAGGTGCGGCTTCCATTTGCAGGAAGTCCCGGAATGAATCCAGCTGAATAGACAGCAAATAGGGAACTTCCATCACGGAAGGCAATTTACTGAAATCTTTGCGAATCCGCTTTTTTTCGGTGTAGGAGTAAGTCATCTGCATTCCCCAGCTTTAGACCTGATACCTGGTATCAAGAAGCAACCAATGTTCTGCTTCGGGGCCGAATTGCTCGGCTTATCGCGCCGTCTTAAACAAAGACTCTGGTAACCGGTTGCAGATCTAAAACCAACCTGCAAGTGCATACCAGACTCTATAGCATATACAACAGAAAAAGGCCGGTGGCACAAAGCCACCAGCCTATCTACGCTAGACGCGCAGTTTCGATCAACAGCCGACTCTTACTTAAGCTCAACAGAAGCGCCTGCTTCCTCGAGCTTCTTCTTCGCTTCTTCTGAGTCGGCTTTGCTCGCTGCTTCCTTAATAGTGGAAGGCGCGCCGTCAACCAGCTCTTTAGCTTCTTTCAGACCCAGGCCGGTCAGTTCACGAACAGCCTTGATAACGTTTACTTTCTTCTCGCCGTGTCCGGTAAGAATAACGTCAAATTCGGTCTGCTCTTCCTCAACGGCAGCAGCATCACCACCAACTGCAGGTGCAGCAGCAACGGCTGCAGCGGCAGATACGCCGAATTTCTCTTCCATTGCTTCAACAAGCGCTACAACGTCCATTACGCTCATTTCTGCGATTGCGTTCAAAATGTCTTCGTTAGACAGAGCCATGACTTTCTCCCAAAATAGTAAAAATGGTGTTCAACAGAATCAAGCAGCGTCTTGCTTCTGGTCGCGAACTGCCGCTACAGCACGGGTCACTTTCGAAGGAACTTCGTTCAGTGTCCGTGCCAGCTTGGTGATTGGTGCCTGTGTTACAACTGCCAGCATCGTCAATGCTTCGTGATGCGTTGGTAGCTTGGCAAGACGATCGATTTGCTCTGCACCCATCAGCTCACCGCCAATGGCCAGACCTTTAATCTCGAACACCTCTTTCTCTTTAGCAAAATCCTTCAGCAAGCGCGCAGCCGCTCCCGGATCTTCCATAGAGAATGCCAAAATAGTCGGGCCGACTAGGATCTCATCGATGCACTCAAACTCAGTACCACGGATAGCAATCTTCGCAAGGTTGTTACGAACAACCTGAAGATGAACATTCTCGGCACGAGCTTTGGCACGCAGAGCCGTCATGTCACCAGAGGTGACGCCACGGTAGTCAGCCAAAACCACAGACAGAGCACCACCGGCAGTCTCGTTGACTTTAGCGACGATCGCTTTCTTGTCTTCGAGTCTAATTGCCACTGGATTTCTCCTCGATTTCGCCGGGGATATCCCGGCAAACCCATCATTGCCCCGGAAACCATTTTGTATAGCTTCCTGCGGGCGCCTTAACGGTGTTTGGGTTCAGAGAGAACGTCTTCACACCGTCTGCGCAGGCGTTGCTTTAACCCTTCCAGCCAAAAGGCTTCAGGGGCCTGCGGTCTTTGACAGCCTTGGCTTCCGCCTAGACTACAAAGCAACTATCTATCAAAACGTCAGATTTCAAGACCGTTCTGATCGATAGTCAGACCAGGACCCATAGTCGAGGAAACCGTGATCTTCTTGAGATACACGCCTTTCGCCGACGATGGCCTCGCCTTTTTCAGATCCGCCACGAGAGCTTCAAGGTTTTCCTTGATGCTCTGGGCGGAGAATTCAACGTTACCCAACGGAGAGTGGATAATACCGTTTTTGTCCGTACGGTAGCGCACCTGCCCTGCCTTGGCGTTTTTGACTGCAGTCTCAACGTCAGGAGTAACGGTACCAACTTTCGGGTTAGGCATCAGGCCACGAGGGCCCAAGATCTGGCCCAGCTGACCAACAACACGCATAGCATCTGGAGTGGCGATTACCACGTCGAAATTCATGTTGCCTTTCTTAACCTCGTCAGCGAGGTCGTCCATGCCAACAATATCAGCACCGGCCGCGATTGCTTTCTCAGCGTTTGCACCCTGCGTGAATACTGCAACACGAACCGTTTTACCTGTGCCGTTTGGCAACACAGTGCTGCTGCGAACAACCTGGTCGGATTTACGTGCATCAACACCAAGATTGATTGCAACGTCTAAGGATTCCTTGAACTTTACGGTCTGACCCAGCTCAACCAGCAGCGCTACCGCCTCATCAACAGAGTAGGAACGGGTAGACTCAACCTTTTCATGAATAAGCTTTTGACGCTTGCTCAACTTCGACATGTTACACGCCCTCCACGGTGAGGCCCATGCTGCGGGCGGTTCCAGCGATGGTACGAACCGCTGCTTCCATATCGGAAGCAGTAAGATCCGGCTCTTTGGTCTTGGCGATTTCTTCAAGCTGCTCGCGAGTAACCTTGCCAACCTTGTCGGTATTCGGGCGACCAGAACCACTCTTCACACCAGCGGCCTTTTTAAGCAGAACAGGCGCAGGCGGTGTTTTAGTGATAAATGTAAAGCTGCGATCACTGTATACAGTAATTACCGTAGGTATCGGCAGGCCAGCTTCCATATCCTGGGTCTGGGCGTTGAACGCCTTACAGAATTCCATAATGTTAACGCCGCGCTGGCCCAAAGCAGGACCAACGGGGGGGCTCGGGTTGGCCTTACCGGCAGCAACCTGAAGCTTGACATATGCTTCTATCTTTTTAGCCATGATAGTACTCCTGTGGGTTCAAACGCTCTTCAGCTCCCCGTTTGCAGACACAAAAAGCCCGCAACGCCTGAGCGCGCGAGCCTTCCGGTTAAAAATTGCCTATCAGTCCTTTTCAACCTGACCAAACTCCAATTCTACCGGAGTTGAGCGGCCGAAAATCAGAACAGCAACCTTGACCCGACTCTTGTCGTAGTCGACTTCTTCTACTACGCCATTGAAATCCGCAAACGGCCCTTCAACAACGCGAACAACTTCACCTGGCTCAAACAACGTCTTGGGCTTGGGCTTATCCACACCACTTTCAACGCGGCGCAAAATCGCTTCAGCCTCGCGCTCGGTGATTGGAGCCGGCTTATCTTTGGTTCCGCCGATAAAGCCAAGTACACGCGGTGTATTCTTCACCAGGTGCCAAGTACCGTCATCCATTTCCATTTGAACAAGAACGTATCCAGGATAGAACTTGCGCTCACTCTTGCGTTTTTTCCCGTCACGCATCTCAACAACTTCTTCGGTAGGAACAAGAATGTCACCAAACCTGTCTTCCATACCTTCAAACGCGATGCGCTCTGTGAGAGTGCGCATTACTTGCTTTTCATAGCCAGAATACGCATGAACGACATACCAGCGCTTAGCCATTGCCCACTCCTGTTAACCGATAAACCCGGCGACAAGCCAACTGATTATCGAATCCATACCCCACAACAACAGGGACACAACCAGCACAAAGACCACAACAATTACAGTGGTCTGAACCAGTTCCGGCCTAGTGGGCCATACGACCTTCCGAATCTCGACGCGTGCTTCTTTTAGCAACGTCGCAAAACGACGTCCGCGTACGGTCTGCAAAGCGACAAGCGCCGCAACGATCGCGAGACCAACAAGAGCCAGAACCCGATACAGCAGAGATTCGGCGCTAAAATACTGATTACCAACAACACCTACGGCAATCAGCACAAAGACAACCAACCACTTCACTAGGTTGAACCGACTGTTTGACTGAACAGCTTTTGACTCCATGGGAATCAACTTATGTATCAGGATGTTAAAAAAATGGCAGGCCAGGAGGGAATCGAACCCCCAACCTGCGGTTTTGGAGACCGCTGCTCTGCCAATTGAGCTACTGGCCTGCACCGAAACAACTCAGTGCACTTTCTATCGAGAAAATTACTCGAGGATCTTTGCGACTACGCCGGCACCAACGGTACGACCGCCTTCGCGAATCGCGAAGCGCAGGCCATCTTCCATGGCGATCGGAGCAATCAACGTCACTTCCATCTTCACGTTATCACCAGGCATAACCATTTCCACGCCTTCCGGCAGTTCACAGGAACCAGTTACGTCGGTTGTACGGAAGTAGAACTGCGGGCGATAACCCTTGAAGAACGGGGTATGACGACCACCCTCATCCTTGCCCAGTACGTACACTTCACACTCAAACTTGGTGTGCGGCTTGATGCTGCCTGGCTTACACAGAACCTGACCACGCTCAACGTCGTCACGCTTAGTGCCGCGCAGCAGTACACCTACGTTCTCACCCGCACGACCTTCGTCGAGCAGCTTACGGAACATCTCAACGCCGGTGCAGACTGTCTTGACGGTATCCTTGAGACCAACAATCTCAACTTCCCCACCCACCTTGACGATGCCGCGCTCTACACGACCGGTCACAACCGTACCACGACCGGAAATAGAGAACACATCTTCAATCGGCAGCAGGAACGGAAGATTGATCGCACGCTCTGGCTCAGGGATGTACGAATCCAGGGCTTCTACCAGCTTCTTAACAGCGGTAGTACCCATTTCGTTGTCGTCTTTACCTTGCAGCGCCATTAGGGCTGAACCGGTGATGATCGGAGTGTCGTCACCCGGGAAGTCGTATGCGGCCAATAGCTCGCGAACTTCCATCTCTACCAGCTCTAGGAGCTCCTCATCGTCTACCATGTCCGCTTTGTTCAGGAACACAACGATGTAAGGAACGCCAACCTGACGCGACAGCAGGATGTGCTCACGAGTCTGCGGCATGGGGCCGTCAGCAGCGGAGCAAACCAGAATAGCACCATCCATCTGTGCCGCACCCGTGATCATGTTTTTAACATAGTCAGCGTGGCCCGGGCAGTCTACGTGTGCGTAGTGACGAGCTGGAGAATCATACTCAACGTGGGAGGTCGCGATGGTAATACCACGCGCACGCTCTTCCGGTGCGTTATCGATCGAATCGAATGCACTCGCAGAACCAGTACCCCAAACTTCGTGACATACACGAGTCAAAGCAGCGGTCAGAGTCGTCTTACCATGGTCAACGTGACCAATAGTGCCCACATTAAGGTGCGGCTTAATACGTTCAAATTTAGACTTAGACATTCGACCAATCTCCCTAACCAACCTGGATCGTAACGTTGACCGGATAAATAGTGGAGCTCATGACCGGAGTTGAACCGGTGACCTCATCCTTACCAAGGATGTGCTCTACCGACTGAGCTACATGAGCATTGCATATAAAATTGGAGCGGGCAGCGGGAATCGAACCCGCGTCATCAGCTTGGAAGGCTGAGGTAATAGCCACTATACGATGCCCGCGAGCAATTAAGTGGTGGAGGGGGCAGGATTCGAACCTGCGAAGCTTTCGCGTCAGATTTACAGTCTGATCCCTTTGGCCAACTCGGGAACCCCTCCGAGTTAGGCGCGCTCTCACGCACCCGTTACTACAAAAAAGTGGAGCTGGCGGACGGAATCGAACCCCCGACCTGCTGATTACAAGTCAGCTGCTCTACCAACTGAGCTACGCCAGCTCACAATCGCCTCTTCAGCGAGGGCGGTATACTACGGATTTTTTACTGACGTTGCAACACCTTCGCAGGTGTTGATTTCGACGAAGTCGAATTCATTGCCATAATCCGCCTCAGCCGCCTGAATTTGCTTTTCAACAAATTCCGAGCTCACTTCAAAAGACAGCGCGTAGCTTATCTGATTTCGGGGGAAGTTGGCCAGTATTGCATTGAGATTCTGATGTTTTTTTTCCTCTAGCACGGAAATTGCCGCCTCCCGGGACTCAAACAGGCCGAGGGAGATGGCATTGCGGTTACTACCCTGGGTAACTAAGTACGAATCAACCCCCTGCTTGCGAAGCTTTCTTGACTGGGCCAAGGCGATCTTTTCCGGTTGGGGAGGAATGATTACCCAGTGCAACGGCGAACGCTCCCTCTCCGTCTCGACAACCTGGTAATGCAGATATTCCAGCGAACGCTCCTTTTTAGCGATGGCTTCGGCATCACCTACTGTGGCAAACCAGCCAACCATGACGCATTTACGCGCTTCTGACGCCCCCGGTACGGTGAGAGGATCCGAATAGACAACCCTTAATTCCGCCACCCTTGGCAAAGTGCCGGTCGCCATGCTGCTAGCCGAGCTGTATTCAGGAAAGCTATTCAAACCGTACCAAACAAAGACGTTAAGCAGCATCAGCATCAAGGCCAAGCGCTTCATATCCCAAACACTTCGTTATCGATGCACCCTAGCCCATCTAACACCAGTGCGGGGTGATGACTTCCATCCATACCAAGCGCCAAAAGCCGTAGCGCATCACCCCCAGTAATCAGCGCCTCAGCAAGACCAAGCTCCGCCATATCCTTTCTGACACGCGCAATCATGGCCAAAGACAGCCAAGACAGCCCGTGATTTACGCACTCCGCCGTATTCTTTCCCGGCTGCGCCGATACAACATGATTTTTCTCAAACGTAATTCGGGCTGCATCTGTCTTCAGACTCTTCAGCATCATTTTAAACCCGGGAAGAATATACCCCCCTAAGTGCTGACCTGCATGACTCACATAGTCCACTGTAATAGCACTACCTGCATCGATAACTGCGCAACCGCCTCTATGCAATGCCCAAGCACCGTACATACCATGCCAACGGTCAGCCCCCATGGCTTGCGGATCAGCATAGGAGTTCTGAAGCCCGAAACGCTCCGCTTCCGCCCAGTAAAAGCACACCGAACCTGGGACTTTTCGCTCCAGATAAGACAAAAGCTTTAGCCGGATGTCCTCACGGATTACCGTCGACACGCCTACACGGGAAATCGAGCCGAGATAGTCAGCAATTTCCCCCAAAGGATCCTCGCTATCTAGCGCGGACCAACCTTCATCAATAACGATTCCGGCTTGCTCCAGTCGCCACTTCATCCGAGTATTTCCCGCGTCTATCAACAGCCTCATGGGGCCACCACCCGCAAACTAACCTCTCCCGCGCGGATGGCAACAAGGCCAGCCTCCGTCTCGACCAAATAGTTTCCGTGCCCATCGATACCACGGCCGACACCAGCAACCTCGCCTTCTCGGGCGACAATATGTTGCCCCTTGAATAGATCGCGCGCTTGCCAAGACTCGCGAAAGGCTCCGAAACCCTTTTCAGCAAAGGTTTCGGCACTTTCAAACAGTGCGTTAATGAGAACGGATGCTACCTCGTTCCGTGACCAACTGTTTTCCGGGGAGTACCGGGCGAGACTAGACCAGGGTTGATCCACATCATCAGCACGACTCATGTGGATGTTGATACCAATACCCGCCACAACTTGAACAACTCCCTCCTGCAGCTCACCCTGAAGTTCCACTAGAACGCCTCCCAGCTTACCGCCAGGCAGAAAAATATCATTAGGCCACTTAAGACAGACACCCGGCACGCCTAGCTTCTCTAGCGTCTCAGCGACGGCGACGCCAAGCACAAGACTAAGTCCGTCAAGAACGGAAAAGCCGCCATGAAACGTCAGACCAGCACTTAGATAAAGGTTCTCACCTCGAGGGCTGCGCCATGTTCGGCCGCGGCGCCCCCTACCCAGCGTTTGACCATCTGCGATCGCGACTGGCGCATCTTTGGCGCCTAAGGCTACCTGCCTGAAAATCTCTGCGTTTGTGGAGTCCACTTCATCAAGAACGGTCAGAGAAACCCGACCACGAACCACTTCGGTGAGCCCGCCCAGAATGACGTCTGCGTCAAGCAGATCTACGAGCGTGATTAGTTTGTAACCGCGCCCACGAACCGTCTCGATCTCGAGACCCGTATCAATCGCGCGACGCACCTGCTTCCAAACCGCGGTACGGCTTACGCCAAGCTCCCCGGCCAGACGTTCACCGGAATGAACCCGCCCATCACTGAGTAGCTTTACAAGTGCCTTTGATCTCATTAAATACCATCCGGCCAGAAGAATGAGTAAAGCGGGAATTAAACACTAGGAAGGACAAAAAGACAAAACGAAAAAACCCCCAACGGCGAGCCGCTGGGGGTTTTTGGTATTAAGAGTCTGACGATGACCTACTCTCACATGGGCAAATGCCACACTACCATCGGCGCAGGCCTGTTTCACTTCTGAGTTCGAGATGGGATCAGGTGGTTCCAAGCCGCTATGGTCGTCAGACAAAACGGTTGATCACTGGGGGATGAGATAGAACTGGCTTTTTAGGCCGTGATATTGATTTTTTCGTTGCGATATCCGCAATTGTCTTGGGTGTTATATAGTCAAGCCGCACGAGCAATTAGTATCGGTTAGCTCAACGCCTCGCAGCGCTTACACACCCGACCTATCAACGTCCTAGTCTTGAACGGCTCTTCAGGGGCCTCAAGGGCCCAGGGAGATCTCATCTTGGAAGGGGCTTCCCGCTTAGATGCTTTCAGCGGTTATCCTGTCCGAACATAGCTACCGGGCAATGCCACTGGCGTGACAACCCGAACACCAGAGGTTCGTCCACTCCGGTCCTCTCGTACTAGGAGCAGCTTTCCTCAAATCTCCAACGTCCACGGCAGATAGGGACCGAACTGTCTCACGACGTTCTAAACCCAGCTCGCGTACCACTTTAAATGGCGAACAGCCATACCCTTGGGACCGGCTTCAGCCCCAGGATGTGATGAGCCGACATCGAGGTGCCAAACACCGCCGTCGATGTGAACTCTTGGGCGGTATCAGCCTGTTATCCCCGGAGTACCTTTTATCCGTTGAGCGATGGCCCTTCCATACAGAACCACCGGATCACTATGACCTACTTTCGTACCTGCTCGACGTGTCTGTCTCGCAGTTAAGCGGGCTTGTGCCATTACACTAACCGTACGATGTCCGACCGTACTTAGCCCACCTTTGTGCTCCTCCGTTACGCTTTAGGAGGAGACCGCCCCAGTCAAACTACCCACCACACAATGTCCTCATCCCCGATAAGGGGACGGAGTTAGAACCTCAAACATGCCAGGCTGGTATTTCAAGGTTGGCTCCACGCAAACTAGCGTTCACGCTTCAAAGCCTCCCAGCTATCCTACACAAACATGTTCAAAGTTCACTGTGAAGCTATAGTAAAGGTTCACGGGGTCTTTCCGTCTAGCCGCGGATACACCGCATCTTCACGGCGATTTCAATTTCACTGAGTCTCGGGTAGAGACAGCGCCCCCGTCGTTACGCCATTCGTGCAGGTCGGAACTTACCCGACAAGGAATTTCGCTACCTTAGGACCGTTATAGTTACGGCCGCCGTTTACCGGGGCTTCGATCAAGAGCTTCGCGCAAGCGCTAACCCCATCAATTAACCTTCCGGCACCGGGCAGGCGTCACACCGTATACGTCCTCTTACGAGTTTGCACAGTGCTGTGTTTTTAATAAACAGTCGCAGGGGCCTGGTATCTTCGACCGGCTTCCGCTCAACCCGCGAAGGGCGTCACATACCACCGGCGTGCCTTCTCCCGAAGTTACGGCACCATTTTGCCTAGTTCCTTTACCCGAGTTCTCTCAAGCGCCTTGGTATTCTCTACCTGACCACCTGTGTCGGTTTGGGGTACGGTCTCAAATAGCCTGAAGCTTAGAAGATTTTCCTGGAAGCAGGGCATCAATGACTTCGCTCCCGTTAAGGGTGCTCGTCGTCGCGTCTCAGAATTGTGGATCCGGATTTGCCTAAACCCACTCCCTACTCGCTTAAACCGGGACAACCGTCGCCCGGCTCACCTAGCCTTCTCCGTCTCTCCATCGCAGCTATCCAAGGTACGGAAATATTAATCCGTTTCCCATCGATTACACCTTTCGGTCTCACCTTAGGGGCCGACTCACCCTGCGCCGATTAGCGTTGCGCAGGAAACCTTGGTCTTCCG